>CP097971.1:614910-1229821 GCA_023703615.1 SAR86 cluster bacterium | reverse complement strand
AAGTGTTAATAAAAAAAAACATTAAACTTTAGTTAAATTTTTGGTTTGTTCACTATATTGATATATAATTCTCGATCAATTTGCGGGCTATATTATTATGAAAAGAACATTTCAACCAAGCACTTTAAAAAGAAAAAGAACGCATGGTTTCAGATCAAGAATGTCAACCAAAGCAGGCAGGGCTATACTTTCTAATAGAAGAAAAAAAGGGCGCAAAGAACTTAGCGCTTAAAGCTTGAATAGCAGAAAACTTAAAAAATATTTTTATTCATCGAAAAATTTTAGAATTTTCTTCAATAAAAATGATATTGAAAATATTAGAGTATCTGTTTCAAAAAAAATTTTTTCTAGGGCGGTCGATAGAAATAAAATTAAAAGAAGCATAAAAGAAACGTTTAGAAAAAATGATCTTTATGCTCAAGAAGGTTGTTTTGTCTTTTTTGTTTTTAAGCCTTTTTTTGAATTAAAAAAAAATGAGGCTTCTTTTGAGATCATTAACGCTGTAAAATCATTCAACGCAAATAATAGATAATTATGAATATAAGAAGAATTTATCTTGGATTAATTTTGGCGCTTGTTATAGGCCTTTTTTATGAGTATACAAGCGGTACAAGATTTGATGATCTAGAAAAGCATTCCCTGTATGTGGAAAGCCTTAAAGAAGAAAATTTAATAGATATTAAATCTAATAGGTATGTTTTTTTGGAAAACGATTTGCTGCGCCTAAAGTTTGTGGTTTCAAATGGTGCCCTAGTTGAAGCTAGGCTCAAACAATTCCCAGTTGAAAATGCTGATGACTCTGTGGGTGTAAGGGTTTTTGGTTCTGATGATGAGCGCTTGTTTAGATACTATTTTAAAAGTGGTTTCACTGGGATTGCGCCTTCATATGTTTTAGAGGTTGTTAATGATAGCAAGATTGTCTTGGTTGACGACCTTAACGGTTTGAAAAAGGAAATTTCTTTTCTTCCTTCAACATACGAGGTTTCAGTTAAAGACATCTCTGCTAAAGGGGTTCAGGGAAGGGCTTATGGCGCAATGTATAGAACTGCTGGAAGGTCTTTAGATTTGAAAACAAATTTTGCTAGTGGTGGAGCTATGAACAATAGCTCTTATGAGGGGGTTGCCTTCTCGACCCAGGCTGATAGCTACGAAAAATCTAGACTTAAACAGTTAGACGCTCCCATTAGCATTTTATCAAGATCTGGGTGGGTTGCTTTTATAGAGAAATATTTTTTTGCTGCTCTTATAGGCTCTAATGATTATGTTTACAATTACTTTGCAAGTCCAGCTGAGAACGGCTTGTATAACATGGGTTACACAGTTGAAAAGCCTGAGTTTGAAGACCTCGCATATCAACACGATCATCGGCTTTACGTTGGGCCAAAAACGCAAAGCGATCTTTCTGAAAGAGCTGAAAATTTAGATTTAACTATTGAGATGGGTTGGTTTTGGTTTTTATCAAGGCCAATGGTGTGGGGTTTAAATAAAATTAATGCTATTGTTAATAATTGGGGTCTTTCAATAATTTTGTTCACAATATTTCTGAAGCTTCTTTTGTGGCCTGTTACAGCCAGGGGTTATGCTGGTATGGCGGGCATGAGGGAGATGGCTCCTGAACTAAAAGAAATTCAATCAAGGCACAAAAACGACAGACAAAAGCTTGCTTCTGAAATGGGTAAGTTATATAAAAAACATAAAGCCAACCCTTTGAGCGGGTGTTTGCCAATGTTTGCTCAAATGCCGTTTTTTATTGGTTTTTTCTTTGCTTTAAGAGAAATGGTAGAGTTGCGTCACGCTTCTTTGGGTTTTTGGATAAATGACCTTTCTGTGCCTGATCCTCTTTTTATTTTACCTATTGCTTTTACGCTAATTATGGTTCTAACAACTCGTCTAAACCCACAACCCCCAACCAATGATCCAATGCAAATGCAAATGGCTCAGTCAATGAAATTTATGCCGGTTTTTTTTGGTTTCTTTTTTGTTTTTTTCCCTTCTGCTTTGGCTCTTTATTCAGTAATAAACGCTGGGATTTCTTTGGTTCAACAAAGGTACGAATATAGCAAAAGAGGGCCTGTCGACAGTATTGGTACTGGTGGCGGCTGAGGCTTGGGCTTTAAATGTCAGTTGTTTTTGCCCTTGCAACCCCGCCTTCTAAGTCCGCAATATGTGTCTTTAGAGTAAGTGGTCGCGGTTCCTTAAAAGCGCTATCTCTTTTTTTTAAAAACCCTCCAAAAGACCCAAACTACTTTTATGTAAAAGATTTTCTTTACAAAAACTCTGTTGTTGACAGGGTGGGTGTAATTTTTTTCAAAAGCCCAAAAAGTTATACGGGGGAAGATTCGTTTGAGATTCATGGACATGGAGGCTTGGGTGTTATGGGGGTGTTAACTAAGGCTTTTCTTGAGGCTGGTTTTGAGGAGGCGGGGCCTGGTGAGTTTACAAAAAGAGCTTTTATAAATGAAAAAATAAGCTTAAATGAGGCTGAGTCTGTTGTTGATGTCATTAATAGCTCTTCAGAAGCAGATTTGTTTTTAACAAATAAGTCTTTGTCTGGTGTTTTTTCAAAGGAAATTGGGTTGTTCGTTGGCGGTATTGATGTTTTAAGGACTAGGGTAGAAGGTGAAATAGATTTTTCTGATGAAGATGAGGTTTTTTTAGATGAAAGTCTTTTAGATGATCATAAAAAAATCGTTCGTGATTTTGGTCATTTTGTGAGCGGTTGTTCTAGCAGGTCGTTATTATTAAACAAAAACAAGGTTTTATTGATTGGCCCGCCAAATTCTGGTAAATCTTCAATTTTTAATAGGTTGTTGGGGTATGAAAGAGCCTTGGTGTCTGGTGCTCCTGGAACTACGCGTGATTTAATAGAGTCAGAGGTTTTTTTTGAAAATAACTCTTTGGTTGTTTTTGATTCTGCTGGGTTGAGGGATGGCGCTGAAGATGTTGAGGCGCATGGCATAGAAAAAACAAAGGATGAAATTAATAAATCTGATTTAATTGTTGTTGTTTTGGAAAAATATGATTTGCAGTTGATAGGTTATTATGAGAATTTATTAAAAAACAAAAGAATTGTTTGGGTTTTAAATAAAATAGATCTTGGTTATAAGAAATATGATGGTTTTGATTGTTTTGTGTCTGCAAAAACTGGCAAAGGTGTTAAAAATTTAAAAAATGTCATAGGTGGTTTTTTTCCAGATCATCGAGCAGAGTCCTCCTCATATTTGATTAATGAAAGGCAGTTTGGGTTATTAAAATCATGTCTTGAAAATCTTACTTTGTCTTTGGGTTTTTTGGAACAAGAAGAAAATATCGACCTGTCTGCTGAACATTTAAAACATGCTAGATCAGACCTGGATAATTTTGTAGGGGTTAAGACTTCTGAAAAGTTGTTGGGTGATATTTTTAATTCATTTTGTGTTGGTAAGTAATTATAAAACCTGTTATTAATTTGTATTTTGTTTTTGGCAATTTTTTTTACAAACAGTTTATTAAGAATTTGGTTTTATTTATATAAACAGCTTTTACAGCGGTTTATTTTCCTCGTAAGCTTTATTAAAACGCCTTGTTTTTGACTTATACATATTTAAAGCTCTCTTAATAGAAATAACAATAAGTATATAATATAGATATTATAGGTTTTATATTAATATGAATAAGTTCGATGTGATTGTTGTTGGTGGTGGGCATGCTGGCGTTGAAGCAGCTCATGCCGTAGAAAGGATGAATCTAAACTGCGCTCTCATAACAATGAGCAAAAAAACCATTGGCCAAATGTCCTGCAATCCGGCGATCGGAGGCCTTGGAAAATCTCATATAGTAAGAGAGATAGATGCACTTGATGGAATAATGCCTGTAGCCACAGATATGTCTGGAATACAATACAGAACCCTGAATACAAGAAAAGGAAATTCTGTTCAGGCACTAAGAGTTCAGTGCGACAGAAATTTATATAAAAAAGCAGTACAAAAAATTATAAAGGATTCTAAAATCAGCATTTTTGAAGCTGAAGTAGAAGACCTTATTGTTAAAAACAAAAAAGTAACTGGAGTAAGAACATCACGTGGAGATTTTTTAGCCAAGAAGACAATTTTAACCACAGGAACGTTTTTAAATGGAATTATGTACACAGGCTCTGAGTCAAAAAAAGGCGGTCGTGTAGGTGACGATTCTTCAATATCACTTTCAAAAAAACTATATAGTTTGAAGCTTCCAATGGGAAGACTAAAAACTGGTACACCGGCTAGAGTGAAATTATCCAGCCTGAAATTAGAAGAGATGGAGGCGCAACCAGGAGAAAAACCAACCCCATGGATGTCAAAAAGAAACATTGTAAAAAAACATCAAAAACAACTTCCTTGTTATATAACAAGAACAAACAAAAAAACACATAAAATTATTAAGAACAACACCCACCTTTCAGCAATGTATTCTGGAAATATTTCAGGCATTGGACCAAGGTATTGCCCCTCAATAGAAGACAAGGTATATAAATTTAGCAACAAGGACAGCCACCAAATATTTATTGAACCAGAGGGCATTTATAAAGACCTTGTATATCCAAATGGAATTTCAACAAGCCTTCCAAAAAAAGCTCAAAAGGAATTTATCTTATCAATAAAAGGTATGGAAAATTCAAAAATAGAAGAGTACGGATATGCAGTTGAATATGACTATATAGACCCAAGAACAATAAAACCAACACTTGAAACAAAGTTTTTTAAGAACTTTTACCTAGCAGGACAAATTAACGGAACAACAGGATATGAAGAAGCCGCAGCACAAGGCTTGATTGCTGGAACAAACGCAGCAAGTAAAATAAAAAAGAAAAACAAATTTATTCTTGGGCGCAACGAGGCGTATATTGGTGTGATGATTGATGATTTAACAACACACGGAATAACTGAGCCCTACAGAATGTTTACAAGCAGAGCAGAGCACAGGCTGCTTTTATCCCAAGACAATGCCGAACAAAGACTTTTAGAAAAGGGACATAAACAGGGCCTTGTTAGCAACCAAAGACTTGTCAAATTTAAGAAAAAAGAGGAAGCATATAAAAAGTTTATAAAAGACGAACTAAAGAAAATCAAAACACAAAGCTTTAAGAACAACAAAAACACAACAACAACCCTTAAAGAAAAAAAGAGCATTTACGAGTTACTCAAAAGACCAGACGTCAATACAAAAAAACTTTATAAAACAACAAGCAACAAGACCGAGTACAACAGGGCTCTTAACGAAATAAAATATTTAGGATATATACAAAAACAACAAAGAGAAATAAACAAAAACAAAAAACAAAACCAAAAGAAAATCCCAGCAAACCTAAATTACGAAAAAATAAATGGCCTTTCGAACGAAGCTGTTGAAAAACTCATAAAATCAAAACCTACCACCATTGGCTCAGCATCAAGGATCGAAGGAATTACCCCGGCAGCAATTAACATTATTTTAATTGCAATAAAAAAAGAAGAACTGTCAACAACAAATGCCTAACCTAACAGACAAGCTAGTTAGGGACCAAAGAATCAAAAAAGAAGATATAAAAAAAATCGAAATTTTTATAAGTGAGGCGCTTAAATTTAACAAACATCACAACATATTTGTTAGAAACTCAAAAGAAGAAATATTCGAAAAAGACGTCTTTGATTGTTTGCCAGCCATAAACATGATAAAAGACAAACAAAAAGTACTTGATCTTGGAAGCGGAGGAGGCTTTCCAGGAATCCTTATAGGAATTTTGAAAAACCACACGAAAGTTTTTTTGCTTGAAAAAAATCAGAAAAAAATAAGCTTTCTTAATAAGATAATTTTCCAACTAAACCTAACAAACACAGAAACCATTAATACAAGCTTAGTTGAAAAAAACAACCTTCAAAACTTTGATGTAATAACAGCAAGAGCCTTTTCATCAATTAATAACATATTAAAACTTACAAAAAATAATATCGATAGAAATGGCTATTATTTATTACTAAAAGGAAAGATTGAAAAAATAAACAATGAAATACAACAAGTAAACACAAACAAATACAAGTATGAAATAATCAATCTTAACAATGTTACAAAAGAAAGACACCTTGTAAAAATAACGAATGAATAAAGTAATAGCTATTGCAAATCAAAAAGGCGGGGTTGGCAAAACAACCACCGCAATTAACCTTTCAGCAAGCCTAGCAGCCACAAAAAGGAAAGTTTTACTATTAGACCTTGATCCCCAAGCAAACGCCACCACAGCAACAGGAATAAACACAAAAGAATCAAACACACTATACGAGCTCTCATTAAACCAATGCTCAATTTCTGAATGCATTTACCAGTGCAAAGACGGCTACTCAGTTATTCCAGCAAACGAAAGCTTGGCGGCGCTGGAAGTTGCAATAAGAAACAATCAACAACAGGGTTTTATTTCAAAGCAGCTAGATACGATGAAAACAAATTATGATTACACAATTATTGATACCCCACCAACACTCAACCAATTAACAATTGAAGCGCTGTTTGCAGCATCCGGGACCCTAATACCCCTTCAATGCGAGTACTATTCATTAGAAGGAGTTTCAAGCCTAATGAATACAATCAAAACACTTTCAGACAAAAACCTCTCCTCAAATAGGATATTAGGAATTATCAGAACAATGGTTGATATGAGAAACAACCTAGCGAAAGAGGTTTCATACGAACTCGAGAAACACTTTTCTAACTTGGTTTTTAATACCCTTATACCAAGAAATATAAAACTTGCCGAAGCACCCAGCCACGGCACTTCTGGTATAAAATATATGCCAACCTCATATGGAGCAAAAGCATACTTAGCTTTAGCAGGTGAGTTGATAAGGAAGATTGAAAATGCCTGACGATAAAATTTTGAACAAAGGCCTTGAAGCGCTTCTTGGTGAACAACCACAAGGACAGAAGACAATCAAGGAAATTGAAATAACATTAATAAGCCCTGGAAGATTTCAACCAAGAACAAATTTTAACAAAGAAAAATTAAACGAGTTAACAAACTCAATAAAAAAACATGGCGTTTTGTCACCGATTTTAGTCAGAGAGCTAGGGTTAAACAAATTTGAAGTGGTTGCTGGAGAGCGAAGGCTTAGAGCATCAAAACTTGCCAACTTAACAACAATACCGTGTTTGGTAGATCAGAAAAAAGATCAAGATGCTTTAGAGTCAGCCCTTATTGAAAATCTCCAAAGAGAGGACCTTAATGCAGTAGAAGAGGCAAGAGGCTACGATAGGTTAAAAAGAGAATTTGACTTAACTCAAGATGACATTGCTTTGTCAACAGGAAAGGCGAGAAGCACAATTGCCAATTCTTTAAGAATACTTTCACTTCCAGAAAGCGTGCTCGATCTTTTATCGTCTGGACAAATTGAAAAAGGTCACGCAAAACTTTTAGCTTCTATGAGCAAAGACGATGCATTTAAAGCGGCACAAAAAATTATTAAGAGCAAACTGACCGTCAAAGACTTGAGCAATTTAAATAAATCAGCTCAAAAAAATCAAGCCAACATAAAAGACAAAGAAACCGACATGCTAAACATTGAACAAGAAATGTCTAATAGTTTTGGCCACAAAATCGAAATAGAAGCTAAAAACAAAAAAAATGGTAAAGTTTCAATAACATACAACTCTCTTGATGAACTAGATATCATTATCTCGAAACTGAAAAATTAAATAAAAAACAACTTGTTCTAATTTAATAATTTTCTTACAATTCGTGCTACAAATTTTCTTTCAAGCAAGTTGAACTCAAAAGCCAGTAACATAAAAACCGACCCAAAAAGTATAATTTTTGCATTAGTAATATTATCAATATCAATAATCGGCACCTTCAAAAATATTTATTTTATGATGGCGCCCCTTTTTTACTTAGCGATTTTAATGTCTATCTATTATTTAGGCGCAAAGCTAAAAAATTACAGTCTAAATATCGCATATATATGGACAATGAAATGGACTATGTTTGTCATTGCTCTATATTTAACTGGAACTTATATGCTTGAAGTATTTATTCACGCAATGTTTTTGTTTATCCTTATAAATATAATATTAAATCCATCTATTTTTACTAAAAAAAAGGCAGTTTAAATGGCAGATACTTTAACAACAGAGTCTTATATTAGCCACCACCTTACAAACCTTACATGTGGACATGTTGGGGTGGATGAAGGCGCTGGAATATATAAATCATTTTGGACTTGCGACCCTTATCTGGTTGATAAAATGGGCTTTTGGGCCTTTCATGTTGATTCTTTGTTTTGGTCTGTTTTTTTGGGTGCCATTTTCATAGCAGCCTTCATGCTTGGCAAACCAAAATCTCCCAATAAAGCACCCTCTGGAATGCAAAATTTTGTTGAAATGTGTATCGAATTTGTTGACGACAATGTTCAATCACTCTTTGGAGCAACAAAAAATAGCTTAATAGCTCCTTTAGCACTAACAGTTTTTGTTTGGATTTTATTAATGAACCTTATGGATCTCGTTCCAGTTGATTTTCTACCAGAGCTAGCAAAATCAGCAGGAATAGAATACTTTAAGGTAGTTCCAACCACCGATCCAAATATAACGCTTGGGATGGCACTTGCTGTGTTTATTTTAACTATTTACTACAGTATCACTGTTAAAGGCTTAGTTCCATTTATCAAAGAGTTAACATTACACCCTTTTGGAAAGTGGTTAATACCCTTTAATTTTATATTAGAGATGGTTAACTTTATCGCTAAACCAATTTCTTTGGGCTTGAGATTATTTGGAAATTTATATGCAGGGGAAATGATTTTTATATTAATAGCTTTAATGCTATTTTTTAACAGCATATATATCGGTTTGCTTGGTATTGGGCTTCATTTGGTGTGGGCATTATTTCATATATTGATTGTTGCTCTCCAAGCATTTATATTTATGGCATTGACTATTGCTTACCTAGCAATGGCTCATGAAACAGAAGAGCATTAGCTCTATTAAAAGGAGAATAGAATGGAATATAGTATTTTAGCAGCAGCTATCGTAATGGGTCTTGCATCTATTGGAGCTGGGATTGGCGTTGGCATACTTGGAAGCAAGTTTATAGAAGGTATTGCAAGACAGCCTGAACTAGCACCTTTTTTACAAGGCAGATTTTTTTTAATGATGGGTCTTACAGATGCGGTTCCTATGATTGGAGTTGGTCTTGGGATGTATATGTTATTTGCTCTTTAGTATCTAAATGAGTATTAACGCAACACTAATAGCACAAGCAGTCGTTTTTGTATTGTTTGTATTAATATGTTGGAAATACGTCTACCCACCAATTCTTTCTGTCATGAAAGAAAGAGAAAAAAGAATTTCTGATGGTCTTGAGGCGGCAAAAAAAGCAGACGATTCTCTAGAAGAAGCTAAATTAGCTTTTGACAAAGAACTAAATCAGGCAAAAGAGGAAGCAGCACAAATTGTTGATAAAGCAAATTCAAGAGCATCTCAGATAGTATCTGATGCTACATCTAAAGCAGAAATAGAAGCAGAAAAGATAATGACAGCGGCCTCAAAAACAGTTGAAAACGAGACCAACAAGGCAAAAGAAGAATTGAAACAACAAATGGCAAAGATAATTATAGATACGACACAAAAAATACTTGATGATGAAATATCCTCTGAGAAACACAACGATATTCTTAAAAAAGCCGCTGAGGAATTATAACTATGATTGAATTAACTCCTCTTGCCAGACCCTATGCAAAGGCTTTATTTGAAGCATCTCTTGATTTAGATACCATGGAGGAAACATCTGAAAACTTAAAAACAATGGCGGTCGTATCTCAAACCAATGAAGTTGCAGCATTAATCGAAAATCCTACATATTCTAGAAAAGAAATCTCAGAAAAAATAATTAACCTCTTTGATGACACAGTTAATACCTCATCGAAAACCCTACTAAAACTTTTGGCTGAGAATAAGAGATTAAATTTAATTTCTTCAATTTCTGAAATTTATCAGCAGTTGCTTGAAAAACATAACAAACAAAAATCTATAAAAGTTTTTGTTGCCAAAGATCCAAGCGATGAGGCCAAGATCAATATCGAAGAAAAATTAAAATCTTCTTATGGAAAGGATGCAAACATATCTTTTTCAAAAGACCCAAACATTATGGGCGGCCTATCAATAAAGATAGGTGATGAAACTCTTGATCTTTCTATCAGAGGAAAAGTCAAGAAACTAATTAATCAATTAAATTTTTAAGGTGAAAAAATGAGTCAACTAAATCCATCAGAAATCTCTAGCGTCCTAAAAGAAAAAATATCTGGGCTTGATCTATCTGCAGAAAGAAAAAACGAAGGTATTATTGTAAGCGTTTCAGATGGAATTGTAAGAATTCATGGGATGGGTGATGTCATGTATGGTGAGGTCATAGAATTTGAGAATGGCACTAGAGGAATGGCTCTTAATTTGGAACAAGATTCGGTGGGAGCTGTTGTACTAGGAGATTATTTAGAACTCGTAGAAGGTCAAAAAGCAATATGTACTGGCAAAATTCTTGAAGTTCCAGTTGGTGAGGCTCTTCTTGGTAGGGTAGTAAATACTTTAGGACAACCAATTGATGGAAAGGGTGAAATTAAGGCTGAAGGTTTTGCTCCTGTTGAAGTTGTAGCTCCTGGTGTTATTGCCCGTCAGTCGGTTGATCAGCCAGTTCAAATTGGGCTTAAGGCTGTTGATGCAATGGTCCCGATTGGGAGAGGTCAAAGAGAATTAATCATAGGCGACAGGCAAACTGGCAAAACAGCTGTTGCAATCGATGCCATTATTAATCAGAAAGGGACTGGAGTTAAATGCATATATGTTGCAATTGGACAAAAGCAATCCACTGTTGCCAATGTTGTTAGAAAACTTGAAGAGTATGGAGCAATGGAACACACAATTGTAGTTTCAGCAACCGCAGCTGATCCTGCTCCAATGCAATATCTTTCTGCATATGCCGGATGCTCAATGGGTGAGTATTTTAGAGACAAAGGAGAGGATGCATTAATAGTTTATGACGACTTATCAAAACAAGCTGTTGCATACAGACAAGTTTCTTTGCTTCTAAAAAGACCTCCAGGAAGAGAGGCATATCCTGGAGATGTTTTCTATCTCCATTCTAGATTGCTTGAAAGAGCTGCTAGGGTTAATGCAGATTACGTAGAGCAAATAACAGGAGGCAAAGTAAAAGGAAAAACAGGATCCTTAACAGCATTGCCCATTATTGAAACGCTAGCAGGAGATGTATCGGCTTTTGTTCCAACTAATGTTATTTCTATTACAGATGGTCAAATATATTTAGAAACAGAGCTTTTTAACTCTGGTATAAGGCCTGCAATTAATCCAGGTTTATCGGTATCTAGGGTTGGTGGATCAGCACAAACAAAAATTATGAAAAAATTAGCTGGCGGAGTCAGAACAGCACTTGCTCAATATAGAGAACTTGCAGCCTTTTCCCAATTTGCTTCTGATCTAGATGAAGCTACAAAGCAGCAACTTGCTAATGGTAAGGCTTTTACAGAATTGTTAAAACAAAAACAGTATGCGCCAATGAGTGTAGCTCAACAAGCCTTAAGTTTATTCGCAGCAGACAAAGGATATATGACAGATGTCGAAGTGGATAAAATTTTAGCATTTGAAGAAGCACTTCACGGATATTTAACTTCAGAAAAGCCTGAACTCGAAGAACAAATTAATTCAACCGGCGATTGGAATGATGATATCGAAAAACAATTCGTTGATCTTGTAGAGGATTTTAAGAAAACACAAACTTATTAAGCAATAAAATATGGCTAATACAAAAGAAGTAAGAAAACAAATTGCGAGCATAAAAGGCACGCAAAAAATCACTTCTGCAATGGAGATGGTTGCTGCAAGCAAAATGAAAAAAACTCAAGACACCATGCTTGAAGGGCGGCCTTACTCGATTAAGATTAAAGACTTAATAGCTCACATCGCCTCTGCAAATTCAGAATACTCTCATCCATTTTATGAAAAAAGAAAACCAAAGAAAGCTTGTTTTATAGTTATATCTTCAGATAAGGGTTTATGCGGAGGCCTTAATATTAATTTATTTAAACAAGTTATTGCAAAATCTGCAGAGTTAGATGCAAGCGGAATAGAATCATGTTTCGCAATTATTGGATCAAAGGCGTCGGCTTTTTTCAAAAGCGTAGGTGGACAAATAGTTGGAGTTGCTGAAAAGTTGGGTGATAAGCCAAACCCAGATGATTTGATAGGATTAACAAAAGTAGTTCTAGATATGCATAAAAATCAAGACATTGATTTAGCTTATTTATGCTCAAATATATTTGTTAACACGATGACGCAACAACCTAATCTAGAACAACTAATACCTTTATCACCTAGCGAAGGAGACGAGCTTGTATCTACTCATTGGGATTACATTTATGAGCCCGAAGCTAAAATATTACTAGAGGGACTCCTCACAAGATATATTGAATCATTGGTATATCAGTCAGTAGTTGAAAATAATGCATGTGAACAAGCAGCAAAAATGATAGCTATGAAGAATGCTACTGATAACGCAGGCGACCTTATCAAAGAACTAGAACTTTTATATAACAATGTTAGACAAGCAGCAATTACTCAAGAGCTCTCTGAGATAGTTGGTGGTGCAGCGGCAGTTTAAGGAGAAAATTATGAGCAACGGATTAGTAACACAGATAATAGGAGCTGTTATCGATGTAGAATTCGATAAAGAAAACATACCACAGGTGTATGAAGCTTTATTAATAGACGAAAGTGGCACCACTTTAGAAGTTCAGCAGCAATTAGGTGACGGAGTTGTAAGGACAATTGCAATGGGTGCAACAGAAGGACTCAAAAGAGATCTAAGTGTTTCAAGAACAAATGCTCCAATATCTGTGCCAGTTGGACCAGAAACATTAGGTAGAATTATGGATGTGCTCGGAAATCCAATTGATGAAAAAGGCCCGATAGGCGAAAAAGAAAAAATGCCTATTCATAAAAAACCGCCTAGCTATACGGATCAATCAGCATCCAATGAAATCTTAGAGACTGGCATTAAAGTTATTGATCTTATGTGTCCTTTTGCTAAGGGTGGAAAAGTTGGACTTTTTGGAGGTGCTGGTGTCGGAAAAACAGTCAACATGATGGAACTTATCAATAATATCGCTCTTCAACACTCAGGACTTTCAGTATTTGCAGGAGTTGGCGAAAGGACTAGAGAAGGGAATGACTTCTATTATGAGATGCAAGAGTCTGGGGTTGTTAATATTGAAAAGTTAGGCGAATCAAAAGTTTCTATGGTATATGGTCAAATGAACGAACCTCCTGGCAATAGATTAAGAGTCGCTCTAACAGGACTAACCATAGCTGAAAAATTTAGAGATGAAGGAAAGGATGTTTTACTATTTATCGATAATATTTATCGATACACACTTGCGGGAGTAGAAGTCTCTGCATTGTTAGGAAGAATGCCATCTGCTGTAGGCTATCAGCCAACTTTAGCAGAAGAAATGGGAGCTCTTCAAGAAAGAATAACTTCAACCAAGACAGGATCTATAACATCTATTCAAGCCGTGTACGTGCCAGCAGATGATTTAACGGACCCATCCCCAGCAACAACATTTGCTCACTTAGATGCAACTGTAGTTTTATCTAGACAAATATCAGAATTAGGCATCTATCCAGCTGTGGACCCTCTTGACTCAACAAGTAGACAGCTAGATCCTTTTGTAGTTGGCGATGAACATTATCAAGTAGCTCAAGGGGTTCAAAAAATTCTTCAAAGATATAATGAGTTAAAAGATATTATTGCTATTTTAGGTATGGATGAATTATCAGAAGAAGACAAAGGATTGGTAGCTCGAGCAAGAAAAGCACAAAGATTTTTGTCTCAACCGTTTTTTGTTGCTGAAGTTTTTACTGGTACATCTGGGAAATATGTCTCATTAGATGACACAATTAAAGCATTTAAAGGCCTTCTTGCTGGAGATTATGATGATTTACCAGAACAGGCATTTTATATGGTTGGTACTATAGAAGAAGCAGTTGAGAAAGCAAAAACTTTATAGAAATGAGCACGATAAAAATTAATATTGTTTCTTCAAGTGAAGAGATTTACTCAGGAGAAGCCACAATGGTTTTTGCAACCGGATCTCTGGGAGAACTTGGTATAGCGCCTGGCCATACTCCATTGCTTACTGGTTTAGCACCAGGCCCAGTAAGAGTTCAAAATGGCAATGAAGAAGAAGCCTTTTTTTGTTCTGGTGGGTTTTTGGAAGTACAACCGGATTTAGTAACAGTTTTATCCGACACTGCAGAAAGAGCTGATAGTCTTGATGAAGCAGAAGCTATAAAAGCTAAAGAAATAGCTGAGCAAAACTTAGCTGATAAAGATTCATCTATTGATTATGCTAAAGCAGCTTCTCAATTGGCAGAGGCAGTCGCTAGACTTAAAACTATTCAAAAACTTAGAAAAAACCAGTAAGGTAGTCTTTTAACAAGAAAAAATTTGAGTATACATACCATAATTCTTGCTGCCGGAGAGGGCTCAAGAATGAAATCAGATAAAGCAAAATCTTTGCAAAAGATTGGCGGCATTTCTATGTTAAAAAAAATTTGCGCTACTGCAGCTGAGATTAGTAGTGAAATTACACTTGTTGTGGGCTATCAAAAAGAATCTATCATAAATGAGTCTGAAAAATATGGTTTTAATATTTCGTATAGTACTCAAGAAAAAGCTCTTGGAACAGGAGATGCAGTTAAGTGCGGCATGCAAAATTACCAAGGTGCTTCAAAGGTTTTAATACTTTACGGAGATGTTCCGCTTATTAAACAGAAAACACTTGAAGATCTAATAAACAAATCATCTGATGGTTTTTCAATATTAACAACACATCTAAAAGATCCCTATGGTTACGGAAGAGTTAAAAAAGATAAAAATGGATTCGCACTTTGTATAGTAGAAGAGAAAGACGCTTCCCAAGAAGAAAAAAGTATTAATGAGGTTTTTACGGGAGTGATGTGTGTTTCAAGTGATATTCTTAAGGATGGTCTTAAAAGAATAAATAATAATAATGCTTCTGAAGAATATTACTTAACTGATTTAGTTTCCATAATTTCCAAAAAAGGGATTAAAATAAGAACATATCAGGCATCTTACGAAGAAGTTAAAGGCGCAAATGATAAATTAGAATTAGAACAACTTGAAAAAATTAATAGGGACATGAAAGCAAAAGAACTTCTGGAAATGGGCGTAACAATTGTTGATTCTTCAAGAATTGATATAAGAGGAAACGTAGAAGTTGGTAAAGATTGTTATATAGACTCAAACGTAATATTAGAGGGTAGCATCTCTCTAGGTGACAATGTTCATATTGGAGCAAACACAATTTTAAAGGATGTAAGAATAGGCAACAATTCAAAAATAGAACCTTTTTCACATATAGATAGCGCAAAAATTGGTAATGATTGTGTAATTGGACCATATGCAAGATTAAGAGAAGGAAGCCTAATTGAAGATAAAGCAAAAGTAGGGAATTTTGTTGAAACTAAAAATACTGTTGTTGGGTCTAAATCTAAAGCAAATCATCTGACCTACTTGGGCGACACTGATATTGGCAAAAATACTAACATTGGTGCAGGAACAATTACATGTAATTATGATGGAAAAAATAAACATAAAACTTCTATAGGTAGCGAAAGTTTTATCGGAAGTAATTCAGCTTTGGTTGCTCCAGTAACAATTGGATCAAATTCAACAGTTGCAGCAGGTTCTGTAATCACAAAGGATGTTCCAGATAATGCCCTGGGTTTTGGAAGGGCGAAACAAGAAAATAAAGAAAATTGGTCTAAGAAAAAGGATTAAATATGTGCGGTATTATTGCGGCAGCTTCATCAAGAAATGTTGGTAAATTACTAGTACAAGGCCTTCATAAAATGGAATACAGAGGCTATGATTCTGCTGGAATTGCCTTACATCAGAATAAAAATATTACTCATTTAAGAACTTTGGGCAAAGTTAGTCTTCTCGAAGAAAAAATGATTGATCAAAAACCAAAAAGCAAACTTGGTATTGCTCATACAAGATGGGCAACTCATGGAGAGCCTAGCGAAGAGAATGCTCATCCGCATATGTCCAATGAAAGAGTTTATATCGTTCATAACGGCATTATAGAAAATTATTTAGATCTAAAAGATTTTCTAAAAGAAGAGGGGTATTGCTTCGATTCCCAAACAGACTCTGAACTAATTGCCCATATGCTAGATTATTTTTTAAATAAAGATAACTTAATGCTAGACGCAATGTACAAGACAATTGAAAAGCTTGAGGGTGCATATGCAATAGCTGCAATTGATCTAGAAAATGATAAAAATGTTATTCTTGCTAGAAATAAATCACCTCTTCTTCTTGGTCTTGGAGACAATGAGATTTTGGCCGCGTCAGATCCATTGGCTATAGGGCAATTAACAAATAAATTTATTTTTTTGTCAGACGGAGATGTTGCAAATATTTCAGCAGAGAGTTACAAAATTTATGATTCCTCCATGCAAGAAGTCGACAGAGAAGTGACACAAATTGATATCTCAAATGAGGCTACATCTAAGGGTGATTTTAAGCATTTTATGGAAAAAGAAATATATGAACAACCTAATGCCATTCTAAACACTCTTGATGGAAGAATTGGTGGAGAGGATGTCTTAGATAATATTTTTGGAATTGGCTCGTCTGAAACATTAAGCCAAGTTAAAAGAATACAAATAGTAGCTTGTGGAACCAGTCTTCATGCTGCAAGGGTTGCTGCAAATTGGTTTTCTGCAATTTCTGAACTTCCTACGCAAACTGATTATGCGTCAGAATATAGATATAGGAATCCTCATGTTGATGAAGATGCACTCTTAGTAACAATTTCTCAATCTGGAGAAACTGCAGATACTCTTGCAGCACTAAATTATGCAAAAGAAAAAGACTACCTATCAACACTTACCATTTGTAATGTTCCAACAAGTTCTATTGCAAGAGAGTCAAATTATTCACTTTATACAAATGCAGGCCCTGAAATAGGAGTAGCATCAACCAAAGCCTTCACAACACAATTAGTAGGCTTAATGCTCTTAGCTTTATCGCTTGCTAAAAGCAGAGGAAAGAATCCAATGCTAAGAAAAAGAGTTGTAACAGCATTAAGGCAGTTGCCTGAAATAATTAATGAAACATTACAATTGAAAGATTTAATTATGGAGATAGCACCCGAAGTAGCTAGCAAAGATAATGCTTTATTTTTAGGTAGAGGAATTTTTTATCCAATAGCCAAAGAAGGCGCGTTAAAACTTAAAGAAATATCTTACATTCACGCAGAAGCTTATCCTGCGGGAGAACTAAAACATGGACCTCTAGCTCTTATTGATGAAAACATGCCAGTGGTTGCTTTATGTCCTGAAAGTGAAATTGCAGAAAAACTTGTATCCAATCTTGAAGAGGTAAAAGCAAGAGGTGGAACGCTTTATGTGTTCTCAGATCCATCAATTTCAATAGAGTTGAAATCCGGAAAGTTGATTAATATGCCAAAATGTGACTTTTTGCTTACACCAATTATTTATACGATACCATTACAAATGCTTTCCTATGAGGTTGCCTTGCTTAGAGGCACAGACATAGATCAGCCAAGAAATTTAGCAAAATCAGTTACTGTGGAGTAGATTTGAACAGAGAATTAGTTACCTTCTTAGGGTTTTTAGCACTTCCTCAACTTTATCGTCAAAACCCTTTTCATCACTTAATGCTTCTTTAACACATTCTTTCATATGTTTTTTTAATATTCTTCCTTCAACACTCGTAATAGCATTTTTAACCGCCTTGATTTGATTGAGTATATCAATGCAATACTTGTCTTCATCAATCATTTTAGCAATTCCACGAACCTGACCCTCAACTCTTTTAAGACTAGGAATTTCTTCTTTATGGCATGGATGTTTCATAAGAATTTTGGAATTATGTAAGTAAATATTGTAGCAAAAATAAACAATACAATTGAAATGTAATAAATGTATCTTGATTTTTTTCTAGTTTGCATACATAACCTTCCTAACTCAGGATCTGCGGGGCAAGGCATATAATAAGTTTTATAATTCACATACCCAGCAAAAATGATCATCACTAACGCAAACATTGTTATGTATAACTTATATTGAGATAAGACAATAAGAAATGGAAAAACTGTTATTAAATTTGCAAAAGAAGCACCTGCACCAATTACGACAAATAATGAAGGAAGTGCACAACATATTAAAGTTGATGATGAGGCAAACAAGGATAAAAAATTTGCAGATTTATCTTGCATAGTTTTTACAGATTAATGACCTGCATATCAATTGCATTTTGTCCGTTTATTAGAATTTTTTCCTTGATATCATCAAAGATGATTTCATAAGCAACATTGTATGCAATTAAAACTTTTCCTTTACTCAGATCAACGTCTATTTTTTTTACATTAGTGTCTTTTTTAAATGTTTTTTCAATACCTCTAGCACAAAAATCACATACCATACCTTTAACATTCACGACTGCAATTTGAGAATCTTTAAGATCCATAATGAATTTATCAAATCTATCAGGGTCAACTTCTAATTTCTTACCATCTACTAACTCTTCATGCAGATGTCCTTCATGAGAATCATGCATGTGGTCATGTGGATTTTCTCCCCATGTCATTGAAGTGAAAACCAGTAGTAATAATATTTTTTTCATATTTTTCTCCTAAAATCTATACATTAAATGAACATCCCATTCAGTTTTTTCGCCATATCCAAATTCCGCAAGAACATTTCCTTTAAAAAACTTTAATACGGGGTAAGTTGACCACTTATTCTCTAGTGAATTTTCTTTCGCTTTTATCATTATCCATGTGTGCAAGTCACCATAATCTCCAAGATAGGGTGCTACTCCTATTTGATAGTATTGTTCTGAATAGTCATGAATCTTCCTTTTAGTTTCCTTTAATCCAAAACCGACAAACAATCTTCTTGTTTCCCAATCCCCATGCATACCATAAAAAAATTTATTAAAACCTTCTGAACTTATACCAGATTGAAGATACAAATTTCTTTGAGAGTTTTCAGTATTTTTTCTATTCAATAAGTATGTAAATCTTACATAAGAATAATTATCATCAAAATATTTATCTCTTATATTTTCAATCCCAACTGAGTATTTATATGATGGTGAATAATGATAGTAGAGAGAATCTTTTATATTATCTGAAAAGGACATTATGGTTGAACCACCAGAGTAAGAAATAGGTCTTGCATCTAGTCCAAATGATATGATCAGTAAAATAATAATTTTTATACCCATAGGGGGTATAATAACATATAGTCTATTAATTAATATATTTTGTATAATTTTACAAATGGACAAAAAATACATAGAGTTTTACAAAACATTTCACAAAAAGTTTAAAAATGACGAAAATCTTATTCTCTGTTCGAAAACACTCAGTCACTGTTGAGTAGTTTTTAGTAATAATGGAAATAAATTGGGTGGTAGTTGGTTGGATTATTGATATGATCTTAAATGGTGTTGTATGGCTAATTATTGCAGCATTTTCTTTAATATTAATTGATGTAACTGACAAGTGGACTAGAAAAGCCATTAAATTGATGGGTAGAGCAGATGATTTGATAAGAATATTTATAGAAAACTCATTTGAATGGATTCTAAAAAAGAATCTTAAAATACTCTCTAGCATTATATTGTTAATTATCTTTGGTATTCTTGCTCAACTAGGAATAATACCGAAGCTGATAACCTAATATTAAGACAATGAAAGTGATTTGAAATACAATCTTTTGCTGTGTAATGTAACAAAATAAAGAATAATTTTTAAGGAAGATAAAACATGATTTTAGTGGCGGGTGCGCTCATAGTTCTAGCGCTGATATTTGGACCATCTTTGTGGGTGAAGTTGGTTATGAAGAAGTATTCAGCAGAAAAGCCTGAAATGCCAGGCACTGGGGCAGAGCTTGCAAATCATTTGATTAAGCGATTTTCTTTAAAAGATGTGAAGGTCGAAGTAACTAAGCTAGGAGACCATTATGATCCAATTGAAAAAAAAGTAAGGCTTCTGCCACAAAATTATGAATCTAAATCTCTAACCGCAATCGCTATTGCCGCTCATGAAGTTGGACATGCAATTCAGGATCAGCAAGGTGATAAACGTCTGGTTACCAGAACAAAGATGGTACCCATTGTTGATAAGGTGGCCCGTTGGAGTGCTGTTATTATTTCTTTATCGCCAGTGATCGGGATAATAACTAGGCATCCAATGCCATTTTCTTTATTGCTATTCTTAGGGTTATCTGGTTTTGTTGCTCGCATGGTGATTCATGCTGTAACTCTGCCTATTGAATTTGACGCAAGTTTTTCTAAAGCACTTCCTATATTAAGAGAAGGGAATTACGTATCGCAGTCAAACGAAAAAGCCGTTAGTAGTATCCTAAGAGCAGCGGCACTCACTTATGTGTCGGCAGCGCTTGCTGACATTTTAAATCTAGGTCGTTGGATAGTTATACTATTAAGGCGATAAAACAAATAATACCTAAATTAATTGTTTATTAAAGCAAAGGGTCTTAACACAAGGTTTTGGAATGATTTATAATTCATATGATTGAACTTTTATTTTGGAGCTTGATTGTAGTCACATGGATCACTGTTGGGATGCATGTTATCAAAGAGTTTATAAGATTCTATAGGAAAAGAGATGATTGAACCAAATATGAAAAAACCTAGTTTGTTCAGAAGAATTGTAATGAGCCTAGTAAGTGGTTGGAGAAGAGTTATGGATGTGAGATATAACCCACTAAGATATATACCTGATCCAAGTCTTCAAACATACTTCATGTTGGTCTTGTTCACTGTATGGAGTGTGTTTTTTGGATTCTTGGCAGCGAATTATTTAGGGTTCTTTAACTATAATACAGTTGCAAGCATAGTAATTCACGTTGCGGTAATCTTACCTTTAGCATTTACCAATGCAATCTTTGTTGATGCGGAAAGAGACGGTGAGAAATGGTTAAAGGAATGGAAGGAAGAACAATCACGATATAAGCTAGTTGTAAATAGACTTAAAACTAAAAATTTGGTGATATGGAATCCAAACAAAAAGTCCTAACCATTTTATAATATTCTTATGATAAAAATTCTTCATATTTTTGCATTTGTTGGGCTTGTAGTTTCTATCTTATTGCTTTACATAGATAATTATTTCTCTACATTAACTTTATACATTATGGGACTTATATATTTGTTAATTGGATGGAAGGAGCACAAAGCGCAATTAAAATCTTATAAATTCTACTTAATTGCGGGTTTGTTTATAACAATAATTACTTTCTTGGGCGAGTTTATCTCAGGATATATTATTCAAAGCATATAACTTTGGGCACATTAATATAAGGTGCGTTTATTATTAGTAGCATAAACAGTAATAAAGAAAACTAAAGAGGAGACAATTAAATGGATCTAAATAATAACAATCAACAGACTACTGTAATTATTGATGTGTCTTTTTCTGAGCATATAGACATAGTAAAGGAGTTTATTCTTAATGAGCAATGTCCTTTTGTGAATAGTCAGGCCGATGAAGGGCTCATAAAGTTTGAATGGTTTCTTGATGAATCAAATAAAACAGGAACCCTAATTGAAGTATTTGCAAATCCAGTCGCATGGGAAGATCTTGCAAATAAAGTAATAGGCACTCCTGTAAATGTTAAATTTGGTGAGATGTTTAATATTGAAGGTATGACAGTTTTGGGAAAAGTCACCGATGCAGTTAAAGAAAAAATTAAAGCAATGAAGCCAATAATAAAGAATTATATTGGTGGAATAAACTAATCATTTATGAGAAGTTTTAGGAATCTTATTATTTTAGGACCCTTTACTTTATTAAACAATTAATTTAGGTAGCATTAAAACAAAACTCAAAGTATCATGTGGTTCCTATGATTAAGACACAACAAAATACCGATAAAGTTGCAATGAGTTTGTCATTTGCATGTGTAATACACTGTTTTTTTGTTCCATCCTTTTTAATTTTAACTTCAGGTTTCTTATCATTTTCAATAGATAACGAGGTCATTCATAAATTAATTGTTTCTATTGCCGTGCCTGTAAGTTTGTTTGCTTTTTTTAGTGGTTATAAAAATCATCAAAAGGTCACCTTTCTTCCATTAGGTTTAATTGGATTGACTTTGCTTATTTTGTCAACTGTTCTAGGCGAAAGCATCCTTGGTGAATCTGGCGAGAAGATACTTACGTTAATCGCATCAATATGTGTTTTATATGCCCACTATATGAATCACAAGCTTTGTCAAGAACTGGACTGCTCTTGCCACGAAGAATAAGTCTATTTATTGCTCAATTATTTTAAAGAGCACCTATGAAAAAAATAAACTTAAAATCTAAATTCAAAGAATTTAACGAAACTTGGTCACCAAAAGTCATTGCAGAAATGAATGACTATCAATTTAAATTAGTCAAAATAAAAAATGATTTTGTTTGGCATAAACATAAAGATACAGACGAGGTTTTCATTGTTGTCGAGGGAAAAATAAATATTGAATTTGAGGATCAAATAGTTGAATTGAATGCAGGCGAAATGATAGTAGTTCCAAAAGGAAAAAAACATAAACCTTTCGCCAATGAAGAAGCTAAAATTATGTTGGTAGAACCACGAGGGATCATAAATACTGGAGATATTGAAAGCGACTTAACTGCAAAAAATGATCAATGGATATAGTTGAAAATGATTAATTCTATAGACCATCTAATAATAGCAGTAGAAAATCTTGAAGAAGCAGAATCAAATTATACTAAGATCTTAGGTATACCATCTTCATGGAAAGGTGAGCATAAAGACTTTGGAACATCAAATTGCTTATTTAATTTTAAAAATACTTACTTAGAACTTCTGGCTGCATCTGGAGATGGCTTGGGAGCAGACTTCATAAAACAACATATTAAAGAAAACGGTGAGGGTTTTATTGGCATATCACTTGGAACTGATAATTTGGATAATTTTTCAAATGTACTTAAGAAAAATAATTTTAGTGTCCCTGAAATAATTTTTGGAGAAGGAAAAAATTCTAATAATGATAAGACAAGAGTATGGAAAAACCTTTTTTTGCCAGATGATCTTACTAGAGGAATGTTCTCTTTTATCATTCAACACCTAAGCGCAGAACTTCCAATGCAAAAAGCATTTCAACCTGAAATGGCCTCAAAATTAGATCATGTTGTCATTAATACAAATGATGCAGATGGATTTATTAATATTTACAGAGACATTTTTAAAATAAGACTTGCATTAGACAAAGTCATTGAGTCCTGGAATAGGAGAATGCTTTTTTTTAGAGTAAACAAGACAACAATTGAGGTTATCGAAAGCAAAAATGAAGAGCCTGCAAAAGATTCATTATGGGGACTGGCTTGGGAGGTCGAGTCTTTAGAAAAAGCATGCAATCGATTACTAAAAGAGCAAGTTGAAGTATCTTCAATTAAAAAAGGCATAAAGGAAAATACATTGGTTGCAACCATAAAGTCACATACACATAATGTTCCTACTTTATTGATCGAGCATTTAAATTAGTATTAAAATATTTTAACTGGAGAGAGGTTTTGGGAATTAAAAGTAATTTAGATATTTTTTGTGGCGTTTGGAGTCTTTCAGACTGGAATGTAACGAAACCAGATGGCAAAAGTACAAAACCTTATGGTGGAAATGTTGAAGGTTTTCTCTTATATCATCCTGAGGGTTGGGTGTCAGCCACTCTTCTAGAAAAAGATCGCCCAAAACTTTCTGATGATCGTTTGCAAATTGCGGAATTGAGAAACAAATTAAAAGATAAAGTTAATTTTTCAATGAATAAAACTCAAATGGACCATTTAGAAAGTCATTTCTTGGCTTTTACTGGTTATGTATCATACAGTGGAACATTTGAAGCTGATGAGTCTTCTGTTCATCATCACCTGAAAGCAAGCCATCTTCCTCAATGGATAAATACAACTCTGTCTAGGGAATATAAATTTACAGAAAATAATAACTTGCTTACGTTAACCGCAAATCAGAATGGCTTCATTGATAAATTGGTTTGGAAAAAAATCTAAAAAATTAGAAATATTCCTAAGTCACACATCAAATAGAAGCTCGCAAAGAATGCAAAAAGATATGGAATGCTCCTTAGACTAGGATTTTTTTCAGTAGCTATTTTGTAATAAATTATCATGTGTAAGATTCTCATAATCGCATACAACCATACTAAAATAGAAAGTTTTTTAGGATCATATTCTGCAAGAATTGCAATGAGGGACATGCCAAACATCGGAATAATATTTTCTATCGAATTCCAAAATGTTCTATGCGCTCTAAATAATAAAGATGCCTGACCTAATTCAGGATCAATGTAACCGACTTTATATCTTTTTTGAGTTCTGTGAAGCCACGTTACTACAAAAAATTGAATTACGATGGTACTAAGGATTAACCAAAGTCCAATGTAAACTACGTTATACATGTATGCCCCTATCTAATATATTTGCATTATCTCACAAATTTTTTGACTTGGATGTTCTACAGAATATGATTTCACGTCAAGTATTTGCGTATATTTATTTTTTGCATCATAAGGTAGCCATTCGCTTGTTCTATCAGAATTTGGATTGCCATATCTAGCAAAGCTTATCCAATAATCTTGAATATCATCTGTAAGATCTATATCTTTTTTATTTGTTGGCAGCCATTCATCATGAGTATTGAATACATATGGCAGTTCTGCACCATGATAAGCTCCAAATGTTTTTGCTAAATCATTATCTCTAACTCTGTTAAATTGATAGACCCAAGCTTGCCTGTTTTTATTCTTCACACTTTTGGCAATAATTAGAGATGGACAAACGTAGCTTTGAGATGTAAGCAAAAGATCCATTTTTCTTAAGGGATCATCTATATCTTTGAATAAATTTAATAATTTTTCTTTTTGCTCTGGTGTGGTTTCCTCATCAAGCCACTTATTAACATCAACATTATCATCATGATACAAAGACCATTCATCGTTATTTGCACCAATTATTAGATCTACAGAATGAATATTACCTTTTTTAAAAGATTCCATAAGGGGTTCAATAATAGTTATGCCATCTTCCACGAAATCAAAAAACTCTTCAGAATATACTTCCTCAACAGCTTTCAAAATTTCATTTGAATCAATTTTCTTCAATTCATTTAAAACATTGCCTGTATATTCATTAAAAAAATATTTCTCAAACTTTATAGCTTGATTTTGTGCATCAGTTTTAAGCGTTGGATAAATCAATGGCACACCTCCACTTTGATGAATAGCTTTATTAAAAGTATTTTTTGACAAAGGTGAAACCATAAGATATTCAATGCTCATTGCTCCAGCTGACTCTCCCATTATTGTTACATTAGAGGGATCACCACCAAAATTAGTTATATAGTCTTGTATCCAATTCAAAGCTAAAACTTGATCATAGAGCGCAAGATTATTATGTTGCATTTTTGGATGAGAAAAATAACCAAAAATACCTAATCTGTATGGAATACTAACAAGGATGACATCTCTATTAGCAATGTTATAACCTCTATAGTTTGGTTCATATGACCATCCTGCTTCATTACTACCTCCATGAATGTAAACAATAACAGGCAGATCTTTTTTTGAATTCGATGGCCTCCAAATATTAAGATACAAGCAATCTTCACTAAACTCAGGACTAGCAAAAGTATCTGGGTCATAGCCAAATGTCTCTATAAGTCTTTTGTACCAATTAACAATACTAGGAGTCTGCATACATGCAGGTTTAAAATTTTTTGCGTTTATATTTTTTTTCTTTGAAACCCATGGTACAGGTTTCTCCCATCGCAAATTATCTATTGGTGGTTGTGCAAAAGGAATACCAAGGTACTCTTCAACTCCAAATAATTTATTATGATTTCCAATTATTCTTACGTTATCAATTTTGACATATACGCTTTCATTGCTAGAGCTAAAAATATCTAAAGAAAAAGATATCAAAAGATATATACTTAAAAAAATTTTTATCATGTACATGCGTAGGTAAAATTATAAATGGATAAGAGAAAAGATAAACCAAGTATTTATAAAATACTGTCAATTAAAGAATGGAATAATGTCAAAAAAACAGGGCTAATAAAAACTCGCCTAGACTTGGAAAGTGGTTTTGTACATCTTTCTTTTCCAAAGCAATTAGAAATGACTATAAAAATTTATTTTTCTGATATGAATGAAATTATCCTACTAAAAATAAATACCGACATAGACCAAAAGAAGTTGAAATACGAGGTTAATAAAAATAGTAAAAGAAAAGAGATATTTCCACATCTTTATTCTGAACTTAGATACGAAATGATTGAAAAAAAATGGAAAGTTAAAGGGACATCATTTAAATTGCCTGATGAAGTTTATTCAGAAATAAATCAAAACTTATAAGAATATAAATTTAGATAAAAAGATGAGTCCAAGAAACCAAGCGCCAGAAGAGATGCTTTTTAGCTTGCCAGTAAAAATTTTGATAGCAATATAAGCAATAAAACCTAAAGCTATTCCATTAGCAATTGAAAAGGTTAGAGGTATCATAATTATAATTATTAAAGCTGGAAGAAGTTCAGAAGAGTCTTGCCAGTTTAGTCTTTCCATCCCACTAAGCATTAATATCGCAACATAGACTAAAGCACCTGCAGTTGCATATGCCGGTATTATTGCAGCAATTGGTGAGAAAAATATTGCAATAATAAATAAGATGCCAACTACTACAGCAGCTAATCCTGTTCGACCTCCTGCCTCAATACCTGCAGAACTTTCAACATAGCTTGTTACCGGTGAACATCCAAAAAATGCGCCAAAAACACTTGAACTGCTATCGGCCTTAAGAGCCTTATCAAGATTTTTAATATCACCTTTTTCATCGACTAAATTTGCTCTAGTTGCAACCCCTAAGAGTGTTCCAGCAGTATCAAATAAATTAACGAATAAAAAAGACATAATGACACTTATCATCGCAAGATCCAATGCACCCATGATGTCTAATTTCATTAACGTTGGAGCAAGCGCTGGAGGCATAGAAACAACACCATTAAAATTGACTATTCCTAGAAATATACCAATTATAGTTATTCCAAGAACTCCTATGATAATAGCACCAGGAATTTTTCTTACAGATAAAATTGTTATTGATAAAAAACCTAAGGCAGCAAGAAGAGTTTCTATTTTAGAAAAATCTCCTAAGCTTAATAAAGTTGCATCATTTGAAATTATAATCCCACCACTTTTTAAGCCTATAAAACCAATAAATAAACCAACACCTGAACCCATAGCTATTCTGAGGTTCAATGGAATACTGTCCAACATCCACCTTCTTAAGGGAGTAACACTCATAATTACAAACAAGATTCCAGCCAAAAAAACTGCTCCAAGTGCAATTTCCCATGCATAGCCCATTTCGTTAACAACGGTATATGTAAAAAATGCATTAAGTCCCATGCCTGGAGCAAGACCAACAGGCCAGTTTGCATAAAGGCCCATAGCAATGCAGGCTATAGCTGCGGCTAGGCATGTTCCAACAAAGCTTGCTCCTTGATCCATTCCACTTGCAGCCATCATTTGAGGATTAACAAATATTATGTATGCCATTGTTATAAAAGTTGTGAAACCCGCTAAAAGCTCTTTTTTAACAGTGGTGTTGTTTAATTTTAAATCGAATGTTTTTTCTAAAATAGTTAACATATCTTTTCTTCCAAACGACAAGTTTATTATTCAAATATTATCTTTACAAGTTGGCACAGTTTTTGCATAAAATGTATATAATATATATTTAACTTTTCCGAGGGGATTCTAGATGAAATTATCAAATTACGTAAATAAATCTTTTTTATTTCTATCATTTTTTGCATTTTTTAATATGACTGCTCAAGAAGCGGTAATTGAGGAAGTAATAGTCACAGCTGAAAAAAGAAGTGAAAGTCTCCAGGATGTTTCTAAGGCTGTTACCGCATTAAGTAGTGAAGAAATAGAGAGAAAAAATATTGTTGATTTTGTTGGCCTAAGCGCTATAGCACCAGGAGTTACAGTTGCTAAAAACGAAGGTTATAAAACTATTATATCAATTCGTGGCGTAGGAGATGAAACTAACCAGAACGCTATCGCAGCACCATCAGTTGCCTTACACATGGATGGTATTTTTATTGCATCTAAATTTTCTTTAAGAACAGATTTTATAGATTTAGATAGAATTGAAGTTTTAAGAGGACCGCAAGGAACTTTATTTGGACAAAATTCAACAGGAGGGACAGTAAATGTTATTAACACTGCTCCTACTTTTGAGGATTTGTCTGGCAAAGTAGATCTTACATTGGGTGATTATGATTTAGTAAAATTGCGTGGCGGAGTGAATATGCCAATATCTGACACAGTTGCTACTCGTTTTTCATGGGTTACAACTGATCATGAAGGCTTTACTGAAAATTTAGTCAATGGACAAGATTTAGATGATACTAACCATTCAACTTTTAGAACTGACTGGCTTTTTGATATCAGTGATAATTCTAGCTTAAGATTATTCGCTCAATTTTTTGAAGCTGATAATAATGGTGCGGCTATGAAAGGTTTAGATGACCCCACATTAAATCCAAGAAAATTAAAACAAGACTCAGCTTCTGTTTATGAGCTTACATCAGAAATTATTGCTGGAATATTTAACACTGATTTAGGTTTTGCTAACCTCAAAATTTTAACAAGCATACAAGAAGACGATATTTATGTTAGTAGAGACAATGACAGACATAATTACGGTGATGTTCATTCCAGTGGTCCAATGGAGGGATTTCCATACAATAGAGCAGAATATAGACCAGAAACCTCTTTGGTTGAAACGTCAACCTTTGAAATAAATTTAATCTCAAATGAGCCTTTATTTGGAAATACTGATTGGATTCTTGGAGCTTTTTATTTTGATCATGAAATAGAAAATCATATATATGAAGTTAAAGATGTTAACAATAATAAACAGGCTGCTTTAATGGATGGTCAGTTTACTCCCTATGTTCATGCTCCAATATGTGCAACAAGTCCTTTTGAAGGGATATGTTTTGCTGCTTACGATGCTGAAATTGGATTTGTTTCTGAAGCCTATCCATCTAGAGAATCTCAGTCACTCTATGGGCAAGCTACTGTAAACATTGATGATGCTAATAGAGCTATTTTTGGATTTAGATACACTGAAGATGAATTTTCAAGTAATGTAACAAACTTTTTTGGACTTCAACAATATCTTATACAAGACGAACTTGACGAAACAACAGGAAGAATTGCTTACGAACGAGATCTTGATGAAGATACAATGGTTTATGTTTCATATACAAAAGGATTTAAACCAGGTGGAAGCAATTTAACCTTTGGATGGCCAGTTGACGACGAACGAGAATTTGGAGCACTACCCGCACCACAATTAGTATTCCCATTCTTTCAAAGTGAAATGATCGACGCTTTTGAAGTTGGATTAAAAACAGATTTTCTGGAGGGAAGAATGAGAGCTAATATTTCCGCATTCGCATACGATTACGAAAATCTCCAATTTCAGTCAACTGATCCAGATGTTTACAGAGGCGGTGTAGCTAATATACCAGAGTCTGAAATGAAAGGTTTAGAGCTTGAATTAATAAGCTTAATTTCAGATTCTTTATCATTTGATTTAAGGGTTGCTTATCTTGATACTGAAATTACTTCTTCATACGAAGCCTTGGATAATTTAAATGCAGAGCTATATTTCTTTGGCGAAGAGCCAATTCGATATTCTTTAAGAGAAGATATACGTGGAAATGAATTAGCAAAAAGTCCAGAACTAACAGCAAACATGGGCCTTGTATACACTACTCCTATTGATTCTGGTTTGCTTACAATTACTGCTGAACTTATTCACCGAGGAGCCTTCCAGCAAAGAGTGTTTAATAACCCAATTGTCGATCAAGTTGATGCTTACACAATTTATAATTTAACAGCTAGCTTAGATCTTATCGGGGATAAGTGGGGCGTAGACCTGCTACTTCTAAATGCTGGCAATAAAGATGGAATGAATTCAAGCATGACAGATGTATTTGGAGTTGCAGGCACAGGTATAGAATATATACCACCAAGACAAATGATGCTCCGTGTAAGTAGATCTTTTTAAATAAGTAAGTTTTTTTAGATATATTCCATAATATAATTGTTACATGGAAAAGTTATTTATAAGTTCTGATAGCCTTTTAGAGGACTCGTTTTCTTTAGCATGGAATGTTTATGAAAGTGGATATCGACCAAACTATATCGTTGGAGTTTGGAGGGGTGGCGCGCCTGTTGGCATAGCGGTTCAAGAATTTTTAGATGTTCTTGGTGTATCTTCTGATCATATTGCCATAAGAACATCTTATTATTCTGGCATCAATGAAACAAAAGATAAGGTACAAGTATATGGACTCAATTATATAATTCGAAAGCTTGAAGCTGAAGATTCATTACTAATAGTAGATGATGTTTACGATACAGGATTATCTGTAGAGCAAATAATTAAAGATTTAGAAGTTGCATGTAAAAAGAATACCCCTGAAATACGAATAGCAACCCCCTTTTACAAACCGAGTAAAAATAAAAGTGGCAGAAAACCTGATTTTTTCTTGCATGAGACAGATAAATGGTTAGTATTTCCTCACGAGTTACAGGGTCTAAGTGAGCAAGAAATAAAGCTAAACAAACCAGAACTAAAGAAACTTATAGGTAAAATCACACCACACATTAAAAGTTTAAAAAAAGAAAATATTGAAGATGAAAATAATTAAGTTATTTACTTTTATCTGTTTAATGCTTCTTCCATTAAGTGGGAACTCTCATAGTCTTGAAGGAGCAATAAATAGTAAAGATAGAGATCCAAAAAATACTCTAAGGGATGAATATAGAAATCCTTATGAAACACTAACTTTTTTTAAAATTAGATCTGATATGACAGTTGTTGAGCTATCGCCGGGCGGAGGGTGGTACACAGAAATTCTTGCAAATTATCTTCATGATCCAGGTTATTTGATTGCTGCTCATTTTGATCCCAATTCAGAGAGATCATATTTCAAAAAAAGCAGAGCAAACTTTGAGAAAAAATTAAATTCAAAACCAATGTATGAATCAGTACAGCTTGTAAATCTTTTTTCAAATCTTGCTGATGATAATAGCGTTGACGCAGTCTTAACTTTTAGAAATTTACATAATTGGCTTGGACCAAATATGGATATTATTTTTTTAAATTCATTTAAAGCACTTAAACCAGGAGGTATTTTGGGCATAGTTGAGCATAGAGCAAAACCTGGAACGTCATTCGATGATATGAAAAAAAGTGGGTATGTATCAGAAAGTTATGCAATAAAAATTGCCGAAAAAAATGGTTTTAAGTTTGTTTCCAAGTCAGAAATAAATGCTAATTATAAAGATTCAACTGTTCATCCCAGAGGAGTTTGGACACTGCCACCTGTCATGCGATTAAAAGATGAGGACAGAGAAAAATACTTAGCTATAGGTGAGAGCGACAGAATGACTCTTTTATTTGTAAAGCCAGAATAAAAATATTTTATACATCTAATAAATAAATTAGAATGTTATCAAATCTTCTGCCAAAATATTTAGGCTCATGATCATCACCTTCAAACTTTTTATAATCGTAGTTAATGTTGTTAATATCAAATATTTGATTAATCTGTTCTTGAGGCTTTGAATAGTAACGATCAAAACCTTCACTACCATGATCAAAATAAAGTTTCTGATCATTTAAAACTTCAGATTTTGACTTGATATATTTGATAATTGCGCTTGTAGTGTTTGGATCACCAGATATCTTTTTACTAAATGGTAAAGCTAAATATTCAGATATTTTTATTCCTATCCAGTGTGTCGAAATACATCCAGCAAAACCGAATAAATCAGGATACTCTAATTGAGCGTTTATAGCATTTAAACCACCCATACTTGCACCAATTATTCCTAAATTAGTATTATTTAAAGTCACATTAAATTTATTTTCAATATAAGGCACTATTTTCTTTTCAAGAAATTCGAGATAATCCATTTTTGGGATATCTATGAATGAACTATAAATATATTTTTTAAAACCTGTTTTAAAAAAAGGAATAGCATCTTTTGGGAAATATTCTGAGTATCTTCTTGTCTCATCAATTATCCCTCCCTTTGCTCTTCTTGCACTATCTATTGCAACAACAACAATGTTTAATTGATACCCAGATTCTTTTAATCTTTTAAAGCTGTCATCGATATTCCATGCTTTTCCATGCCATGAATCTTTTTCATAAAACAACTCTTCTCCGTCGTTCATGATTATAAATGTAGTATTCGAGTCGATTTTTTTTTCAAATGGATAATAAATCTGTATCCTTCTATCCAAGTCATCATTGACACTTACATAGTCTTCTTCGATATATCCAATCGACAAGCCTGCAAATATATTTGTAGATAAGAAAACTGTAAGCAAGATATATTTTGTTGAAATATTCAAAATGACCTTATTAATAATTTACAATATTCAATTCGAATTTATATAAGTTAGATAACTAGTATTAAAAATGACAGAATTGACCTATCAACAAGTATATCTTATTGGCCTACCAATAGTAATTGTATTTATTTTAATTGAAGTACTATTTTCAAGTTTAAATAATAAGAAGCTATACAGAAAAAACGATACTCTATGCACTATCGGACTTTTAACTGGAAATATTTTAATGGTATTTCTAGTAAAAGGCATTACTCTGGCAATTCACATATATTTGTATCAATACAGAATACTTGATCTTAGCTCATTAATACCTATTTGGATGATGTGGATTTTAGCTTTCGTTTTGATAGATTTAGTATTCTATTTTTATCACCGCGTATCTCATAGGAGTCGTTTTTTGTGGGCTGTGCATATGTCACATCATTCTAGTGAAGAAATGAATTTTGCAGTATCTTTTAGACAAGCTTGGCTTGGGCCAATTTCAAAAATTCCCTTTTTTATTTTTTTACCAATTGTTGGCATTGATCCAACAATTATTGCAATTGCTGGAGTCATAAGTACTTTGTGGGGGATAGTAGGCCATACTCAAATAATTAAAAACCTAGGCCCATTTGAATATATCTTCAATACACCTTCACATCATCGTGTTCATCATGGCTCAAATAAGCAATATATTGATAAAAACTATGGAAACTTATTGATTGTATGGGACCGTATGTTTGGAACTTTTGAGCCTGAAAAAGAATCCGTAAAGTATGGCCTAGTAAAAAATGTTAAAACATTTAATCCGATCAAGATTACTTTTATGGAGTGGAGCAACATTCTTAAAGACATCAAGAATTCAAATAATATAAAAGAATCGTTGTATTTATTTTTTGGGCCACCAAAAACAAAAGAATAATCTCATATGTCAAATATACTTGACATATTTATCTTTGTATTTCAAAATTAAATAACATAACAAAAATACATATGATTAGATCAAAATCCTTATTCCTTTTATTCTTTTTTACATTATCAATTAGTGCTTCTATTAACAAAGCACCAAGTGATACTAGAGAATACGGAACTTTTACATTAAAAAATGGAATTGAGGTTGTTACAGTTAGCGATAAAAATTTAGCAACATCTGCAGCAACTCTGAGTGTTGGGGTTGGTCAGTTTCAAGATCCAGATGACGCTCAAGGAATAGCTCACTATTTAGAACACATGATTTTTATGGGTTCCAAAAAATATAAAAAACCGAATGAATATATGCAGTTTATAAGTGAGAACGGTGGAAGCACTAACGCTTTTACTGCAACAGAGCAAACTACTTATTTGTTTTCAATTAATAGTGATAAATTTGAAGCAGGTCTTGATAGATTAAGTGCTGCAATCAAGGCGCCTATCTTTGACCCATCAATGGTTGAAAAAGAAATTTCAGCAGTTAATTCTGAATGGCTTCTTGCAAGACAAACCGATCAGTTTGTAACACAAAGAACAGCAGCAATGACAGGAAATCCTGACCATCCAAAAACAAATCTTGGAGTTGGAAATAAAGATACACTCTCAGATGATAGAGAGCAACTTCTAGCTTCACTGAAAGATTTTTATAACAAATATTATTCAGCTAATTTGATGAAACTTGTGTTAGTTGGAAATCAATCACCAAGAGAATTAAAAAGTTTAGCAAGAAAGTATTTTGAAGGAATAAAAAATAAAAAAGTCGAGAGACCTTTAACTAAAGAGAAAGCTTATCTTTCTTCAAATCTTTTAAAAAATATTTATATTAAAAAAAGAGCTGGTTCACCAAGTCTATCGTTAGAATTTCCCATAAGAGATAATTCATCTGAATGGAAATCCAAACCAAACTCTTTTGTTGAAAAGTTATTAAATTCCCAAGAAGAAAATACCTTGATGTCGTACTTAGTTGATGAAGGTTTTATAGAATCTGGTAATGCATCAATACAATCTAAAGTATGGGGATACGATGGATCAGCATTTATTGATTATATTCTCACAGAAAAGGGTGTTGAAAATAAGAACCTTATTTTGGATTTAACTTTTGAATATTTAAATTTAATTCAGTCAGATGGAATTATAAAAGAGTATTTTGATGAAATTAAAGCTATTAACGAAAGGAACTTTATAGATTTATCTGCTCCAAGAGCTCTAGCTGTTGCTGTAGGTTTTGGAAGTCAAATATTTGATGTGCCAGTAGAAAATTTAATCGATTATAGTTATCTAACAGAAGAGTATGATGAACAAGCTATCAAAGATCTTATGTCACAACTTAAACCTGAGTTTGTAAGGATCTATCATCTAAGTACAGAAGAAAATGCTGATATTGAATTAAAATATGCTGATGGTTCCTATCGAACTGAACCAATACCAGCTGAAGACATTTCTAGATGGAAAACTGGTATAGCCTCATTAAAACTCCCAGAACCAATGATAATTCTTTTAGATGAACCAAATGAAAATGTAATAGCTTCAAGTGATTATGAAATTCCTCAGAAAGTTTATTTTAATGAGGGTGTGCAAGCTTATCTTTCTCAAAGCATTAACCATAAAAATAACAAAGGTTTGATGTCAATTAATATGATGTCTCCAATTTTTTCAAATACTGCTGAAATTGACGCAGCTATGGGAATAATTTTTTATCATTTTATAAAATCAAACAGAAGAATTCTACAAAAAGCATATCAAGGTGGAGGAGTGAGTATTCTTCCAAATCCAGATAATTATGGAAATATAGGTTTCTTTATGTCGGGCAGATCAATGCGACAGATTGGATATGCAAATGATTTAATATCTAAATTAATGGAATTTGAGATTAAGGACTGGGAATTAAAAAATGCAAAAGAATTTTTATTGGATCAATATGAATCAATAGAAGAAGACGATATCAGTTCTCAACTTTTTGTGCATGATGCTTTGATTAATAAAACTCAAAAATGGACAACTAAAGAAAACATAGAAGCTACAAAAAAAATTACGTATGAGGATGTGCAAAGAATTTATCAAGAATTTACTAACTCAATCTTTTTAGATATCTATGCGTATGGTAATTATGATCCATCAGAGGTTGTAAATTTTGCAAAAAGTGCAAGAAATATAATTGGAGATACTTCTCAAAAAATACACTGGAGAGATATACCAGATTTTTCAGTAAAGACCGGAACAGCAAGAATGAAAAAAGTTTCTATTTCTAAGGACGGAGTTGGATTGCTAGATAATTATGTATATCCAGTCAAATCAGAAGAAATAAGCATCCAACTGAACTTAATAAATAGATTAATGCGACCAACTTTTTTTAATGAATTGAGAACTTTACAAGAAGTTGGTTATATTGCTAGTAGTTTTGACAGTGAAACAAACGAATATCCAACTCTATCAATGCTTATAGTAAGTGACAATACAAATCTTAAAGATCTAAAAGAAAAAGTTATGGGTTTCATATATAGTTTTGTTGTTGCTTTTGATCAACTTCCAGATTCTACAGTAGAGAATACTAAAAAAGCACTTCTAGACGAAATGAACAAAATCCCTGAAAATTTAGGAATAGAAGCATCACAATATTTTGCTGATTGGGGAGAAGGAAACTATTCTTTTGATACAAAACAAAAGGCAAAAGAATATTTAGAAAATACTACAAAACAAGACCTTACCAATTTGATAAATGACTTTTTTATTCAAGGTAACTATATGAATACAACAGTTCAAATTAAAGGAGATGATTTTTCAGAATCACCTTGGTTTAGTTGGCAATAATACCCATTTTTTGTTCGAATATTCTTGAAATACTAAATATTAAATGACATTATATTTTTAAATAAAGGAGAGATGTATGAGTATAAAAACAAATTTTATTTTAGGTCTATTATTTATCATTTTTGCTGTTAGTTTAATCGCGGACGATCATAAAAATGCTGGTAATTCTTCAGACTGGCAGTTAAAAGCATATACTAGTGCCGCGCCGGCATTTATCGGTGATTATGCAACAGTTATAAGTGCTTCAGGCGAGGTTCTAAGAGAAGGTTCAAATGGGTGGACATGCAGACCGCTTGTGCCGATGCCTGAAGGTGGATATGAAGATGCACATGCTTCAGCTGCAGCTTGTTCAGATCCAAATGCAGTTGCATGGGTAGAAGCATACATATCAGATACGACTCCTAAATTAGAAAGCGACGGTTGGATTTGGATGAAACATGGCGACTTAGGCGTTGATAATTTTAAACCTTATACTGATGGTCAAAAAGATGCTGGTCATAAACATTACATTGAATCTGGTGCTCACATAATGTTAATGCCAAAAGATCCATCAAGCCTAGATGGTCAAACCACTGACTATACTACTGGTGCGCCATACGTTATGTTTAAAGGAACAAAATTTGTCCACCTAATGATTCCTTTGGATGGTTATTATGATTATCAGCCTTCTGCTGCTCCAGAATAAAAATTTATAAATAAGGAGCAAATATGAGCGATACAAAAGTTTATTATATTGTAAATATAAAAATCCATGACGCTGAAACCTATCGAAAGTATGAAAAAGGATTTTTTCCTATTTTAAAAAAGTATGATGGAGAATTTATAACATTTGATGATAATCCTATTCACGTTGAAGGCGACAGTCCAATTGAGCAAGACAGAGTTATACTTTTTAGCTTTCCGTCTGCCGAAAAAGCAGATGCTTGGTGGGATGATTCTGATTATAAAGAGATTAGTAAATTTAGAAGAGCTTCAACTACAATTACATTAACAAGAATTAACGGGTTACCACCAAGAGATTAATGTCTGCATATGCAGCTCTAACTTTAGCTATTTTATTTGAAGTAACCGGTACTTTACTTCTTCCAATTAGCGCACAATTTACAAAAATAATTCCTACCGTGATTCTATCGGCTTTGTATATTTTATCTTTTTATTTTTTAACAATAGCTTTGAAAGAAATACCTTTAGCAATAGTGTATGCATGTTGGAGCGGCTTGGGAGTTTTTTTAATAGCAATCCTTTCATATTATCTTTATTCACAGACCTTGAGCTGGCAATCTATTTTGGGTTTGTTTCTAATAGTAAATGGCGTTATTCTAGTAAATGCGTATGGAGGTCATTAATGGAAAAGTATAATAATTTTAGGGATTTTTACCCATTTTACTTAAGTGAACATAAAGAGAAGAAAACAAAGCTTTATCATTTTATTGGAACCACATTCTCTTTATCTTTTTTAGTTTTATTTTTTATTACATTAAACTATTTCTTTCTTTTAGTTGCATTGTTTAGTGGTTATGGATTTGCTTGGATAAGCCATTTTTTTATCGAAAAAAATAAACCGGCAACATTCAAATATCCTTTGTATAGTCTTATAGCGGATCATGTTATGTACCTAGAAATCATAAGGGGTAAACATAAGATTTTTTAGAAATTTTATAAGGAACAGTTTTGCTACAAATCGATTCAAGTTTTTGGAGAAGTCCTCCATGGGGAAATGGCAATAAAAAATATAAGCTTGGTCTTCATCCAATACATTTTGATACATGGATTGATAGGCCAATCAATGGTCAAATTCTTGAGCATAAAAAAAAACTCCTGAAAAATAAATACGATCAAGTAGTTGCTGCAACCAAAGATTCTTTAGATGCGCAATTAGAACTTGGCAAATTTTTTAAAATTAAAAAGCCTTTATATAAAGATTTAATAGCTGACATTGGTTTATGTATTCAAGATGATTTATGTTTAATAGAAGCAAATGGAGATCAGAGGATGATAGCTGCCAGCATTTGTTCGCCAAGCTACTGGAATGTAAAAACAAAAATAGGAAAACCCTTAAGAGATATTCATAAACCTGTAATTTCTTTAAACAAAAAAATTGGTTCTCATATAGAAACATTTATAAAACAGTCACCCTTGAAGAAACCTTTTGCCAGACAAAACTGGTTAATTCACGGTGACACTAAAAGGTTTCATCTAAATGAGGAGGATTCTCTAGAGACTAATCCCTCCAGTTGGTTTATTAGATCTGAAAAAGAAACAATATGTAGATTCCATGAAGACTTTTCTTTATTTACTATAAATGTAATTTTTCAACCACTTAGCGCAATCCATAATTTTCCAAAGGCAAAAAAGGGCCTACAGAAAAGTTTAGATATCTTAGATGCTAATGAAGTGAGCTATTTCGGGGGCACAAAAAAAATAAATTTAATTAAAGACTATCTTCGTATTTAAAAATAGAATCTAAAGGCTTATTAAAATATTTTATTAGTTTTAACGCGAGGGTCAATGATGGATCAAATTTACCATTTTCAATTGAATTAATTGTTTGCCTACTAACATTCAAAGATTTCGCTAGATCACTTTGACTAATTGCAATGCTAGCCCTAAGCTCTTTAATGTTATTTTTCATTATGGTATTTAATTAAGATATTTCTTACTAAACCTATAACCATTTATTATAGAGCCTACAGCAAATGTTAGGAAAAAATCAAAAAAGTTCGGTGAGTATCCAATAAAAGGTGATAGCACCGCGATTGGTACACCAATAAATACAAAACCGCATGCACCACCAATCATACTCATTTCATTATATTTTTTAAATAAGTCATCTTGATTAACTAGAACTTTTATATAGGTATACCCAGCAATAAATGTTGAAATAACAGCAGCTATTGCTAAATACAAAAGCCAGCTATTTTCTTTATAAATATCAGAAACTTCATTTGTTCTATCAACATCGGCTTCGAAAAGCCAACTCTCTGAAGTAAAACCCAATATAACGCCAAAACACATTCCTGCTATTATTGAAAAAATTAAGCAAGCAATCCAATATGACTTATCTTTGCCTTCTAAAGACTCTATATCTACCCACATTCCACCAAATGTAATTTTTGCCATATTTAAATCCTTTAAAATTATGTAATATCAATATAATTGAAGAAAATAAAATGTCAAGTATGCTTGACAATTAATGGAGATATATTTTTTAAATACTTTATAATGCCTTTATATATTTAATAATTCCTTTTTGATGAGCAAACTTAATCTCTTTGATACATCTCACCTAATTATTGTTGCTTTATGCACTCTTACCATAATTTTTTTACCAAGATTTTTTATTGGCACATCCGAACAAACTAAACGTAATTTTGCAATTATTGTCATCGTGATAATGATAATTAATCAAGCTACGGATTTTTATAGAGAAGGAATACTTGACGATTGGAAACTTGGCTTACCACTGCATTTGTGTGATTTTTCAACTTTTGCTGCAGCTGCATATTTAATTACCAAAAAAAGACCTTTTTTTGTTTTTGCTTTCTTTTTTGGAATTGCAGGTGCTGGCATGTCTATATTAACGCCAGATACTTTCTATGGTTTTCCTTATGTTGGATATATTCAAAATCAAATTGGACATACTGTTATTATCCTAGTGGTTTCATATGCAATTATCGTTGAGAAAGAAAGACCATATCTTAAAGATGTTCATCAAGCTCTTTTCTTTGCATCCGTGCTTCTTGTATTTATGTATTTAATAAACTATTTACTGGGACCCCCTGCAAATTATTGGTTCTTAATCGAAAAGCCTATCGGGAATAATGTTACAGCTTTTATGAGAAATGAACCTTTCCATATTATTGATTTATATATTTTTGCTGTAATAGTTTGTTATTTGCTTTATACGCCATATCTTCTCAAAGATAGGACATAAATTATTTTGAAAAAAAATCATACTGTTTCAAGTGATCAAATTCCAAATTACTATCGGGCAAATAGACCTGGTTTTTATCAATGGTTAGGAAAATATTTCTTATATATTCTTGGATGGCAGGTTAATGGAAAAATTGCAGGTGTCAAAGATGGAGAAAATTTAGTCGTAATTGTTGCGCCACATACCTCAAACTGGGATGGTGCGTTAGGACTTGCCACTATAATTGGATTAGATGCAAGAATTTCATTTATCGGAAAACATACTGTTTTTAGATTTGGATTAGGTTGGTTTTTGAAGTCGCTTGGCGGTATACCGGTTAATAGATCAGTACCTGGAGATGTAGTTTTAAAAATTGTTAAAAAAATAAAAAATAATCCTGGGACACTTTTTGCTATGGCACCAGAAGGCACAAGATCGAAGGTTAGTGAATGGAAGTCAGGCTTTTTAAGAATAGCAAAAGAAATTCAGGCTAATGTTCTCATGGCATCCATAGACTTTTCAGCTAAAGAAATTTTACTAGGTGACATTTATATACCAACTGGTGACAACGAAAAAGATATTGAAGAAATTAAAAAATATTATTCAAGTTTTGCTCCAAAATATCCAGATAAGTTTTAAACATTTATATTTAATAAAGGGGCATATTAATATATTCTTATAAAAAATTAGGAGCATGATGGAAAAATTAGCAACTCTAGAAAGCAAAGACGACGTATCAATCATTACTATTGACGATGGTAAGGCAAATGTTTTTTCTAAAAACATGATAGATGCCTTCAATGAATGTTTAGATAATGTACCAACAGACAAAGGCTCACTAATTATTACTGGGAGGGAAGGGATGTTCTCTGCTGGCTTTGATTTAAAAGTAATTAGTTCGGGTGATATAGAAAAAATAAGAGATATGACTTTGAATGGCTTTAAGCTTCTTGCAAGAATCTTTTCTTTTCCAAGACCAGTTTTAGCAGCTTGTTCAGGTCACGGAATAGCACTTGGCACCTTTTTATTATGTTGTTGTGATTATAGAATTGGTATTAAAGGCGAATACATGGTTGGCGCAAATGAAATGAGAACAAACATGGTTATACCTACACCAATATTAGAATTAATTAAATTTAGGGTTACGCAGTCTTATAAATATAGAGCAGTCCTTGGCGGCGAAATGTTTGCATTAGAAGACGCTACAAAAACTGGCATTATTGATGAAATAACAGAGTCAAATAATTTGATGAATACCGCAATGGAAAAAGCAAAGGATTTATCAACAATGGGAAATCCTAGTTACTCTCTTACAAAAGAATTATTTATTGCTGAGACTTTAAAAAAAATTAATGATGCAATTGATAATCTTGGTTCGGATCCTAAACCAGTGATTCCAAAGGATGATCCTCAAGTCTGAGTTAATAATTAAAGAATTTTTTTTAGATTCTGAAGCAAACATTCTAGAGTCTATTTATTTAATTAATCAATCTAATACACCTGAGGTTGGCGATTTAGGATCTTTTGATGATTTAATTAAATTATTAAGATTAAGCTTCGCTAACTTCTATCTTAGTTATGATAATAAAGTTATAGGTTTTATTGTATGTTTCAGAGAGAGTTCTGACTATTCGTCACAAAATTATAAATTTTTTTCAAATAATACTGAAAAATTTTTGTATATAGATAGGATTGCTGTAAAAAAAGAATTTAGACGCAATAACCTTGCCTCAGATTTATATAAATATGTTGAAAAAAAAGTTAATTATGAAAATCTACCTCTATGCTGCGAGGTAAATATTAAACCTTTAAATAAAGCATCTATAAAATTTCATTATAAATATGGATTCAAAAAAATTGGGACTCACAATTTTGTTGATCACTCCGTAGCTTATTTTAAAAAATAATATATATATATTATTTTGTAACATTATTTAAAATTTCTTTTTAGCAAATACAAGCTATGATTATTTATGTTTATGGAAACAACTCTGTTTTTTAAAACCATGATTATTTTGTCATCTCAACTAGGTATTGTTCTGCTGGGATGTTTGTTTTTTATCAAAAAAGCTAATCAAGCATATAGAGAGGATTCAAAACTTTTAGGGCTTAGGTTTATTGGCTCGGTTAATATGAAAAATCAGCTTGATTTAATACCTTATAACGAATTGCCAAAATCTTTTCCTAAAACAATGACAAAAGAAGATGAATACCAAAGAGACTTTACACAACCCGTAAACATTTTTAAAAATACTATAACCAGAAAAGAAATCGCATTAAATGAGGCAGAAGAATCAAGTTTATTAAAACTAGGATTTAAACATGTTACACAAACAAATAAATCAGTGAATTTTTTAGGTTTTGCATGGATTATTTCTTTATGTATGACACTTTTTTTTGTTTCAGGAGTTTCTGGTGTATCAATAACTGCTCAAGCATTGATGTTTTCATTAAATAGCATTCTAACCGGTCCATTGATAGGCTTAATAATGTTAGAGATGGATGAAAATGATGGATATAAAGCATTAAAAATTGTATTTTTTGTTACTATTTTGACTGGATTTATTGGTTATAGTGATTTTATTTCTTTTTCAGAGAGTACAATATTCGCAGCTATTCTTTTTATATCACTAATTGGAATTGTACTATTTAATATAGTAAGAACTTTCATAAATATAAGCAGGCCAACTACCAGAGCTGCTGCAATTTTTGGTGCTTTTGTTTTTTCGTTATATTTATTATATGACTTCAATTTACTTAAAAAGGCTGGTGAAATTGCAGATTTAAATAATTGGAACACAGCGTTTACCATTGCTTTCACAATTTATTTAGACATTATCAATTTACTATTAGAAATCTTAGAAGCCATGGGTGATTAAACCTTTTAAGCTAACATTATTAATGGAACTATTACCATTAAAAAAGACTATAATCTTCCAATATAAATTAACTTTTATAAAATCAAAATTAAAAACAAAGAAATAAAAAATGGCTATACCTAATAATATTAAAGAAAATTTAACTATTCCTGTTATCGGAGCACCATTATTTCTTGTCTCTGGACCCGAGCTAGTAATAGCTCAGTGCAAATCTGGCGTTATTGGGTCTTTTCCAGCTCTTAATGCAAGACCTCAACATGTGCTTGAGGAGTGGATTATAAAAATTAAAGAAGAACTAAAAAGCTACAAAGAAAAAAATCCTGAAGCAAAAGTTGCACCTTTTGCAGTTAATCAAATATGTCATGCATCAAATGATAGGTTAATGGATGACATGGAAACTTGTGTAAAACATGAAGTACCAATCATTATTACTTCATTAAGGCCACCAGCTGAATTAGTAGAAGCTGCTCATAGTTATGGAGGTCTTGTTTATCATGATGTTATTAACGTGAGACATGCAAAGAAAGCAGTTGAACAGGGGGTTGATGGACTAATTTTAGTTTGTGCCGGTGCAGGCGGACACGCAGGTGCTTTATCACCTTTTGCACTCTTAAGAGAGGTTAAAGATTGGTTTGATGGCACTATAATTCTTTCTGGATCAATTGGTGATGGTTATTCTGTTGCGTCAGCCATAACCCTAGGAGCGGATTTTGCATATTTAGGAACAAGATTTATTGCTACAAAAGAGGCTAATGCTGATAGAGAATACAAAAAAATGTTGGAAGAAAGCACAGCTGCAGATATTGTTTATTCTTCTTTATTTACTGGTGTTCTTGGTAATTATCTTAAACCCTCAATAAAAAATGCTGGGCTAGATCCTGATAATCTTCCAGATGCAGACAAATCAACAATGAATTTTGGATCAGGTGGAAATACAGATTCAAAAGCATGGAAAGATATTTGGGGGTCTGGGCAAGGGATTGGGTTAATTGAAGATTCACCAAGCGTTGAAGAACTTGTTAAAAGACTTGAAAGTGAATACAAACTTGCATTTAAAGAATTTAAAACCAAAATAGAGATATAAATTTAGGAAATCATATGGATATTTTTATAATCATAACGCTTACAATCACCTCTATCGCTTCAATAGTTTACTTGTTAAATTTATCTAAAAAAGAAATATCAGGCACAAAAGGCATACCTCAAAATCATGAAAAAAAGGCTAATAAGTCTGAAAAAAATGATAGAGAAGATTTTATAGTATGAAACAAGCCTTGGGCTTTATAGGCTTGGGGGTGATGGGCTTTCCAATGGCTGGCCATCTTTCTAACAAAGGCTATAAGGTTTCTGTATTTAACAGATCTATAAAAAAATCAGTTGACTGGTCAAATAAATATGTTGGGAATGTTTGTAAAACACCATCAGATATTGCTAAAGAATCTAAAGTTATAATTTTATGTGTGACAAAAGATGATGACGTAAGAAATATTATCTTTGGTGAATCTGGGATTCACGAAAATTTAAATGAAGAAACAATAATCATTGACCATACAACAACCTCGGCAGATCTACCAAAAGAAATTAATGATTCTTTAAAATTAAAAAATTGTAAATTTTTGGATGCACCTCTATCAGGTGGCCAAATAGGCGCAGAAAAAGGTCAACTAACTGTAATGGTTGGTGGTGAAGAACAATCCTATAAAAAAGTACAAGACATTATAGAGTGCTACTCAAAATTTATAAAATATATGGGCTCAAGTGGTTCGGGACAATTAACAAAAATGGTAAATCAAATTTGCATAGGAGGACTTATTCAATCTTTAGCAGAGGGAATGAATTTTTCAGATAAAGTAGGTTTAAATATCAATGATGTGATTTCAGTTATCTCTAAAGGTGCTGCTCAATCTTGGCAAATGGAAAATAGGTGGAAAACAATGTCAGAGGACAAATATGATCATGGATTTGCAGTAGATCTTATGAGAAAAGATCTTAATATAGTTTTAGAAAAAGCGAAGAAATCAAATATTAACCTAGATCTAACAAAACTTATTAATGAATACTATAAAGATATACAAAATGCTGGTGGCGGGGGATGGGATACATCAAGCTTATACAAAAGAATAAAAGATATTATTTAAATTATTATGGAGTAGTATGCAAATGCTCCATAAGCAATGTATGTCATAAATGCAATAATCTCGAATGAATCCATATCAACTGAGGCCTCTTCAACCATGGCATAGTATTGATCTGGGTTTGAAATAATCCAAATTATCCCACCAACATGAGATAACATTATTAGACCTACTATCCAGTTCAGTGGTTGTGTCATGAATAAAACAAATGAGCATATGATAATAAAAATAAGCTCAATTGATAATTGAACATTAATATTTTTTCTTTTAAGAAGATATCTCAATAAGCTGTACCCCTTTACATAGGTAAAAAGAAAAAAAAATGCATAGATAAAATATAATGATGCTAAAAAAATTAACATTTAAAAATGGGGTGGTTTCTCATAAGAAACAGGAGTAAATCTATCATGCTTTTTTTTCCTTTTAAATCTATCAAACTTTGATTTTACATCAGCACAATCATCAACCGCTGAAGGCAATTGACTATTTTTAATTTCTTGCTTATTTTTAGTCATCTAAAGTTACAGATCGCCTTTTTTTCGAACTTCACTTCTTTCAACTTCAAATTTTTCTCCATATCTGGCAGCAAGCTTTTCTTGATTTTCACTTATTACCTCATATGGATCTAAGCCTAATGAAGCACACGCAGTTGTCCAATACCACATTATGTCTCCTAGTTCTCTTTTCATATGAAAAATATTATCTTCTGATGGGGGTTTTCCCTGTAAAAACATTTTTTTTACAATTTCAACAAATTCACCTGTTTCGCTCCCAAGCCCAAGAGCTGCCGTAAGCAATCTTGGTGTTTTTATTGAAGAAGAGTCTTCAATCTCATCAAATCTTCGCTTTAAATCTTCTAAGTCTAGACTTGGATCGCTTGTTACCTTTTCAACAAAATCTGAATATACTGCAAAAAAATCTTTTACCTCTTTAGACATATCTTATCCTCTATATTTTACTAATACCTTTGCAAGCCCTTTCTTTACAAAAGTTTACATCGTTAGCAAGTGTTTCATTTAGTTCTTTAACAACTTTGTAGTTTCTATAATTGTCATCATAGGTATGATAAAGAGACTTTCTTCCATCAAACTCTAATTCAGGAAATTCTTGATAAAAAGGACCATTTTTATTCACATAATGCACAAAAATCTGCCTTGCCCATTCTCCATCCAATGGATCTCTCCAATGCAATACATTTACACCCTGATACACTAGAATATCGCCTGGATAGATCAAAATTCTTTTACAACCAGCTTTGATTCTTTCATCTTCATTTTTAGATTGTGAAACTGCAAAAGCATTGGCATTATTGAATCCAGCATAGTTTTTATCATTCAATATCCATATAGGCCAAGGTTCTTTGTTATCGGTTACGTAATCTATAGTTATAGTTGCACTTATTTCGCAACTTGGTCTATCTCTATGGGAATATAAGACAGCATCTCTCCAATACTTTCTTTCAAAACTGTAGGTTGGTATTAATTCAATTTCTATATTTTTTTCAATAATTTTTTGGAGGTTAGTTAGTGTTGAAACACCAAACGGAGAAATGCCATATTCAGAAGTGATGAAAGGCTTGCTCCAAATCGAACCATCTACATGCTTACCTTCTTTTACAAAAATTGATTTACTATATGGCTCTTCATCCATTCTATTCCAACTATCTTTTATAAATGAAATTATTTCTTGTGAAAGAGCATTCTTTACAACGACATATCTATTTTTTTCAAAGAATTTTTTTTGTTTATTATTAAGTATATTTAACATTTTTTATAACAAAATTTTTACAAGTATATAATAAACCATTATTAAATATTAAAATAAGAGTATGAAAACGGAACCAATACAAACTATAGCTAAAAATGTTTTTATGTATTCTGCAGATCCATTGATTTATGTAGTCGATGATTTTCTATCATCAGAGGAGTGCCAAAGTTTTATTGATTTTAGTAAAGATAAACTTGAAGATGCAACTGTTATCAATGAATCTGGCTCTACAATGCACAAAAATAGAACAAATAAAAATTGTTTTGTGAAACATGATGCTACTGAAATTATTCATGAGGTTAGCAAAAGATTTTCAATTCTTACTAAAATGTCAATTAGGTCAGCAGAGGACTTTCAATTGGTTTATTACGGCGTTGGAAAAGAATATCAAGCTCATTTTGATTCGTTTGATCCAGAATCTGAAGCAGGCAAACTCCATTGGAATCCTGGTGGACAAAGAGTGCTTACAGTTTTAGCCTATCTCAATGATGTAGAAGAAGGAGGAGAAACTTATTTTCCAAAACTTGATGTAGGTGTCAAACCCATCAAAGGCAGAGCGATAGTTTTTGAAAACTGTCTTAAAGATACAAATACCATTCATCCTAATTCTTTACATGCTGGAATGCCTGTCAAGAAAGGAGAAAAGTGGGCCATCAACTTGTGGTTTAGAGAAGGTCTAAGATATTAGAGTTATTTAATTCTCAAAGACCTTTGCGAATCAGCAATATTATATAAATGATCTTGTGCTTCAGGTTTTAGCTGAGCCACTCCCATTGTCAGAACATCAATTACTGCTGTATAGGCAATTCTTGAGGTATTTGGTTTCGATATTCTGTTATTTTCTCCAACATTTATTGTTAAAGGATAGTTACATATATTAGCTAGAGGAGTATTGCCAGGCATAATACCTATTACCTTAACTCCAGCTTTTCTTAAAATTTTAACGCTATTTACAAGAGCAGATGTAGTGCCTGATTGAGATATTGCAACGACAACATCATTTTCATTCAATGAATTAGCTGACATAAATTGTATATGAGGATCTGTTATAAACGACGATGGTATTTTTAACCTAAAAAATTTATGTTGTGCATCCATAGCAACTGGAGCAGAACCTCCAAAAGCATAAAACTCAACTCTGTTTGCATTAGCTAGCGTTTCAATAGATTCTTCTAAAATATTTTGATTAATTTGTGACCTAACATTTAAGATTTCACTTATTGTTGTATCGAAAACTTTTTCACACAACTCATGTATTGAATCGTCTTCTTCAATTTCATACATCACAAAATAGTCATCAGCTGCTAATTGTTGAGATAAGTTAATTTTAAATTCCTGGTATCCTGAAAAACCAAGCGCTTTACAAAATCTTATTAAAGTTGGTTCGCTAATGCCAATGGCTTTAGAAGCTTCAGCAGTTTTCATGGTTATCACAGATTTTGGATCTTGAAGAACAAATTCACCAACTAATTTTTCTGATTTTCTTAAATCAGGTAAAGAATTTTCAATTTGCCTCAATAATTTAGTTGTCATAGGGTTAGAATATCTCTCTTAGACAAAAAAATGAATCCCTAAATGGATGTATCTCATATTTTAGACAATCTTAATGAACAACAGCGAGAGGCTGTGACTTCTGAAAAAGAACATTTAATGGTTTTGGCTGGAGCCGGATCTGGAAAAACTAGAGTCTTAGTTCATAAAATAGCTTGGCAAGTAGAGGCCTTGCAAATAAATCCCGCCTCAATAATGGCTGTAACTTTTACAAACAAAGCCGCTATGGAAATGCGTTCAAGAATAGAAGAATTATTACAGGTTCAAATGAGAGATTCTTGGGTTGGAACATTTCATGGGCTATCACATAAACTTCTTAAGAGATTCTATAAAGAGGCAAATCTTAGTAGCGGGTTTACAATTTTAGATAGTGATGATCAATTAAGAATCGTAAAACGAATTTCAAAAGAACTTAATTTAGATGAAGCAACTTGGCCTGCAAGGCAGACTCAATGGCAAATAAACTCATGGAAAGATGACGGCTTAAGATCTAAAGATGTAAACGAAAATGAGGATTATTTTAAAGAGACCATTAAAAAGGTATATATAGAATATGAAGAAGTCTGCAAAAATGATAATCTTGTTGATTTTGGTGAATTGCTTTTAAAATCTTATGAAGTAATCAAAGAAAATGAATTAGTTAAAGAATTTTTTCATTCAAGATTTAAATCTGTTCTCGTAGACGAGTTTCAGGATACAAATACTATTCAATATAAATGGTTGCTTGAAATAACATCGAAGAATGCTTCAATTACTGCCGTTGGAGACGATGACCAGTCTATCTACGGATGGCGAGGGGCAAAAGTAGAAAACGTTGACGATTTCACAAAACACTTTAAAGATACCGAAGTAATAAAGTTAGAACAAAATTATAGATCAACAAACGTGATTCTTGGAGCTGCAAATGCAGTTATCGACAATAATTCAGATAGGCTAGGAAAAAATCTGTGGACAGATAAAAAAGAAGGAGAGGAAATAATTTTGTATCAAGCATACAACGAACAGGATGAGGCGAGATACGTCGCTGATGTTTTAAAAGATTGGATGAATAAAGGCGAGCTTTATAGTGACTCGGCTATCTTATATAGATCAAATGCTCAATCAAGAGCTCTTGAAGAAGCATTATTAAGAATAAACATACCATATAGGATTTATGGTGGATTACGTTTCTACGAAAGAATGGAGATTAAAAATGCAATTGCTTATTTAAAAATTATTTTTAATAATTCTGACAATCCTGCATTTGAGCGCTCAATCTCAAATCCAACTAGAGGGGTTGGGGAGAAGACTTTAAATAAAATAAGGGCTACAGCAAAAAAACATAATATTTCATATATAAAATCGTCTGCAAAATTAATTGATGAAAATTCAATTACTGGAAGAGGCGGCTTAGGACTTAAAAACTATTTAGAATTTATTGCAAACTGCAAAAGCTTTATTGAAGAAAATACTCTATCTTCTCTTATGGAGGAAATTATAAAATCCTCTGGTCTTTATTCGTATCATGCAAAAGAACCTGGAGAAAAAGGTAAAACAAGAGTAGAAAATTTAGAAGAATTAGTTTCAGCTACAAAAAACTTTGAGCAAAGCATAAGAGAAGAAAAAACAAATATAGAAATTGCTGAACAATATTTAGATATGATCTCACTAGATTCTGGAGATAGGCAGGCATCAGAGTATGACGACGCTGCACAATTAATGACTATGCATTCCGCAAAAGGCCTTGAATTTAAAATGGTTATGATTACTGGATTAGAAGAGAGCTTATTTCCCCATGGTAGGTCAATGGAAAATGCATCTCAATTGGAAGAAGAAAGAAGGCTTTGTTATGTTGCTATTACAAGGGCTATGGAAAAACTCTATATTACTCATACTGAATCTAGAAGGCTTCATGGTTCTGATACGTTTAATCCCCCATCAAGATTTATAAGGGAGATTCCAAAAGAATTAATAAATGAGATTAGACCTAGAGCCCAAACCAAGATCCCTTATAATAGAACTGATTTCAAAGAAACAAAAATGGAATTTGAGGAGGAAATAGGTATTGCTCTTGGACAAAAAGTACAGCACAAAAAATTTGGCGAAGGTATTGTTTTAAATTATGAAGGCTCTGGCGATTCTGCAAGAATTCAAGTTAGTTTTGATAATTCTGGAACTAAATGGTTGGTCATGGCATATGCAAATCTAGAGAAAATATGAAGAAGCTTATTTTTTTACCTTTGTTTTTTTTAATCTTTGGATGCTCAAATGAAGAATCTAATCTAAAAGAAGATTCATTAAATATTCAAAAAACCTATAATTGGAGGCTTGTAACCTCATGGCCAAAAAATTATCCTGGCCTAGGTATGGCTCCTGAAAGAATTGCGAATCTTGTAGAAGAAATGAGTAATGGACAGATGAAAATAACTGTTTACGGTGCTGAGGAACAAGTTCCAGCATTTGGAGTTTTTGATGCTGTATCAAGTGGCTCTCATCAAATGGGACATAGCGGCGGTTATTTTTGGAAAGGCAAAGTTCCAGCTGCGCAGTTTTTTACAAGCGTTCCTTTTGGATTAACAGCTGATGAAATAAATGCATGGGTCAATAGAGGTGGAGGATTAGAACTATGGAGAGAAATTTATGCTCCGTTTAATATATATCCAATTCCAGCTGGTAACACTGGAACTCAAATGTTTGGCTGGTTTAACAAAGAAATTAATTCACTTGAAGACATAAAAGGTCTCAAAATGCGTATTCCAGGTATTGGTGGAGAGGTATTAAAAGAGGCTGGAGGAATTCCGGTCACACTTCCGGGTGGTGAGTTATTTACAGCGCTTCAAACAGGAGTAATAGATGCTACAGAATGGGTTGGCCCATATAATGATTTAACATTTGGTTTTCACCAAGCTGCTAAATACTACTATTATCCTGGATGGCACGAACCAGGACCTATGCTTGAACTATTAATTAATATGGATGCTTGGAACTCTTTGCCAAAACATTTACAAGTTATTATTGAAACAGCCTCTAAAGCAGTAAATCAAGACATGCTGGATGAATATTTAGCAAAAAATAATAAAGCACTTACTGAACTAATTGATGTTCATGGAGTTGAGCTAAGAAAGCTGCCTGAAGACGTAATAGAAGAATTTAGAAAGATTTCTAATAGGATTCTTGATGATTTAGCTAAAGAGGACGAAACCATTGCAAAGGTTTATAACTCTTATGTAGAGTTTAAAAATAATGTATCCGCATATCATAAAATTTCGGAAGATGCATTTGTTGAGTCAAGAAATAAGTAGTGCTTAAAGAGTTAACATTCAAATCACTTGGTGTTGTTAATTATCATGAAACTTTAGACTTAATGAAGTCTCATATTAAAAGTAATAATTTCAAGAATGAAATTTGGTTGCTGGAGCATCCTCCAATTTTTACTCTTGGGACAGCTGCAGATGAGAGTCATATTTTAAATGCAAAAGGTATACCTATTTTTCAATCAGACAGAGGTGGAGAAGTTACATATCATGGACCTGGACAGCTAGTTATCTATTTTTTGCTTGATGTAAAGAAATTAGAACTTGGCCCTAAGAGATTAGTTTTGACTTTACAGAATTTTGTAAAAGAATTGCTAGATAAAATATCAATTGATAGCAATTTTGTCGAAGGTGCTCCAGGAGTTTATGTAGGTGAGAAGAAAATTGCCTCTATCGGTCTAAGAATCTCCAAAGGAAAAACCTATCATGGCATTAGTCTTAATGTTGATATGGATTTATTGCCATTCAAACAAATAAATCCTTGTGGTTATGCGGGTCTCGAAGTAACGCAGATAAGAGATTTAAATAAGAACATTTCTAAACTACAATTAGAAGAACTAGTAATAAATTTACTAAAAAATATTTTTTTACAATGGAAATAATACCAACAACAAAAATTATCAACAGAGATGGCATCAAAGCTATTAAGAATGGTCAAAAATTCAATAAATTTTCTGAAATTCCTTCGCCAAAGAAACCTAGTTGGTTAAAAGTTAAAGCTGAATTTAATCCTAATTTTCATAAAGTAAAAGAACAGGTTCAGAGTAAAAAACTTTACACAGTTTGTGAGGAAGCACATTGCCCAAATATTAGTGAGTGTTGGTCGGCAGGGACAGCTACTTTTATGTTGATGGGATCAGTTTGTACAAGAGCATGTAAATTTTGTTCAGTAGATACTGGGAATCCAAATGGCTGGCTTGATAGAGATGAACCAATGAAAACTGCAAAAGCTGTTGAGATAATGAAATTAAAATACGTAGTTTTAACATCTGTAAATAGAGATGATCTTTCAGATGGAGGAGCACAACATTTTGCTGATACTGTAAAACTTATAAAAGAATTTAATCCAAATACGGCGGTAGAAGCCTTAACTCCAGATTTTAAAGGCATAACTTCATCAATTGATACTTTAGTAAATTGTGGATTAGAAGTTTTTGCTCAAAATATTGAAACAGTTGAAAGACTTACACATCAAGTTAGAGATGTTCGAGCAGGGTATAAACAAACACTAGATGTCCTAGCAGAATCAAAGCGCATTAATCCAAAAGTACTTACTAAGACCAGTATTATTCTAGGACTTGGTGAAACAGACCTTGAGATTGAGCAAACAATGGATGATCTGATCACAAATAAAGTTGATATTTTAACTATCGGTCAATACCTAAGACCAACTGTTAATCACCATCCAATTGAAAGGTGGGTTACACCGAAAGAGTTTGAAAAATACAGAGAAATAGGATTAAAAAAAGGTTTTCTTGAAGTGATGTCAGGGCCTATGGTTCGATCAAGCTATAGAGCGGAAAGAGCTTTAGAAAAAAATAATGTTGGCTTGGGGTAATTTTTCTATTAATTTTAGAGTTAATTAAAAAATTTATTCTGCCAGCAAAAGAAGATGAAAATAAATGGGTAAAAAATCCTTTAGTTGATTAAATTATAATTGCTGGGAATATAAGCACTATGCTAAGTATCAATAATTGAATTAATATAAAAGGTATAACACCCCTATATATTTCACTGGTCTGAATTGTCTCATCAGCAACCCCTCTCAAATAGAATAATGAGAACCCAAAAGGGGGTGTTAAAAATGATGTTTGAAGATTGATAGCAAACAGGATAGCCAACCAGACTGGATCAAAACCCATCATTAAAAGTGGAGGAGCTATCAAAGGCACTATAACATAGCAAATTTCTATAAAGTCTAAGATAAAACCTAATAAAAATATTACAAGCAATACAAAAATCAATGCTGTATAGGAACCACCAGGCAGAGAGTTGAATATAAGATCTATTAATTCATCGCCACCAACACCTCTAAAAATTAATGAAAATATTGAAGCACCGATGAGAATAGTAAAAATCATTGTAGATACAACAGCAGTCTTTTCAGATGTTTCTTTGATAAAAGTTAGAGTAATTTTTTTATTTATAAATGTTATTATAAGTGCTCCAAAAGCTCCAATGGCTGCTGCTTCTGTAGGAGTAGCAATCCCAGCAAAAATTGATCCTAGAACAAGAAAAATTAAAGTAATTGGAAGTGCAAGAGTTTTAAGTAAATCTATTTTATTAATGTGTTTTTCATCTGAGTAATTTTTAATATTTAAATTAGTTTTATTTTTATAAATTGTGTAAAAAAGATAACCAAGACAGATCATTATTCCTGGAACAATTGCACCTATAAAAAGATCACCAACTGTAACTGTTTGTTGAGAAAAGATACCCATATTGTTTTGGGCTCTTTGATAGGCATTAGACATAACATCACCCAAGAGAACCAAAGCAATGGATGGAGGTATGATTTGGCCTAACGTTCCTGTTGAGGCAACAAGACCTGCTGAAAAACTTTTTTCATATCCTTGGTTGATAAGAATTGGTAGAGACATAAGCCCAATAGTTACAACAGTTGCTCCAACGATACCTGTGCTAGCTGCTAAGAGAGCTCCAACAATAATAATTGATATTGATAAACCACCTTTTGTCCTCCTAAAAGCAGCCGCCATGTTCTCTAACATTTTTGCTGCGATACCTGACTTTTCTAAAATAGTTCCCATAAAAATAAATAGCGGCACTGCAAGCAAAGTTACATTATTCATAATGCCAAAAATTCTTATGGGTATGCTTTTAAAAATTGTTGGATCAAATATTCCAAATGGGATACAGATTAATGCGAAGAGTAATGATACTCCTGCAAGGGTAAATGCAACAGGATAACCAATTAATAATGTGACACATATTAATAGTAATAAAAGTAGGGGTATTAGTTCCATTTGTTTTTAATAAACTGATAAAAAAGGGTGATTAATAGCGTTATTGGAAATAATGCAATCAAAGTTTTTTGAATATATACAAATCCTAGACCACCTGCCTCAGTAGATACCTCTTTAATCTTCCACGCCATATAAATTAACTCAATTGAGTAATAACTAACAACAAAACATAAAGGCAATAAGAAAAGAAGACTAAGGAAAAAATTTATTTTAGCTTTGTATGAATTTGATGCTTCTCTGTAAAAAATATCAACTCTTACATGTTCATCTTTATATTGAACATATCCAGCACACCCTAAAAAGATTAATGCATGCATATACATTACTAATTCTTGAATGCCAGTCAATCCAATACCTAGGAAATATCTAGCCACAATTATAACTATCATCAATAATGCTATGGTGGGTATCATTAATGATATGAATTTTCCTATAAAATTTATAAATTTTTCCATTTTTAATATTGAATAAGCTTTAATGTATCCTTAGAATACAGACATGATTATAGTACTTTCTCCAGCAAAAACACTTGATTACGAGTTTGAGGCAAGCGGGAGTCATTCTGTGCCGGACTTTTTAAGTCATTCCTCTAAGTTAATTAAACAACTCAAAACCAAAGAACCTAAAGATATTGCTTCTTTAATGGGACTAAGTGATAAATTAGCAGCTTTAAACTATGATAGATATCAGTCATGGACTGCTGCAAAGAAAGTTTCCAAAGACACAAAACCATCTATGTTGGTTTTCAAGGGTGATGTTTACCAAGGCCTTGAGGCTGATACGTTATCAAAAAGTGAAATTTCTTTTGCACAAAAGCATATAAGAATTTTATCTGGCTTATATGGCATTCTTAGACCTTTAGATTTAATGAAACCATATAGACTTGAAATGGGTACAAAGCTAAAAACATCTGAAGGCAAAGATCTGTATGAGTTTTGGGGCGACAAAATTCAAAAAAATATTTTAAACGATTTGAAAAAACACAAGTCTGATCTCATTATTAATCTTGCATCAAAAGAATATTTTTCAGTTCTAGGTAAAATGCCAGAGTATATAAATGTAGTATCACCTACTTTTAAAGATTACAAAAATGGTAAATATAAGATAATTAGTTTTTATGCAAAAAAAGCAAGAGGTACTATGGCTAAATGGGTTATTCAAAACAAGGTAAAAGATTTTGAAGATCTAATTAATTTTGATTTAAATGGTTATAAATACTCAAAAGCAGAATCTACCGCGTCAACTCCAGTTTTTTTAAGAAAAAGTTAGTTATCTGATTCGTTAAATTTTTTAACGCCGACTAATTTATTGAATTCCGCTTCTCTTTTTTCAAAATTTGCAGTCATTGCTTCTGTCATATCTTTTTGACTAAGCATAGCTCCACTCCAAAGAGCGTTATAATCTAAACTATCATTTATTGAATGGTCTCTTGAATAATTCATCACGGCTTTTAGCCCATATATTGCAACGGGCGACTTGGACGCAATTTCTTTTGCAAGTTTATTTGCAGCAACCAGCATTTTTTCCTGATTTTCAAAAGTATCACTTACCAAACCAGAATCTTTTGCCTCTGGAGCATACATTCTTCTGCCAGTGTAAGCCATTTCTCGCATCTTAGAATCCGGTATTATTTTTGGTAGTCTTTGGAGTGTACCAACATCAGCTGCCATTCCAATATTTATCTCTTGTATACAAAAGAATGCATCCTCTGAGGCTAATCTAATATCACATGCAGTGACCATATCAACAGCGCCTCCAATACAGCCACCATGAATTGCTGCAATAACAGGCACTCTAATTTTTTCAATTTGGCTAATATAGCCTTGAAGTTCTTTTGCTACTCTATAAACAGCTTCACCAATTCTAGCGTGGTCAGGTTTATTTTCTTCGGCAATATTTTCAACGCCATTTGAAAAGGCGTTTAAGTCCATACCTGCACAGAAATGCTTGCCAGTAGATGACATCACTAAAGCTCTGATGTCTGAATCTGAATTAATTTCATGCAAAACTTCGCCTAGTTCAACCCAAAAATCTTTAGACATAGTATTTAGTTCATCAGGACGTGAAAAAACTAAATTAGCAATATGTTCAGACTTAGTTAGATCAAAACAAGTATATTTTTTTTTAGTCATGATTTATCAGCTATATCAATAGATTCGTCAACAATATTCCTCATCTTTTCAACGTGTTCAAAAGTTTTATGATGAGATAATACAACTTTTCTCTCTTCACTTAACAAAACCAGCATTTTTTTTAATTTCTGAAGATTTTCTAACAATTCGCTATTCATTTTTTATACTTATGTAATATATAAGCATTATAATGCTCTAAATGTATGAAATCACCTAATCAAAATAAATTTTTTATAATAAATCTTATAATTGTTCTAGTATTTTCATCAGCATATATAGAGACTGAAGATGAATTAGAAAATGTTTTTTCTGTTCATGATCAATCTCTGCTGTCTGTTCTATACATGCAAACATCTGCAGAATTTATAGCAAACAATTTGCAGGTTTATGAAAATGCTGCTAAAGCCATTGATTTAGCTTTGTCTGACAAAAGCTGGTCAGCAGCAATAGAGCAAAATGGTGACTTTTCTAAAAAATTACCAGCTATCATTATTGATGTAGATGAAACTGTTCTTGATAATAGTCCCTATCAAGCAAGAGCAATCAAAGACAATTTTGGTTACCCAAATGGTTGGATTGAGTGGGGATTAGAAGAATCAGCAAGTTCTGTTGCAGGAGCAAAAAAGTTTTTAGATTATGCTAAGTCTAGAGATGTAAAGATTTTTTATGTAACGAACAGAGTTCCAGAATTAAGAGAAGCAACTATAAATAACTTTAAAAAAGTAAACATACCTTTTAATGAAAAAGACGATGTTTTATTTATGAGAGACATAAATAAAGATAAGACTAATAGAAGAATCGCCATAGCAGAAGAACATAGAATTTTGTTACTCATCGGAGACCAACTAACAGACTTTATTTCAATAAAAGAATCAACAAAAGATTTTAATCAAAGAAAAGAAATTGCTACAAAGTATCACGATATGTGGGGTAAAAAATGGTTTATTATCACTAATCCTGTGTATGGGAGATGGGAGGATTCCTTGTATGATTTTGAGAGACCAGATTCCATCAATGAGCTTATTAAAAAAAGAAAAGAGTCACTAAATACTAAATGAAAAAGTATTATCAGTTTAGAGTATTTGCTTTAATTTTTTTAAGCCTAAAAATTTTCGCAAATGACACAGAAATTCTTGAAATAAGCATGGGAAATACTAAAAGTCTAGAAACGAAAATTTTAGATTTTGATTTCGATCTCAAACCTAAAAATATTATTTTTTTAATTGGAGATGGAACTGGATTTAATGCTATTCATTTAGCAAGGCTGCACAAAGGTGGACCATCGCATAAATTAAATATTGATAATTTGCCCTATGTAGGGATTGTTAATAATCATTCAGTTGACAATATTTATACAGATTCTGCAGCTGCCGGCACAGCATTTGCAACAGGCTACAAAACAAATAATAAGATGTTATCTATAACAAAAGATAATAGAAAACTTGAAACAATAACTGAAACCCTAACAAAAAGTGGATACATATTTGGTTTAGTTGCAACTTCTAGTATTACTCATGCTACTCCAGCTGCTTTTTATTCACATGTTGATAGTCGCTACAAAGAAAAAATAATTGCAGATCAATTAGTGAATTCAGATTTTTCAATTGCATTAGGTGGTGGAGAGAAATATTTTAAAATAAAAAATTTATCCAATAATATTAGTTTAATCAAAAATAAAGAAGATTTATTAAGTGATAAAAGTTTAGAATTTGATAGAATTTTAGGTCTTTTTTCGAATGGAGCCATTTATAGATCATCCAACTTACCAACTCAATTAGAAATGACAAAATTTGCTGTTAATTTTTTGTCATTAAAATCAAAGAATGGGTTTTTTTTAATGTCTGAAGGAAGTCAAATAGACTGGGGAGGACATGCAAACGATGCGGATTATATGTTGAGAGAATTTTATGATTTTGATCAAACCATAGGTTATGCAATAGATTATGTAAATAAAAATAAAGATACACTTCTTGTTATAACAACTGATCATGCTACAGGAGGATTAGTTATTCATTCACAGGATGATAAAAACGAAGAGAAAAAAATTTTATACAGCTGGGCAACAAAAAAACATAACATTACAAACGTAGGTGTTTATGCATACGGTCCTGGAGCACATCTTTTTTCTGGAACAATGGATAATACAGATATATATAAAAAAATGCTTGAAGCACTAAACAAATAAAAGCATAGATGGATATCTCAAAAGATTTAATAAAAAAACTTATTTTTCCAGTTGAAAAAACAATAATAGAAACATTCAATCCAATAATGAAAATTTACAAGAGTGGTAAATTTGAAAAGATTAATAAAGAAGATGGTTCACCAGTAACCAAAGCAGATAAATTATCTAATTCTATAATTTTTGATAACTTGCAAAAAATTTCACCTGAAATAGGAATTATCTCTGAAGAAACTTTTGATAATAAAATTTTAGATAAACTACCAATTACATATTGGTTAATTGATCCACTTGATGGAACAAAAGAATTTATTAATAAATCAGATGACTTTACCGTAAATATAGCATTAATTCATAATAAAAAAACAGTCTTTGGTGCTGTAGGAGCTCCGGTATCCGGAAGAATCTGGAATGGCTCAATTTTAAAGAAAAATCAAAATACTGATGAAAATATGGGTAGTAAGTTAAGAATAGTTATGAGCAAATCTCATAAAAATCCTACAGATATTAGATTTCTTGAATATTTAAATGAAAATGATGTCAATTTTTCAATTGTTGAAAAGGGTAGTTCGTTAAAATTGTGTGCTTTATCAGATAATGATGCTGATATTTATCCCAGATTTGGTCCAACATCTGAGTGGGATATTGCAGCCGCGCATGCTGTACTGAATGCTTGTGGCGGAGAAGTTTTGAGATTTAGCGATTTAAGTGAGTTGAGTTATTCAAAGAGAGATTCTATTTTAAATCCTCCTTTTATTGGCATTAGAAATGCTATTATAAGAGAAAAATATTTCAAATTATTAGGCGATTTTAATAAAAAATTGGTATAATTTTACAGATATATTAGTTATGATTATAATTACTTATAAATTTTTTATATAATATGGGTACTGATTTACAACCAATTCACTTAGGAAGTCCAGGTAAAGACATTGAGTCTTACTTAGCTTCTGTGCATTCTATTCCAATACTCAATAAAGAACAGGAAAAAGAATTAGCATTAAAACTTTTCGAGGAAGATGATTTAGATGCCGCAAGACAGTTAGTTATCCATCATTTACGTTTTGTAGTCCACATTGCAAGATCTTATCAAGGCTACGGTCTTCCATTAGCAGATATTATTCAAGAAGGAAATGTCGGGCTCATGAAAGCCGTTGACAAATTTGATCCTCATAAGGGTGTTAAGGTTGTTTCATTTGCAGTGCACTGGATTAAAGCTGAAATACACGAATACATCCTAAGAAATTGGAGACTTGTAAAAATTGCTACCACAAAAGCTCAAAGAAAACTTTTCTTCAATTTAAGAAGTAAAAAGAAAAATTTAGAATGGCTTACAAAAGAAGAAGCAGAAAATATTGCAAAAGATTTAAATGTTGAGGTGAAAGATGTAATTCATATGGAGAATAGACTTTCATCTAATGATGCCTCTTTTGATGCTCCCTCAGGCACTGATGATGATGAAGCAATGTATCCATCACAGTACCTTGAAGATAAAAGATATAATCCAGAGACAATAGTTGCACAGAATGAAGCAGCTGATTTAAATAGCTCGGATCTCAGCGCTGCTTTAAAACAACTCGATGACAGAAGTAGGGATATTCTTCAAAGACGATATTTATCTGATGAAAAAGCAACACTCCATGATCTTGCTGATGAATATAAGGTATCTGCTGAAAGAGTTAGACAAATAGAAAGCGGCGCCCTAAAAAAACTCAAATCTTTTATGGTCGAAGTTGCATAAGACTTGCAACAAACCAAATAATAGAAATACCATTTAAGTTTCATGCGAAACAAATATTTACCATCTTTTGTAAAAAGAAGAGGCAAAATTACCACGGGACAAATAGAAAATTTAAATTCAATATCAAATTATGAGATAAAAAAACCTTTTGATATAGATGCTCATTTGCTTTTATATTCAAAGACTATACTAGAAATAGGATTTGGAAATGGAGAAAATATAATTAAATTAGCAAAAGAAAACCTAAGCAATCTTTATATAGGTTCTGAAGTTTATCTGGCTGGAATAGGGCACTTAATCGGAAATATAAAAAAAGACAATTTATCAAATATAAAAATTATAAATGGTGATGTAAGATGTTTTTTAGAGGAAGTTAAGCAACCTCTTTTTGATGAAATAGTAATAATATGTCCTGATCCATGGCCAAAACTTAAACATCATAAAAGAAGAATGATTAATGATGAATTTTTAAAATTAATATATCCAACAATTAAGGCTAATGGAAATTTATATATTTCAACGGATTGGGAAAATTATGCTGAAAGTATTAATGAAGTTTTAAAAAAATCGAAAATTTTTGTAAATAAAAATTTGGTTTCAAATACTGTATCTATGCCTACTAAATTTCAAAAAAAAGCGATCACCGAAGGTAGAAAAATATTTTCATTTAAAGTTAAAAAGAAATGAATAAGCTTATAATTTTTTTGGTTTTTTTTCTTCTTAATCTTCATGCTGATTCATATTTCGTGACGAAAGTAATCGATGGAGACACTATCGAAGTAAGGCAAGAAAAAAGAAACTATAAAGTTAGACTGTCAGAAATTGACGCGCCTGAGATAAATCAAAGATTTGGAACTGAATCAAAGAATTTTCTAGCCTCTCTTATTTTAAATAAAGAAATAGAATTGATTTATATTACAGAAGATAGGTATGGCAGAATTGTTGCTAAAATTTATAAAGATAACAAAGATATAAATAGATCAATGGTAAGAAGTGGACTTGCTTGGGTATATGATTATTATGTTGAAGACCAATCTTTATATAATGATCAAAATCTAGCAAAAAAAAATTCTTTTAATATTTGGTCAGAAGCTAGTCCTACACCACCCTGGGTTTTCAGAAGAAGTAACTAGCCAAAAATCTTAAATCTTATGTAAATTAAGTTGCTCCATAAAAGATTTTGTAGCAATAGCTCTATGACTTATTTTGTTTTTAATTTCACTATTAAGTGATGCCATAGATCCATCTATATCATTTGGATAAAAGATTTTGTCGTATCCAAAACCACCTTCACCACTTTCTGTAATTTTGACTTTTCCATATATTTTTCCAGTTGAAAAATATGGAATTGGATCTTTAAAATTTCTTATACCAACAAGAGCACATATATAAAATGCTTCAGCCTCTTCCTTATTTAATTTCTTCAACTCATCAATAATTTTTTTTCTATTAGATCCATCAGACGCATTTTGACCAGAGTATCTTGCAGAATAAATTCCTGGTTCAAAATTTAATTCAGGTACGACCAACCCTGAATCATCTGCAATAGAAAATATACCAGAGTGATATGAGGCATTCCTTGCTTTTATTAGAGCATTTTCAAAAAACGTTTTACCATCCTCTATGGCATCCTTGATGCCCAACTCAGATTGAGAAATTATTTCAAAGCCATCAAATATTTTTTTAAATTCTTTTAATTTGCCTTTATTGGACGAAGCAATAACTATTTGTTTATTTTCTTGCAAGTAAATATACCCCCTCTGAGGCATAAAAATTTGGTAACAAAGATGCCAGATAGCCTTTTTTTTGTTGTGAATTTAAAAAAATACTTTTTTCAATTATAAATCCTTCATCCAAACAAAGTTTCTCAAAATCTTTAATAGTACATAAGTGCAGATTCTCAGTTTCATACCAACTTGAAGGCAAATTAGGAGTTACTGGCATCTTTCCAGATGCTAGATTCAGTCTGCATCTCCAGTATCCTAAGTTTGGAAGTGTGACAACACATTTACTTGATAGATTAAGGATTTTTCTCAAAGCAATGTGAGGATTTATAAGACATTGAATCGAACTTGCCATGATAGCAATGTCAAAATCTAATATTTCATAGTCTTGAATACCGCTGTCTATATCTTGTTCTATAACAGATAAGCCTTTCGAAATACATTCTTCTATTTTTTTATGATCTATTTCAACACCGTATCCAGAAATATTTTTTGTATCAACTAAATCTTTTAACAATGATCCATCCCCACAACCAAAATCTATAACTTTGGAATCTTTAGGTATCCAATCTTTTATAAATTTATTTATCAAGTTTGCCATTATGATTCCAGGAATGTTTTAATAATTTTTGTGTATTTTTCTGTGGCAAATAGAAAACTATCGTGACCTTGAGCACCATCTAAACAAATATAAGATGAAGCAATGTTATTTTTCATTGCAGCCATTTGAATTTCTTTTCCTCGCGAAGGAGGATAAAGCCAGTCTGAGTCAAAGCCAATAATTAATAATTTTGCTTCAATTGCTGCTAATGCTTTTTCTAATTTACCATCTGCATCAGATGATGCATCGTAATCATCCATTGCCTTTGTCATTAATATATAAGAATTTGCATCAAAAATATCAGAAAATTTTTCTCCTTTGTATTGTAAATAATTTTCAACTTCGTAATCGACTTCTCCAGCTACTCTTGAATTAACATCTTGAAATTTTCTTCCAAACCTAATATTCATATGTTCTTCAGATAAATATGTGATATGCCCGAGCATTCTTGCAGCTTTTAATCCATTTTTTGGCTTTGTATTGTGCTTGATATAGTCACCATTATGAAAATCTTGATCTTTTCTAATTGATTCCCGAGCTACTTCATTCATAGCTATGTTTTGTGTGCTTGATTTTGCCGCAGCAGCAAATATACCTGCTTTTTTTAGGGATTGAGGATACGAAATTGCCCATTGGAGAGCTTGCATACCACCTAAACTTCCACCTAAAACTAATTCCCATTTATCTATACCTAGGTGATCAGAAAGCATTTTTTGAGATTTCACCCAATCTTTTACAGATACCTGTGGAAAATCTTTTCCGAAAACCTCACTTGTGTCTGGATTGATACTTGTTGGCCCTGATGATCCAGAACACCCACCAAGATTATTGCAGCAAACCACATAATAATTGTTAGTATCTATGGCCTTATCTGGACCAATAATTTGAGTCCACCACCCCTCAACTTCAGCATCATTAATCCCAGCAGCATGATGATTTCCCGAAAAAGCATGACAGACAAGTATTGCATTAGACTTATCTTTGTTAAGTTCACCATAAGTTTCAATTATTAGTTCAAATGTTTGAAGCTCATCCCCAGACTCCAATGTAATTCCCTTATTAAATTTAATTAAATTAGTGGCCACTTTCATATTATTGACCTAAGGATACTGTTTAAGAGAATTTCAAGTTGATTGAATAAAATCAATGCAAATAAGGGAGAAAAATCAAGACCGCCAAATGCAGGAATATATTTTCTAACTGGATCAAGGACTCCTGAGGATATTTCATTTATTAATGCTAAAAGAGGATGATTATTATTCGGTGCCACCCAACTTAAAATAACCGACCCAATAATAGCAAAAAACATGACCCTAAAAATTATTGATATAGTTTTTATCAATGAAACAAGCGCAAGGGTCATTTCATCATATGAAGAACTATAGCTTAAATAAAAACCAGTAAATTTAATTAGAAGGGCAATTAAAAAAATTGTAATTAGCTGACTTGGAAAAATATTAATTTTAGCAATTGGTTTATAAATGTTTACAAAAATTTTCACTATAGGGTTAAAGTAATTGACTTTAAATAGATTGAATACAAAAAGTATTACAAAGAAATAACTTAGCAGATCAAAAATTAAAACAATACTAGAATTCATCACTTATCTCTTTAGATCTTTTTGAAGCAGCATTTATTGCATCATTAAAAATTGAAAGAGCTTTATCATTTATTAATGATTTTATACCAGCTTCCGTAGTGCCTTTTTTTGATGCAACTTTATTTATTAAATCATCCATATTTGCATGATTGCTAACAGACATACTAACTCCATTAATGAAGGTTTTTAAAATTTTTTCAGCCATCTTTTTGTCGCCTTTGCAAATCTTAAGTATCCTTTTTTCATAAACTTTTAACAAATAATAAAAATAAGCAGGACCACTTCCAATCAATCCTGTAAATTCATGCATCTCATTTTCTTTTTCAAAAACTATAACCGACCCAACTTTTTTGAAAATTGTTTTTACTCGAGAAAGTGTCGTATTTTTTGAACTATAATTAAAAATTCCTGTTATTCCATTATTTGAGGCAGATGATGTATTGGGCATTGCTCTAATTAACTCATTTTTATTTGAGATAGTCATATAAGATTTCGACTTGATTCCCGCCACTAATGAAACAATTTTAGGATTTTTAAATTCAGTAGTAATTTCTTTGAATGCATTTAAGGCATCTTTGGGCTTAACAGCCAAAAATATAATTCCAACATCTTTCTTTTGAGATTCCCTAAATTTTGAAATACCCATCTTGTTAGGTATCTTGTGATTTCGAATACTTCTATCTTTAAAAAAAATATCTTCATTATTAAATCCATTATTTAATAAACCTTTTATTAGTGATTGTGAAATATTTCCACATCCGAAAAATAGTATTTTTTTCATTTGACTCTCTTACCAAAAATAAGTTCTCCAATTCTTATCAAATTTGATCCATTCTTTAATGCTATCTCAAAATCTGACGTTGTTCCCATAGATAGAAAAGTTGCTTTAGGATATTTGCTCAATAACTTGTTATGTATTTGCTTACATTCATTCATTATTTTATTTGTCTCAGCTTCGTCTTCCATAATTTTTGGGAGCACCATTATCCCTTTTAAATTGATTTTTTCCAGTGAATTAATCAAATTTGCGTAATCCATTAATTCTTTCGGATCTATTCCATCCTTTGATTCTTCATTTGAAATGTTTATTTGAATTAAACCATTAATCTGTTTTCCAATTTTAATACACTCATTATTGATTTTTTTTATTACTTTTTCTCTACAAAGCGAGTGAATCCAATTGGCATGCGTAGCTACCAATTTTGCTTTGTTTGACTGAATAGGGCCAATAAAATGCCATTTAATAATATTTTTATCAAGTTGTTCTGCCTTTAATTGTAATTCTTGAGCATAATTTTCACCAAAGTTGGTAATGCCAAATTCATTAGCTTTAAGAATATCTTCAATTGGTTTCTTTTTTGATACGGCAACGATTAAGGTTTCATCAATACTAGAATTTTTTGTAACTTTAAGATATAAGGAATCTATATTTGATTTTATATTTACTTGCATATTACTCTAACAGAATTTGTTTCTTCTCTTGGTTCAATTAATTTAATATCAGTATCAAAGTAAAAGTTTGAAAAAAATATTAAAAAAAAAGAACATAATAAAAGACTTCCAATTACTGAAAAGCTTATTTGAGCAGTATTTTTTTTTGACTTAAAGCTGGCTCTAGTATTGCTTAAAGTATTTGATTTTTTATATGTCTTTCTGTTTGCAAAATCTTTCATTTAAACTACATTTTATTCATTGGTTCTATGCCTAATAAATTAAGACCACTTGAAAGTACGTTTTTAACTGCACTTAAACAAAACATTATAGATTTAAGATTATCTTCATTTTCTGAGAGAATTTTGTTGTCGTTGTAATAACTATGAAATTTATGAGCTACGTCTTTTAAATAAAATATTATTAAATGTGGTTGCATCTTATTTGAAGCCCTTAAAACTATAGAAGGGTATTTATAAATTTCATGAATCAATTGATCACAAAAATTATATGAGCCATCTTGAAGTTTTATTAAATCGAAGTCTTTATCTTTAAGCTTGCTCTTGATTTGAAGAGATGAAATTCTTGCATGAGCATATTGAATATAATAAAAAATATTCTCTTTACTGTCTGTTTTGGCTAAATCAAGATCAAAATCAAGGTGTTGATCAGCTTGTTTTGAAAGATAATAAAATCTTGAAGCATCTTTGCCTATCTCGTCAATAAGGTTTGAAAGAGTATAAAACTCACCAGATCTTGTAGACATTTTTATTTTTTTCCCTTCTTTAAAAAGATTTGCAAATTGAACAAGTTGGACACTCATCTGTTCTTTTTTATAACCTAAACCAATAATTGATGATTCAATTCTTTTTATATATCCATGATGGTCTGCTCCCCATATGTTTATAATTTTTGAAAAACCTCTATCTAGTTTGTTTTTGTGATAAGCAACATCAGATGCAAAATATGTTGCTCTATTATCATCTCTTATTAGCACTCTGTTTTTATCATCATTACTTGCTGATGTATTTAACCAAGTAGCACCGTTTTCTTTATAAATTAGAGAATTGCTTTGCAATTTTTTTATTGCATTAGAAATTTCTGAATTAGAATCCATAATGTTTCCTAAATCAGATTCAAAAAACCAATTATCAAAATTTACATTAAATTTACTTAGATCGCTTTTTATCTCGTCTAGAACCTTGTCCAATGAGTACGATTTAACTTCTTCCCATAAGTCCAAATGATTTTTTTTAAAGATTGTAATGATTGCATCTATTTGATCTTCATTGTCACTAGGTAGATTTTTTAAAATTTCTTTAATTTCTATATTTTGTTTTTTATTATTTTTTAAAAATTCGTTTGCTAAAACATTAATATACTTCCCTTTATATGCAACTTCTGGAAAAAAACTCTCAAGCTCTTCTTCATATAATCTTAAAAGAACACTTGCTGACAAAATATCAATCTGTCTCCCTGCATCATTAACATAGTACTCTTTTTGGACTTCGCAACCTGTGGCAGTAAATATTCTGGCCAATGCATCGCCAAAAGCTGCTCCTCTTCCATGTCCAACATGAAGTGGCCCAGTTGGATTTGCAGAGACAAACTCAATTTGAATCTTTTCTTTCTTTCCAACATCAGACTCTCCGAATGTTTTTTTATTAGCCTTATTGATAATAGAAGCAAAATCTTTTCTTTTAAGAAATATATTTATAAATCCTGGACCTGCAGACTCAACTTTTTCAAACTTTTTTAATTTATTAAGTTGTGCACATAAATCTTTTGACAATTCCTTGGGGTTAGCTTTGTGTATGCTACCTAATATCAAGCATATGTTCGATGTGATGTGTCCTTTAGACATATCATCCGTAATAGAAATAGTGTATTTATCTTTTATTGCTTGAATATCTGATTCAGATATACCTTCTATTAAGTTTAGATAAGAATTAATATTGTCTTGAATGATTTTGAACATTTTTCTTATACTCTTCCCACGTAAGCTTCTTTTCTAGTATCAACTTTTACAATTTCACCCTCATTTACAAATAGAGGCACTTGAATGATTACCCCTGTTTCCAATTCAGCTGGTTTAGTTGCACCAGAAACAGTATCGCCTTTTACGCCTGGTTCAGATTTTACGATTTTTAGCTCTACAAACACAGGCGTCTCGATAAGAATAGGAATAGAATCCCAAAGAACTATTTCACACTTCTCTTGACCTATTAACCATTTTTTTGCTTCTGACATCAAAGACGAATCAATTTCAAGTTGTTCATATGATAAAGGATCCATAAAATGCCACGAATTACCATCAGAATACAAAAAATCCATTTCTTTATGATTAACATCTGCGGCATCAACTGACTCGCCAGATTTGAATGTTTTATCATTTGTATTCCCAGTAATAAGATTTTTATATTTTACTCGCATCACTGCTTGACCTTTACCAGGTTTATGAAATTCATGTTCTATAATTGAACATGGTGCGTTATCTACAATAATTTTAGTTCCATTTTTAAATTGATTTGTAGAAATTTTCATATTAATTATTATTTATGTTATTTTAATCTGTGAGATAGAGGTGTGACCATGAAAAAAATGATATTTATTATTGCTATGATAGCAATTGTAGCTTCTTGTGCAAAAACTGGCGAACAAAGTAAATCAATTGAAGACTTAGAGACTTTTTTAGAAAAAGTTGAAAAACAAAATATTGAAGAAGGTCCAATAATTAGTTCAGCATCTTGGATAAGCTCCAATTTTATTACTTATGATTCACAAAAAGTTATTGCTGATTATAGTAAAAGATACTCAATAAATTCTTTAGAAAGAGCAAGAGAAGCATCCCTCTTCAATAATTTTGAAACAACCAAAGATAATAGAAGAAAATTAGCATTACTAAAAAGCTCTTTTGTTATGCCGCCTCCCCTAGATGAAAGTTTAGCTAAAGAGTTATCAGAAATTCAATCAACGCTAAGAGCAATGTATGGAAATGGTGAATACTGTTTTGAAAATAATGAGTGTTTTGATCTCGAAGGCTTTGAAGCAATTATGGACCTATCTAGGAATGAAGATGAATTATTAAGGGCTTGGTCTGGTTGGCATGAAGTAGGTAAGCCAATGAAACCTCTATATTTAAGGATGGTCGAAATTGGAAATAAGGGCTCAATAGATCTTGGTTATGATGGTTTAGATGATTTATGGTTTAGTAAATATGATATGCCAAAAGAAGAATTTTTATCGGAGATTGATAGGGTATTAGATGAAGTGAAACCTCTATATGAAGCACTTCACTGCCACGTTAGAGACTCACTTAATAAAGAATATGGTGATGGAATTGTCTCTAAGACTGGTCCTCTACCAGCCCATATATTAGGTAATATGTGGGGGCAGTCTTGGTCAAATATTTATGATCTTGTTTATAAAAAACCAAATGATAATAATTCAATTGACGTAACAAAAATAATAAATGAAAAAGAAATTGATGAGATAGAAATGGTACAAATTGCTGAGAATTTTTTTCTTTCTATAGGTTTTGATCCTCTGCCTAATACTTTTTGGGACAGATCACTTTTCGTAAAACCTCAGGATAGGTCAGTTGTTTGTCATGCTTCTGCATGGAATTTGGACTCAAAAAATAACGATTTGAGAATTAAAATGTGCATTGAAAAAAATGAAGAGGATTTTTCAACAATTCATCATGAGCTTGGACATATTTTTTATTATCAGGCTTATAATCATTTGCCAACTATATTTCAAGCTGGAGCCAATGATGGTTTCCATGAAGCCTTTGGTGATCTACTCTCTTTATCTGTAACCCCAAATTACCTTGAGCAAATAGGGTTTATTGATATAAATCAAGCCAATAAAGCCAATGAGGATCCTATTGGGTTGCTAATGAAAAAAGCACTTGATGGAGTTGTCATTGTTCCATGGGCAATAATGCTTGATAAATGGCGTGCTGCATTATTTTCTGGAAAAATAGACGAATCAAACTTAAATGAATCTTGGTGGGAACTTCGAGAAAAATATCAAGGAATAGCACCACCAATTGATCGACCAGAGAACTTCTTTGATCCCGGAGCAAAATATCATATTCCAGCCAATACTCCTTATACTAGATATTTTCTTGCTTCAATAATGCAATATCAGTTTCATGAAGCATTATGCAATGCAATCAATTTTGATGGACCCCTTCATGAATGTTCTATATATGATAGTAAAAAAGCTGGGGAAAGAGTTATATCAACAATGGCATTAGGACAAAGCGTTCCATGGCAAGATGCATTCGAAAAATTAACAGGCTCAAGAGAATTAAGTGGAAAATCTATATTAAATTATTATGCTCCCTTAAAGACTTGGTTAGATGAACAAAATCAAAACAGAACATGTGGATGGGAAAAATCATGAAATGGTATTTATATTTTCTTTCGTCTATTGTTGCCTTCCTTATAACAATGGTTATAGCTTATGCAGTTGGTAGTAGAATAGTGTTTATTGCAGTTTTATTGGCATTTTTGATTAGTTGGCTAGCTTATATACCTGCTTATTTATTCCAAACTGAAAAGTTTTATGATTTAACAGGAAGTATTAAATACCTACTTCTAACTTGGTTCATTTATATACTTTCTCATGAACTTTATGGATATAGTAGTGGAAATTTAATATTAGCTTCTCTCATTTCTATTTGGACAATAAGACTAGGTAGTTTTTTATTCATGAGAATTCATAAAGATGGTGAAGATAAAAGATTCAGAACCATTAAAACTTCAGCTTCCCAGTTTTTCTTTACATGGACACTTTCAGGCATGTGGGTATCTCTTTGTTCCATTTGTGCTTGGACTGCAATGGCCAATCCATCTGGAGTAATGATGAATTTAATAACATACATTGGTATTGGTCTATTTATTATTGGATTCTCTATTGAGATAATTGCAGATCATCAAAAAACAGTTTTTAGATCAAACTCAGAAAATAAGAACAAATTTATTACTTCTGGACTTTGGTCGAAATCAAGGCACCCAAATTATTTAGGTGAGATTGTCTTATGGTTTGCTATTGCAGTAATATCTTTTTCATCTCTTAATGGGATGCAATATATTGCACTTATATCACCAATTTTTACATATTTGTTACTTGTTTACATAAGCGGAGTTAGGATGTTGGAGGACAGAGCTAATAAAAAATGGGGGCATCTTGAAGAATATAAAAAATATAGAAAAGAAACCCCAGCCTTATTTTTTAGCCTTAAATAAAAAAAATAATTAAATTAATAATTAACAATATCGATGTATTATAATGATTATTGAGAAAAGTTAGGGACATAAGTTTTAATATAGGCGTAATGCCTGTTAATATAGACAAACTTTAAGGGAGTTATGCAATGAAATATGGATTAATAACATTTTCTTCATTGGCTCTAATACTTTCTTCTATGCAGATTCATACATCTGATATGGAAGCAGTTTTAGAAGTTGGAAGAGAAAATCAAGAACTGTCAGCAAGTTCACAGGACAGAATCGATAAAACTGAAAGACAAACAGACAAAATTGTAAATGAATATAAAGTTGTTTCAAAACAAGTCGAAGGCCTAAAACTTTATAACGAACAAAAAAGAATACAGATTCAAGCTCAACTTGATTTAATGGATAAGCTAGATGAACAACTCATACAAGTAGTTGTCATGCAAAGACAGATACCGCCTTTGGCTCAAAGAATGCTAGAAAGTTTAGAAACATTTATTTCTTTAGATACACCATTTAGAAAAGCAGAGAGACAAAATAGAGTTGATTTAGTTCGAGCATCATTAGCCAAACCTAAAGTAACAGCATCAGAACAGGTAAGACAAGTTCTTGAAGCTTATAACATTGAAGCGGAATATGGCAGAAAAATTGATACATATGAGGACACACTTTCTGACGGAACTGTTGTGAATATATTAGTAATAGGAAGAATTGGTATGTTTTATCAGACAAAGGACGAAAGAACGAGTGGTAGATGGAATAATGATACTAATTCATGGGATGAACTATCATCTTCATACAGAAAACCAATAAGAGATGGAATCAGAATGGCAAAAAAACTAGCTCCAACAGATATGCTTTTAATGCCAGTTGTTAAAGGAGAAGTGTAATGAATAATTATAAATTACTATTTTCATTAGCTATTTTTTCATTTGCTTTAAGCAATAATGTTATTGCTCAGGATTCTGATGAGGCTTCTGAAGAGATTTCAACTGTTGAAGCTCTTCTTCTTTTGGTTAAAGAAGGCAAAACTGTTGAACAAGCTGCAAATACTGATAGAGAAAATGAATTTCTTGCTAACAAGAATAAACAAGCATCTATTTTGGCTGCTGAAAAAAGAGAATTAGCAAGACAAGAGAAGATAGCAGATACATTAGAAGCAGAATATAAGAAAAACGAGAGCATATTAATAGTTAAAGAAGATGCTTATAAAAAAGAACTAGGATCTTTAGTAGAGCTATTTGGTCATTTACAAAGCTCTGCAGGTGAAGCTGCAGTTCAATTTTCAGGTTCCTTAACTGGCGCTCAATATGGTCAAGAAAGGGTAGACTTTTTAAATGATCTTACAAGCAAAATGTCAGAAACAACTGAATTACCTACCATTAGAGAAATTGAAGGATTATGGTACGAACTTCAAAGAGAAATGGTTGCAAGTGGTCAAGTTGTGTCATTTGATACAGAAGTAATAGATGTTAATGGTGAAGCAGAAGAATGTAATGTCACTAGAATAGGATTATTTAATGCCGTATGTGACGACAAATATTTAGAGTATGCTACTTCAAAGGGACAATATGCATTTTTACCAAGACAGCCTGCAAGCAGATATACAAAGACTGCAAGAAGAATTGGTAGAGCTGACCCAGGTGATGAAATTAGATTTGGCGTAGATCCAACTGGACCAACTGGCGGAAGTCTTTTAGCAAATCTTATTCAAACTCCATCACTAATGGAAAGAGCTGCTCAGGGAAGAGAAGTTGGTGCTGCAATAATTGCTGTGGGTGCTATTGGAATACTTTATGCATTTTATAAATTATATAGCTTATTTATGCTTGGAAGATTGGTCAGAAAACAAGCTAAATCTAAGACTCCAGATGAAAATAATCCGTTGGGAAGAGTTTTGAAAGCTGGGCAGGAAAATTTCAGTAAAGACATAGATACTCTTGAACTAAAATTAGCTGAAGCGATTATGGCAGAGAGACCATCCATTGAAAGAGGTATTGGAGCAATAAAAATTATTTCAGTTATTGCGCCGCTCGCTGGTCTTTTGGGAACTGTCACAGGTATGATTGTTACATTCCAAATGATTACTTTATACGGTACTGGTGATCCAAAATTAATGGCTGGAGGTATCTCTCAAGCTCTTGTGACCACGGTGCTTGGACTTCTTGTTGCAATTCCAACTACTTTTTTACATTCTTTTACACAATCATCTGCTAAAGGAATTATTGGTATTTTAGAAGAGCAGAGCACTGGAATATTAGCAGAGCACGCAGAAACTAATTAGGATCGAGTATGTTTTTTGCAATTTCAGAGGCATTTTCATCTATCAGGGACTTTATGGAAGCTGGTGGAAGTGTGCTCTGGCTTATTGCCATTCTTGTATTTGCTATGTGGGCAATGATATTTGAGAGAATTTGGTTCTTTTCATATGGCTATAATCAGTACATTTCAGTTCAATCTCAGAAATGGAATAACAGATCTGATAAAACTTCTTGGCACGCCCTGCAAATCAGAGAAAAAATAATTTCACAAGCAAAAATTGAAATCAGCAAGAACCTAAGCATTATTCAAACTTGTGTAATGCTTGCACCATTATTTGGATTGCTGGGAACAGTCACAGGAATGATAGAGGTTTTTCAAGTTATGGCTTTTAACGGTGGTGGTGATGCCAGAGCTATGGCTGGAGGAGTTTCAAAAGCCACTCTTCCAACAATGGCAGGTATGGTTGTTGCCCTTTCTGGTGTATTTGCTAGCATATATTTAAATAGTGCAAGTGAAAAACATAAAACCGATCTAAATGAAATAATTAAGAGAGAAATATAAGGAGTTTTTATGAGAAGAAATGCAATTTCATCAGCTGTAAAAGATGAAGAAAGTGAAATTAATTTAACACCTATGTTAGATGTAGTATTCATAATGCTCATATTTTTTATTGTTACTGCAAACTTTATCAAAGAACCAGGCCTTGAAATTAATAGACCAGATTCTGAAACTGCAGAAACCCAAGAAAATGCTGCAATATTAGTTGCTGTTGGTCCCACTGGTGAGGTTTGGATGGACGGCAGAAGAATAGATGTTAGACAAGTTAAAGCAAATGTCGTTAAACTTTTAGCAGACAATCCGCAAGGCTCAGTTGTAATACAGGCTGATGAAAAGGCAATGGCTGATACTATAATTAAAGTAATGGATGGTGCAAGAGAAGCAGGAGTCAACGCAATATCATTAGCATCTGAACCAAAATAGAATTATGGATCAAGCCCTTTCAATTTTAAACTCAATCATTAGGCCTATTAAAGATCTATATATAAGAGCTTTTAATGCAAATAAAATTGCTGCTGGCATAGGTTTTTCTGTTTTAATCACATTTGGATTATTTTCAATAATGGTTATATTAATTGCTCTTGGTGATAGTGGTATGAAAGAGGATAGTTCTGTAAAACTAGCTGATGTAGTAATGCCAGAGAGAGAAATAGATACGTTTCTTACAGAAGTTGATAAGCCTGATAAGCCTGAGGAACAACCAGAAGATATTGCACAACCAGAGTTAGATCTTCAACCTCTGGCTGGGATAGACGTTAATATTGCAAAACCTAAAGCAAATTTCAAAGCTGGAGGTAGTTTTTTTAGGGACGGTGAATATATTCCTTTATTTAAAGTACAGCCAGTATATCCGAGAAGGGCTCAGGAAAGAGGAACGCAAGGTTACGCGATAGTTCAATTCACAATTACAGAGACCGGAACTGTTGAAGATGTTGAACCATTAGAAGGATGGTGTGGAGATCCAACGAATCCAGATACTGAGTATAGACCATGTACCATATTTAATAGTTCATCAGCAAGGGCAGCATTAAAACTTAAATACAAACCAAAAATAGTTGATGGTAAAGCAACACCAGTCCAAGGCGTTCTTCATAGATTTACTTATATTATGGAGCAAGATGTATGATTAATTTAAAGAATCAATTTATTTATATCTTTTTTTCACTAATTATTTTTAGTGGCTCTTTCTTATTTGTTGCGTCGAATATTCAGGCTCAAGAAGCATCTGAAAAACCAAAAAAAGAAATTAAATACAGAAAAGCAAGGGCATTACAATCGTCTACAGCAAAAAAAATGGCAAAAGTATATGAAGCTCTCGAAAGAGTAAATGATGTAGGTGATCTTGATCCAGATATGGAAACAGTTACCAATATTCTTACTGAGCTAAGAAATGATTCAGCAAATTTAAAAAGTTACGATAGATCTGTCATGTGGAATGCTTGGGGTTACGTATATTTTTCAGATGAAAAATATGATCAAGCAATTCAAGCATATGAGAAAACAATTTCTGAGCCAGAAGTTACTATTCCAATAAGAGTGCAAGCATTATTAACAATGGGTCAGCTTTATATGGTTCAAGGAAACTATAGGAAAGGTGTAGAATTTATTTTAGATTGGATGTCTGAAGTTGAAACAGTTACTGCACAATCTTGGGGTATTTTAGGACAAGCTTATTTTCAGTTAGAAGATCATAAAAAATCTATGTCTGCTATCGAAAAAGCAATACAGCTTGCTGAAGAAGTTGAGGGCTATAAACCTAAAGAAAATTGGTATGTATTGCTAGCAGCAAATATTGAAGAATTAAAAGCTGAAATAGGAGAGAAAGATTCTCTACTAAGGCAAGTTGATATTTATGAGATTCTTGTAAATCTATACCCAAAAAAACTTTACTTTATTCAACTTGGTGGGTCATACGCTAGATTAAATCGAGAAAGAGATTATATGATTACTTTAAAAGCTGCACATGCAAAAGATTTTTTGAACAAAGAATCCGAATATTTAGCATTAACGCAATTATTACTTCTAAATGAAAATCCTTATTGGGCAGCTAAAGTTTTGGTATCAGGTCAGAATAAAAAAATTACGATAGTAGATGAAAAGACAAAAGAAGAAAAAATAGTTCCTGTTGTAAAAGATACTGAAAAAAATCTAAGACTTCTTGCAGATGCATGGAGAATGGCACAAGAGATTAATGAAGCCATACCTGTCTTAGAGAGAGCTGCAAAGTTGGCGAAAGATGGAGAACCATATGTTTTATTGGGGAATTTATACTTATCAGAAGATAGAATTGATGATGCTGTAACAGCAATAAAATTAGGTTTAAAAAAGGGTAAGATAGAAGGCAAAAAACTATCTCAAGTATACTTGACTCTTGGTCAAGCATATTTTGAACTTCAAGAATTCGATGAAGCAAGAAAACAATTTAGAATAGCAGCCAGAGACAAAGACAAGAAAATTAAAGGAACGGCAAATAATTGGTTGAAATATACAGAGAACGAAGAAATAAGAGTTAAAAATTTAGCATTGAGAAGAGATTACATTCAAAACTCCTCATAGTTTTACATATTCCTCAACTTTAAAATCGAAATCATTGTCAGCATCTTTTAAATAACTTTCACTCTGAGTTTTTTTCCAATTCTTAAGATCAAATTCTGGATAAAATACCTCTCCATTTTCTATTTCACAATCTACGCGTGTTAATATGAGTTTATTAAAATAGTCCAAAGTATCTCTAAATAAAAAACCACCGCCTATAATAACTATCTCATTTTCTAAATCATTTTCTAAATTGTATTCTTCTGCAGCTTTGATAGCTAAGTTTATATTCGTAAATATTTGTGCATTTGGAATATGTTTTAGAGTATTTGAGACAATATAGTTTTGTCTATTTGGAAGCGGCCTTCCGATTGAATCATATGTTCTTCTTCCCATCACAATAACTTTATTGAGAGTATATTTTTTAAAATGCTCAAGATCTTTTTTCAAATTCCAAGGCAAATCATTATCGACCCCGATAACATTATTATTAGACATTGCAACTACATGAGAAATTATCATTTAGATTGCCATTTTTGCTTTAATTGCAGGATGATGATCATAATTTTCAAGTATAAAGTCATTAACTGTATATTCTTTAAGATCACTAATACATTTTAGTTTAGGTAAAATTAATTTTGGTAGTTTTTTAGGCTTTCTATCAAGTTGTTCTTTTACCTGATCAATAGAATTTAAATAAATATGAGCATCCCCAAAAGAGTGAACGAATTTTTTAGGCTTAAGATCTAATATTTCAGCAAATATTGATAATAGAAGGGCATAACTTGCAATATTAAAAGGAACACCAAGAAACATATCGGCACTCCTCTGATACATATGACAACTTATTTCACCCTCATGAACATAATATTGGCTCATTACATGACATGGGGGTAGAGCCATCTTCTCTATTTCACTTACATTCCACGCAGATAAAATATGTCTTCTTCCATTAGGGTTATTTTTTAAGTTATGTATAAGGTCTTTAATTTGATCAATTCCGTTCCAATCGCGCCATTGGACTCCATAAACTGGACCTAATTCCTTTTTAACATCATTATTTATATAACCTAAATCTTTTCCCTGATTTTCTGCATTGTCTGTCCATATAGTTGAATATTTTGAAAGATCTTTGATTTCCTCTCTATTTTTACAATACCTAATCTCTGCCAGTCTTCTTTCATCTCCTGATCCCTCAAGAAACCATAAAAGCTCTGAAACAACTCCCTTCCATGCAAGAGATTTTGTCGTAACAGCTGGAAAGCCATTTGAAAGATCAAAAGTTAGTTGATGTCCGAATGAAGATATTGTTCCTGTATTAGTTCTGTCATCTTTTGTTTCACCATTTTCAATAATATGCCTTAAAAGATCTAGATATGCCTTCATGTTTTTTTCCTAGAAAATATGAACATAATTATACCGATTATTATCATAGGAATGCATAAGATTTGACCCATACTAAGCGAATCAAAAGCTACATATCCTAGATGTGAATCAGGTTGTCTAAAATATTCAATTGCAAATCTTATAACCCCATAGAATATCAGGAATGATGAGCTTATAACTCCAATTGTTTTTGAATAAATGCTTATGAAATATAAGATTAAAAATAAAATAATTCCCTCTCCAAAACTTTCATACAATTGTGATGGATGTCTTAGAAGCCCATAAGGGTCTGTCGGAAAAACAAAACCCCATTCACCATTCGTAGGCCTGCCATAAAGCTCCCCATTTAAAAAATTCCCAATTCTAACTAAACCAAGACCAATAGGCATTGCAACTGCAACAGCATCCAAAAGTCGCAAAAAGCTGATATGATTTTTTTTTGAAAAATAAAAAAGACTAATAACGACACCAAGCAATCCTCCATGAAAACTTAAACCACCTTGCCATACAAAAAACATCGATAAAGGGTTTGCTAATAATTGATCTAAACCATAAACAAACATATAACCTATCCTTCCACCACATATTGCACCTAAAAAAAGACCATAAAAAATTACCATATCACTAACTTTTTCTTTATTTATATGTAGCTCAGAAATAATTCTGCTTCTCTGTAAAAAAATCAAAATAAAGAAAGCAGATAAAGCCCAAGTTACAGCATAGTATTGGATGCTGAAGGAACCTATTTTGATAATGCTTGGATTATTAAAAAAATTAGAAAGTTCTATAATCATATTGAAAACATGTAAAAAGCTATACAAATTAATAGTATACACATAAGGTTTCGCAAAGTATTTGTTGAGAAAAAATGCGCTAAATTTCCGCCAATTCTAGCTGAGAATACACTTGTTATGGATATACCAACTACAGCTGGTAAATATGTATAACCAAAACTAAGCATTGGAAGTTTGGCTTCATTAAGACCAAGGATTACATATCCTAAAGATCCAAATATTGCTATAGGAATTCCACATGCAGAGGATGTTCCAATACTTTTTTTAAGGCTTAATCCAATATTTTTTAAATAGGGTACAGTAAAAAGTCCTCCTCCTATACCTAATATTGATGATAAAAATCCAATTCCTGAACCAGATAAAACTAATAGCCTTTGGCTTGGACCATTGTTAGTTAACCTAAATTTTAAATCAAAAAAAATCTGGATGACAATTAGACCTATAAGAATCCCAATAAATTTTTTAACATACTCACCAGGAATTTGAACAGTAAATAAAGCTCCTGTTAAAGCGCCAAAAACAATCCCATAACTTATAAATTTAAAATAGGAATTTACAACCGCTTTATTTTTATAATGAGTATATGCTGATGCAAGGCCAGTAAATACGATTGTTGCCATTGAAGTGCCAATTGCTAAATGAACAATTATCTCACCATCAAAATTTGAACCGATAAATGATGCAATAAGAATTGGAACAATAATTAGACCTCCACCAATACCAAACATGCCTGCAATCAGACCAGCAAATATTCCTAGCACTCCGTATGTAAAAAATTCCTCAATCATAATTCCATATTTTAATTTTTATTCGAGAACATATTTGAATATGTTTCTTTGAATTCTAGAAGTGCATTTCTGTAAACATCTTTTTTGAAAGAAACTATTTTGGTAATAGGATGCCAATATGAAACCCACTTATGTTCCTCAAATTCATTCGCAGGATCATTAGCAAAAGATACTTTACAATTTTTTATTAATTTAAATAAAAACCATTTTTGTTTTTGACCTAAAAATTTTTTTTGTAAAAAATTTTTTTTTCTTTTATTTATTGGCACATCGTATTTATACCAATTATTAGTTTCTGCAATCATTTCTATACAATTTGACTTAATACCAACTTCTTCGAATGTTTCACGAATTGCAGCATTCAAAGGTTTTTCTCCAAAATCAATTCCTCCTTGAGGGAATTGCCAATTATTTGAATTACTTCTTTTGCATAAAAGCAATTTGCCATTATCATTAACAATAATTATTCCAACATTTAAACGATAATTTGAATCTTTGACCATTTTGAAAATTACATGAATTTAACAATATTTGATCTTGATAATACCATTCTTAATGGTGATTCTGATTATTCTTGGATTAAATTTCTGATAGATTCAAATCGTGTTGATGTTGAAGAATATACAAAAAAGAATGAATATTTTTATCAAAAATACTATCAAGGCAATTTAGATTATTATGAGTGGGCAGAATTTGCTCTTTCTACAATAAAAGATAAAGATATAAGTACTGTGAAAAAACTCTTAGATATTTTTTTAGCAGAAATAATTGAGCCTATGATTAATATTTATGCTCTAAAAATTATTCATGACCATCATCATAAAGATGATGTTTTGCTATTAGCAAGCGCCACTAACAATGTCATTGTTGAACCAATTGGAAAAAGATTAGGGTTCTCAAACATAGTTGCAACTGAAGTTGAGACTATAAATGATGTTTATACTGGCAAGATTAATGGAATACCTGCCCTTGGCGAAGGCAAACTTTTAAAAGTAAAAGAATGGATGAAAAAGAACAATTTTTTAGACTTTAATAATGTCACTTTTTATACAGATTCAATAAATGATCTTCCGTTGTTAAAAGTTGTACAAAATCCTATCGCAGTAAATCCAGATACAAAATTAAAACAAATTTGTATTGAAAAGAACTGGATGATAAAAGACTTACCTTAAATTTTATCTGCAATTATTTCTGCAGTGGCTGCACTTAATGTCCATCCTAAGTGGCCATGACCAGAATGATAAAAAACTCCCTTAACTTTACTTTCACTTAAGACTGGCATCATATTTGATGACATTGGTCTAAATCCTCCCCATGAGCTATAGTCTTCAATTTTTATATTGGGAAAATAATTGTTTACCCATGCTAATAACGGTTGAATTCTTTCAATATTAACCTTGGGATCATATCCTGAGATTTCTGCAGTTCCAGCAATCCTCAATTTATTTCCAAGCCTACTAGAAACAATTTTTAATGGCTGGTCGATAAGAGAGATAATAGGTGCATATCTTTTCGATTGTTCATCTTTCAGATCAATAGTAACGCTATATCCTTTCACTGGGTAAATGTTCATACTATCACCAAGATTATCAGCAAAAGTTTGTGTATTTACGCCAGCACAAACTACAACATTATCAAAACTCATATCATTTTCGTTGTCATCATTTTTTATAGTTACAATAATTTTGTCATTCGATTTAGAGATATTTGTCACAAGTGTGTTGAGTTCAATATTAGCAAAGTATTTTTCAACTAAAACCTTCTGGAGGTTAACACAAAATTTATGAATATCACCACTTGCATCAGACTTCGTATATATTCCGCCGATAATATTTAATTTAGGATTGTTTGCTAACGCCGGCTCCAATGAAAAAACTTCATCAGATGAAATGACATCCCATTCTAATCCATCTTGCTGCATCCAAGATGCTTTATTGGCATCTTCTTTAAATGATTTTTTTGAATCATAAAATCTTAGAATACCTTTTTTTAATAGATCGAATTCAATATTTTCTTCATCTGCAATTTGAAAATATATTTCCCGAGCTTTCTTTGCAAGCTCAATAGTTTTTAATGTGTTATTTCTATGTTCTCCATTAATAGTTGATAGAAAAAAACCTATTAACCATTTATATTTTTGAAGGCTTGGGGCTGGATTCAATAGTAATGGAGCATCTTTTTTAAACATCCACTTCAACCCATTGACAAGATTACCTGGAGTGTTCCAAGTTTCGGCATTGCTAACGCTTAATTGAGCGCCGTTTGCGTAGCTACCTTCCATTGCTGCAGAGCTTCTTGCATCAAAAATAGTTACATTATGATTTTTTTGCAACAACTTGTAAGCAGTAGCAATACCAGCAATTCCGGCACCAATTATCGCTATTTTTTTCATAACTTATTGTCTCAGTTTTATGAACTTAAATCGATTTAATTTGTTACTTTACCTTTAAATTATTTTATATATAATCTAAACAAGAATCATTCTCATTTAGGATTTACATTATGAGTGAATTTATTATAGTTTTTAGAGAAGTTTTAGAAGCAGCTCTAGTCGTCGGAATTATATATTTGTTATTAGAAAAAACTAATCAAAAAAGTCATTTGCCAAAATTATGGTTTGCAGTATTTTTATCAATTGTAGCAAGTATTTTTGTTGGGTATTTAGTGATACAAGCCAAAAATTCACTAGGAAATGATTCTGTTCAGGCATTATTTGAGGGAATATTCTTATACGTTACAGCAATATTAATTTGGTATGTTATCTTTTGGTTATCTAAAAATGTAAGTGATAAAAAGAAGTTGGAGGAAAGTACCATAAATGCGATAAAACTTTCTTCTTGGGGCGTTTTTCTTGTTGTGTTTTTTGCAATTCTTAGAGAGGGTTTTGAAACGGCAGTTTTTTTAATATCAAGCTTCTCTATAACTGGAAAATTTTCATATATAGGATTTTCAGTTGGCGCTTTTTTGGCGGTTTTAATTGGTTATCTTATTGTTCAACAGGGTAGAAGAATTAATTTACGATATGTTTTTAAATATACTACTTTACTTTTAGTCTTCTTAGCAGCTGGTATGGTTGCATACGGTACTCATGAGTTTGAGGAATATTATGTGAAGTCTGAAAAAATACAAAGCTCAGAAATTACAAGAGCATGGAATATCCTTGAACCAACTTCAAATATTGAAACAGGGACAACTCTCTATCATCCTATGCATGATAAAGGAAACATTGGCATTTTTCTAAAAGGTTTTTTTGGCTACAACAGCAATCCAAATATTCCTGAAGTTCTCTTATGGGTCCTTGCGCTTATGTTTGGGTTAAATATGTGGAGAAGATTTTACTACTAGTTAAGAATCAAGTTGATCCATATTTTTAATTGATTTTTTCATTTGTCTTTCTCGAGTTGCATGTTCATTCACTGTTTTTAATAATGCATCAGTCTTTTTCATAAGATCCTCAGTAGAGTTGCCAAATTTTTCAAATTCTTTTTTCATTTTTCCAAATTCCTGCATGATTTCACCAGCTCTTTCATTTAACGCTAGAGTTCTGAATCCCATATGAACACTTATAAGGTATGCCGCTAGTGAATTAGGCCCCATTATTAAAATACGATGGTCTCTAAAAATTTTTTCTCTAATATTTTCAATAGAATCAATCAGCTGCATTAGACTTTCACTTGGTATATACATAATACCTAAATCTACAGTAACACCTGTTTGAATATACTTATCTTTGATATCATTTGCATCTTTTAAAATATGGCGTTTTATGTCATCTTTTGTTCTTTTTACAAGAGTTTCATCTTTTTGTTCAATAGCAGTAAGATAATTTTCGAATAGTCCTGAAGGGAATTTAGCATCAATTGGTAATAGTAAACCCTCAGGAAGCTTAATAACAAATTCAACTCTTTTCCCAGATCCAGGTATGACTTCATAATTACTTAAAAACTGTTGAGAGTGAAATATATCTTTTATGATAGCCTCAAGAGACCATTCACCAAATTTCCCTGCTAATGTTCCACCCGATAGATATCTATTTAATTTATTTAAAGGGTCTTGAAATGATTGAATATCTTTGGAAAGATCAAACAATGTGGATTCTTGTCTTTCAACAGCTTTATCTATGTCTCTTATCGAATCTCTAGGATCAAAGTAGTTTGAATTATTCCTAACGCTTATATAAAGAAGTATCGCAAGCAATAATATTATTACAATTAATAAGATTGTTATGTATAGCACTTATGAATTTATCCTATAAAATATATATAATATGAATTCAGCTGACTCTATTTTAACTCATTTTAAAAAATATAAAGATATGTCAATTAATATTGATATAACGCGGGGCAAACCTGAAGGCTTGCAATTAGACATTTCTAATGAATTATTGAGCTTAAAAGTTGATCCAATAACAGAAAGTGGTATTGATCTTAGAAATTACGGCGAGCCACTTGGAATCGAAGAAGCAAGAGAACTAGGTTCCCAGATTTTAGGTGCTCCATCTAAAAATATAATAGCAGCAGAGCAATCTAGTTTACTATTAACTTACCAAACATTTTTGTCCTACTATTTATTTTCAGACGATCCATGGAAAAAAAGAAAATCAAAAAAATTTATTTATCCTGTACCAGGTTTTGATAGACATTTCAGAATATTAGAAGATTTTGATATTGAGGTAATTACTGTCCCTTTGAAAGATGATGGCGTTGATATTGAAGAATATACAAAAATTCTTAAAGAAAACAATGATGTTTGTGGAATTTTATCAGTACCAAGACACTCAAACCCATCTGGTGAGACGTTTACAGACGAAAATATAAAAAAAATTTTTAAGATTGGTAAAGAATATTCAGATAATTTTTTATTTATATTTGATCATGCTTACTTAGTTCACGACTTTCTTCCAACTATAAAACAAACACCAATATGGAGCATAGCAACAACAGAAAAAGTTACCGATAATTGCGTTGTGGCTACCTCATTTTCAAAAGTAACATTTGGAGGAGGAGGTCTCTCATTTATTTTATCTGGAGGAAGATCATTTAATCTTATAAAACGGATGCGTGAATCTATGATTATCTGTCCAGACAAGATAAATCAGAAAAGACATGTCATGTTTTTAAAAGATATAGACAATATTACAAACCATATGAAAAAACATGCTGAATTAATTCTCCCAAAATTTGAGGCAGTTAAAAAAATATTATCTGACATTCCCTCAGAGTGTGGATCTTTTTCAAATCCAACAGGTGGTTACTTTATGACTTTCAATTTTAATAAACCAATTGCGACGAAAGTACAGACAATTTGTGAAGAAATGGGTTTATATATAACTCCTGCTAGCTCATTATTTCCAAAAGGAAAATGTCTAGATAATGTTTTACGTATTGCTCCTACTTATGTATCTGTTAATAAATTAGAACTTGCAATGAATATCTTCATAACAGCAGTTCAAATTGCCCATTTCGATATTGAGTATTAATTCTTTGACCTATTAAAAGGTATATAATTTTTACCGTCATAGTGCGAAAAAACTTTCTTTATGTCTGGGTGACTTGCTTCTTTATTACTAGCGTCATGTAATAAATTTTGTTCTGATACATATGCAATGTAGAAAATTTCCTCATTTTCAGCAAACAAATGATAAAAAGGTTGATCTTTTCTAGGTCTCAGATTTTTAGGAATTGCTTGATACCATTCCTCAGTATTATTAAATTTTGGATCTAAATCAAAAATGACACCTCTAAAATTTAAAAAACGGTGTTTAACAATATTTCCAATTGAAAACTTTGCTTCTATTACTTCTTGCATTATATTTGTAAGTTAAACTATTTAAGGAAAAAAGTCATGGAAGAAAATTTTTTAATTGTATCATCAGACAGTATTTCAAATGTAGAAATTAAAGAGCACATTGGGATTGTTCAAGGTAGTGCAGTAAGAGGAAGAAATATTGGCGTAGATTTTTTAGCTAGACTGAAGAATATTGTTGGTGGTGAGTTGGTAGGGTATACATCACTTTTATCAAAAACAAGAGAACAGGCTTTAATGAGGATGATAGAAGATGCAAAATCAAAAGGCGGCAATGCTGTGGTTGCTTTTAGATATCAAACCTCAACAATTACTGATGGAGCTTCTGAAATATTAGCTTTTGGTACTGCGGTAAAAATTTAAAAAAAGGAATCACTATGAATAAAACTGAGAAGACTGCTTTCAGAGAGGCATTAATTGTTGTTCTTATGGGTGCAATTATTAACTTTCCATTACAGACCTTTCTGTTATGGTTAACCATTGACAGTTGGAAATGGTCAAACCCTTTAACAATTTCGTTGTTTACCCAAACTATTATTACAGTAGTTGCGCTTGTGAGGGTATTTTCAATACGAATGCGATTTAAAAGAGGTAGATTTTAGTAGATATTTTTTTCAAAAAAACTATTTACATCTATATTTAAAGGAGGATAATGCTCCGATATTTATATTTATAAATGTTAATTCTTTACATTTATTAATATGAATATCATAGAATTTATTCAAATTAGTAGTGTTATTTTTGGAACAGTTTTAGCTGCACCGCTTCTTGTCTCTAAAAAAGTAAAAAAAAGAGCTATTGGACTTTTGGCTATTATTACTGGAAGCTTATTGGCAATGATTGTTCAATTTTATTCTGGTTTGTATTATTTTTTATTTGCTTCTGGATTTTGGCTGATTAATTCTTTTATTGCTTTAAAAAAAATACATAAATCGAAAAGAAGAAAAATTTAATTTTTAACAAAATCTTTATATTCTAAAATTTGAATACTGTTTAAGTTTTTTGAACTTTTAACCATTGTTGCAGCAACCTTTTTTGCTTCTATGTTTCGAAATTTTTTTAAGCCAGATATCATTAATGGTTGAACAAGTTTTGAAAAAAACTCTATAAACTCAATTAATTTTGCGTGCGGTTGATTCAATCTTTTGCCCAATAAATGACTAGGCCGTGCAAATGTGATGCTTTCATATCCAATTTTTTTTATTTCTTCCTCAAGCTCGCCCTTTGTCTTTAAATATAAGTTCATTGAATTAGGGTTTGCACCAACTGCAGAGACAACTAAAATTTGCTTAGTACCATTCGCAAAAGCTAATCTCGCCACTTTTAAAACAGTTGAAAAATCAACTTTCATAAATTCCTGCCTCTTTTTATGAGGAATAAACATAAGATCAAATATAGATAATTTGTATCCAATAGCTACATATAAAGTATCTGCACTTGGTAAAATATTTAAATTAGTGAAATCAGTAATTATTTCTTCAGTACTATAATCCTTTTTTAGATTGGGTTTTCTAGAAAGTATTATTACTTTCTCATCAGTCTCCTCAAGATTTTTTAATATGTATGAACCCACTAAACCTGAAGAACCTATAACCAAAGATATATTTTTTTGCATTTTAAATTATACTTAAGGTGTGACTAACTAACTCATCGATGCTTAATGATCCATCCAGTTTAAGCTCACCCCATTTTTCATATAATACAATTCTTTCTTTATAAGCGTCTTCAATTGAAGTACCAGGCACAACTGCAAGACCTCTATCTTCACCATTTTCTATTCTATTTTTAATAATATCAAAAGGGGTATCAAGATATATAATTTTAGAAAATTTTGAAAGATGAAGCATAGATTTATCAGAATATACTGCACTTCCACCAGTAGAAATAATTTTAATAGTCGAAGTAATATTCATTATTACTTTTTCTTCTTCACTTCTTAAAAATTGATAACCGTATTTTGTTTTTATTTGTTCGAGTGTTAATTGATGCTTTTCTTCGATGAGGCTATCAGTATCTAAAAACTCAACATTTAGTTCTTTGGATAATGCTTTACCTAGGGTTGATTTACCACATCCAGCCATGCCAATTAGTGAAATGTTTTCCATAGTTAATTTATTTATTTAAGTTTCTTATGAATATTTTTTTTAATGGATTTAATTTCATTTGAAACAGGGACAATTTTATTTTTAAAAAATAATTCATGATTCTCTTCAACAACATCAAGATCATATAAATAGTTAGCCATAACCCCATATGATTGAGTCAATCCTTTTTCTGAAAGGTCAGCATTAAGGTTTATTCTTTCTAAACTTGCACCGTTACCAATATGAAATCTTCCCACAGGATCGTTAGGCATATTGTCAGACCTGTCAGATTCTGTTAAGTATAGTATTGTTTTTTTCAGTAGTTCTTCATCGCTACAGCTCTTTTCAGAACATCTTTCAAATGTAATCGGCGCATATTCTTCCATCCATTTCATCAAACCAGGGATGGGAGATAGTGTTAAAAATTGGTTAAGGTTAGGTAATTCTCGTTTGAGAGTTTTTGCAACTTTTTTTATAAGAAAATTACCAAAAGAAATTCCTAATAAACCATTTTGACAATTTGAAATAGAATAAAAAATAGCAGTATTTACATCCTCAATATCAATTTCATTTCTATCAATCTTAATGATTTCTTGAATAGACTTAGGAATATCTTTACATAAGGCAACTTCAACAAATATTAGAGGATCGTTAGGTATTAATGGATGAAAAAATGCAAAGCACTGTCTATCGGTTGGTGCTAATCTAGCTCGCAAATCATCCCATGAATTTATTTCATGTACAGCTTCGTATTCAATAATTTTTTCAAGGATATTTGCAGGAGTTTCCCAATCAATTTTTTCTAGAACTAAAAATGATGGATTAAACCAATATTTAAAAAGTTTTAATAATCCAGAATCAAAAGTTTTCAATTCAGGATCATTTAAGGTTCGAATTCTTTCTCTTAATTTTACTAATCTTGATGTTCCATTTGAGGTCGAATTCAGCCTTCTAAATAATTCAATCCATTTTGGTTCAGCTGAGATATTTATTTTTTTCAAGTTTTGTTCACTTTTTTCATTTGAATAATTTTTTACATCTTTCATTAATGCTTTGGTATCAATATCATGATTAGCTAATAAATTTTTAAGAAATTTTGAAAGCCCTTCATCATTTTCTTTTTCAATAAGATTTAATAAATGTTCTGCATAAACAAGAGTTGATACTTCTCCAGTTGTTGACATAACCGAATCTACTGCCTTATCTATATTATTATGAAGCTTTCCAAGACCCTTTGAGCCAAAACGATTAAGCCGACGAGTACTCTTAACTAGTGAAGATAAAATATTTTGAAAAAAACTCATATAGTAATTATGCCATTATTTGAAACATTTAAAGAGGGTATATTTTTTATAAACTTATAAAATGGTGCCCAGAGGTGGGATCGAACCACCGACACAAGGATTTTCAGTCCTTTGCTCTACCAACTGAGCTATCTGGGCTTAAATTGAACTTTGGATTATAGGCAAGTTTAAAGGTGTTGTCATCAAGTGAAATAGTTATGCGCGAACTCTTTCATTTGAAGGATCATAAAGAGATCCTTTGCCAACAATTTGAACAGTCATTGGATATAAACCATCACCATCTTCATTAAAATACTCAATTAAAAGTGATTTCCCTTGAACAGCAATCTCTTTTGGAAGATATCCCATTACTACGAATTTTTTAATAGAAGGGCAGTATGACATCCCAGTGGTATACGATCTTCGACCTTTACTATCTATAGGTACTTCGCCTGTTGCAGGATCGATAATTGGTGAAATACCTACTGGATATCTTGTATTGCCTGAAACATTTAGATTATCTAATGTCATAGTGCATAGAATAGCGCACGGATCCTCTTTTCTTTGGGAAAGATGTGCTGCTTTGCCATGAAAATCTGCTTCCTTGACCAATGGTCTTTGAATGGCTGATTCAATTGCGTTGTATTCTGTTTCTAAGTCAGCTCCTTGAAGTCTAAAGCTTTTTTCAAGCCTTCTACTATTAGCATAAGTTTCTATTCCAACAGGAACAGCACCAACTTCAAGTAGAGAGTCATATAAGGCTAAGCCGTCTTCACTATCATTATTAAGATAGATTTCCCATCCACTTTCACCAACATATGAAATTCTTCCCGCCCAAACATCAATTTTTTTTCCACCTGACAAATTAAGTGTAAGATTTTTTGATGAAGCGAAAGGAAAATTTTTAATATTTACTTCATTTGGATCAATAAAATTATTCAAAGCTTTTTCTGCTTCTGGGCCCCATAAACCTAAAGTTGCTATATCATGAGTTCTGATATTTATTTCAGCATCCAATTCGTGATCATCACGATAATTTCGCAGTGCAACCCAATCGCGGTTTCCATCAGCTCCCCCAGTTACTACACGATAACTATCTAAGCCTAATCTAGAGATAGTCAAATCTGCATGAACACCACCATCCTCATCAAGAAAATTAGTGTAAATAACTTTACCAACAGGAGTATTACTTCCAACTTTAGCAACAGAAAGATACTCTAACATTCTCTCTGCATCAGGACCTTTAATATCCATGATAGGAAAGTGTGATAAATTGATCATTCCAACTGAATCACTCATTGCCAGGTGCTCAGCATTAGCAATTTCATATGGTACATGTCGTCTGTCCCACTCATTTTCTCGAACTGGTATCTGATTCACATATTTGATAAGTTTTTCTTTGTTACTTTCATATGCAAAAGCTCTTTCCCAGCAAGCTACTTCATTATCAAAATATCCTCCAAGTTCTTTTTCTCTTTCATAAAAAGGGCTTACAAATTTTTCTCTTTGACTAATATATGGTTCTCTTGGATGAACAGCAGGTGTATAAATTGTTTGAGAATTTTCATAGGCTCTTGATTTTACAAATTCTTTTTCTTTTTGCTCTGGATAAAACCTAGATATATCAAATGAATGCATGTCAACCTGAGTTTTACCGTTTACCATTGCTTCTGCACATAACCTGGCACATCCAGGCCCATCTTTAACCCAAACAGCTTCACACATCCAAAATCCTCTTACTTCAGGACTTTCACCTATTAAAGAACCAGCGTCGGGGGTTACCGACAAAAGCCCATTGAATGAACTTTTTTCATCCCAGCCCAGTTCATTAAGTATAGGGGTAGTTTCAAAAGCTTTTTCTAAAGGTTCAGCAACTTCTTCGAGATCTAGATATCTCATTGAATCAGATCCCATTGTTTTTTCTGGATTTCCAATATCTTCAGGATCAACAAGCCTAGGGTTTTTGTCTTCATAAAAACCCCATTCAAGCATTCCTCCATGAAGCCTTCCTGTATCTCTTACGTAAGCAGAGTTACCCTGATCACGAAGAAGAGGGTATATCAAAAAGTCTTCCGCATCCTGCGCTTCTGGTAGCGGACCAAAAAATAACAAAGGATGTTCTAGCGGCATTAATGGAACTGAAACCCCCGCTTTTTTTCCCATTAACGGGCCCCATATGCCGGATGCGATAACAACTTTTTTAGTTTTAATTATTCCTTTATCGGTTTTTACTCCCACGATATGTCCATTTTCAATTTCAAAGTCAAGTGCAGGAGTATCAGTGAATGTTTTAAGTGCACCTTTTTCTTTAGCACTTTCTACCGCAAAACTAACAACATCTTGAGATCGAGGAATAACTAAGCCTGCATCTGGATCCCACATCGCACCTTGCATTGAGTCTTCTTCTAATAAAGGAAATTTTTCTTTAGCTTCCGCTGCTGAAATTAATTTAACATTGCTTCCAAAGGCCTTACCAGAAGATACTTTTCGTTTGAGTTCTTCCCAACGAGCCTCATCATCTTTTCGACAGATTTCTAGGCCTCCTTTTTTTAAAAAGAAGCCATTATCCTCATAAAACTTTCTACTAAATGCTGTCGTCCAGCAACCTAATTTGTCATGGGTTGTATTGTAAACAAAATCAGAAGCATGAGCGGTAGATGCAATATCCGATGGAATTACGGAGGACTTTTCTAACCCGACAATATTTTTTTGACCAAGTTCTGTTAGCCAGTATGCCAACATTGATCCAACAATTCCTCCAACTCCTACGATTACAACATCTGCTTCAGCAGGAAATTTAGAATTAGTTTTATCTGACAAACTTTGCACCCCTTGTAAATGAAATACCTTATTGATTAAACGTTATTTTTTTTATTTTGTAAATCAAAAAATTTACCAATCATCAAAACTATAAATGGTACAAAAAATACAACCTAAGTAATAATATTAATTAATCTATAGCTTTAAAACCCGAAGCCTTTTCGTACTCTTCATTATTAAAAAATTTATCCATTTGTTCTATCAACCATCTCCTATTTTTAGGATCAGACATATCTAAATGTTTTTCATTTATTAATGTGGTTTGATGAGATTTCCACATTTCCCATGCTTCTTCTGAAATAGAATTCATAATTTCTTGGCCTTTTGGACCGGGCATTGGCGGCACTAATAAAGCAGGTAGCTCTTTATTTAGTTTTTTGCATAAAATTTTTTTAGACATATTCCTCTATTATAGTCTTTATAGGTTTTGGCATACCAAAATTATGTATTTTATTTTTACTAACCCATCGATGTTCTTGATTTGTCTTAACTTTAAATGGCGCACTATAGTTAAAAATTTCAATTGTGATATCAAGATCAATATGGGACAAAGCATGACTAATGTTTTTTGTTACTGAATTAGTTGGTTTTTTAAAAATTTTAGTCTTTTTGAGATTTTCATTTTCAAATGGTACCCAAAGACTTTCCCAAAAAGTCTTTTCATCTTTTTTGAATAATAAAAAGGTATTATTAGAATGTGCAAGTGTAAAGTGAATTTTTCTTTTTGATTTATCCTTCTTTTTTTTTGAATTAAATTCAAAATTCTGAAATGCACTTATGCATGAATTAGTTAAAGGGCATTCTTTACAATTTGGTGATCTGATATTACAAATCAGGGCACCTAAATCCATTATTCCCTGGGTGTATTCAAAGATATTTTTCTTTGGAGTTAAAGATTCTGATAACAACCATAACTCTTTTATAGCATTTTTATCATACAAATTAATGTTTCTATATCTTGAAATTACCCTTTTTACATTAGCATCTAAAATTGGATAGGAGCCTCCGTAAGCAATTGACATAATTGCGCCTGCTGTTGATCTCCCAATTCCTGGCAAAGCCATCAGTTCATCAAATGTTGAAGGGAATTTATTTCTATAATCTTTTTTTATGATTTCTTTGGTTCTAAAAATATTTTTTGCTCTTTTATAAAACCCCAATCCTGTCCAAAGAGCTAAAATTTGTTCCTCAGAAGCGAAGGAGATCTGCTTAAAATTAGGATATTGCTTAATGAATCTTTTAAAGTAAGGTATAGCCGTTTTAACTTGTGTTTGTTGAAGCATTATTTCTGAAATCCAAACTCTATATGGAGAGATATTTTTTCTCCATGGCAAATCATTTCTGCCATTGATTTCATACCAGCTAATAATTTTTTCTGAAAATGTGTTATTGGACTTATTCAAAATTTTTAAATTAAGTTTTTTTTCTTTATAACCTCACCATTTTTATCAAATAGGTAATGAATTGGCGCACCAGTTGGAATTTCTAGTTCAACAATTTCTTTTTCAGAAATTATATCTAAATGCTTTACTAGCGATCTAAGAGAATTTCCATGAGCAGCTATGAGGATATTTTTGCCACTTAAAATTAGAGGATGAATTTCATCTAAATAATAAGGTAAAACTCTATCACTAGTATCTTTAAGTGATTCACCTCCAGGCGGACCAGAGTTATAACTTCTTCTCCAGATTTGAACTTTTTCTTCCCCCCATTTTTTTCTACATTCATCTTTATTTAATCCTTGAAGATCTCCATAATATCTTTCATTAAGGGCTTCATTTTGAATTGTAGGAATTACAATTCCAATTTCATCTAGAATTATTGAGCCTGTTAATTGCGCTCTAATTAATGCTGAAGTGAATATGAGATCAAAACTTATACCCAAGTTTTTAATAACAATACCAGCTTTTTTTGCTTCTGAAACTCCTTTTGGGGTAAGACCAGGATCCTCCCATCCAGTAAATAAATTTTTAGCATTCCACTCACTTTGCCCATGCCTGATTAATATTAAATTTCGTTGCTTCATTTTTTTAATCTTTTAAACTAATTTTCTCTATTTTAATAGATAATATACTAATGGAAATATTTAATTTTTTGATTGATCACTATTATTACTCTGGCCCATTAATAATTTTAATAATTCTATTCTTCATATCTAATTCAAGAAAAGGTGGAAAAAAAATAGATCCAGAATATTTAGTTGAATTATGTAATAAAGATATGGCAAATTTAATTGATTTAAGAAATTCAGATGAATTTGAATTAGGACATATAGTTGGATCAAAAAATATTCCTTTTCTTGACATCGAGACTAGATCAAATGAAATAAAAAATGACGAAGTGAAAGCTCTTGTTTTAATTTGTGATATGGGAATGAATTCACCAAATGCAGGTGAGAAACTAAAGAAACTTGAATATAAAAATATATTAATCCTTAGAGGTGGAATAAACAGTTGGAAGATATCAAATTTGCCGCTAGTAACAAATTAATTCAACCCCCAATACCCATTTCCTTCATTTTTTTTGCTAATGTATTGCGTCCCCAACCAAGAAGTTTTGCAGCTTCGTTCTTTTTACCATTTGTTCTATCTAGTGCAACATTAATAAGAATTTTTTCTATTTTATTATTTGCAATGTTAGATAATTCACCATCAAAATCTTTTGAAATATTTTTTAACCAATAAGATAAGCTATCCTCCCATGATGATGATGGCAGCTCAGTTATTTCATAATTTTTAATTTCAGTTGGCAAATCTTGAACTTTAACATTTTGAGTAGGACTCATTAAAGTCAACCAATAACAAACATTTTCTAACTGTCTAACATTTCCAGGCCAATCATATTTTAATAAAAATTCCTCAGCTTCTTCTGAAACAACTCTTAATTCTTCACCTAATGAATCAGCATGATTTTTAAGAAAATATTTTGATAGTAATGCGATATCTTCTTTTCTATTTTTTAGCGCAGGAACATCAATTTTAATAACATTTAATCTATAGAATAAATCCTCCCTAAATTTTTTTTCAAAAACAAGATTTTCAAGATTTTGATGAGTTGCTGCAATAATTCTTACATCAACTTTTATGGGTTTATCACCACCAACTCTATAAAATTCTTTATTTGACAGGACTCTCAAAAGTCTTGTTTGTGAATCAAGCGGCATATCTCCAATTTCATCAAGAAATAATGTTCCTCCATTAGCTTGCTCAAATCTTCCAATCCGTTTATCTACAGCCCCAGTGAATGCGCCTTTTTCATGACCAAATAATTCTGATTCAACTAATTCTTTTGGAATATCTGCCATATTAAGTGCTATAAAAGGCATATCAAATCTTGGACTATTTTTATGTAATGATTTTGCAATAAGTTCTTTACCAGTTCCTGATTCTCCCTGAACAAGAACAGTAGCATTAGTATTTGATAATTTACCAATAGCTCTGAATACAACTTGCATCGATTGCGCTTCTCCAATCATTTCAGCAGTTTTTAGTCCTTTTAGACCCCTTGTTTTTGGTTTCTTTTCCAATGCTCTTTTAATAATTTGTATTGCTTCATCAAGATCAAAAGGCTTAGGAATATATTCAAATGCGCCACCACCATAAGAATCTACAGCTGCCTGCATATCAGTAAAAGCAGTCATAACTATGACAGGAAGGTTTTCAAAATTATTGATGATATGTTTTAGTAGATCATAACCAAGCATTCCAGGCATTTGAACATCAGTAAGGATTAAATCAGGTTGTTCTATATCAAGCTGATTAACCAAATCGTCACCAGTTGCAAATGTTTTTGTTTCGAAGCCAGCACTAGAAAGACTTTCTTCAAGTACTATACGTATAGCACTATCATCATCAGCAACCCAAACTTTATGCACTTTTTATCTCTTTGTTCTCAACTGATAATGGAATCAATATAGAAAATATTGTTTGGCCAGGCTTGCTATTAAAGTTTATGGCGCCGCCATGGATTCTAATAATGTCTTGAGAAATAGATAGCCCGAGACCAGAACCATTATCTTTAGATGAAACCATTGGGAAGAACAATTGATCATGAATATCGATTGGAATACCAGGACCATTATCAATAACACTTATATTACACAAAGTACCATAAACATTTCCATTTATAGGTTGACCATAAGAGATTCTTGATTTAATTGTAATGATAGGTTTCTCTGTTTTCATTAATGCTTCCTGTGCATTTTTTACAATATTTAGAATAGCTTGAATAAAGAGATCCTCATCACCATTTAATTCAGGAATGCTTGGATCATAGTCTCTTTTTAATTCCAGATAGTTAAAGTTTTCAGACTCTGCTTCAGCTAGACCGAAGACTTTCTCAAATGCAGAATGAATATTAAACGGCACAAGTTTAGGTTTTTTTGGTGGAGTTAGTATTTTTGTAACTATACCATTCAGCCTTTCAGTTTCGTCAATAATTATCTTGAGGAATTTTTTTGAAAAATCATCAGATAATTTATTACTAAGTATTTGGGCACTACCTTTGATACCTGATAAAGGATTTTTTACCTCGTGTGCAAGCGTTCTTGCTAAATTTGCAGCAATTTTTTGAGTAGAAAAAGTCTTTGTTGAGTCAATAATTTTGTTTAGATTATCAACACATAAGATTTCCACAATAACAATGCTGTATTTATCAGACCATGAAGCTGTGAGGTCTACAATTCTATTTTTATTAGAATTGAAATTAATCTTAAAATCTCTTTTCGTAGATGTATTTTTATTTTTAATAGTATCAAAAATAATTTCATTAAAATCTTTAAGAGATTCTGATTCCAATTGTGTTGATAATGGAGCCGGCTCTTTTTTTATTAGTTTCCATTCACTTGATATGGCAGATTCATTCAACCATCTGACATTGAGGCCTTTATCAAAAACTAAAATTTCAGACTTTAATTGATTAAGTAACGACGTATTTAAACTACTTATATTTAACATAACGAAGACTCCTCTTTTTTGAAAAAAAGGAGCCTGAATAGTTCTATTTTGTTAGAGTTCCAACTATATGTGCAAGAATCTTGTATGGATCTGCATTAGATGCAGGCCTTCTATCTTCTAGATATCCATTCCAATCATGCTCAACAGTGTAAACTGGTATACGAATACTAGCGCCTCTATCACTAACACCATATGAAAATTGATCGATGCTTTGAGTTTCATGTAAACCGGTTAGCCTCATATCATTATCAGAACCATAAGCCGCTATACCTTCTTCATGAACCTCACCAAGTTTGTCACACATTGAAGAGAATAATTCTTCAGATCCGTTAGATCTCATTTCTTCATTTGAAAAATTTGTATGCATACCTGATCCATTCCAGTCTCCAGTTTTTGGTTTTGGATGAATATTAACTCCAACACCAAACTCTTCTGCAATTTTATATAAAAGGTATCTGCTAACCCATAAGTCATCAGCAGCTTTTATACCTTTCCCGAAACACTGATACTCCCATTGACCAAGAGCAACCTCAGCATTAGTACCAGTAAGTGTGATACCTAAATCTAAACACGCTTGAAGATGAGCATCAGAGATTTCTCTACCCACCACATTACTAGCTCCAACACCGCAATAGTATTCTCCTTGTTCTCTTGGTTCTCCGTCTTCCCAACCGAGAGGCTCGCCTGTTTGAGGGTCAGTAAAAAAGAACTCCTGCTCAAAACCAAACCACCATTCGTCAGTTACCAATTCTGCTGCAGCAGCTCGAAAGTTTGATGGATGAGTCGTATGATCTGCAGATTGAACCTGTGTCATAACTAAATCATGCCCGTTCGGATTTGAGTAGGTTTGAACAGGAAGCAATAAACAATCTGAGCTTCCACCTTCGGCTTGTTGAGTTGATGAACCATCAAAAGACCAGTCTGGTGGAGTTTCATCATCCGTTGCTTTTACCTTGCTTCTCATGGAAGGTTCTGGTTTGTAGCCATCTAACCAAATATATTCATAAGTTTTATAGTCTGCCATTTATTACTCCTCGAAAAAAAATATTAACAATATTAAATAAGCAATTTATGTGCCATAAAAGTTACACAAATTGCACTAGTATTGATCATATTATGCTATATTTATGTGCAAAATAGTAATTTATGCCAAAAATAAATGCATTAATTTAGGTCTAAAAAGTTTGAAATTTTTAATAATTTACTATTAAACGATACAAATGAGTGATCCCCACCAAAAAATACGTCAACAAAACAGCCTTTATAAAATGATATACACTCATGAAAATCTAATACTTCATCGCCACTTTCAAGCAAAATAAGCATATTTTCATGATTTTTTATGTATTTTTTAGATCTCAGAAATTCTATGTCATCTTTTTTTATTAAAAATTTCTTTTTGGTATCATAATTTTCATTCTCGCCTAAATAAATATCAAAATCCTTTAAGGGTGGAATAGCAGGATTAATTAATACACATTTGCACTTATTTTTATTAGCAAAAAAAGACGCATAGTAGCCACCAAGAGAACTACCAACAAAATGTATGTTAGAGCCACTTTCTTTTACAAGATTTTTTATTTGCTTAAAAGCCATCCTAAAATCATCTTTTAAATCTGGAATTATAACTTTTGTGTTGCTTGTGTTATCAGCAACAAAATTTTTAAATTGTCTTGCTTTGCTTGAATCGGATGATGATTTAAAGCCATGAAAATATAAAACCGTGCTATCCACTTTTCAAAATATTTTTTATTTTATTTATATCAGACATGCCCGAAGAAAAAATATTTTCAAGCCATTCAGTTAAGAAAATATTTTGTTGAATTTTTTCATCTGGTGATTGTATTTTTGTTTGATTTAAAAAAAAAGGAATTGGTTTTTCACCTTGATATGAAATTACTTCTGCTAATTTTGCATCTAAGCTTATTTGTATTCTTAATATTAGTATTTTATTTTTAATAAAACCTTCTTTTTGTTTAGCCTCTAACAAAATAGTATGTTTAGTTTTATTCAAAATTAAAAAATCAATATCTAAATTTTTATCATCAGAACTTAATATCTCAAACTTATATTTATTTTTCTTAAATTTTAATAATAGTTTTTCTAACTTAATATAATTTTTTGTACACAATGCAAGAAAATGAGACGTAATTGGGAGCGTTTTTAACATTACTAAATTTTATATTCTTTTTTTATTGGTGTATATTTTTTACAAGCATCAATATACCGTAATATTTCCTCTCTCTCTTTTTCACAAAAATTTTTTATAGCGTCTCTAAAGTCTTCTTTTATAATTAAGTGAAATGAACTTGTTTCAGTCACTTCAAATCCTCTCCTAATCTTATGTTCACCTTGAACACCAGGATCAAAATATGAAATATTATTTTTTATACAATATTCAATTCCTTGATAGTAGCAACATTCAAAATGCAGGCTATTGATATCTTTTAGGGCACCCCAATGTCTTCCATAAAGTACTGATTTGCCATTAAAACATAAAGAAGCAGCAATGTTAATATTATCTTGCACTGCAAAAAAAATCACGGGATTTAATTCATGTCTTTTTTCATGTACTAATTTAAAAAAATTTAGATTTAGATAAGGTTTTTGCATCCTTTCGTAATAAGTATTTTTATAAAAATGATAAAAATCGTCCCAGTCTTCTGAAGCTAAATTATTTTTATCTTTGACAATAAAACTTATACCAGCCTTTTTTATTTTATCTCTTTCGTTTCGTATATTTTTTCTTTGCCTTGATGTAAAAATGTTCAGATAATCATCAAAAGTTTTATAGTCTTTATTGCCCCAAATAAATTTGTAACCACTTCTTTTTATAAAATTATTTTTTAATAGCATTTGATGTAATTCTAAAGCTGGAAAAAGTATATGCCATGTTTCTATTTTTTCCTTTTCCATTAACTTCTTAGTTTCTAAAATAAAAGTTTCGTATTTTATATTCTCAGTTTTTAAAATTTTATTTGTTTCACATGGTGTATATGGAATAGCGGTCAATAATTTTGGATAATAATTTCTACCAGCTCTAGTTAATGCATATGACCATTGATGATCAAAAACGAATTCACCTTGACTATTGTTTTTAAGATAAATAGGCATAAATCCTTCTAGTAAATCTTTATTAAAAATTGCTAAATGATTAGAAATCCATCCAGATTCTTCAGAAACAGATTTTGAATCTTCAAGTGCTTTTAAAAATTCAAAGTTAAAAAATGGAGAATAGTTTTCATCGTTAGGTATTTTGCTAAAATCCTCAGATGTTATTTCACTTATTTTTTTTATGAATTTTGATTGCATATTCACAGCAAAATTATTTCAACATAAAAGCCAACTACCGCGACAAAACCAATTAAGTTATTAAATTTAAATATATTCAAATATTCATTTTTTTTTAGATAATTCATTTGTATAAAATACATGATTATGAGAACTAAAATAGTAATAATAAAAAATAATGAAAAATTATTTATATAACCAATTAGCCCTAAGGAAAAATAAAAAAATAAATGTAAAACTTTTGCAAATTGGATAGTTTTATTCCCAAAAAGCAAAGGAGTCGAGTAAATTCCTATTTTTTGATCATCTTCTTCGTCAGCGAGAGCATAAAAAGTATCAAAACTTACAATCCAAGAAATAATTCCAAAATATAGTATGAAGATTGATGGCAAAAAATCATTTGATACTAAAGAGTACGCAATTATAGATCCTGATCCAAATGTTAAACCCAAAACTAATTGTGGAGCTCTAAAAAACCTCTTGGTTAGAGGATATAAGACAATAAATATTGCAACAATTAAACTAATTTTGATTGTTATAATTGGAGTGAATATCAGCAATACCAGAGAAAATACAGATAATAATACAAAAAAAGCCCATGCCTCTTTTAAAGTTAAAGCGCCACATGCTAAGGGCCTATTTTTTGTTCTTTCAACAAATTTATCAAATTTATAGTCACTTATATCGTTAACAACACAACCACATGATCTAACAATTATTGATCCTAGAACTACAATAATAAAGCTTTTTAAAGTTATCTCATTATTAATACCAGCAACTAATAGACCTAGAATTGAGGGCCAAAGAAGAAGATATATACCTATTGGTTTATCTAATCTAGCTAATTTTATGAAGTTAAGAGCTTTTGACATATATCGACTTAAATTAAGAATATCTCCATAACAGACAATGGAAAATTTTTAACTAAATATTTTGTTGTTCTTCCTATGTAAGCTTTTTCTTGATCAGAGAATGATGCAAAAAAAGTTTTATCTTTTGTAAAAAATTTGTTTTCAAATAATATATCACCTAATGGTTTTAATCCTAAATTACCCAATTTGTCTAAGCCTTTTTGAATCGTCACTTCCGGTATTATTGATCTCGCAAAAACAAAAGGCTTCTCATTAGAATATAAAATCACCTCTCTCGCCTTTGTTCGCTCATTTAAAATGCCTAAAAAATTTTTTTCCCATGCAGAAATTTTTGAATATTCATCTTTAATTAATGATAATCTAAATTTACCATTAGATTTTATCCTCTTAGTAATAGGGCCCTCTTCTAAAAGCCATGATCTTACATTTTTAGTTATTAAAGAATTCGATTCAATTTGTGTAAAATTTTGCCAATCAGATGTCTGTTTAAGATTCATTAATAATTATTAAATCTGATATTATACGCTGAAGTTTTTAGTAACATTAAAATGTAAAAATTATTATGCAGTTAAAAAAATGGGAATGTATTGTTTGTGGCTTAATTTATGATGAATCTGAAGGTTGGCCCGATGATGGAATTGAACCAGGTACCAAATGGGAAGATGTACCTGATGATTGGTTATGCCCTGAATGTGGAGTTGGAAAAGAAGATTTTGATATGATAGAAATATAATGAATCAATTAGAACCTCCGAAAAATTTAACAAGAAATGTCTTGATTGGAATGTTGGCTGGAGTGCTTATAGGAGCATGCTTTTTCTATTTTCAAAATTCAATACCTACTTCAATTTTCTTAACGACTGAAAAGTATTTATTTAACTTAGGCGGACAAATTTTTAAAAACTTGTTATTACTAATTGTTGTTCCTCTTGTTTTCTTCTCTTTAGTTTCCGGTATCTCTTCTCTATCAAACATGGTTAAACTTGGTTCAATAGCTACTAAGACAATATCACTTTATCTTCTGACCACTGCCTTCGCAGTTATCCTCGCTATTTTTTTTGGATGGGTGTTTAATATTTCTGGTTATGAAGGGGAGTTGAGTTCATTTAATCCTCCATCAGGTGATGCAAGTTTATTCGATACAGTTATTAAGATATTTCCGAATAATATTTTTGGTGCTTTTGTTGAAAACAACATGCTAGGGATTGTTTTTATAAGTGTTTTATTCGGAATTGCTCTAAATCTCACAGATAATCTCACTGACAATCTCTCAAGAAATTTTGAAAGATTGAATATTGTTTTTTTAAAAATCGTTTTGATCATCATGAGTTTTGCACCTTTTGGAGTTTTTTGTTTGATGGGAAGTTATGCAGTGGATCATGGCTTAAATATATTTGGTGATTTAATTCAGTATGTTCTCATATTAATTTTTGTTTTAATTTTTCATCTTTTATTCACCTATTCTCTAATCTTAAAACTTTTCGCTAATTTAAATCCAATTATTTTTTTTAAAAAAATGAGAAATGTCGCTTTATTCGCATTCTCAACTTCATCAAGTGCTGCGACCCTGCCAGTAACTTTAAAAACAGTAACTGACGATTTGGGTGTAAAAAAAGACGCTTCCTCTTTTGTAATTCCTGTAGGTGCGACAATTAATATGGATGGAACCGCGATAATGCAAGGACTAGCAACAATGTTTATTGCAAGTACGGCTGGTATTGATTTGTCAATAATTGAGTATATTCAAATTGTTATGCTTGCAATGGTCGCTTCAATTGGTACTGCAGCAGTACCTTCCGCAGGTACAATAACCCTAGCATTAATTTTAAGCACACTTGGATTGCCTCTTGATGCTATTGGATTAATACTAGCTGTAGATAGAATTTTAGATATGATTCGTACTTCAGTAAATGTTTGTGGTGACGCAGCCGTAGCATGTATTGTTGCAAATTCAGAAAAACTAATTGATAGATCGATATTTAACAAATAGATAAAAAATATACGTTTTCTATATAATTATTTGTTAGAATGCTTTAAAAAAAGGGGTTATAAATATGAATATTTTACTTTATCCACCTATTTTAGGTGTTATTGGGATGGTCTTTGCTTTTGTAATTTATAAACTTGTGATGAAGTATCCGGATGGTCAAGATAAGGTAAAAAAAATTGGAGATCAAATTCATAATGGCGCTTTAGCTTTTATGAAAACAGAATATACATATCTTCTAATTTTTATTTCAATTTTAGTTTTTTTAGTTTGGATCAGTCTTGGACAATATTCTGCAATAGCAGTCATAGTTGGTGCAGCATGTTCCTCTCTGGCAGGCTTTATTGGTATGTATGCAGCAACAAAAGCAAATGTTAGAACTGCAACTGCTGCGCAAGAAGATGGCGCTGCAGCTGCATTATCAGTTTCTTTTTATGGTGGTTCTGTAATGGGTTTGTGTGTTGCTTCGCTTGGTTTGATTGGTCTTGGTACATTATTTTATTTTTTTAGTGCAACTAATGTTCATGCTCTAGAAGGTTTTGGCATGGGTGCATCTGTAGTAGCATTATTTTCAAGAGTAGGCGGCGGTATTTTTACTAAAAGTGCTGATGTAGGAGCAGATTTAGTAGGAAAAATTGAGGCAGGTATACCTGAGGATGACCCAAGAAATCCAGGAGTGATAGCAGACAATGTTGGAGATAATGTGGGTGATGTTGCTGGTATGGGTTCAGATATTTTTGAATCTTATTGTGGGTCAATGATAGCTTCAATTGCCATAGCTTACACGATTGGCACCAAGGATATGATGATACTTCCTTTAGCTCTAGCTTCGATTGGCCTAATAGCATCAATTATTGGTATTTTTATTGTAAAACTTCAATCTGCAAATGCACCTGCAAGTGCTCTTAGATCTGGTACTTTAATGGCACCAGTAATTTTTGTAGCTATGGCTTATTTTTTGATAAGTTCATTTGAAGGCGTAGAAATGAGTGTATGGTGGTGTGTTATTTCAGGAGCAGTTGGTGGAGTGTTAATAGGTCTGATTACTGAATATTATACTGGTGGAAGTCCTGTGAGAAAGATAGCTGAATCTGGAGAAACCGGATCTGCTACTGTTATGATCTCTGGACTTTCAGTGGGAATGCAATCTGTTGTTGTTCCAATAATCATATTAGCAGCAATTATTTTTGTTTCGACTCAACTTTCAGGAGTTTATGGTGTTGGTATAGCAGCAGTTGGTATGCTTGCAACTGTAGGCATAACAATGGCAATTGATGCATATGGTCCTGTTGCTGACAACGCAGGAGGCATAGCAGAGATGGCTGGTATGGGTGAAGAGGTTAGAGAAATAACTGATTCTTTAGATGAACTAGGCAATACTACTGCTGCAATTGGTAAAGGATTTGCAATTGGGGCAGCCGCTCTTGCAGCACTTGCAATTATTTCAGCATATTCAGAAGTAGTTTCCGCAAATGATAATAATTTTAATTTAGCTTTAACTAATCCAATTGTTCTCGTAGGAATGTTTATTGGTGCTTGCATTCCTTTTCTTGTTTCATCAATTACAATGACTGCTGTCGGAGACGCTGCGTTTGAAATGATAAATGAAATTAGAAGGCAGTTCAGAGAAATCTCAGGATTAATGGAAGGTCAAGCAGACCCTGACTCAGAAAAATGTGTTCAGATAGCCACACAAGCCGCACTTAAAAAAATGATGTTGCCAGGCGTTATAGCTGTGTCAATGCCTGCTATTGTTGGCTTTGGTCTTGGCGCACAAGCACTTGGCGGTATGTTGGCTGGTGGTTTACTTGGTTGTGTATCTTTAGCCCTTATGATGGCAAATGCTGGTGGAGCATGGGATAACGCAAAAAAATATGTTGAAAAAGGAAATCTTGGTGGGAAAGGATCTGAGACTCATGCTGCAGCAGTTGTTGGTGATACTGTAGGAGATCCATTTAAGGATACATCTGGACCCTCAATGAATATTCTAATAAATGTTATGGCAATAGTGAGCTTGGTAATTGCACCATTACTCTAGTTCAAGTTAAATTAAAATATGATCCTAAAATCATTTTTTGATTATATTTTAAGATGAAAAAAAATGTTCTTTTCTTCGGCTATGGAGATTTAGGAAGTAGACTCAGTAAAATACTTAATCCAAGTTATATCAAGCTTCATGCTATAAGCAGAAATAATAAAGACAATATAAAACCAAATCATATAGCTTGGGATTGGACTTCTAATGCTAAACCTCCTATAGAAAAAATATATTATGACTTAATTGTTATAGTTCCAAAACCAACTGAAATGAATGCCTCTGGATATCAAAAAGGATTTATAGATTCCTCTAATAATATTTTTAATTCTATAAAAGATATAAGTTTTAAAAAAGTCATAGCAATATCTTCAACGCGGGTATATGGATCAGACGTTTCAGGAGTATTTGATGAAAATTCAGATTTAAATCTAAAAGACTTTAGAGCAAAAATTATAAATAGTTACGAAAATTTGCTTATCAAACAATATAATAAGAAAGTTATTATATTAAGATTGGCTGGTCTATATTCTAATACTTCTAAAAACATCGCACCAAATAGAATTCATAGAGATAGCGCTGTTAAAATCATAAATTTTTTCTTCCAAAATGATTTTGATAAGTTTGAAAATTGTTTTTTTAATTGTTGTGAAAATGATGACGATTCATTAAATTCTCGAAAAATATCAAATAAAAAACTTTTAAACATTGGGTTCAAATTTTAATATTAAACTAGTACAAATCAAACAACCAAAATACAATAAATATTATGATTTTTAGTATGACAGGATATGGCTCGTCAAAATACTCAAATAAAGGCGTTGAAATTTTTTGTGAGATAAAAACAGTTAATCATAGATTCCTTGAACTCTCATTGAAACCAAATGATATTGATAATAAGGTTGATTTATTTATAAGAAATTTAGTTTCCAAAAATATTAAAAGAGGAAGTGTTGATATTCGTTTCAAATTAAAGTTTCCATTATCAACAACTTATCATGTTGATAAACTTGCTCTTAAAAATTTACTACGAACAATAAAATCCATTGATGCTTTAAATTCATATGAAATAAATTTTTCAGATCTAAATGATGTTCCTGGAATAATAAGATCAGAGCAAAATATAAAAACTAATAAAGTCTTTATAAAAAATGTTTTCAAAAAAGCTTTATCCAACTTAATAAAAAATCGCTCAGATGAGGGATTGAAAATAAAAAATATAATCCTTAAAAAAATTAACATTATTCAAAATAATGTTATTAAAATTCAAAAGGCATTAAAAAAGCTTTCTATTAAAAGATCAAAATCTATTTTAAAAAAAGTAAGGGAAATATCATTTAAAATTGATAATGATAGATTAGAACAAGAGGTAGCAATACTTGCACTCAAACACGATGTTGCAGAAGAACTAGAAAGAATATCTTTCCATTTAATATCTTTAAAGAATGATATTTCCTTAAAAAAAGTCAGTGGAAAAAAAATTGACTTTATATTACAAGAACTTTTTCGAGAAACTAATACTTTATCGGTAAAATTAGATGATCCTACATATAAGAAACTCGGCTTAGAATCAAAGCTATTAGTTGAAGAAATGCGAGAACAAATACAGAATGTTGAGTAAAGAGGATAAAACAAGTTTATTCATTTTGTCTGCTCCATCAGGAACAGGTAAATCATCTCTTATAAAACATTTAATCCAAAGTGAAAAAAATATAGAACTATCTGTCTCTGCAACCACTAGACCACCACGAGATGGTGAGATAAATGCAGAGCATTATTTCTTTATTTCAAAAGAAGAGTTTGATGACCTTAAAAATAAGAATGCATTCTTGGAACACGCTATTGTATATAATCATCAATATGGAACTTTACGATCGTATGTGGAAAAAAAGATTAACGCTAATATTAATTTAATACTAGACATTGATACGCAAGGATTTAAACAAATCAAAGAAAGCAATATCGTTAGTACATCAATATTTATTTTGCCTCCAAGTATCATCGAGCTTGAAAAAAGACTTATTGAAAGAAATTTAGATTCTAATGATGTGATTAAATTAAGGCTTGAAAATGCAAAAAAAGAGCTAGATATGGCCTACGAATATGATTGCATTGTATTAAATGATGATTTTAATAGGGCATTTGAAGCATTAAAAAGTATTATTTTCTTTAAAAAAGAAATACAAGATGATACTCAAAATAAAAAGATATTAAGAGATTTGTTGTCTTAATGACCAAATAAGAACTAAAATACGCAATTAGGAGTTTAATATGGCTAGAATTACTGTAGAAGATTGTTTACAAAAAATACCAAGTAGATTTGATTTAATAATCATGGCATCAAAAAGGGCAAGACAGCTTGCAACAACTTCCAGAGACCCTCTTGTTGAATGGAATAATGATAAACCAACCTTGGTTGCACTTAGAGAGATAGAGGAAGGTCTTATAGATAACGAAATGTTAGAACAGACACTTGAAGAAGATCTTTTACTTGATGGTTTCTCTACTCCTATGAACCCCGAAACAGATAACAGTAACAATCGATAATTCTGTGGGAGGATCAATTTGAGTGAAAGAATTCTCCCAAACCACTTAATAAATAACTTTTCTCAAACTCAACTCTTAAATTTACCAAATAAAATTTTTAAGGCATCTTCTTCATACTTAAATTCAAAAGATATAAAAATCATTCAAAAAGCCTATACCTTTGCCTTTCATGCTCATGACGGTCAAAAAAGAAAAGATGGTTCAAAATATATAACTCATCCAGTTGAGGTATCTAACATTCTTTTGGATTTAAAGATGGATAGAGATTCTATTTGTTCTGCACTAATGCATGATGTTCTTGAAGATTGCAACGTACAAAAAACTAATCTCATCAAGCTTTTTAACGAAGATGTTGCAAATATTGTTGATGGAGTTAGCAAGCTTGGGAAAATTAAAATGAAGAATAAAGCAGAGAGAAATGCTAATAATTTTCAAAAAATGGCACTTGCAATGGCTAAAGATGTAAGAGTTATTCTTGTTAAACTCTGTGATAGGTTGCATAACATGCGAACAATAGAACACCTTCCAAGACATAAACAAATACAAATCTCAAAAGAAACATTGGAAGTTTATGGTCCACTTGCTCTTAGGGTAGGTATGCAAGATATTAGATCTGAACTTGAGGATAGAGCATTTAAATGTCTGCATCCCATGAGAGCTTCAATTTTAGAAAATGCTATAAAAAATTCTAGCGGTGGCAGAAAAAAAATTATTACAAAAATAAGAAAAGAGCTTAAATCACATCTTAAAAATAATGGTGTTTATGGACCAGCTGTGAAGGGAAGAGAAAAAAATCTTTATAGCATTTACAACAAAATAAAAACAAAACACAAACCCTTTTCAGAAATATTAGATGTTTATGGCTTCAGAATTTTAGTCGATTCTATTGATGATTGTTATAGAGCTCTTGGAGTTATTCATAATTATTTCTCACCAATAGAAAATAGGTTTAAGGATTATATTGCTATTCCTAAATCTAATGGGTATCAAGCATTGCATACAAGCTTACTCGCTTTAAAAGCATTTCCAATTGAGGTTCAAATTCAAACAAGAACCATGTGGGCAACATCTAATATGGGTATTGCTGCTCATTGGGGATACAAAACAAAGGACTCTCAACCAGGCAGTGAATTAAGAGCAAGAAAGTGGTTAAAAGGATTATTAGATCTTCACAAAAAATCATCTGATTCCATGGAGTTTGTTGAATCAATAAAGACTGATTTAGATTCAAGTGAAGTATATTTATTTTCACCAAAAGGGCATATTTATGGTTTAAAAACAGGAGCAACACCTATTGATTTTGCCTATGAGGTTCATACTGATTTAGGAGATAAAATCATTGGATGTAAGGTTAATAGAAGAGAGGCACCATTGAATATTGAATTACAAAGTGGACAAACTGTTGAAATCATTACCTCAAATGGCACTGTTGAGGCTGATCCGGTTTGGCTTAATTTTGTTGTAACCAGTAAAGCCAGAAGTGGAATTAGATCTAGACTTAGAAATCAAAAAGTCTCCTCAGCAAGAAAAGCTGGAAAAGTAATGTTAGAAACAGAACTTAAAAGAAGTGGATCAAGCCTTGCAGATTATAGAGGTAAAGTTTTGAAACAAGTATTATCCTCAATTGGAGTGACCTCACTTAACAAACTTCTCACTGACTTAGGACTAGGGAAAAGGACAGGTAATATTGTTGCGGAGAGATTTTATTCTGGTCTAAGAATAAGAAAGAAGAAAAAATTAGAAACGAATAATGCTTTAACAATAATTGATAATCACATTGAAGGAGTGTCTGTGGTATATGCAAAATGCTGTTCGCCAGTTTTTGGCGATAGTGTTATTGCACATTCTGATACGGACAGAGGTATAGTAATTCACCATAAGAAATGTAAAGGCGTATCTCCGTATATTGATAAAGATTCTAGATATCTAGATGCAAAGTGGGGAAAAAGCAAAAAAAATAATCAATATATAGCTAAGTTAAGTATAAGCACAGAAAATAAGGTTGGAGTTCTATCAGATTTAACATCAATTTTCACAAGAGCAGGTATTAATATTGATTCGGTTCAAACAAAAGACATTGATTCAAATTTTACTGGTTTTGATATGGGTATTGAAGTTACAGATTTAAATGAGTTAAACAAAATTTCACAAAAAGTTAGGTCTAAAAAATTTACCTCTAGCTGTATAAGAGTAATAAATGAAAAATGATAAAGATTCTCTTGGGTTTTTTCTGTACAATTGCATACTTAGAGAGTGCTACAAAAAATCTTGAGGATATTATGACCAAAGAAAGGGTTTATACTGAGAAAGCTCCAAAGGCAATTGGCCCATATTCACAAGGCATAAAATCAAATAATTTTTTATTCGTATCGGGTCAAATTCCTTTAGATCCAGTTACTAGTGAGTTAGTTGAGGGATCTATAAAAGACCAAGCCATCCAAGTAATAAGCAATCTCAGAAATATATGTTTAGAATCAAATTCTGATTTAAATGATATTGTAAAATTAACTATCTATTTAACAGATTTATCGAATTTTGCCGAAGTAAATGAACTAATGATGGAATATTTTAGTGAACCGTATCCAGCAAGAGCAACTGTTGAAGTCTCGGGTTTGCCATTGGGAGTAAGTATTGAAATGGATGCAATTGTTTCTTTAAATGATTAAAGACTTCTTATCAATTGAAGATCTCTCAAAAAAAGAAATTATTGAAATAATTGATTTTGCAAAACAATTTAAATCTGATGATGGATCTTTTAGAAAAGAAGATTTATTTCCCGACAAGACAATTGCAAATATTTTTTGTGAGCCTAGTACAAGAACAAAATCATCGTTTGAAATTGCTGCAAAAAATTTAGGATGCACAGTTATTGATTTCGATGTTGCTAGTTCATCAATTCAAAAGGGCGAATCAATATACGAAACAATTGATGCTCTTAGCTTAATGGGGGTAGATTTATGTGTTTTAAGGCATAAGGATTCAGTCATAAGAGAATTAGCACCTAATATGCAAGATATTATTTTTATAAATGCTGGCGAGGGTACTATTTCACATCCTACCCAAACACTAATAGACTTAATGACTATAAAAGACTATAAAAGTTCTTTAGATAACCTAAATATTTTGATTTTTGGTGATTTAGATCACTCAAGAGTTACAACCTCTTTTTGTGAAGGAATATCAAAATTTTCTTCAAATAATATTACATTTTCTGGAGAACCATCGATGTGTACTCAATATCAAAATAGTAATTTAGGAAAATATGAACCAAATTTAGATAAAGCAATTATTGATGCAGATGTAATCATGGCTTTAAGAATTCAACATGAGAGGTTTGAAACAGATACTAGTCTTAATCTTGATGAATATAAACAGTCTTTTGGATTAACTTCTGAAAGATTGGACTTGGCAAGAGGTGACGTAATTCTTATGCATCCTGGACCAGTTAATTTCATTGAAATTTCTGAAAATGTTTATAATTCAGATAATACAGTTATTAGAGAACAAATTGCCAATGGAGTAGCGATTAGAATGGCCGTTTTATCAAGATTTCTTTCTAGCTAAGGTTTTTTTTACTGTATCTACTATGGCAATGGTATTTTGATCAATTTCAATATTTACAAGGTCGTTTTTTTGAATAAAGTTTAAATTTGTTATTTCTAAAGTTTCCGGAATTAAATGAACTAGAAACGAGTTTTTATTAACTTTGCCAATAGTAATGCTGCATCCATTTATACCAATGTAGCCCTTTTCTAAGACATAATCTGAATATTTTTCATTAAGACTAATCTTAATATCTTTAATACCTTTCTTATTGACGATTTCAAGAATTTTTGCCGCATAGTGAACATGTCCAGACATCAAATGACCACCAATTTCAGTAGACGCGCTGATAGATCTTTCTAGATTAACAAAATCATTTTTACAGACATTTCTTAAATTTGTTCTTTTTAATGTTTCTTCGATGACATCAAATTTAAGAATTTTTGAACCTTTATTTTTCGAAGTTAAACAAACCCCGTTCACAGAAACACTGGCTCCCTTTTTAAGATTTTTTGTAAATTCTTTTGGATAAGAAATTTCAAGCACATTATAGTCTTCGAATTTTATGACTTTATTAACCTTTCCTGTTCCAACAACAATTCCAGAAAACATTTAGGCTCCCCATTTTTTTCTATATTCTATTAATTCATCCTGATATTTATGAAAATCTTTGTTTTCAGTTGAAAAACTAATCAATGTATCTAAATTGATTATAGATTGAACAAGAATTCCATAACTTTCTTGTATCTCATTTGCAGCAGATTTGCTACCCAAACCCTTTTCTTGTCTATCGAGACCAACTAGTATTATCTTTGGTATAGCTCCAATGTTATTGATGTTTTCAATTGATTCCCTAATTGCAGTTCCTGCTGAAATGACATCATCTATTATTAGTACGTTTCCTTTAGGAATTGCGCCAATTATATTTCCGCCTTCTCCATGATTTTTTATTTCTTTTCTGTTGAATGAAATTGGGTACTTTTTTCTATCTTTATTGAGATACATACCTAATAAAGTGCTTAAAAAAATTCCTTTATAAGCTGGTCCATAGATACAATCAAAAGAAGTTTGACAACCCTTGAGCGCTTCAGCATAGGACTCTGCAATGATACTAAGATCAATGCCATTTAACATTTTTGCAGCATTAAAAAAATATGGACTTTTTCTTCCAGATTTTAATGTGAATTCTCCAAACTCTAAAGCATTAGCCTCAAGAGCTAAATTGAGAAATTTTGATTGATAACCTTTCACTTACTATAAAGACGCCTTTTGTATTTTTATAATCTCAGAAATAGCTGAGGATCCTAGATCAAGCATATCATTAAGCTGTTTTTTAGTGAAAGCTGACGTTTCACCAGTTCCTTGAATTTCAATAAGCTCTAACTCTTCAGTCATGACTAAGTTTAAGTCTGTATCAGCACTACTATCCTCTTCATAATCAAGATCTAAAAGGACATTTCCTTTTACAACACCTAACGAAATAGCTGCAACAAAATTTTTTATAGCTCTTTGATCTTCATGAAAATTTTTTATGGCTTGAAATAAAGCTACACAACCTCCAGTAATTGAAGCTGTTCTAGTTCCACCATCTGCCTGGATAACATCACAATCAATATTAATAGTTTTTCCTTTAAGATATTTTAAATTGACAGCTTGACGAAGAGACCGTCCAATTAATCTTTGTATTTCTTGAGTACGTCCAGATTGCTTACCTCTTGCAGCCTCTCTTCCCATCCTTTCATTTGTTGATCTCGGTAACATTCCATATTCTGCTGTAACCCAACCTTCATCACTGTTTCTCATCCATCTTGGAACATTATTTTCAAAAGTTGCTGTGCATATAACTTTTGTATTACCAAAAGAGACTAAAACTGAACCCTCAGCATGAATATTAAAATCTTTTTCTATTGTTAACTTCCGATATTCGTCTGAATGTCTTTTATTGAATCTTTCCATAAGATCTAAAATAAATTTAGCTCAATTTATCCTTAACAATTTTACTTACTATACCCATATCTGCTTTGCCAGCAATAGAACTTTTTAGTATACCCATGACTTTTCCAATATCTTGCATTGAATTTGCTTGAGTTTCATTAATAGCCTTTTCAACTATCGAGACTATCTCTTCCTCAGTTAATTGCTTGGGCTTATATTTTGAGAGTACTGATACTTCATCTCTTTCTTTTTCTGCCAAATCAGATCTTCCACCTGCATCGAACTGATCAATAGAATCCATTCTTTGTTTAATCATTTTGTTAATAATTTGTAATACCTTTGAATCATCTGCAGGTTCTTTTGAATCAATTTCATACTTTTGCACTTCAGCCACAAACATTCTAAGCGTGTCTCGGACCATTATATTTTTCTCAAGCATTGCTGACTTGAGGTCATTTTTTATTTCTTGAAGAAGTGACAAAGTTACCTAAAAGATCTTAGTCTAGGATATGATCTTCTATTAGTCTTGCGAGCCCTTTTAACAGCTGCAGCCATTAATCTTTTTCTTTTTTCTGTTGGCTTTTCATAAAATTCTCTTGCTCTAATTTCTGGAACAATTGCAGCCTTTTCGCATGCACGCTTGAACTTTCTTAAACCAATGTCAAAATGTTCTGTTTCTTTTATTATAATTGAAGGCATAATGTGACGCGTAGTTTAAGCTGTGATTGGTATTTTTGCAAAACTTTTTTATGAAAACTTTAGGAATTGAAACATCTTGTGACGAAACGGCAATCGCCATATATGATTCTGAAAATGGAATTATAGGTGAGTCTATCTATAGCCAAAGTAAGATGCATGCTGCATATGGCGGTGTTGTTCCAGAATTAGCATCAAGAGATCATTGTTTAAAAATTGTAAACGTTTTGAAAGCAGCTCTTGGTGATATAAAACTTGCTGATATAGATCAAATATCATATACGTCTGGGCCAGGTCTGCTTGGCGCATTGTTAATAGGAGAAAGCTTTGCACAAGGATTGTCAGTTGCTTTGAAAATTCCACTAATCCCGATAAATCACCTTGAAGGACATTTGATGTCACCTTTGATGGAATTTCCAGAAATAAATACTCCATATATTTCTTTATTAGTAAGCGGAGGACATAGCATGATTGTAGATGTTATGGATAAAGGAAATTACGAAATACTTGGTCAATCAAAAGATGATGCTGTTGGTGAAGCATTTGACAAAGTTGCTAAGCTTTTAGATTTACCATATCCAGGCGGACCACAAATAGAAAAACTTGCACTGAAAGGTAATCCGGCTGCATTTAATTTTCCAAGACCTATGATTAATAGTGATAATCTTGATCTAAGTTTTAGTGGATTGAAAACTGCAGTTTTGTATAAATTAAAAGATTTTAAAAACCCTTCAGATGATATTAAGGCAGATATAGCAGCGTCTTTCCAACAAGCTGTCATTGATGTGCTATTAAATAAAATAAAAAAGACTGTTGAGAGCTCTAAAAGAAAAACAGTAATTATTGCAGGTGGAGTAGCTGCAAATAAATCTTTAAGAACAGCAATTAAAGACTTAGAAAACATAATGGATATAAAAGTATATTATCCATCTTTAAAATATTGTGGTGACAATGCAGCTATGATTGCATTTGTTGGCTCAATTAGATCATCTGTTAAAATTAAAAAAGAATCATCATTTGTTAGAGCCAGATGGCCGTTAACTGAGTTATCACTATGAAAGACATAATTTATATTAAAGACTTAAGAGTAAAAACTATAATAGGAATTTTTGATTGGGAGAGGAAAGTGAAACAAGAGGTAAGTATAGATTTAGAATTTCCATTTGATTGCAAAAAGGCAGCTAAGACTGATTCCATAGAAGATACAATTGACTATAAAGCTATTGCTAAAGGAGTTATTAAGTTTGTTGAAGATTCTTCATTTCAACTTCAAGAAACCCTTGCTGAAGAAATAGCATCTTTGGTCAAGAATAATTATGGTGTTAAATCTATCAGACTTCGAATATCAAAACCAGGAGCAATAAGAGGCTCTAAAGATGTTGGATTAATTATTACTCGATAATGAAGTATTATCTTTCCCTTGGCAGCAATATAAATGCGGAAGCAAATATTATTTTTGCAATACAAAAATTACAACGCATATTAGAAACAACTAAGTACTCATCTATTCATAAAACAAAAGCAGAAGGCTTCGAGGGCGATGATTTTTTAAATTTAGTTATGTGTGGTGAGACAAATATTTCCTTTGAAGAATTAAATAAAAAATTAAAAGCTATTGAGGATGAATCAGGCAGAAGAAGAGATATGCCAAAATTTAGTTCCCGTACTCTTGATATTGACATAATCTTGCAAATTGATGACGAAGAAATACTTTATGAAAGTAATGAAATAGAGAAGTATTCATTTGTTTCAGAGCCACTGAAAGAAATAATTTAAATGAATAGAAGTTTTTCAATAAGAAAAATTCATAGGTACTTAAGTATTTTTATAGCAATCCAACTTTTACTTTGGACAATTTCAGGGATATATTTTGCTTTTAATAAAATTGAACTTATTAGAGGAGAACAGTATCGCCTACCATTGGATAAAGAGTTCAGAATTTTTACTAGATTAGACCAACAAATTATTGAAGAAAATATTAATGGTATCAAAACATATAGCACATACCCTGATGGCAAAAAAATAAATGTTTTAACACAAGAAGAAGCATTAGTTATAGCAAAAATTAAAACTTCCCTAATTCCAATAAATGCAACTTTAATAACTGAAGATAGTGCTGGAAGTGAATATAGAGGCAGACCTTTACCACTGTATAAGATCTCTACTGATACAAAAGATAAAATTAATATATATGTTAATCCTATGACAGGCGATATATTATCAATAAGATCAGATTCTTGGAGGATCTGGGACTTTTTTTGGGCACTTCATATTATGGATTACAAAGATAGAGAAAATATAAACAATATTTTACTAAAAATATTTTCAATCTTAGCTTTAGTAACTTCAGTTTCAGGAATAGTATTATTTTTTAGTAGGAAATAATTTTTATTTAAGGTTGTTTTCTATGATTGACCAAGCGCCTTCAGATAAAGGATAAACTTTTAATCCTCTGTCTTCTGCATGCTTACTTGCAGCTGTTCCATCTCTAACTCTACCTAATATCCCTTGACAAATCGCAGCAACTTTAAACAAACTAAAAGCCATATAAAATTCCCAATTTTTAGATAAATCTTTACCTGTCATTTCAGAATACATGTCTCTATATTCAATTTCATTTGGGACACCAAGTTCCTTTAATTTCGGAAAATCATAAAAAACATTTTCAGTTCTCCATGTTAAGCAGTGATAACAAAAATCTGCAATGGGATGTCCTAACGTCGAAAGTTCCCAATCTAAAACTCCTATAACCTCTTGATCCCTCATGATCATATTATCAAGACGATAATCACCATGTACAATTGAGGTTTCGTCGTCATCAGGTATATTTTTGGGTAACCACTCAATAAGATTATTCATTGCATCAATGTTATCTGTTTCAGATGCTCGATATTGTTTTGACCATCTTGAGACCTGTCGAGCAACATAATTACCTGGCTTACCATAATCTTGCAATCCTATTTTTTGATAATCAATACTATGAAGAGCAGCAAGTGTTTTATTTTTATTTTTATAGACTTTTATTCTTTTTTCTTTTGATAGTGATGGTAGCATTGGGTCCCAGTATATGTCTCCATCTAAACAATCCATCATAAAAAAGGTTGTACCCGCAACATCTTCGTCCTCACACAAACCATATGTTTTTGGAACTGGTACGTCAGTGTTATGTAGTGCTGTAATAACTTTATATTCTCTATCAACCGCATGAGCTGAGGGTAAAAGTTTTCCAGGAGGCTTTCTTCTAAGAACTAAATTTTTATTTTTTGTAATTATTTTATAGGTTGGATTTGATTGACCGCCTTTAAACTGCTCTACAGAATCAATTGCTCCTGCATTCGGAACAAATTCATCAATCCATGGTTGTAATTTTAATAAATCGATTTTTAGATTATCTGCTACCGGCTTTGTACCAGAAAAAATTTTTTCATATCTCTCGGCATCTCTCATCATGATAATGATCTTCCACCATCAACTTTAATAATTTGACCAGTAACATACCTAGCACTAGCTAAAAACTTCACAGCATTTGCAATATCTTTTTCTGAACCCATTTTTTTTAATGGTATATTTGAAATAACCTTCTCTTTTTGTTCGCTTGTCCATTCTATTCCAGGTGGCTCAAGCATTGCGCCTGGAGCAATAGCATTAACGGTTATTTCTGGAGCCAGCTCTCTTGCTAAACCCTTAGTAATAGACTCTAGACCACCTTTTGCCGCAGAATATATAGAATAATTTGCAACTCCTTTGGATAAGTTAGTATCGGTGATATTAATTATAGAGCCTCCAGACTTTTTTAATTTATCTTTCAGTCCTCTTATAAGAAACAAGGGACCTTTTAAATTTGATCCAATTAATTTTGTCCAATGCTCCTCAGAAATTTCTTCAATGGGGGTAGGGTAAAAAGTTGAAGCATTGTTCACTAAAATATCAATCGAATCAAACATGCTTTTCGTTTCTTTAATTAACTTGTTTACATCATCATCTATATCTAAATTTGCCTGAACAATTTTTGCACTATCTGGATTTTTAGAGTTAATTTTTCTTGCAAGCTCCTCTGCATCGCTTCTTGATGAATTATAGTGAATAATGATATTCCAGCCTAAATTGGAATACGTTAGAGCAATTTCTTTGCCAATTCTTTTTGCACCGCCAGTAATTAATATTGTTTTATTCATTTAAGTTTCTTACAACCTGATTCAATAGTTTAATCTTTTCCCTAGAAATTTTCTCACTAGAAAATTTTGAAAGAATAGAGAAGTCTACCTTTTTTATGTTATCAAGCAACTTTGTGATTAGTAATTTTGATTTAGAAAGATTTGGTAATTCAATAAGTTGCTTAATTAAAGCCTCATCTCTTTTAAAAGGAATTTTATCTATTATATTAATCAGTTCTTCTTTGTTAGATTTTAGATCAATAACACAAAGTTTTTTTAATAACTCTTCTGCATGCAAAAAAGTATTTGGTATTGGAAGGTTTTTATTTAATTTGAATGCGTTATTTATTTGTAACTCTGACCATCTTATAAGAGGATTGTTACTAGTATTACAAAAACAGTTTTTTAAATTCTCAAGATATGGCATGTGCAGATTAAATTCTAAAAGTACTTCAAAAAAAATATTCGGATTTGATGATTTCAAAGATTTTTCAGTTTCTAACCAAACTCTGTTAGATGATAAATTGGATATTTCATTTGATTTTTCTATTTTTTTTAGCATTATTCTAGTTTCTTTAGCTATATAAAAGTTTCTTAGATGCTCGTAAGTATGAAATCTTGCCAATCTGATAGCTCTCAATGGATCCTCTTCAAAAGCTTCAGAAACATGCCTAAAGATCTTGTTTTTAATATCTGACATACCATCGAAAGGATCGATAAGCTTGCCTTTATCGTCTTTTGCTATAGCATTGATTGTTAAGTCTCTTCGAGAAAGGTCTTCTTCTAGAGTAATCTCTTTTCCATAGTGAAAATTAAATCCATGATAACCAACACCAATTTTTTTTTCAGTTCTTGCTAGAGCATATTCTTCATTAGTTTTTGGATGTAAAAAAACAGGAAAATCTTTTCCTATTGGCTTAAACCCATTAGCTATCATTTCTTCAGGAGACGATCCAACAACAACCCAATCTTTATCAACTGGGTCTATTCCAAGAATTGAATCTCTTACAGCACCACCAACTTCATATATTTTCATTTTTTCTTAACATGAAATTTCTTTTTATCTTCTAATCTTACAGCTGTTAATTTTTTCCCCCAAACACAACCTGTATCAACTCCTATTATATTATTCAAATTAGTTTTACCTTCAAGTGCAGCCCAATGGCCAAAAACAATGAATTCATTATCTTTTAATCTTTTATATGTTTCATTAAACCATGGCACATGACCCTTTTTCTTTTTTGCGTCTTTAGTCTTAAGTTTAAGAGCTCCGTTTTTAGATAAGAATCTCATTCTTGTAAAATAATTAATAATCACCCTTAATCTTTTATAACCTTTCAATTTACTTTCCCAAATCGATGGCTTGTCTCCCCACATATTTTTTAATAACTTGGTAGCATCATTTTTTAAGCTGCTGGTAACTTCTTCAGAAAGTTTCTTAGCAGTTTTAAAATCCCAGAAGAATGGTATACCAGCATGTGATACCCAGAAAGTTTCATTAGTTTCTTTAATATTAATTTTAATAAGCAAAGGTAAGCTTTTTAACCACGAATTAATTTTATTAATTTTTTTAGATGAGAGCACTTTTTCAAGAGATTTATCTTTTTTATTAAACTCAATTAAATAAAGCAAATAAAAATCATGGTTTCCAAGAACAGCTCTTACGCATTTTTTGTTTTTAAGGCAGAAATTCAAAACTTCTAAAGATTCATTGCCTCTATTAACTAAATCACCAGCAAATATTAATTTATCCTTAGCTTTGTTAAATTTTATTTTTTTTAAAAGCAGCATGAGTTCTTTAAAGCAACCTTGAACATCTCCAACTACATAATTTGCCATTTTAGTCTTTAAAAATATTTGCTAATTTAAAATATTTACTAAGATCAATTTCCTCTGGTCTTAAATTTTGATCAATTCCTATTTCTTCAAAACATATATTTAAGTTTTTTAAATTATTTTTTATATTTTTTCTTCTTGAGGCAAAAGACATGTCTACCACTTTAAAAAAATTTTCTATTAGTTCTTTTTTATAGCTGATATTTTTTGGAGACATTCTTATGAATGATGAGGTTACTTTTGGTTTTATGTCAAAAGCTGTTGGCGAGACATCAAATAAAATTTCAGAGTCAAAAAATGCAGATAATTTTAATCCAAGCTTGCCCCAATTTTTTGAACCAACACTTCCAGTAATTCTTTGTGCCACCTCTTTTTGAACAAGAAAATGAGCATCTATTATGTCATTTGAATAAGTAATTAAATTCAAAATTATTTGTGTAGAAATGTTGTAGGGTAGGTTTCCTACAATTCTATATTTGTTTTGTTTTAGGAAATCTAATGATTCTTTCAGGATGTCACCTTGAACAAATTTTAAGTTGCTTGGCCCATTAATTTCTTTTGATAAGTAATCAATGTTTTTTTTATCTATATCCATAGCAATAATTGTTATATTTTTTTGGTTTAAAACTTTAGTTAAAGCTCCTTTTCCAGGGCCTATTTCAAAAAAATTATCACCATTACAAATATTTATCGATTTTTGCATTTCATAAAGTACAACAGGATCAATTAAATAATTTTGACCAAACTCCCTTCTAATATTTTTTGTATTCATTTAATTAGCTTTGCTGCTATTTTTATAGCTTCTTTCAAAGAGGATTCATCACTTTTTTTTGATCCAGCTATATCTAAGGCTACACCATGATCTACCGAAGTTCTTATAATTGAGGTACCAAGGGTTATATTGAAAGATTTCCCAAAGCTAAGAGCTTTAAGAACTGGTAAAACTTGATCGTGGTACATACCAAAATATGCGTCTGTTGACATTAAGTTTTTTTTTGTGAAAGCAGTATCTGCAGATATTGGGAGGGATACGTTAATATTTTTACCTCTAAGATATTTTGCAGTCGGAATTAGAATACTCTTTTCTTCTTTGCCAATTTTACCATTTTCTCCAGAGTGAGGATTGAGACCGAGCATTTTAATTTTAGGATTTTTTATATTAAATTTATTTTTGAGTTCCTCATGAAGGATTTGTATTTTAGTCATTAAAAGCTTTTTAGTGATTTTCTTAGGAACATCTTTTAATGGAATATGTGTTGTAGCGAGTGCAACTTTAAGTTTTGATGAAGCTAACATCATAAGAACACTTTTGCTATCAGTCTTTTCTTTAATTCTTTCAGTATGCCCTGTAAAATTTTTATATTTGTGTATTACATTTTCTTTACTAATAGGCCCTGTTACCAAAGCAGTTCTTTTATTATTTTTTGAATAATTTATTGCAAAATCTAGATTTTCAATAACATAGGATGCATTTATTTTTTTCAGTTTTCCCGGTTGAGTATCTTTGCAAACTGATACAAAGAAAATTTGAAGTGTGTTCTTTTTATTTCTTTTAGCATTATTTATATCTTTAAGTTCATCAATATTGATTTTAATTCCCAACACTTTTGCTCTATCTAATATTAATTTACTGTCAGCAATACATACTATTGGTAATTTTAAGTTTCCCCAAAAATTTAGGCTACAAAGTTTTATAACCAGGTCAACTCCAATTCCTGATGGTTCCCCAGGTGAATACAATATGGTTTTCAATCTAGATCTTTAAATTCTACAAAAGCTTCAGCTCTCATTGATCTGAGAGTATTTTCAAGCTCTTCATCAAACTTTCTTTCAAAAAGTACGTTATACGCTCTATCATTTATTAGCTCATCAGTCATATCATGATTTCTTCTTCCAAGAACTTCAAGAAAATGATAGCCAAATTGAGATTCAAAAACTTCAGATAGCTCTCCTATGGCTGTAGCTAACATTGTTTTTTCAAAATTTTCATCAAGTACACCCATACCAAGCCAGTCAAGGTCGCCTCCGAGTTTAGACGAGCCTGGATCTTCAGAAAATTCTTCAGCTAAAATTGCAAAATCTTCACCTTTAAGTATTCTGTCTCTTATTTCTGAAAGTTCTTTAATAGTTGTTTCATCATCTCGTATTGCTGAAGGTATCATCAAAATATGTCTAGTCCACCATTGGTCTTCATATTGAACGAGTTCTCCTCTTTTGTTTTCAAGTTTCAATATGTGGAAACCTGCACCACTCTGAAGAGGTTCAGAGATATAACCAACTTTTTTATTAGCTAAATCATTTGCAAATAATTCAGGCATATCAGATGGTTTTCTCCAGTCAATTATTCCTCCACTTGAGGCATTTCTAGCTATTGATATATCTTTGGCAATATCAGAAAAATTCTCACCATTTGTTATTCTTTCTAGGGCTTCTAAAGCAATATCATTTGTCTCAACAAGAATTTGCTTAACTAACAATTCTGGTTGTAAGGCTTTGATAGATTCATCTGTTGCAAGAAATGCTTCAAATTCTTGTTCGGTTATATCAATTTCAGAATTTACCCTTCCTCTTTGAATTCTTTGAATAATCATTTCTTTTCTTACATCCTCTCTAACTTCTTCGTAATTACCTCCAGTAGACTCAATGTAGTTGATAAATTCTTGAAGCTCCATTCCATTATTAGATGCTAACCTTATAAAAGTTTGATTTAGCTCAGAATCACTTATTCTTACACCAGCTCTATCAGCCAGTTGTAACTGGAGTTCTTCAATAATCAATTTTTCAGTTATCTGAGTTTTTAACTCACTTACAGGTGGTTTTGGTATATTTTGCTCATCATATCTTTGAACTATGGCCTCATAATTTTTTGTTATTTGAGACTCCATCACTACACCATCATCAACAATAACAGCAATTCTGTCTAAAACTTCAACTTTAGACAATAAAGGTATTGATAAGGTAAACAAGACTAAAAATGTATTTTTCATATTAATATTAGTAATTGAAGAGGGAATTATTAAATAAATTACGATTTTTATCAAAAGAAGAGTTAAAACCTTTCAATTTAAATTCAAAATTAATTCTACTTTTATTTTCTATTTCAATTATGTTATCCCATGCTTCATTAATATAAAGATAATTCATATCAGAATTTGCTTGGTTATATCTCGTAAAATTCTTGTCACTAGCGGTTAGATTAAATGCAAAACAGCAGTTTTCATATCCAAAACCAGCAACAGTTTCAATGTTTTTATCATATTTATTATCTCTTTTTATCTTTGCAATAAATTTAAATTTTTCAGAAATTTTTATATCTGAAAAGATTTCAGAATAATTAAGTACTACGTTAAAATCTCCTGACATTCTTCTATATCTTTTTGCAAAACCAAAAGTATTTTTATTAAATTTAGCTTTATAACTAAGTGCTGCCATCATCAATTGGTCTTTATCATTTTGATAGCCTGCATAACCCATTAACATTTGATTCATTTTTGGCATCCAGCTAGACATAAATACTATTGGCCCTTTTTTACTGCCTATCATTGCCATATGACCCATTTTTAAATGAACTTTAGGATCTTCAAAGTAGGTTTTTTGTGAAATTGACATATTAAGTTTTGTGATGCCCATTTGAATTTTTTGATACCTAAGACCAATGGTATAAAATTTTTGATCACCAATCCTATCCATACCAACAAACCTTTCATTATTAAACAACTGATTATTTTTATCCAAATCATAAGTATCAAATATAGGATTAGAACTTTGATTTTCATAAGATGAATATCCAATAACTAATCTGGGTTCAATTAAAGAAATGGAATTATTTTTTTCTTTTTTAAAAAAAAGCGAATCGATGTCAATTAATACTTGTGGTACTGAAACATTTTGTGCCTTTGTATTCGAGCTATCTAAATCATAAAAAATACTTTTTACATCAAAGTTAGTTTTGAAATTTATATTTTTGTAATTAAATTTATTTGTTGCAGATATTTTAATATAAGTTCTCCTTCCTTCTGAAGGATTGTTAATTAATTTTAAATATTGTCCATTCATAGTTTGAAAACCATAAAAACCATGAATTTCATTTGCTTTAAAATAAGAAGTATTTATTAATCCTTCGAGGTAGTAGTTTTTAAAGTTAAATATCTTATTAAACTCTATCTCTGGAGATTTTTTATATCCATTTGTTAGAATTGGATTGAGGGTTTGAAAACCAATATGATTTATTGAGAGCATTGAATTTTTAAAATATGTTTTTATTTTTATATTCTGGTGCAAGTTAGTACTTCTTTGAGAACCAATTGAAGTAATTTCACCAGGAATGTCACTTAATACCAATGAATCAGATGATTTTGCCCAATCAATATTTACTTTTGAGTTATTAAAATTAAATTGGTCTTTAAACAAAAAAGCCCATCTAGAATCAAAGTTCTCAACGTTTTGTTTTTTAAATTCATCATCTTCATCAAAGTAAATAAGATCCAGTTTTCTTAAATTACGAGTTTTTCCGTGAGCTTTGCGATAATTAGTCTCCAAGCCAACACCCCTATCTGATATATTTCTTGGTGCAATTGTTATGTCAGATGAATCTGAAATGACTTTGTAGTAGGGAATCATAAAATCTAAACCGTCTGAAGAAAATGACAAAGAAGGTTCTAAGAATCCTGACATTCTCTTATTTGATGTTGCGAAGGGGATAATTGGAAGTCTGATCAATGTTCGGTCTAGTAAATCTATTTTTACTCTTTTAGCGACACCACGATTTTTATCGGAATTTACAACTATTTCTTTTGCAGATAGTTTCCAACCTTGGGAAGCATCAAAACAGGAAGTAATGTTTACATTTTCAAAATATATAGAATCTTCTAAACTTCCTTTAAGAGATTTAAAATTAAAGATAAGATTACTGTCTTTAAAAAAAACTTCACCATCTTCTAATGAAAGTGACTCATTTTCTTTAATAAAATCACCACTTTCAGCTGCAAAAACGTATTTCTCTAAAAAAAGTGACCCCCCATTCTTAAAGATAATTTTTGAATTTTGTTTATCAAGATTTGCATAATTTGTTAACAAAAGACCATTTTTAAAATCAATCTCAACGTTCTCATTTAATATCATCAAATTTTCATCGGTTAAATCAAATTTTTTAGAGTTAATTTTATAATTTTCATTATTGACCTCACCTAGATATGGGGAATAACTAAAACAAGAATTATTTGTGTCGCTATTTTCAATGAAATTCAAAACAGATTTTTGTGCGCTGACATGAAATGAAAATATAACCAACAGCAAAAGATTTATTTGATGAATTAATCTTTTCATATATATATTTTATACTTTTTATCTTTGATAGGTTATTTGGTTAAAAGTTTTATATTTAACGATTATTTATATATTCTTCTAATTGATATAAGTGGTCTTTACCAAAAAAAATCTGATCATCAATCAAAAAAGTGGGAATACCAAAAGCTCCACTTTCAACGGCCCAAGATGTATTTGCTATTAATTTGTCTTTGCATTCCTGTGTTTGGATCATATTAAAGATTGTCTCGTGATCAATACCATCATCATTAAGGGCTTTCTTAAGCACATCTAATTCTTGTATATTTAAATCTTTTTCCCACATTGCTGTCATCGTACATTCAATATATTCCATCAAGATTCCCAGCTTCTCTGCAGCTACTGCACCCCTCTGAATATTCAATGAATTTTGAGGAAAGTATGAATTATTCTTAAATTTTGTTAGTTTGTGTTTTTCGATGAATCTGTTTATTTCAGTAAAAAAATAGTCTGCCTTGTTCTTTACGTTTGCTGTTGCGATTAATGGAGGAGTATTGTTTGTTAGTTTAAATATACCTCCAGCAAGACAAGGAATATAATTAAATTTTGCCCCAGTTCTTTTTTCAAACCAAGGAACTACCTTATGGGCTAAATATCCATTTGGAGTCGCTACGTCATAAATAAAGTCTACTTTCATTTCTATTAACAATTTTGTAAAGTAAAGCAATTAAACACTTTTATGAAAGATTTTTCAAAATATTCTGCGATTATAATTGGAGCCGGAGATGCCACTGGCACAGCATTGACAAAAAAATTTGCAAGTCATGGTTACAAAGTTTGTCCAGTAAGAAGGCCAAGAAATATTGATAAATTAAATATATTGTCAGAAGAAATAAATAAGTCCGGAGGTTGGTCAAAAGGTTTCGGTGTAGATGCAAGAGATGAAGAAGCAGTCAAACAACTCTTTATTGATGTTGAAGAAAAAGTCGCTCCAATTCATGTAGTAATTTTTAATCCAGGTGCAAATGTATTTTTCCCGATAGAAGAAACGACATCTAGAGTTTTTAAAAAAGTTTGGGAAATGGCAGCTTTTAGTGGTTTTTTAACTGGTAGAGAAGCTGCGAAGTATATGAAAAAAAGAGGCGAAGGCAGTATATTTTTTACCGGTGCAACGGCATCACTTAGGGGTAGTTCTGGCTTTTCTGCCTTTTCGAGTGCAAAATTTGCCCTGAGAGCAGTGGCACAAAGCATAGCAAGAGAGCTTGGGCCTCAGGGTATACATGTTGCTCACTTTATAATTGATGGCGCAATTGATACAGCATTTATAAAGGAAAACTTTCCAGAAAGATATGCACTTAAAGAAAAAGACGGTATTCTGTGCCCAGAGCACATCGCAGAGACCTATTGGAACATTCATACTCAAAGGAGGACTGCATGGACTCATGAAATAGATTTAAGACCCTACATGGAAAAATTTTAATTTTAATAAGGAAAAAAAATGAGTTTAAAAGATAAAGTAATTTTTATATCTGGTGGTAGCAGAGGTATTGGACTTGCTATGGCAAAAAAGGCCGCTATTGATGGAGCTAAAATTGTAGTTGCTGCTAAAACAAGTGAGCCCCATCCCAAGCTTCCCGGAACTATATTTACTGCTGCTGATGAAATTATTGAAGTTGGTGGAGATGCCTTACCAATGGTCTGCGACATTAGAGATGAAGATAACGTTAGAGATTGTATTAATAAAGCTGTAGAACATTTTGGCGGCATAGATATATGCATTAACAATGCTTCGGCAATTCAACTAACTAATGTGACTGATACCGAAATGAAAAGATATGATCTTATGCATCAAATTAATGGAAGAGGGACTTATATGGTAAGTAAATATTGTTTACCTCATTTAGAAAAATCAGAGAATCCTCATATTTTAAACATATCGCCGCCACTTGATATGAGTACTAAATGGTTTTCAGGTACCGTTGCATACACTATGGCAAAATATACTATGAGTATGTGTGTGCTTGGTATGGCTGGTGAATTTGCAGAAAAAGGAATTGCTGTAAATGCTTTATGGCCTAGAACTGCTATTGCTACAGCTGCTGTTCAAAATCATCTTGGCGGTGATGAAATTATGAAGCTATCAAGAAATGTGGATATTATGGCAGATGCTGCATATGAAATTTTAACCAAAGATTCAAAATTATTTACTGGAAATTTTTGTATAGACGATTTAGTTTTACTTGAAGCAGGAGTAAAAGATTTTACCAAATATGCAAAAGTTCCTTTCGCAGAACTTATGCCAGATTTTTTTGTACCAGATGACACACCACTTCCAGATGAAGTAAAAAACAGTTAACTTGAAAGAATCCGAAGTAATTCAACTTGCAAAGAATTGTGGTTTTTCAGTTACCAAAGCTAAAGCTTTAAAACTTGAAGCAAGTGGCAGAGAGTATTACAGAATAAATTTAACGCCAAATGAAACTAAAGTTTTATGTTACCTAAATCCAAAAAATGGAGACCATGAGAATTTTCTTCATGTTTCCAATTTCTTTTTTAAGGAAAAAATAAAGTCGCCTAAGATTTTTTATTTTAATAATAATAAAGGTATAACTATTCAAGAGGATCTTGGCGACAAATGTCTTATTGATTTAGATTTATCATCTAATAGCAAAAAAATAATTAAAAAGTCATTAACACTGCTTGCAAAAATACAAAAAGCTAATATTCCACAAATCCCTATACTAAAATCGGATGATCTTATTGTTCAAATGCATAAATTTAATGAAGAGTTTTTAAATAATTTCTTGGGCGTGCTACCCCATAATGATATTGATAAATTACAAAATGAAGCAGTTAAGGAACTAGCTAAACAGCCATGGATGAATTGTCATTGTGACTTTGAGAGACGAAATTTAATAAAACATGATGATGCAATCGCTGTAATTGATTTTCAAGATCTATCTAGGGGCCCAATTGGAATTGATCTCGCAGGATTAATTATTGATCACTATGTAAAATATTCAGATAACATGATTTCAAGTTGCCTTGATCATTATTGTTATTTAATGAAATTTGAATTAAATTCAAAAGAAATATTTGAATGGGTTAGGTGGGGTGCAATTCAAAGAAACATGAGAATACTCGGCACTCTAAGTAGCTTATATATTAGTAAAAATCGATCTTTTAGACTAAAAGATTTGCCAATGATTCTTAACAATTTAATTGATCTGATCCCTAAAAAATATGTATCTCTTAAAAATCATTTTTGTTCTGATGTGCAATCACAACTTTTAAATAAACTAAATCAGATATGAAGACTATGATTCTTGCTGCAGGTTATGGCAAAAGATTATTGCCAGTAACAAAAGAAATTCCAAAGCCTTTATTAAAAGTTTCTAATAAGACTCTAATTCAAAGAAATATAGAGACATTAATAGATTCTGGTTTTGATGAAATAGTAATAAATATTTCATATTTAGGATCTATGATCATAGAGCATGTCAGAAAATGTTTTCCGTCAGTTAATATTAAATTTTCGCAAGAAGAGATCCCTCTTGGAACTGGTGGAGGTGTTATGAAAGCATTAGATATTCTTGGAAAAGATCCTTTTTTATTGATAAATTCTGACATTTTTCATGACATTAACATTAAAGATCTAAAACAATATACTGAAAAAGCTCATATTGTTGGAGTTTCAAATCCAAATCATAATCTTAATGGAGATTTTTCTCTTGATGGCAACAAAGTTGTGATTAAAAAAGACCAAAATGATCTTACTTGGAGTGGCATATCCATAATTAATCCATGTATTTTTGACGATGTTAAAAAAAAGGAGGGCGCTTTTGACATGTGGAATTCAGTTTTAAAAAAATATATACAGAATCAGTGCGTAACAGGCGAAGTAACTAAAAGGAATTGGATAGATACAGGAACAATAGAGCGGTTAGAACTTGCTAATAATTTTTATAAAGACGAAAATTAGCATATGAGTGACTCAAAATACATAATAGCACCTTCAATATTAGCCTCTAATTTTGCTACTTTAGGAGAAGAGGTTAAGAATGTCTTAAGTGCTGGAGCCGATTGGGTTCATTTTGATGTAATGGATAATCATTATGTTCCTAATTTAACAATAGGTCCTATGGTATGTAAATCATTAAGGGATTACGGTATTACAGAATTTATAGATGTTCATTTAATGATCGATCCAGTAGATGATTTAGCTCAAAGCTTTATAAAAGCTGGAGCAGATCTAATCAGCTTTCATCCAGAAGCTTCTAAACATGTGCACAGATCTATTCATGCTATTAAAGATCAAGGCTGCAAAGCAGGACTTGTTTTTAATCCAGCTAGTTCATTAAATGTTTTAGAAAATGTTATCGAAGATTTAGATTTGGTTTTAATAATGAGCGTAAATCCAGGATTTGGCGGACAATCATTTATTCATAGCTCGCTTGATAAAATATCTGAAGTAAGAAAAATGATAGACGCATCAGGCAAGGACATTCGTCTAGAAGTTGATGGTGGAATAAATAACGAAACAATTGGACTAGCTTCTGCTGCTGGCGCCGACACTTTTGTTGCAGGATCTGCAATCTTTAATATGGATAATTATGAGCAGACAATCAAGACACTTCGGTCTCAAATCGTTTAATTTTCTGATCTTTTTTCTGTTTGCCGCTAGTATTAGCGGATCTGAGCTTATTTCATTAGAAAAAATACTACCCAATATAGAAGTAGTTACTAATTCTCAAGATAGACAGAGAGGACTAATGTATAAAAAAGCTATCCCAGAAAATTATGGAATGTTTTTTATTTGGAATTTAAACAAAGTTCAATGTATGTGGATGAAAAATACATATATACCATTAAGTGTCGCTTATATGGATAGAAGCGGAAAAATAATTAACATTTATGATATGGTGCCATTATCAAAAGCTTCAGTTTGTTCTAAAAAACCTGTTTTATATGCTTTAGAGGTTAATCGAGGGTGGTTTAAAAGAAATAATATCAAAGTTGGTGATATTTTAAATTTAGATAAAATTTTACAAAATGATTAATAAACAAGAATTTCAAAGTTATGTAGATCAGGGATATAACATGATCCCTATCTCTAAGAATATCTCTTTAGAGCAAGCGACTCCTCTAAATCTATATTCAAAAATTTCTAATAAAACTAATACTTTTTTACTTGAATCAGTCGAGGGAGGAGAAAAGTGGGCTCAATATTCTATTATTGGCCTTGATTGTATTGATACTATTAAAGTTACTGGCAACATTATAGAGACTAGAGTTGACTCTGAGGTTTTATCTTTTCAATCAGATAACCCTCTTCAAGAAATTAAGAATTTAACCAGCGAATATAAATCACCTCAAATAGATAATTTACCAAGATTCTTTGGAGGTTACGTCGGTTTTTTTGCATATGAAAGCGCTCAGTATGCAGAAAAGAGAATAGCTGAACTTAAAAATAAAGGGTCTAAGTTTAAAGAACATATGCCTGAGATCTATCTAGTGAAAGCAGAAAAATTGATTGTTTATGACAATTCTGACCAATCTATTCAAATAGTTGTGAATACAAATCCATTAGAAAGCTCATATGAACAGGCAGAGGCAACAATAAAAGAATTAGAAGTATTATTAAGCAATGATTCGGAAGATTCTAAAGATAACTTCAGCAAACTCACCGGAGAACTAGTTTTTGATTCTAATTTTTTAAAAAATGATTATCTAAATGCAGTTGATTCAGTAAAGAAATATATTAAAGAGGGTGACGTCATGCAGGTTGTTCTGGCCCAAGATTTTTCTTTGTCATTTAATAAAAATCCATTTGATCTATATAAAGCTCTAAGAGCACTAAATCCATCACCATATATGTATTATCTTGATCTTGAGGAATGTCAGGTTGTTGGTGCATCTCCTGAGATATTAATAAGGCTTGAAGAAAATAAAGTAACTTTAAGACCTATTGCTGGCACCAGAAAAAGAGGCACCAATCCTGCAGAAGATTTAGCCAACGAAAAAGATTTATTAAACGATCCTAAGGAAATTGCTGAACATCTGATGTTAATTGATCTTGGAAGAAATGATGTTGGCAGAGTATCTGAAATTGGCTCTGTAAATGTTACAGACAAAATGATAATAGAAAAATATTCACACGTAATGCATATCGTTTCAAATGTAGAAGGAAATCTATCTGAAGATTTAGATTATATCGACGCGCTCAAAGCAACTTTGCCTGCAGGCACTTTATCAGGAGCTCCAAAAATAAGAGCCATGCAAATTATTAATGAATTAGAACCTAGCTCTCGAGGCATTTATGGGGGAGCTATTGGTTACATATCTTGGAATGGCAATATTGATACCGCAATTGCAATAAGAACTGCAGTCATAAAAGATAATATTATTCATGTTGGCGCTGGAGCTGGAATTGTAGCTGATTCTATTCCTGAAAATGAATGGCTTGAATGTAAACAAAAAGCAAAAGTTTTTTTAGATGCCATGGAGATGATTTCATGATTTTAGTTCTAGATAACTATGATAGTTTTACTTATAACTTAGTACATTACATTGGCGACTGTGGTCATGAGGTTATGGTTGTAAGAAATGATGAAATCACAGTAGAACAAGTCGAAGATCTCAATCCTAAAAAGATAGTTATCTCTCCAGGGCCTTGTACACCAAATGAAGCTGGTATTTCGATTGAGCTAATTAAAAAATCTTCTGTTCCGATTTTAGGAGTTTGTCTTGGTCATCAAGCTATTGGAGCTGCATTTGGAGGTAATATTATTAAAGCTCCAGAAATATTTCATGGAAAATTATCAAAAGTCGAACACAATCAAAAAAAAATATTTAATGGGATTGATAGCCCATATTCTGTTGTGAGATACCATAGCTTAATTATAGAAAAAGATTCTTTACCTAATGAGTTGGAAATTACAGGTGTGTTGGAAGATAATCCAGAAGTAATTATGGCTATTGAACACAAAAAAAAACCAATATATGGCGTTCAATTCCATCCTGAATCTATTGAAACTAATTTTGGAATCAAGCTAATAGAAAATTTTTTAAAATTATGATTGAAGATATTCTTATAAAACTTAAAGATAAAAAAGATCTTCAATCTGAAGAAATGCAGAGCGTTGTTGAGAGCATTATGACTGGCGAAGTTGAAGATAATGACATTGAGACTTTTCTTTTAGCTTTAAATGAAAAAGGAATTGAAGAACCTGAAATAACTGCTGCTGCATCAGTAATGAGAGATAAGTCTTTAAAGTTCGATATTGGAGATGGCACACATATTGATACATGCGGTACCGGTGGAACTGGGCTTCACACTTTTAATTGTTCTACTGCATCTTCATTTGTTGCTGCAGCTGGAGGAGCTTTAATTACAAAACATGGCAATAAAGCAATTTCTAGCAAATCGGGAAGTGCTGATTTTTTAACAGCCGCAGGTGCTGATATCTCTCACGATAGAGAAAAGCTTATTAAGGTTTTTGAAGAAGTTGGTTTTATTTTTTTATTTGCTCCTCTTCATCATCAATCTATGAAATACGTAATGCCTGCTAGGCAGCGCATAGGCCAGAAAACAATATTCAATCTTTTAGGTCCTCATACCAATCCTTGTGGAGCAAGAAGACAAGTTATAGGTGTCTACGACAGTAAATTACTCAAAACATTTTCAACAGTAGCTAAAAATCTCGATATGGACCATGTCATGGTTGTTCATGGAGACGATGGCTTGGATGAGATTTCTATTACAGGACCAACTCAAATTTCTGAATTGAAAAACAACAAAATTGAGGAATATTCAATATCACCAAACGATTTTGGCCTTTCCAATTGTAATTTTGATGAAATAACAGCTCAGACTCCTGAAGAAAGTTTACAGCTAGTTAGAGCTGCTTTTTCTGGCGAAAAGTCTGGTGTCCAAGATATGATTGCTCTTAATGCTGGTGCTGGTTTGTATATTGCTAGAAAAGTAGATTCCATTGCTGATGGAGTAGAGCTTGCATTTACCTTGATGAATAATGGTAAAGCTGAAGATAAATTAGCTGCTTATGTGAGGGTTTCAAATCTATAATGACTATTCTTAATGACATAGTTCAAAATACCCGAGAAAAGCTTGTTCATAAGAAGATTGAAGTTCCTTTAGAAAAAATAAAGTTACAGCTTGATAGTCTTAAACTTCCAAAGGGAGCCTTCAAAGAAAATCTTATCAATAAAGATCAGGCAATTATTGCTGAGATAAAAAAAGCATCACCTAGCGCTGGAATTATTTCAGAAAATTTTAATCCAGTTGAAAAAGCAAAAGAATACGAAGCTTTTGGAGCATCGGCTTTATCTATTCTTACCGAAGAAGATTTCTTCCAAGGGAGTTCTCAATTTTTAATAGATGTTAAGGCAGTCTCTAAACTCCCGATTATTAGAAAAGATTTCATGATTGATGAGTATCAGATATTCGAAGCAAAGCTAATGGGTGCTGATTGTATTTTACTTATTGTGAGCGTTTTATCAGATGACGAAATTACTCAATTTGTTGAGGTTGCTGAAAGTCTCGAGCTTGATTATTTAATAGAAGTTCACGATGAAGACGAGCTAAAAAGGGTAGAGCATTTTGAAAACGCAATTATTGGAGTCAACAACAGAGATCTAAAAACTTTTGAGGTTGATCTCAATAACTCAGTTAATCTAAAGAGCTCATTTTCTGGAAAAAATCTTTTTGTTGCAGAATCGGGCATTAAAAATCAAAGTGATATTGATTCACTAAAAGAGCATGACATAAATGTCTTCTTAATTGGTGAGAGCCTCATGAAAGGAGATTTTGTTTGAAATTAAGGGAGTGGCAAGAAAATGCCTTTCCCTTATGGTGGGCAAAAAAAAGAGGCATCATAAAGGTTGTAACAGGCGGTGGTAAAACGGTTTTTGCTATTCATTGTCTTAAAAAATATTTAGAAGAAGAACCCAACAAATCAATTTTAATTGTTGTTCCATCAATAGCTTTGCTAGACCAATGGTATGAAGGAATATCGTTAAATTTTAAAAACAAAGATATAGCTTTAAATGGAGGCGGTGAGCAGATTACTGACTTATCTAAAGTTTGTATAACAACAATTGACTCTCTTAAAAACATAATTAGCAAGGTTGAGCAACAAAGTACTTTATTAATTGTGGACGAATGTCACAAGATTGGCACTGAAAAAAGAGGTGAGATGTTAGCAGGTAATTGGCATGCAACTCTTGGCCTTTCTGCAACTCCAGAAAGAGACTACGACGATAACTTTTATATCATTATTAAAAAGATTTTAGGCGATATAATTTTTGATTATGATTATATAGATGCAAGAGAAGATGAAGTAATTGTTAATTTTAAACTTCTTTACGCTTATGCAGAAATGACAGAAGCCGAGAACGATAAATACAAAGACTTCACAAAAAAAATACAAAGAAGAGCAGCAACAATTGGTGGAAACAATATGAATGATTATCCACTTAAGATGCTAATTTTTAATAGAGCAAGAATGGTTAAAAATTCTAAGAATAGAATTCCATCTGGGGTAAAGCTTTTGCAAAAGTATAAAAGAGATAGTTGGATAGTTTTTACAGAAAATAAAAAACAAGCCAAAGAATTCAACAAAATTATAAATAAGAAAGGTTATAAATCAGCTATTTATAATACTGATTTAGATAATGCTGAAAGAGAAGAAAACCTTAATAATTTCAAGAGTGGAAATCTAAATGTCTTGGTAAGTTGCACCGCTTTAGACGAAGGCTTTGATATGCCGGAAGCTGATGGAGCTATGATTTTGAGTGCATCTTCTTCTAAAAGGCAGAGAATTCAAAGAATGGGAAGAGTATTACGGATAACTGCAAATAAAGAAAATGCTCTTATTGTTACCGTATATTCATCAAAAACAGAGTTTGAAAAATTAAGAGAAGAATCTAATAGATATAAACTTGAAGGCGTGCCAGTCAAGTGGCAGCAAATGAGATTATAATATTTAAATGTCATTAACATATTCAAGCATGCTTGATTTAGATACCAATTTTATTGAATTTGATCTAATAAATACCTTAAATAATGAAAATTTTAAATCAGTATCTTTAGACAATAAGCCAATTTTGATAATGTTTATATGCAATCATTGTCCTTATGTAATTCATTATCACGACGAAATCAAAAAACTTAATGATGATTACTCAAATCAAATAAATATGATTGCCATAAGCTCAAATGATGCGATTAATTATCCACAAGATGGTCCAAATGAAATGAAAGAAATGTGGAAAAAGCTTAAACTTTCATTCCCATATCTGTATGACGAGACGCAAGAAATTGCAAAAGCATATAAGGCCGAATGTACTCCTGAATTTTATTTGTTTAATGAACAAAAAAGATTAGTTTATAGAGGTAGATTTGATGAAACCTCGCCAGGATCGAATCAAGCACCTCATGGTAGTGACTTAAGGAAAGCTATAGCTTGCATGATGAACAATCAAAAAATTTCTACTAATCAATTTCCTTCAATGGGTTGCAATATAAAATGGAAATAGGATTATTGAATTCAATCCATTGGATAAGCAATAATTTTAGTTGGCTCTAGTTCTTTTTTTAAGTTTGTAAAATTTTTATAATAAAGTTTAAAGCCACCATCTTCGAATAACCATATATTTGAGGCTCTAGTTTTATAATCATTATTGATTTTTCCACTAGAGTACTTGTAGCTCCCAACAAGGTAATACAAGGATAAATAAACATTGTCTGATAACTTTCTTATAGTTATATTATAAGGCTTCACATTTGACTCAACTTTTGAATAATAGTCTATAACTGACTTAAGATCAGGCGGAGGATCTTCATAAAAATGATTTTCTGCTGAAGAACCTGTTAAAGCACCAATTTTACTTTCATAAAAAAATATCTTTTCAAAATCTTGATCATTTCTAGCTTCCCAAAATTTTTCAATTGTATCTTCTAAGGCAGAAATTGAATTCTCAGATTGTAGATTTAGTCCAACTAAAAGCAGAAAAAAAATATGTATTTTCATATATACTCGCTTGTTGATGTCATTATTTTTGCAGTTAACCCCATAAATTTCTTTGTAGCCTGTTTTAACTCTTTTGCACCTTCATCAGATGCTTCTTTTGCGTGCTCGTCTTCATCGTTTCTCATAGTTTTTAAAACATCTATAGTCTCTTTATCATTCTTTGAAATTCTATCTAGATGTTTTTCTAAATGCTTTACGACTTGTTTCTCTGTTTCTTCAACAAAACCTAAGCTAATTTTTTCTCCCATACTTCCAAAAATAGCTCCAATCGTAAAAGATCCTGCATACCATATGGGATTAAATAATGATGGACTACCATCTAAATCATCCAGTCTTTTTTTACACCATATTAGGTGATCTGTTTCTTCTTCGCCTGCTTTAATTAAATGTTCTTTAATGTCAGGATCTTTACATACCAATGCCTGACCTCTGTATAAAGCTTGCGCAGCAACTTCTCCAGCTAAATTAATTCGCATTAATTTGGCAGAAAGGATTTTTTCTTCGTTAGTTAAATTTTTCGTCTTTTTTTTTGAAGGATATTTTCTAGATGTTCCATTTTTTTTATTTGAAAGGGTTTTTAGAGCAATATCACACTCATTTACAATACTATCTATAAAACTCATTTTATTCCTTTATTTCCTATGTCTTTTCTATAATAAGCCCCATCAAATGAAATATTTTTAACAGTTTCATATGCTTTTGATTGAGCTTCTTTTAAATCTTTTCCAAGTGCTGTAGCACAAAACACTCTTCCGCCTGATGTAATAATTTTGTTATCTTTTAGTTCAGTGCCAGCATGAAATATTTTACTATCTTTATCTTGAGATTCAACAATATCAACTATCTTATTTGCAACATAATCTTCAGGATAGCCTTGTGATGCAATCACAACTCCACATGAATGTCTTTGATCCCATTCTATTTCATAATCATCTAATTTATTCTCAATTGCAGCAAAGCAAAGACTTACAAGACTAGATTTAAGTCTAAATAAAATTGGTTGTGTTTCTGGGTCGCCAAATCGACAATTAAATTCAAGAACCTTAATATTATTATCTTTTATCATTAAGCCAGCATATAAAAATCCAAGATAGGCCGAGCCTTCTTTTATTAAACCCTCCATAGTAGGCTTCATAACTTGATCAATTACTTTTTGATGCATTTCGTTATCAATAATAGGTGCAGGAGAATAAGCACCCATTCCACCAGTATTTAATCCTATATCCCCATCTCCGATAGCTTTATGATCTTGGCTCGAGGCAAGTGAGATCATTTCATCATTTGAGACAACTGCAATAAAAGAAGCTTCTTCCCCTTCAAGAAATTCTTCTATTACTACTCGATTACCAGCATCTCCAAATGTTCTATCTTTGAAAATATTATTTAAAGCATTTTCAGCATCTTCTTTGCTATTACAAATTATTACACCCTTGCCTGCTGCTAAGCCATCTGCTTTTATGACAGTCGGAAAACTTATTGTGCTTAAATGAGATAGAGCATTATCGAAATCTGTAAAGGATTTATATTCTGCTGTCGGTATTCCATATTTCACAAAGAAGTTCTTTGAAAAAGTCTTAGATCCTTCTAATTGCGCTGCCATCTTAGAAGGCCCGAAAGTTTTAATTCCTTCTTTTTGCAAAAAATCAGATAAACCATTCACTAAAGGTTGTTCAGGACCAATGATTACAAGTTCTATATTATTATTTACACAAAAATTTTTTATTTCGTCAAAATTATTATGGTCTATTTTGATATTGGATACTTTTTCTTCTAGAGCCGTTCCAGCGTTCCCTGGACAGACATAAACAATACTAACAAAATTATCTTGAGCAGCTTTCCAAGCAAGAGCGTGCTCTCTGCCTCCAGATCCTATTATTAGTATATTCATTAGTGCCTGAAGTGCCTCACTCCAGTATATAGCATGGCAATATTTGCTTCGTCTGCAGCAGCGATGACTTCATTATCTTTTATTGATCCACCTGGTTGAATGATTGCACTTATTCCACTTGATGCTGCTTTATCAATACCATCTCTAAATGGGAAGAAAGCATCAGATGCCATTGCAGCATTTTTTACCTCTAAGCCTTCTTCTTTTGCTTTTATGTTTGCAATTTCGGCACTAATTACTCTACTCATTTGTCCAGCACCTATACCAACAGTTTGTTTGTCTTTGACATAGACAATCGCATTACTTTTAACAAATTTAGCTACTTTCCAAGCAAATATCATATCTTCTAGTTCTGAACTTGTTGGATTTCTTTTTGTAACACATTTAAGTTCACTTTCTTTTATAGAATGCAAATCATCACTCTGGATTAAAATTCCCCCTGACACTTTCTTAATTACTTCTGGATATTGATCATCATTTTCTAGATCTACTTCAAGAACTCGCACATTTTTCTTGTTATTAAATTCTTTTATAGCTCCATCATCAAATTTGGGCGCAATAACAAGCTCAACAAACTGTCTATCATTTATTTCTTTTGCAGTTTCTGCATCTAGCATTTTATTAAATGCAATAATTCCTCCAAAAGCTGAGGTTGGATCAGTTCTGAAAGCTAAATCATATGCCTGAAGTACAGAACTTGATTCAGCTACACCACACGGATTTGCATGTTTAACAATCACACATGCATCATTTTTAAACTCTTTTACGCAGCTCCATGCAGCATCAGCATCTACAATATTATTATAAGAAAGCTCCTTGCCCTGAATAATGTGTGCATTAGCTATATTTTTGTTTTTAAGATTCGCAAATGTTAAGAGACTAGCCTTTTGATGAGGATTTTCTCCATATCTTAATTTAGTCTTTTTTGAAAAGGAATAATTGGGTATTTCAAGATCAGAGTCTTTATTTAAATAATCTGCGATAGACTTGTTATAGTCAGCCATAAGTTCAAAAACTTTTAAAGATAGATATTTTCTGTAATCGTATGAGATTCCATCTTTTTCTTCCCATTCATTAATAAGATTTTCATAATCTTTTGGATCAGAAACAACAACGACATCTTTAAAATTTTTAGCCGCAGATCTAATCATAGTTGGTCCACCAATATCAATATTTTCAATAGCTTCTTCGAAGGAGCAATCTTTTGCAATGACATTCTTAAAAGGGTACAAATTTACAATTACAAGATCTATTGGCTCATACCCTTCATTAGCAAGTACTTCTAAATCTTTATCTCTTCTTGCTAGAATCCCTGCGTGTATTTTGGGGTGTAATGTTTTTACTCTACCTTCCATCATTTCTTTAAATCCTGTAAATTCTGAAACTTCTATGACATTTGAAGTAATTTCCTTTATAGCTTTATATGTGCCGCCGGTAGAGAGAATTTTTATATTCTTTGTATCAAGAAAATTTATTAGTTTTTTTAATTCTGATTTGTCAGATAGACTTATCAATGCAGTTTTTGGAGAAACTAAATTCATTACATCAAATTATATTTTTTTAGTTTTGTTCTTAATGTAGTTCTATTAATGCCAAGAATTCTCGAAGCTTTTGATTGATTGTTATTTGAAAACTTCATTACCGCATTTAATAAAGGAGGCTCTATTTCATTCAATACTAAATCGTATACATCTATTGGAGTATTTTTTTTATCTAATTGAAGAAAATATCTTTTCATAGCTTTTCTGACCTCATCTTTTAATGGTTTTTTAGAATAGCTATCGAATGAATCTTTTTTTTTCAAAACTACAGATTTATTTAAAAGGACTTACAGTTTACAGTTGTTTAAAAATTGCTCAACAATTTTTTACAAATTTATAAAAGTTTTTTTATTTTCTCCAACTTGATAACTAGATGGAGTACCATTTTTTAAAAACACTGTAGTTACAGAAGCATTTGCAGGATAAAAATAAAGAAGGGTTTTATTTTTCTCTATATGTCCTATTAACGCGTTAATTACCATAAAATGAGTAAACACAATTGTATTTTTCTCTAAGCTACTCATTACTTTCAATAAGTTTTGTCTCCATAAATTCACGTCTTTTGGTAACTTATCAATAGGTAATGACATTATATTTTTAAGCCACCTTTGTTTTTCTTTACTATCAATTTTTGGTGCTGGTATTTCTGAAAATTCCTTTTTTACTATCAAATCCTTTTTTAATATATCAACTAGCGGTTTGGCAGTCTGTATGGCTCGAGCTTTAGGACTAGAAAAAAATTTATATTTATTAAGAACATCTATATTAAGATCTTTAACTAGTTTTTTTGATTGTTTAGTTCCAAGTGCACTTAATGACGGATCTTCGGATTCACCAAAAGCTGATGCAGCTTCACCATGCCTAATTAAAATTAATTTAATCTCTGACATTTATAATGAACCTATAGCTATAATGATATTGTGAAAATTCATAGAATATATTGTAAAGATTTATCAACAGACGTTAATAATTATTTTTTAGATCAATCCCAATCTCTTCATGCCTCAAAAGTTCTTAGACTAAAAGTTGGAGATAACATTGAAGTTTTTAATGGCCTTGGCAGATCTGCAATATCTCAAATAATCTCCATCTCTAAAAATAAAATTGAAATTAAAATTGATTCTCAAATCAAAGAAGAAAAGAAAAATAAAAACGTTCTTTGTGCCATTGTTCCTCTAATTAAAAAAGAAAATTTTTACTTCATGTTACAAAAGCTTACAGAGCTTGGGCTAGATAAAATTCTAATCTACAAACCACATCATCTTGATCAAAGCTTGATTAGAAAAAATCACGAAAAAATTTTTATAAAATCTAAAGAAGTTTTAATTAGTGCATGTAAGCAAAGTGGGATAAATTTTTTACCAGATCTATCTTTTAATAAAAACCTAGAAGATTCAATTCAAGAATTAAAAAAAACTTATGATGGTCTTATATATGCATTTGATTTAGATGCTGATCAATCTTTTTCACAAATTGACTTTACAGAAAGTGCATGTTTTGTAACTGGTCCTGAATCAGGTTTTTCACAAAACGAGTTAGGTTTGCTAAAAAATCAAAACATTGAAACAAGACTTATTGGTAATACAATTCTTAGAGCAGAAACTGCTCCAATAGTAATTTCATCATTAATACAGAATCATTTTGGTAGAATTTAACAATGAGCAATAAAATTATACTAATTACAGACCCTTTAGAAACTTTAAACATAAAAAAGGATACTTCTGTGCTTATTATGGAAGAGGCTTTATCAATGAATTTTGAGGTCTATCAATGCGAGTTAAAAGACTTATATTTAGAGAACAAAAAAGTTTGGTCAGATGCTTTAAATATTAAGACAGCAAACAAGACAGAATTAAAAACAAAAGAATCGAAATCATTTTCTTTAAATGATTTTAAGTATATTTTTATGCGAAAAGATCCTCCTGTAGATCAAGATTATATTAACGCTCTTCATTTATTAGGATTAGCTAAAAAAGATGGCGTAAAAATTTTTAATGATCCAGACTCAATAAAAAAATTTAATGAAAAGGTATTTGCAATATATTTTAAAGAATTTATACCTTCGACATTAATTACTTCAAACTTAGATAAGATTTTAAAATACAAAGAAAGGTTTCAAAGTATTGTTGTAAAACCTTTAGATGGTATGGGAGGTAAATCTATATATAAGATTGATACTCCTAATGAGAACAATATTCAAATTATTAAAAATTTAACTCAAAATGAGAAGACTAAAATTATTGCTCAGGAATTTTTAGAAGACATATACAAAGGTGATTATAGAATCCTAATAATTCATGGAAAACCTTTTCACAAAACATTAGCAAGAATTCCTCAAGGCGATAGTTTTAAAGGAAATCTTGCAGCGGGGGGCTTTGGTCAAACAGTGGACCTAACTCCTAAGCAGAAAGAAGTTGGAGAGCTGGTTGGAGATATATTAATTAAAGAAAATATAAATTTTGCAGGAATTGATATGATTGGAGATAAATTAACTGAAATAAATATTACCAGTCCAACATGCGCTAGAGAAATTTTTGATGAGAGCAATTCAAATCCTATACGAGAATATCTTGAAAAACTATGAGTTCAATTATTCTAAACGATCAAATTACCAGCAAAAGAGCACTTACGTTTAATAAATCTTTTTTTATCTCATTGGTAATACATGTTTTTTTAGTTTTTGGCATAACTTTCACAACTTTTTATGAAATATCCTTTTTAAAAGATTCACCCATAATAAATGTTAAATTTGCAAACTCATCACAAGATTTAGTTGGCTTAGATTCAAAAAAATCAAATTCAACTTTCTCCAAAGCAATAGGCGATGATTTGTCCTCAAAAAAAATACAAAAAGATAGCTTCTCGCAGTCTTATAAAATTAAAAGATTACAAGCTAACTCAAATTTAAATAATGCAGAAGCTGTATATCTGAATTTATGGCAAAGAAAGATAGAAAGCATAGGAGATGAGGTTATCTCTTTATCGGGAAAAAATTTTGAAAATAAAAAGGTTCAAATTGCTGCAAAAATTGACTCTCAAGGCAATTTAATAGATTCAGTAATACTTATTTCTTCAGGAAATACAGAGATTGATAATATGGCTTTAAATATTCTTATCCAAGCATCGCCATTTGAAGCATTTGAAAGATCAATGCTTAATGATTACGATGTTTTAGAAATAGTAAGAGACTGGAATTTTTCAACTTTATAAATGCAAATATTATCTTTTGACTTTGGTGAAAAAAAAATTGGAATTGCTGTAGGTCAGACCAAAACAAAATCTTCATCTCCTTATAAAGTAATTTTTAATAAGAAAAATAAAATTAATTGGCAAGATATTAAAGAAGTTTTAAAAGAATGGAATCCTAAATTAATTATTATTGGTAAACCATTGAATATGGATGGATCTAGAAGCGAAATCATGAAGAAAGTTGAGAACTTTTTCAATAAAATAAAAAAATTAACTGATGCAGAATGTATTTATGTAGATGAAAGACTGACTACCTTTGAGGCTAGAGATAATATAAATAAATTTTTGTTAGAATCGGGTGATAAAAATTTTGATAATGAGCTTGTTGATGCACATGCTGCACAGATATTAATAGATAATTGGTTAGAAAATGACAATACCATCTAGCTTTATAGACCAAATTCTTGATCAATCAGATATTGTAGATATTGTTGGTCGAAGAGTTCAATTAACAAAAAAGGGCTCAAATTTTTGGGGTTTGTGTCCATTTCATGATGATCACAAACCTTCTATGGCAGTGAATCAGGATAAACAATTTTATTACTGTTTTGTTTGTGGCGCTAAGGGCAACTCTATTAATTTTTTAAGAAATTATGAAAATTTAGATTTTGTTGATGCTGTTGAAACCATTGCTTCAACAGTTGGTTTGGAAGTGCCAAGGGAAAAAACTTCTTTTGATAATTCAGCAGCAATTAACATTAATAGTGATGTTGCTGAAATATTTAAAAAGCAATTAACTAGTGAGTATGGTAAGAAAGCTATTAGCTATCTAAAAAAGAGAGGTATTTCGGGTGAAACTGCAAAATTTTTTGAAATTGGATTCTCTCTTGATAGTTGGACAGCTCTTTATGATTCATTAAAAGAAAAATTTGAAGACAAAGAATTAATTGATTCTGGATTATTTTCCGATAGCAAAAAAGACAGATTTAGAAACAGAATTATGTATCCAATAAAGAATCTAAAGGGTGATCACATAGGTTTTGGAGGAAGAATTATAGATGAAGGAGAGCCCAAATATTTAAATTCTCCCGAAACAAAAACTTTTAGCAAATCTAAAGAACTTTATGGTTTGTATGAAGCAAAAAAAAACAATCAAAATATTGATACTTTGTTTGTTGTAGAAGGATACATGGATGTAATTGCTTTATATGAAAATGGAATAAAAAATGCAGTTGCAAGCTTAGGAACAGCAATAACCGGCTTGCATATTTCAAAACTCATGAGATATGCAAAGCAAATATACGTTACTTTTGATGGAGATCTTGCAGGAAGAAAAGCAGCGTGGCGAGCTGTTGAGAATGCTTTACCAATTTTAAGAGAAGATATTAAGATGTCATTTATCTTTCTTGATGAAGGTCAAGATCCTGACAGTTATGTGAACGAAAATGGAAAAGATGAATTTTTAAAATTAACAAACAAGTCAATTCCTTTATCAGAATTTTTCATACAAACACTTAAGGACAAAGATAATTTGGATAGTCTTGAGGGAAGAACGAATGTAGCAAAATTTGCACTTCCTTATATTAAAAGCATCAATAATGAGACCATTAGACAAGCTTATATTCAAGAAATTAGTAATTTGTGTAATTTAGATTTCTCAAGTCTTTTAGCAAAAAATAAAAAAACAATCACAAATCAAGATAAAGACGAATCACCAAGAAAAGATAAATATAGCTCATCAAATGCAAAGAAATCAGTTTTCAATATTTTTATTTCGTTAATTCAATACCCATCATTATCAACAGAGCAAATATTTGATGAAATTAAAACTAATTCAAGCTACAAATTTATAAGATCTATACAAGAAAAATATAAAGAAAATGAAAAAATCAACCCATCGGCAGTTCTAGAAAGTATAAAAGAAGATAAAATTAAAAATCTTTATAGTGAGGCTTTAGTGTCAGAAATAATATTATCTAAAGAAGATGCAAAATCTATGTTGATAGATTGTATTAGTAATATTTCTCAATCTGGAGACGATAGACTAGAAATTCTCAAAGAAAAGTATAATATGGGCGAGATTTCTTCTTCAGAAACAAGAGAACTTCAAAAATTAATCTTGTTATCTAAAGAGATATCAAAAGAAGACCAAACTTTACTTAAAGAATTGAGTTCTAAATAGATTGAAATAATGAAATTAATCACTAAATAGAGTTAATACATCAGGGGCGATAAATATAGTGGATAAGCTTAGCAAAAAAGGATCAAAAATAGCCGAACTCATCGAAAAAGGAAGAGAGCAAGGCTACCTTACATATGCAGACGTAAACGACCATTTACCTGATGATATTTCCGATCCAGACCAAGTAGACGAAATAATAGGTATGATTAATGACCTTGGTCTTCAAGTTCATGAGTCAGCACCTGATGCTGACACTTTAATGTTAGCTGAATCAGAAGATTCAGATGATATTGCTCTTGAACAAGCAGCAGAAGCACTTGCTGCTGTTGAAAATGAAACAGGAAGAACAACTGATCCAGTTAGAATGTACATGAGAGAGATGGGAACAGTAGATCTTTTAACACGAGAAGGCGAAATTGAAATAGCAAAAAGAATCGAAGAAGGCATGAGAGAACTTCTCAATGCTAGTGTTTTCTATCCAAGAACTGTTGAATATGTAATCGACTACCATCAAATGGTAAAAGATGGCGAGAAAAAGATTAATGACTTTTTAACCGGTTTTTTAGAAGAAATGGAAGAAGTGCCATCAGCCGGACCAGGAAGCCAAAGAGCAAAAGAAGAAGCAGAAGCAGCTGAAGAATCTGATGAAGAAGTTTCATCAGGTCCTGATATGGAAGAAGTGCAAAGAAGAATGACTAATTTGAAACGTCAATATAATAAAACAAACAAAATTATAGAATCTAAAGGAAGATATTCCAAAGAAGCTAATCGTGAGTTTGAAAAATTGGGACAAATTTTTCAATTTCTTAAATTTAGTCCGAGAATGTTTGATGATATTTCATCCATCGCGAGAAGCGGATTATCAAAGCTTAGAGAAAAAGAAAAGTTTATTCAAAATAAGTTAGTCAAAAATGCGCGCATGCCAAGAAAAGACTTTTTAGCACAATATACTGATAACCTTACAAAAGTTAGATGGATTGATGCTTTAATGAAAGAAAAAAAATACAAAAAAGACTTATTAGATTCCGTTAAACAAGATGTTGTTATTGCCCAAAAAGATATTTTAGAACTTGAAAAAAATGTTGGCCTTAGTATAAAAGAAATCAAAGAAATTAATAGAAATATGTCTATGGGCGAAACAAAAATGAGACGAGCTAAAAAAGACATGGTTGAAGCTAATTTAAGACTAGTTATTTCAATTGCAAAAAAATATACAAACAGAGGACTACAATTTTTAGACTTAATACAAGAAGGAAACATTGGATTAATGAAAGCAGTTGATAAATTTGAGTACAGAAGAGGTTACAAATTCTCAACTTACGCAACTTGGTGGATCAGACAAGCTATAACAAGATCAATAGCTGATCAGGCTAGAACTATAAGAATTCCTGTGCACATGATAGAAACAATTAATAAACTTAACAGAGTCTCAAGACAAATGATGCAAGACATGGGCAGAGAACCTACTCCGGAAGAATTAAGCAAGGAACTTGAAATGCCAGAAGATAAAGTTAGAAAAGTTCTAAAAATAGCGAAAGAACCAATTTCAACTGAAACACCCATTGGTGATGATGAAGATTCAAGTTTAGGAGATTTTATTGAAGATACTGTAGTAGAATCTCCTCTAGAAAATGCTACCGAAGATAGCTTACATTTTGCAACCGATGATGTTCTTGGTTCTTTAACCGCAAGAGAAGCAAAAGTACTAAGAATGCGATTTGGTATCGGTATGAATACTGACCATACCCTTGAGGAGGTCGGTAAACAATTTGATGTTACTAGGGAGAGAATACGTCAAATAGAAGCAAAAGCATTAAGAAAATTAAGACATCCAAGTCGCTCCAGCCATTTAAAAAGCTTCCTAGACGAATAAATTAGCGTTAGAATACTTTACCTTTTTAGGGCCTGTAGCTCAGTTGGTTAGAGCAGTGGACTCATAATCCATTGGTCGGAGGTTCGAGTCCTCCCGGGCCCACCATTATTGAACTTCTTGCCATGGGGGAAATGGTTTTTATAAGGAAAATTTTTTTATGATAAAGAAATATTCAATTGCTCTTTTAACAATTTTTCATTTTCTCCTTATTGCCGATGAAGGAATGTGGGAACCATATCAAATGAAATCATTGCAAAAAGAACTTCGCGCTAGTGGGTTTGAAGGCGAAGTTTCAAACGTAAGCGATTTATTTAAACATCCTATGAGCGCTATTGTAAGTTTAGGAGGATGCTCTGCTGCTTTTGTATCAGACAAAGGGCTTATTGCTACTAATTATCATTGTATAGAAAGATCATTTCTTCAATTTAACTCTAATGCTGAAACTGATTTATTTAAAACTGGTTTTGTTGCCCGATCAATGGATGAAGAAAAAAGGTCAGCACCCGGATCAAGAGTTTATGTAACTCTTGAAAGCACTGATATTACAAAAGAAGTTTTAAATGGATTGAATGATGAGACACAAAATATCGATAGAGCAAAAATCATTGAAGATAATAAAAAAGTAATCATAAAAGAATGTGAAACATCAGATGATATTGAATGCAGGGTGAGATCTTTCTTTAGTGGAGAAACATACAAATTAGAAAAAGTTTTAAAAATAAAAGATGTTAGATTGGTCTATGCGCCACCTTCATATATTGGAGAATATGGTGGTGAGATTGATAATTGGATGTATCCAAGACATACAGGCGATTTTGCACTATTAAGAGCATACATTGCAAAAGATGGCTCAAGTAAAGAGTTTGACGAAAAAAATATTCCTTATCAATCTGATTCATTTTTAAAAATTTCTGCAAAGGGAATAGAAGATGGTGATTTTGTAATGGTCGTTGGATATCCAGGTAGAACAAACAGAACAATAACCTTCAATGAGATTAAATGGGATATAGAAGTTGGTTTCAATGAATACGTAAAGTATCTCAAGAGGGGTATCGAATTAATTGATGAAAATACCAATTCTTCAGACGGCTCTTCACTCAAATATAGAGGCTCAAAAAGTGGCTATGAAAATTATTATAAAAAAATTTCAGGCCAAATAGACGGCGCAAAGAATTTTAAACTTATTGAATCTGAAAATATTAAGTGGCAGAATTTTTTGGATTATGTTGAAAATAAATCTTCTAAAACAGACAAAAGTTTTTTTTATGAATTAATAGATTTAATTGATCAAGAACAACAAAAAGCTATATCAAGAAGATACTATGGAAGCTCTTCTTTAATTTCTCAAGCAAAAAGAATATATAGAAACGCGTTTGAACGAGAAAAAGCTGACTCAGAAAGAAAACCTGGCTATCAAGAAAGAGATCAAGAAAGAATTACTAATAGAATAAAGCGTCTTGATTATTCATTTGACTATAGAGTTGACCAAGCAATATTTCTAGATAGGTTGATGACCTATAAGACTTTCGATACATCTTTAAGAAGACCTACGTACAGTAATTTACTTGGGCTTGATAAGTCTGAAAAGATAATTTTATCTAAAGTAGATGAAATCTATTCAACAAAGTACAAAACGTCTAAAAACTTTTTACAAATGATGAATATGAGTTTAAATGAATTAAATAATTCGAATGACCCTTTGATTATTTTTGCTAAAGAAACTTTTGAAGAATCATTAAAATACGAAAAAGAATTTGAAGAAATAGGTGCCAAAAGGCAGTTACTCAAATCTAAGTTTATTAAACTTTTAAAACAATACTATGAATCATTGGATAAACAAATGTATGCAGATGCCAATGGAACTTTGAGAGTAACTTATGGGAATGTAGCTGGCGTGTCTTTGAAAGATGGCATGATTTATGAGCCTTTTACAAGACTTGAAGGCATTGTTCAGAAACATACTGGAGTTGAGCCATTTAATGCAAGCAATAAATTATTAGACCTTATTAAAAATAAAGATTATGGTAAATATGCTTATGAACCAATAAACTCTGTACCAGTGAATTTTCTAGCAACACTAGATATAACCAATGGCAACTCAGGATCGGCAACTATTAATTCTAAATTTGAGTTAGTTGGTCTGGCTTTTGACGGAATGCTAGAGACAATTATTGCAGACTACAAACATATTCCTGATGCAAGAACTATCTCAGTAGATTCCCGATATTTTCTTTGGACTTTAGAAAAATTAGAAAAGGCAGACAATATTCTTGAAGAATTAAGTATAGTTAGATAATTCTTATTTGTTCTCAACTGCAGCATATACATTACTGGATCCATCTTTATAAAGAATTAAAACCTCATAAGGCATAAATCGATCCTCGTATTCCATTCCTGGAGAACCTAGTGGCATCCCTGGAACAGACAAACCAATAGCATTTTCATGAGTTTCTGAGAGAAATTGCTTTATGTATTTGCTAGGAATATGACCTTCAAAAATAAAGCCATTAGATGACACGGTTGTATGACATGATCTATATGAAACATCAATATTATATTTTTCTTTAATTTGATTTAAGTTTTGGTGATCTTGAGAGTAAACTTTGAATCCGTCTTCTTTAAAATGTTCCATCCACCTTTTACAACAACCACATGTTGGAGTTTTGTGAACAAGAAACATATTTTCAGTATCGTCATTTTTATTTGCAGAAACAATGAAAGAAATACTAATAAGAAATGAAAGAAAAAATGGATTTAAATATTTTATGTTCATATGTTATTGATTTTAACAGGATGAGAATAAATGTGTATTAATACAAAACTAATTTAATAGTTCTTATTAAATATATAATATGGCAAAATTTATTTATGAAAAATACTTAATTTCTTATCGTCAATAAATATATAATTTTAAATATATGGAAATAAAGAATAAAAAAGTTGTTGTAACTGGTGCAGCTAGTGGAATTGGTAAAGAACTCTGCATAGCTTTCAAAAGTCATGGTGCTGCTTCAATATGTGCAGTTGATGTAAATTTAGATGGTGCACAAGAAACGGCACAACAGATTTCTGGTATGTCTTTATTTGCCGATGTTTCTAAAGAGGAAGATATAAAAAATGTTATTGAAAAAACCACAAAAGAATTTGGAGGTATAGATATATTCTGTTCAAATGCCGGCATTGGTGGATTGCCTGGTTTTTTTGAATCTGAAACTGCTGATTGGCAAAAAATTTGGGAAATTAATGTACAAGCACATATTCATGCTGCAAAACATGTACTTCCACAGATGCTAGATAGAGGTGAGGGATACTTAGTAAATACTTCGTCCGCTGCAGGGTTGTTAACACAACTTGGGGCATCAAGTTATGCTGTTACTAAAGCTGCAGCTGTTAGTTTTGCAGAGTGGATCAAAATAACTTATGGAGAAAAAGGTATAGGAGTATCTTGTTTATGTCCTCAAGCAGTAAAAACAGCTATGACCGCTGGTGGTGCTGGTGTTGCTGGTGTTGATGGAATGATGGAACCAGATGAAGTAGCAGAATGTGTCATAAAGGCAATAAACGAAGAAAAATTTCTTGTTTTACCCCATCAAGAAGTATCAGAATATGTAATGAGAAAAGGAAATGATAGAGATAGATGGATAAAGGGGATGCAAAGACTCCAAAAACAATACGAAGAATTTTTAACACCTACTGATCTAAAATAGTAAATAAAATTTTCTAAAAAATAATTTCTTTTTTATTATTTTTTATTAGATTTATATCCGCTAAATTTTGATTTACAAAGTTAAAAACTGATGATAAATTTAGTCAATGTCATAATCTAATAGGGGAGGCAGTATGGCAAATCCAAATCATCCAAGCGTTGATCAAAGTGAACGTATAGTTCCTATAAATCTTAGACAAAGCGGTCGAACACCAACTGAATTGTTAATCTCAACTAGGGTAAGAAAATCGCCTTTTTGGGCGCTATCTCATGATGCCGGTTGCTGGCGAGCGACGGTTTATAACAGAATCTATCATCCAAGAGGATATGTAAAACCAGAGGATGGGGGCGCAATGGTTGAATATGAGGCACTGGTGAATCGAGTTACAATGTGGAATGTTGCTGTAGAAAGACAAATAAGAGTAAAAGGCCCAGATGCAGAAGCTTTCACAGATTTTGTAATTACAAGAGACGCAACAAAAATTGAGCCTGGAAATGGCAAGTATGCAATTTTATGTAATGAAAAGGGTGGCGTGCTTAATGACCCAGTTCTTTTAAGACTTGCAGAGGACGAATTTTGGTTTTCTATTTCGGATAGTGATCTTTTGTTTTGGCTGCAAGGAGTAAATGTTTCCAAAAAATATGATGTAGAAATTGATGAAATTGATGCTTGTCCTGTTCAAATTCAAGGTCCTCTATCTGAAGATCTTATGGCAAAGCTAGCTGGCGAGGAATTAAGAGATGTGCCTTATTATGGAATCTTAGAAACTAAAGTTGGTGGCGCTGATTGTGTTATTAGTCAGACTGGATTCACTGGCGAAAAAGGTTATGAAATTTATGTTCGTAACGCACATGAGAATGCTGAAAAAATGTGGAATGCAGTTCTAGAAGCTGGTGAAGAATTTGGTTTGATGGTTATTGCCCCTGCACATCATCGCAGAATTGCAGCTGGTATTTTATCTTGGGGCCAAGACTTAGATCACGAAACGTCTCCATTTCAGGTAAATTTGAGCTATCAAGTACCAAGAAACAAAGCTGCTGATTATATTGGCAAAGAAGAGCTTGAAAAGCAAAGAGCAATAATTGATGAAGGTAAAGCTCCTTTTAAAATGAAAATGGTTGGCTTAACTCTCGGAGGAAAAGAGATCACAGATTATGCTCCTGATTTTTGGTTAGTAACAGATACAGATGCAAATGAAGTGGGTTATGTTACATCACCATGGTGGTCGCCTGAGTTAGAAACAAATATTGCTCTTGCATGGGTTCCATGGGAATCCTCAGAGGTTGGTACTAAATTTATGGTTAAACTTCCTGATGAGTACTCAGAATCTCCAGGAGTTCCAGTCGATGCAAAAGTTGTAGATGTGCCTTTCAGAGAATCTGTTAATCCTAATAAAAGAGAAGTGCAAGCCTCAAAGGGCTTAGATTATGCAGACTAATTAAAAAGATTAATATTTCTATAAACTTTAGTGATTATTCTTTCGCAATCTTCTTAGTTCACGATAAAGTTTTGAAATTCTCTTTTTTTTAATTTCTTTTATCACTTTTCTTTTTAGGCTGGCTAACTTCGATTTTCTAACTCTTTCCCCTTTATTTATTTATTTCTCCATTAAAAACTGTATTAATTCTTTAATTTAATAGTAACAAATTTAATTAAAATCTCTACAATAATCTGTATATAAAAAATGATAGATAAACTAATCAAAACAAAAACACTCTTAATCTACGTAGAAGTAGATTCCTTAAAAAGAAATATTGAGCTCGATGAACAACAAAAAGAATTTTTTGAATTGATTAATTCTACAGACGTTGATGTAGTCGAACAAAATTTTAACAAACAAAAGGTACCAGAGACTAAAAATTTTATAAACAAAGGAACATTAGAAAAGATAAAAAATAAAGTAATTGAATCGCAGGCAGAATTAGCTATTGTTAATCAAGAATTATCTGCATCTCAAGCAAGAAATCTTGAATTAACATTAAAAATAAGAGTAATCGATAAAACAGAATTAATTATGGATATTTTTGCTCAAAGGGCTTCGTCTCATGTGGGTAAATTACAAGTTGAATTAGCTCAGTTAAATCATCTATCAACAAGACTTATTAGAGGCTGGACTCACCTAGAAAGACAAAAAGGAGGCATTGGATTAAGGGGGCCAGGAGAAACTCAATTAGAGACAGATAGAAGACTAATAGGTAACAGAATTAAAAATCTTAAAAAAAGATTAGATAAAGCTCATAATCAAAAAAAATTAAATTCATATGCCAGAAAAAAAAGTATGAATAAGTCAGTAGCGCTAGTTGGATATACAAATGCCGGAAAGACCACTTTATTTAATAAACTTACAAATAGTAAGCAGTTTGCTGAAAATAAGTTATTTGCGACATTAGATTCAGTAACCAGGCGAAATATTGATCCAGTAATTGGCCCAATACTATTTTCAGATACAGTTGGATTTATTTCAGATTTACCAACTCAGTTAATAGAATCATTTAAAGCTACACTTGATGAGTTAAAATCGGCAGATTTATTACTTCACATTGTCGACGCTTCTGATAATGACTATCACCAGAAATTGTTAGAAGTTGATAAAATTTTAAAGGATCTAGGTTTAGAAAATATTCCAACAATAATTGTTAAAAATAAATGCGATCTTCTTAAAACGCACTCATCTAGACTATTTAATCCAAAAAAAGAAATATTAATATCAGCAGAGAAGAATATTGGTATTGATAAATTAAGAGAGAATATAAATAAAAAATTATATAACGGAATATATAGTGGTTGGATCTCTTTGGAGTCATCAATGGGGAAAATAAGATCAAAACTATTTGGAATGGGATGTATTAAAGATGAAAAAATTTCATCATGTGGAAATATTTATGTTTATCTCCAAATTGGAAAAGACGACCTTAATAATTTCTTAAAAATAAATGGGTTTAATCTATGTCAAGAGAACGATATAATTTTAGAAAAGTTAGGCACTTAAATGAAAAAACTTAATTCAAGATTAGACTCAATTACAAAACCTTTTATTGAAGTAGGTCCATGGCTACTTAGATTAACACTTGGTATATCTATGTTTATTCATGGATATAAAAAACTTCCAGCACCATTTATGATAGATGAGCAGCATAGGATGGTGACGTGGTTTGAGAGTATGTTTATACCAGCTCCTGAATTGCTCGTTAATTTAGTGATTTTTACAGAAGTGATAGGAGGTATTGGAATCATTTTAGGTGGTTTAATAGGATTTATAGCTTCTCAGCTTGGGCACTTGATAACGAGAGCTTCCGCTTTCTCACTTTTTTTATTAATGATTGGTGTTTTTTTAATTGGACACCCGGACTGGTTTGAATGGCCACCAATAAAATTATTTAACAGTGAACAAATATTTTTATCTGTAATAGTTATTTATTTTTTGATTAAAGGTAATAAATAGATTTTATCTTCTTCTAAAAACTTTCCTATTGGGTAAATAATATCTTTTGGTGCAGCTTAAAAGACAACATCAATTCCAGGTTCTATATGCGCCTTACCAATAATATACTCCTCACCAAAAAATTGTAATGAAGCAAGAACCAATACCGAAGAAATAACACTGCGAAAAAACATCAATAAATTATATATTAAAAATATAAAAAAAAGCTTGTAAATCAAAATGAGAATCATTATCATTCTCATTACGATCTTGAAGAGTTACATATTCTATCTCTTTAAAGTGTGCAATTTGTTTGTTGACCTCCAAATAACAAACATAAGTGGTTTTATAAACGCTCTTTGAGATTGTTTCAATATAAAGAGATAACATGAAAAATATATTAAGAGAAATGATTGAGAACAAATCAACATTGTTTATGTTGTTTTTATTTCTTCTTTTATCAGTTGTAACAACAATTAATGCTGATGATGAAGTTGAAGAAATAGAATCTGTATCAATTATTGGTTCAAAAGAGGATTTAAAAAACCTAGCAGGATCTGGTGCAATTATTTCAAATGAAGACCTAGAAATTGCAATGGATACCGATATTCAAAAAATTCTTACAGCTGTTCCAGGTGTTTATATGAGAACAGAAGAAGGGTATGGTTTAAGACCAAATATCTCTATAAGAGGTACCGCAATTGAAAGATCAGGAAAAGTCACGATCATGGAAGACGGCGTTTTAGTTGCTCCATCACCGTATACATCTTCATCTGCTTATTATTTTCCAACAACTGGCAGAATACATTCAGTTGAGTTTTTAAAAGGTCCAGCGGCTGTATCTCAAGGACCTCAGACTATTGGTGGTGCTATAAATTTGATAAGTACTCCAATTCCTGAAGTTAATTCTGGTAAATTCATACAAGAACTTGGAGAAAATGGCATGGCAAGAACCCATGCTTTTTATGGAATCAATAGTGCAAATTTTGGGGCTCTTGTAGAAGTCCACGAACATTCAAGCGATGGTTTCGATTCAATTGCTAATGTTGGGGGTGATACAGGTTTTGATAAATCAGACTTAATGATTAAAGCTCAATATAACACTGGTAATCATTCTTTAAGATTCAAAATGGTTGATTTAGAAGAGAACTCAGATCAATCATATGTAGGTTTATCTCAAGCAAGTTTTAATAAAAATCCAAGAATGAGGTATGGTGCTACAGCATACGATGAAATGATGAATGATGGCGAGCAAACTTCTCTTACTTATGTTGGTGATTTTGATAATTTTGATGTTGTATTTACTTCATGGCAAAACGATTATCACAGAGATTGGTTCAAAGTAAGTGATTTTAATAACGACTCAGAACATGGAGAAAGAGACGATATTAATGAGCTTATAAGTGATGCAAATAATGGAAGTGCAAATGCTCAAGCTATTCTAGATGGACAATTAGCTGTAGAAATAGAATATAAACACAACAACAGATACTACACGAATGAGGGATATCAATTTACTGTTTCAACAGAAATCGGTATACATTCTCTTACTGTAGGTTATAGAGATATGGAAGATTCAGAGAGCAGAGTTCAGGCTCATGAATATGCAGATCAAGCTGCAGACGGTTCTTTATCAGCCTTATATGGTTATGTCGGTTTAAATAATAGTAATAACAGATTAAGAGAGTCAAGTGCAACTTCATATTATTTAGAAGATACTATGGATTTTGGCAAGCTTGCTGTAACAGTTGGATATAGGTCAGAAGATTATGAACAACGTCACAGAAGATGGTCAGATGCTGCAGGACCAAATTTAACAATGGTAAGAACTGGTGAAGCTGATAATAGAGATACAATGGCCTACAATGACCATACTACATCAAGTATTGGAGCTACATATAAATTAAATGACACCACAAGTTTAGTTGCTGGATTCCATGAAGGAATGACACCTATGTTTGGTTCCGATCCTGAAGAAGCTGATAATATGGAGCTTGGAGTAAGGTATTCAGAGAGCACAACAAATATTGAAGCTTTCTACTTTGCAAGTGATTACTCAAGACTAGCTGCTGAATGTACTCAAGTTAGCGGTGCTGCATGTGATGCAGACGAATCTGCAATATTTAGTGGTGGCGAAGCTGAAGTATCTGGTCTTGAATTTAGTGGATCATGGATGTTGCAAGGTGAAAATGGCGTCATGTATCCAATTTCAGTTAATTACACAAGTACAGATGCGACGTTTAGTAATAGTTCAGATAGTGATTATTTTGGAACAGTTGCAGCAGGAGACGATTTGCCATACATTCCTGACTCACAAAGCTCTATAGTGTTAGGTTTTATTAATGATAATGGACTAAGTGGTAATGCAAGAATCGTCAATGTAGGTGGGTCTTGCTCGATTGCAGCTTGCGGAATTTATAATAAAATCGATGCTCATAGTTATATTGATTTAAGTCTTAGACAGGTACTAAGTGATTCCATTAGTGTTTATTTAATACTTGAAAATGTTACTGATAATGAAGATTTAATTTCAAGAGCACCTTCAGAAGGAGCTAGATCGCAAAAACCTGCAACTATTAAAGTTGGTTTTTCATACGATTTCTAAATATTATTTAGGAGTGGGGTGTTAAATCCCCCTAGAGAAAGGGATGCGAAAGCATCCCTTTTTTCTTGAAAGAATTCTATAAATATATTTTTTTTTCAAGTACAATGATTCACCTAATTAATGGGGCTATAGCTCAGCTGGGAGAGCACCTGCTTTGCAAGCAGGGGGTCCGCGGTTCGATCCCGCGTAGCTCCACCAATTTTTAAAAGAAATATATGTCAGCATACAAAAAAAGGGGATTTTGGATTGGTTTGGCATTATTTTTTATAATTTTGCTATTACCATCTCCTGCTGAGTTAAGTGCTAACGCATGGAAAGTCGCAGCAGTTGCAGTGTTAATGGCTACTTGGTGGGCAACTGAATCAATACCAGTCCCTGTAACTGCTTTGCTTCCGTTGGCACTTTTTCCTTTACTTGGTATTGTTGATTTTAAAACAGCTGCAGTTCCATATTCGAATCCAAACATATATTTATTTTTAGGCGGCTTTATTATCGCTCTTGCTATAGAAGCATCAGGTTTACACAAAAGAATGGCTCTTTCTATGATTTTATATGTTGGGAAAAATGCACCATCGCTAATAGGTGGTTTTATGCTTGTTGCTGCACTAATAAGCATGTTCGTAATGAATACATCAACAACATTAATGTTATTACCTATTGGTTTAGCAGTTTGTGGTGTAGTAAGCGAAACAATACCTGGCCTCACAGATTTAAAAAAGAAATATTTTGATACGGCATTGTTGCTAGGTATTGCGTATGCTGCCACTCTTGGTGGCATGTCGACTTTAATTGGTACAGCACCAAATATTGTATTTAGAGCTTTTATGGAAGAAACATATAATATTGAAATTAGCATGGTAGATTGGATGATGATGGGAGTGCCTTTATCGGCAATCATGCTAGTAATTGCTTGGATAGTGCTAACAAAATTCGTATTCCCAGTTAATTTTATAACCTCAAAAGAAACAAAAGAGCATTTAAAAACAATGCTTTTTGATCTTGGCCCAATGTCAAAAGATGAAAAAAAGGTACTTTTTGTCTTTAGCTTTGCAGTTTTAGCATGGATGACTAGAAGCTATCTAATCGAATTAGATTTTTTAAGTGGTTTAACAGATGCAGGAATTGCAATAATAGCTGCAATTTTATTTTTTATAATCCCATCAAGTACTGCGAATAGGGATATTTTAAAATGGGAGAAATCAAAAGAACTTCCATGGGGTTTATTGCTATTATTTGGTGGAGGGTTATCTCTTGCTGCCCAAATTAGCTCAACTGGTTTAGGATTATGGATCGGCAATAGTCTTTTAGCACTTCAAGGCGTTCCTAATTTAATATTAATTTTTGCAGTAGCAACAATGATTATTTTTCTAACAGAAATAACTTCAAACGTAACAACTACTACAACTTTTCTACCAGTTTTTGGAGGCATTGCTGTTGCAATTGGAGTTTTACCTGTTTCATTAACAATTCCAGTATGTTTGGCGGCAAGTTGTGCCTTTATGTTACCCGTAGCAACTCCTCCAAATGCTATTGTTTACGGATCTAATAAATTTACAATTGCCACAATGATAAAGGCTGGTTTTATATTAAATATTTTTGGCATAATAGTTGTCACGGCTTTTTCATATCTAATAGCCCCTATGATTTTTCAAGGATAAAAGATGAAATATTATAAATACATCTTCATTTTTATACTTTGTATATCTTTTAAAATTCAATCTGATCTAACAAAAACAGTTTCATATATTTTTAGTGATGAAAATACTAATCAGATCGTAATGAATATTGAAGCTGCTTTAGCAAGAGCACAAGCATCACAAGGAATAATTCCAAATTGGGCTGCAGAAGAGATTACTAAAAAAGCCAACATTAATTATATGCCTATAGAAGAAATTATCATTGAAAATGAACTCATTAGACATAGGCTTGTGTCAAGACTTAACGTATGGAAACGATCGTTAGATAATGGAGCTGAAGAATACTTACATTTTGGTGCAACCACAGTTGATATATTTGATACAGTACTTGTAATACAAATAAAGGAATCGTTAGAAATTTTGATATCAAGTTTATACGATATTGAAGAATATTTATTGAATTTAACTAAAGATAATATTGATACATACATGGCTGGTAGAACAATTGGCCAACATGCACTTCCGATTACTTTTGGTAAAAAAACTAGTACTTGGTTAGCAGAAAATAGAAGAAATATTGAAAGATTGATAACTGTGAAATCTAAAATAGATAAATCAGGAATCTTAAAAGGTGCTGTTGGTACTTATCTTGGTCTAGGGGAAAAGGCAATTGAAACAGAAAAACTAATGATGCAAGAATTAAATTTATCAACACCTTATCTTGCAGACTGGCATGGTATAAGAGACGTATTTGCAGAATATGGACTTACTTTGGCACTAATATCAAAATCTTTTGGAAGAATTGGAGATGAATTAACATTACTGCAAATGACTGAAATTGGTGAAACGCTTGAAAATCTTGGATTTAAAGCTATTGGAAGCAGCACTATGCCTCATAAGAAAAATCCTAGAGGACCTGGAAATTTAGTAAATTATTCAAGAATAATTCCTAGACAAGCAGAAATAATTCTCGATGACATGATTAATAGTTTTGAAAGAGATCAACCTAGAAGTGATGAGTCTATTAAAGATATCTCTATAATTTCATCAGATATGCTCAAAACAGCAAAAAGATTATTTAGTGAGCTTGAAGTAAATAAAGAAGTAATGAGAAAAAATTTAGACTTAACGAAAGGCCTTATTCTTTCACAAAGAGTTACTTTTTATTTAGCAGAGAAAATAGGAAAAGATACAGCTGACAACATTATGCATGAAGTATCAATGGAAGCCTTACGAAGTGGTATTACATTAAAAGAAGCAATACAAAAAAATAAAGATATTTCTAAATATTTTTCTGATGATATTTTATCTGATCTCTTGGATCCTGAAACATATATTGGTTTAGCTAAAAAGCAAACACAATTAATAATCAAAGAAATAGAAGAAAAACGCAAACTAAGTAAATATTAAACTCATGAAATTTTTAATTTTGTTGGTTATGTTTTCAACCTTTCTTAGTTCACAAGAAATTAGAGTTCAAGGTTTAGAAAATAAAAAACCTGAAAGGGTTCTATACATTGGTAATAGTTATTTTTACTATAACGACAGTCTACACAATCATGTAAGAAGAATGTTAGAGGAATACTATTCTAAAAATATTGATAGAAGAAGCTATAAATCTATCACTATAAGTGGTGCTGCGCTTTCAGATCATAATATAAAGCATTCTTTAGATTATAAGAGTTTAAGAATGCAAGACCCTTTCGAACTTGTAATAGTTCATGGGGGAAGTGGAGAAACTTTTAACGAAAATAGAAGAAAAAATTTTAGTAAAGAAATTAAAGAAATTACAAACGAAATTAAAAAAAGTGGTGCCGAATCTGCACTATATATGATTCATGCTTTAGTTGAGCCTCATGATTATGCTTATCCAGAAATGATCAATGATATTCAAGAAATGTATATTCAGGCAGGTATTGAGAATAATGCGCTAGTAATTCCTGTAGGCCTTGCATTCGAAGAAGCTTACAATCAACGATCTGATATTCAATTGCACAAACCTTTTGATGGCAGTCATCCAGATTTGCTAGGAACTTATTTATCGGCACTTGTTGTCTATTCAAGTATTACCCACCAGTCTCCAAAAAAAATTAATTATGATTATTTTGGTAAAATTCGTCATGTAGATAAAATTTTTTTACAGGAAATTGCAAACTCAACTGTAGAAAATTTTTATAACATTAAGCTTAATTAGCTCTAGATATTTTCAAGAATCCTTTTCTCAATATTTTTTGAAAGTGCAAGAGAAGAGGTTAGTCCTGGAGATGCATACCCTAGTATATTTATAGATAATGAGTTTTCATTTTTTTCTATATCGATTACAAAATCATCTGTATCATCCAACATCGGCCTAATTCCAGTATAGCTTGGAGTTAATTCATCTTTTAAAATATTCGGCCAATAGCCTTTTACAACTTCATAAAATTTGTTTTTTTGTTTGTCAGAATGCTTATATTCAATTTCTTGAACTTCATATGATGATGGACCAAATCTTATACCTTGACCTAAATCTATTGTTGCATGCAGCCCAACGCTATATTTTGACGGCACAGGATAAATTAAATGCTTTAATTTTTCCTTTCCCGAGTAGTTATAATATTCACCTTTAATAAATTTATTTTTATATTTTTCATATCCAAATATTAAATTTGCAATCCTAACAGAATCAATTCCGGCTGCATTGATTAAATACTTTGTCTCTATTACAAACTCTTGATTAGAATTTTTATCAAAAATTAAAATGTCAAAACCAATAGCTTTTTTTGTAATTTGCAGAAGCTTATTACCAAAAAGAATAGAGCCGCCATATTGTTCAAATTCATTTCTAAGTGAATTCATATAAGTATGGCTATCAAATATTCCAGATGATGGTGAAAACAAAGCATCTTTATAATTCAAAAAACCATATTTTTTAATGCTTAAGTCGTCATATTTTAGATCATCTACTCCACATTCAAATGCATTTTCCTTAATCTTTTGTAATTTAATAATTTCTTCATCAGTATTTGCAAGTATATATTTGCCACAATTATTATAAGGAATTCGATTTTTTTTAAGATATTCATAAAGTAGAATTTTCCCATCAATACAAAACTCTGATTTAAGTGAATCTTTTTTGTAATAAATTCCAGCATGTATAACTTCAGAATTCCTACTAGAAGTTTCTTGCCCAATGTAATTATTTTTTTCAACTAAAAAGATATTTTTAAAATGTTTACCTATACTTTTTCCTATTGCTAGACCTGCAACACCTCCACCAATAATTAAACAATCAATTTTAAATTTTTCCATCATAAAAATGATATCAGCTATAGCAATATTTCCTACTATATATGGCAATAAAAAATATTTTTCATTTGCTTTTGTTGCCTATTATGTTTATAAATAGTTATAACTAAGAGGAGATACATATGAATCAAAGAATAATATTTAGTTTGCTATTTCTCATAGCATCAACATCAATTTGGGCAGGACATCATAAAGATACCAGAGCAAATAATATCGCTATAGTTGATACATTTTGGGAGAATATCTTAACAAATCCCTCAGTTTCAATGGATCTTCTTCATGATGATTTTGAATTTGAATTTATGGGTATTTGTGAAATTTGTCAGAAGTATAATAAAGAAACTTATGAATCTGTTTGGTTGGGAAAAGTCATTCCAGAAGTTTTACCAAATGGCATTGATATAAATATCTATCAACGAATTGCAGATGGAGATATGGTTGTTTATATGGTTAAGGGAAAAGCAACAGCTATTAATGGTGAATATAATAATAATTATGCAATGGTAATGCGTCTAAAAGATGAAAAGATTATATTTTTTCAAGAATATATGAGTGATTTACTTGCTGAAACACGTCTGCATATGAAAAAAATTGTTGATATAGAATAGATTACATATTTTATTTTTAGCTAGATAACTTATAATTCGCACCATATGACTATAGAAGTATGGGAAAAGATATGCGATGAAATTAATTTGCGAATTGATGCTGAGCCTTCATTAGGACCATTTTTAAATTCTTTAATTATTTCACAAGATGATCTTCAAAGTGCTGTTGCTTCAGTTCTTTCATCAAAATTACATAGCGATGCGCTGTCTGCAAAAGACATAAAATTATTTATTTTAGATGCCTTTAAAAGTTGCGACGAGATCGAGTCAAAATTAGAAGCTGATTTAATATTTTTTAAAGAACATGATCCTGCATGTAAATATTATTCAACACCTCTTCTTTTTTATAAAGGATTTTTAGGATTGGCTACTTATAGAGCTGCTCATTGTTTATGGGAAAGTGAAAGGCATACCATGGCCTTATTTTTTCAAAATCGTGCCTCAGAAGTTTTTGGCCTAGACATCCATCCTGCTGCATTAATTGAAGGCGGCGTAATGATTGATCATGCTACAGGAGTTGTAATTGGGGAGACGGCAGTAATTGAATCTGAGGTTTCAATATTTCAAGGTGTTACTCTTGGAGGTAGGGGATTTGCATCAGGAAAAAGACATCCAAATGTTAAAAAAGGAGCATCTATTTTTGCAGCAAGTACTGTTTTAGGAAATATTACTATTGGTGAAAACTCAATTGTTGCTGCAGGAAGTTTGGTTTTAAAAGATGTTGAAAAAAATTCAACTGTAGCAGGCGTGCCAGCCAAAGAACTAAAAATTAAATAATGATTCTTTAGTTATAAGTCTTTTCTTTTTCAAGAAAAACCTTTGCCAGAGTTATCGAACTTATTATTACAATATTTGTAATAAATTGTGCCAGTAAAAGTTGAGTTGAAATCAAAGATAAGTCGATTAAACCAAGAGGATAGATTGCACAAATGCCAAAAATTGAAAAACCAAATAACCACTGATAGGCATTTTTATTTCCAGTCAGTAAATATGAAGTTAAAGAACTTATTGCTAACAATGCAATACCAAAATATATTATTTCAATATAAGTATAGTTACTTATGTAAAATAAGACTGAATATGATACAGGTCCTATAAAACCAAGCTGAATGAAACAAAACAGTTTTATATCATTAGTAATGTTTGGATTATATTTTACATAAAAATCTTTTGGGTCCTTTTCTTCTAAACAGTCTTCAGGGCGCCAATGAGTTTTGGAGTACCAAACTTTTATTTTATCAGAGAGTTTTTTTGTCTTAATACTATCTTTTAGCATTTGAGAAAAGATCTGAAAATTTGCCCATACTGGATTCCAACTTTTTAAAGCTGTCGCGGTTCCATACACAGGTTCAATGTCAGGATCGCGTGCGATATATGTTCCAAACATTCTGTCCCAAATTATGAATACTCCTCCATAATTTGCATCGATATACTCTTTATTCTTAGCATGATGAATACCATGGTTCATCGGTGTTATGAAAATTTTCTCTAAAAAACCTAAGTGACCAATATGTTCTGTATGAACCCAAAACTGATAGACTAAGTTAATTCCTGCAACTGTAATAAATACTTCACCTGGGATACCTATTAAAACCATTGGTAAATAAAAAACCCACTTCCACAACCAACCTGTACTTGTCTGTCTTAAAGCTGTTGAAAGATTAAAATCTTCACCATGATGATGGACACTATGAGTAGCCCAAAGAAACTTAATTTCATGATGCATTCTATGCATCCAATAATATGATAAATCATAAAGCAAAAAAGCAATTACCCATGTTAGTGGGCTTTTTGTTGAAAGAAGCTCAAAATTTAAGTTATTACTTATAAATATAAATACAGCACTTTGAAACCCAAGATTTAGCATTGTTGGATATCTACTAATCATCCCAATAGCAACACTAGTGAATGTATCATTTAATCTATAAGTATTTTTTCCTACTGATCTCCCATAGAAATACTCAACCAACATCAATATAAAAAAGACAGGTATTGCGAATGTTATTACTAAAGATTTATCTGTAACAATCATAATAGTTTATTTAATGTCGTTATTTTCATGATTTATTGATAAAAATGCAAGTGCGCCCAGCGCAGAACCATACTCAAGGCTTTTATTAAATTCACCTTTAATACTTGCAAGATTAAGTCTGTCAATTATACCATTTTTTACTGGTTCAATTTTACAAACTCTCCCCAAAAAAAATACCTTATCAACATTCATTAATAGTGCATTTAAATATGCTACTGTTCCAATTACTTCTCCAATCATATTAGTAATTGATGCAGCAACATCTTCAGCTTTATGATTATTATTTAATTTAGCCTTTGCAAAATTAGACGCAGTAACTTCTGGATAAAGATTGCCTATGTCGTTCACTACCTCACCAATGGAAAAGTCAAGTTTTTTTCGACAACCTTTTTTCGCTAGATCAGTGATTGCATTTATTTCTGATGTCCCCAATAAATAATTAGAAATCCCCTGAAGAGTTCCTCCACCAATAGAAATTCCTCCAAGATGAGTAAAGTTATTTTTTTTACCAAAAACACACGCAGTACCAGTTCCAGTACTAACTGCAACAAAAGATTTATCTTCAAACCCATATACTTCTTTAGCACCCAAACCAATTGCCTCAACTTCATTTACTTTAACTATTGAAATATTTTTATATAAATTTGGAAGATCGCTTGATTTGCCTCCTGTAACTGCAATTTTGCTAATATCTATCAAATCAATTCCGATAAGCTTAGAAACTTTATAAAATATTTCTTCATTTATTTGCTCTGAAGGCATTGAATAGAACTTTTTTGCATTACCTTCACAAAGAACTATATCCGTATTTGTAATTCCAAAGTCAATTCCTAATTTCATAGTTTTTACAACTTATTCTGATGCACTCTCAATCCAGGTCATTGGAATTTGCTGCTGAGGATTAAAAACTTTTGAACCAGATATAGGATATGCATTTGAAGCTGCATCAATCTCAGTCTCTGTTAAGAACTCGCTTGGCACAAGTTTAAAAACATCAAGACCTCTTTTAATCTCAGTTCCGTATATATACCCATTATAAAAATACGTTGACCAATAACCGCCTGTAATCAAAATATCATCAAAAATTGGACCTCTATCAAAATAAGCAATTTCTTGTGGATTTTCAGAATCAGTAAAATCCATTATAGATAAACCACCCTGGTACCAAGCTTGAACAAATATATCTCTATTTGGAATTGGAATTATTGAGCCATTATGCGCAACGCAATTTTCAGTTTCTAATTGTGGCGCTGGCATCTTGTAGTGACTTTTAAAGACTAGTTTATTATTAATAATTTCGTAAATTGCATCAGCACCCCAGTCTAAAGGATCCGATGCTCTACATCTTGCTCTTCCACCGCCACCCCATTCGTCAGTAAATATTACTTTTGTTCCATCATTATTAAATGTTGCTGAATGCCAATATGCAAATCCAATATCTCTTACAGCATCTAGCCTGGTAGGGTTATAAGGATCTGATATATCAAATAAGATTCCATTTCCAGAACATGCTCCTGCTGCAATCTTAGCTGTTGGAAAGACAGTTATATCATGACATTGATCTGTTGCTTTGGTATCTTGAGTCTCCTCACCATGATCGCCACCACTCCATAAACCTGCTCGATTGCCAGTTTCTAGATTTGTGAAGACAGCTGGACTCTTAACAATTTTTGATTTTTCTGGATTGCTAATTGGAATTTCAATAATATCGATCGTAAAATATGAAGATCCACCACTACTCCAACCAAAACAGGTATCCATTTCTTCAATATCTCTTACTCGGCCCGTCCCAGAATTATAGACAATAATTTTATTATCAACAGTTGAGGACGAAACAACAGAATGGGTATGTGAGCCTCTACAAGTTTGAACTGCTCCAACTTGTCTAGGATTGGAAAGATCAGATATATCAAAAATTCTAATTCCTCTAAATCTTTCTTGACTTGCATCACTTTTTACACCTTCAAGACCGCAATCAATTCTGCTTCTATTTTCCTCTACCGACATAATAAGTAAATCATCAACTATGGAAACGTCTCCTTGCCCACCGGGACAAACAACAGATGAAACTAATTCAGGAATACCATTAGTATTCAACTTGTATATGTTAAAACCATGATAACTACCAGCAATAAGAATATCATCCTGAAATGCCATATCAGTGCTAGCAAAACTTAACATCGGGCTTCTTAGAGATCTAGACATTTCTTCTGTAGTTTTATCTGAATTATCTTCTGTAAGATCCTCAGATCCTTTTCCTTCTGGATTTTTAGGATCAAAAAAACCAGCAGGCTTTCTTAGGGAAGCAATTAATTCAAGATTTAATATTGCTTCACCAGCAATATATAGTCCTGGCGATAAACCTGATCTAGGATCATCAGAGATATTCACAGCAATAGTATTCATTCTTTCAATCTCAATACCTTGATCATTTACTAAATCTGAAACAAATTCATTGAGAATTGGATCGTATGTTGACCCAGGATATTTTTTAAGTTCTTCGACCATTTCAAGTGCACCGTCATGATGCGCAATCATCAATTGAAGAAATAATCTGTCAAAATCTGCACTTGAAGAGTTTTCAAGTTTATCAAGTTGCATCTTCGATGCCATACCAATCATTTCATGATGGATATGATTATGTGCTTTAGATTCAAATTCATTTCTATCTTTTAGCCAACTTTCCATGAAATTTATTTCATCTTTTTGAGAAACATCTATTCTTTTTCCAAGATCCACAATTTTTTTATTGTTGGTTCTTTCAGTTATCATGCTTGCCATAAGAATTGCTTGTTCATGATGAATTATCATTCCCCGCAGAAAACTAATATCAGCATGAATATATGATGTATTTGCAATATCTGTTGCAGATTTCTCATCAAGAATTTTTGATGGTTCTCCAGGAGATCCTGGTTGTAGTATTGGCGCTTCTTTTGATAATACTAAATTATTTAAAAGTATTAATGTTAAAAGAACGGCAAATTTTTTAGTTATCTTTATCTTCTTTTTTGTCTTCATGAATTTCTTTTGCTTCTCCTTCATAGATATTAGATTTATTAGATTGTCCAAATCTATTAATTCTATTAATTCTATTATTTCTATTGAGTTGCTTATTAGAGGCTCTTACCTTTCCTAATTTAAAAAAAACAAATAAAGAAAATAATGCCAATACTATAAATGCGATTGAGTTCAACGAGGTTACCGGCTTCTAAGTTTTGCTAGGAGTCTGAGTATTTCTAAATACAACCATACCAAAGTGACCATCAGACTAAATGCACCATACCATTCAAGATATTTAGGCATACCTTTTTCAGCACCTTCTTCGATAAAATCGAAATCAAGAACAAGATTAAGTGAAGCAATTGCAACCACAAACAAAGAAAAACCTATGCCAAAAAGACCATTTGAATGAATAAATCCAATGCTATTTCCAAAAAAGCTCATAATAAAGCTAACTGAGTACAGTATAAATATACCCATTGTTCCAGCAACAATCATAAGTCTTAAATTTTCAGTTGGTTTAATAATTCCACTTTTATAACAAAATAAAAGTGATGCAAGTATTCCAAAAGTTAATCCAATAGCTTGTATACCTATTCCTGGATACTGAGCTTCAAAAATCATAGTTATTCCGCCAAGAGCTACTCCTTCAATAGCTGCATATGCAGGAGCAGTATAAGGAGAATTTTTTGGTCTAAATATAGTAAATAACGCTATTACAAATCCAATAAGTACTGCTGGTAAGACTAGCCCTGGAGCATTCCAGCCAAAATAAGCCCCTCCGACACATAATCCTAAAAGAATGCCAGTTTTATTAACAGTGCCATCAAGAGTCATAACTTCTCCAGTAACACTTTGATTTATTCCAAATCCTTGTGAAAATGCAGGATTTCCTGATCTTCCAAATCTATTTATAGCTGTGTGTTTTGACATAGTTGTATCCTAATATATTGGTATATAAAAATTTAAAAATAATGAGAATTATATAGCTTCTGGAATTTGACCAAATTGCTCAAGTGGTTTTCTCATTTCGGCCCAGTCACATTCAAAATCACTTGGAGCATGCTCATATTCAAGCAGACCTAAAGCTTCAAACTTTGGTCTTACCTCATCAGTCAAAAGACCAATTCTTGAAAGATTTGGTATAACTCTTGAGAACAAGAAATTTCTAAACATCTCAAATGTCTTCGTATTTAATTGAAATTCTCTAGCTTCTTCCTCTGACATTTTAAGAAATCTTTGTTCAGATTTCGTATTGATAAGTCTTTCTCTTGAAATAACACATGCCTCATAAGCAAACTCAGCTCTTTCATTAATCTCTTCTGGAGAAAGTGTTTTAATATAATCTTCGAGATAGTTAATACCAAACGTAACATGCCTTGCTTCATCTCTTACAACATAATGCAGAAGTTGCTTTAACAGAGGATCCTTGGTGATTACTTTGAGCATTTGAAAAGCAGCTAATGCTAGTCCTTCAATAATTATTTGCATGCCAATAAATTTTAGGTCCCATCTCTCATCAGTAAGAATCTTGTCTAATAAAATTTTTAATGCTGGATTAATAGGATAATGAATACCTATTTTTTCCTGAAGATACCTATTAAAAACTTCTACATGTCTGGCTTCATCAAAAGTCTGTGATGCTGCATATAACTTGGCATTGTAAGTGGGAGCACAGCAAGCAAGTTGAGATGCAACTAATAAAGCTCCTTGTTCCCCATGTAAAAATTGACTCATAAGTTCAGCAGTACTGTGTCTGTCGAATAATATTTTGTCTTCTTCAGAAAGATTTTGATAGGCTTCAAGTGTTTCGTGAGGAAGATCTTCATCAGGCTCAACAATTTTTTCATCTCTTGGATGAGTATATTCCCAGTTTAAATCAATTGACCCATTCCAATTTAATTCTTTACCTAACTCATAAAGTTTTTTTATGCGGTTATCTGCAATTGTGTAGTCCCAATTATAAGATCCTGTAAGAGGCGTATTAAAAATCTCAACAACATCTTCAACATGCATCTTTGTAAGATTAAGATCTTCATCAAAATAAACTAGGTCTTTTGGCGGACCACTTTTTTTTGTAACTTTCATTATTCTAATCCTTAAATTCGCATACGCGTAAGCCCAATTTTATATTAATTATCAATCCTTGAAAAGTTTTGTTAACTCATCAAGCAAAACTTCACCTAATTCTTCAGCTCTATTAATTGTTAAAGCGTTTTTATAATATTTTGTTACATCATGACCAATCCCGATGGCTTGAAGTTCAACAGGACTGTTATTTTCAATTAAATAAATTATCTCTTTTAAGTGATTATCTAAATAATCATCTTTATTTGCTGACAATGTACTATCATCAACCGGTGCTCCATCTGATATAACAATAAGAATTTTTCTTTCTTCTCCTCTTTTTATTAATCTTTCATGAGACCATGCAAGCGCTTCACCATCAATATTTTCTTTTAGCAAACCTTCTCTTAACATTGTGCCAAAATTCTTACGAGCTCTCCTTAAGCTATTGTCCGCACTTTTATAAACAATATGCCTTATATCGTTTAATCTTCCAGGATAGGATCGGCTACCTCTTTGCAACCATAATTGTTTTGATTGTCCACCTTTCCAATGTTTTGTTGTAAACCCTAAAATTTCTGTTTTAATCTGACATCTATCTAATGTTGTACTAATGATATCTGCACAGATTGCTGCGAGGCTTATTGATCTTCCTCTCATTGACCCTGAATTATCAATCAACAAACTAACTACAGTATCCTTAAAGTCTGTCTGCTTCTCCTCTTTAAAACTTAATGGGAAGCCAGGTTTTGCAATGATCCTATGTAATCTTGCTGTATCTAAAATTCCTTCTTCAAGATTATAGTTCCAACTAGTATTTTGTTTTGCAAGAAGCAATCTTTGAAGTCTATTAGCAAGTTTTCCTATAGTGGTAAGATGGGGTTTTATTAGATTATCTAATTGTTTTCTGAGTCTTAGTGATTCTTCATTTGTCGTCAGCTCTTTTGCATCAATAACTTCATCAAAATCATTTGTATATATTTCGTAATTTTTTTGTAATTCAGAATTAAAAGTATTTTCTGGATAAGATAATGCTTCAATTTCCTCATCAATAGAAGCTTCTGCAGAGGAGGTCGAATCCTCCTCAAAGAGCATTTCATCAGGCATATCCATACTTTCATTAGACTCAATGCTTTCAGTTTCATCTCCATCATTTACATCATCAATATTACTCTCTAGATCATCTGATGATCCAGGTGGATCTATAGACTCATCATTTTCTTCAATAATATCCTCAGACTTTTCAACCAAATTGATTGCTTGAAGAAATTTTAATGATGTTTTTTGAAACGATTCTTGATTCGATATATTTTTTTTAAATTCACTTATTAGATTATTATTACCTTTTAAATTAAATTTGTTATTGAAATTATTTGCAATTTCTTTTGAATTTCTGTCATCTAGTAAACCAAGCATGTATTTCAACCAAACATTTGAGGCTATCGCTAGGTATTCATTTGATTTTTCTTCTTCTAAGCTAGTAATTTTATTTTTTATGTATTCATTAATGTTTGTCTTCGATCCTCTAAATTCTATAGAACCTAAGATTTCTACCCTTGCTAATTCAAGCTCATTAAATATTTTCCTTGCTTCTTTTGTTAGAGGTATCTCAGCAACTTCTTCATGATAAAGGTGCCAAAATGCTTGAAAATCTGAGGCTCCCCGGTAAGAATTCAGTTGATTAGTCGAACTTGGTGCTGTTTGGGTATTAAGTTGATTTTTTAAAGGCGGCCTATGTATAACCCCACTAATTGAATTTAGATCTTTTTGTTTTGAAATTGATTTGACTGTTGATATAGAAGCCTCATGAAGCTTATCTCTGTCTTTTATTCTAGCCATTTAAATTAGTTAGCATTATCTATGTCTTCATCAAAACATCTTTGAAAATATTCACCAAATATTGGTTTTTCGAGATCATCACATTTATTTAAAAAGGTTAAATTAAAAGTATCTTTAATATTCTTAAATATTTTGTAATTTTGAGCCCATGAAATAACGGTCCTTGGTGACATCAAAATTGAAACGTCGCCATTGGCAAAACCTGTTCTAGTAAGGTTTGCTAATTTAATCATGTCCTGAAGAAGGCTTTTATCTTTTGCGCTTTTAAAATCTTTTACTTTAGATAAAACAACCTTAAATTCTTGCTTTGGATCAAGATAATTAAGTGTTGACAAAATATGCCATCGATCCATCTGGCCTTGATTTATTTGTTGCGTTCCATGATATAAGCCTGTTATATCACCAAGACCAACAGTGTTAGTTGTAGCAAAAAGTCGAAAGGATGGATGAGGGCTAATTATTTTATTTTGATCAAGAAGTGTTAATTTACCTTCTACCTCTAAAATTCTTTGTATTACAAACATCACATCTGGTCTGCCAGCATCATATTCATCAAATACAAGAGCAACTGGGTTTTGAATTGACCATGGCAACAAACCTTCTTGAAACTCAGTTATTTGCTTGTCATCCTTAAGAGTAATAGCATCTTTTCCAAGAAGATCTATCCTGCTAATGTGACTATCAAGATTAATTCTTACACAAGGCCAATTAAGTCTTGCTGCTATTTGTTCGATATGTGTTGATTTACCGGTTCCGTGATAGCCTTGAATCATAACTCTTCTGTTATGTTCGAAACCAGCAAGAACTGATAACGTTGTTTCTTTATCAAAAACATAATCATTATCAATATCAGGAACCCAATCAGATTTCTCTTTAAAGCCCTTAACAATGAGCTTACTATCTATTCCATATGTTTTTGAAACACTATATTTTTCGCTTGGCTTATTTGGAATTTCAATGTTTTTATTTATTGTCATAGTTTTAAGAATTTTGAGTTGAATATCCTACCTTTAGAATGCTCAAAGTTCTAGTTTTTTATGAAAGAATCTAATGTAAAATAGAATATCAATAATTCATAAGATATTTGTAAGCCATGAAATCTCTTTTAGAAAAATCTTTAAGCCTTTTTAATCTAGATAAAGTTGATAGGGATATTTATAGCTGGTCTGGAAAGAATGTTGGCTATAAAAGAATCTTTGGCGGCCAAGTCATGGCACAAACTTTGATAGCTGCATATAAAACAATTGATGTTAAACATTTTGCACACTCATTCCACTCTTACTTTTTAAGACCGGGTCAAATGGAAAAGCCTATTACTTTTACTGTCGATAGAATTAGAGATGGTAAGAGCTTTTCTACAAGAACAGTAAAAGCAATTCAGGATGGAGAAGCAATATTTAATTCGTCAATTTCTTTTCAAAAAGAAGAAAAAGGACTAGAGCATCAAATAAAAATGCCTGATGTGCCAAAACCAGAAGACTTAAAAAGTGAGATTGAGAATAGAAGAGCTTTACTTGAGAAATTAAATATGGATAAGGGCGACATGCCAATGTTTCTCAAACAAAGAGAGATTGAAATGAGGCCTGTTGAAGTTCAAGATTATTTTAATCCAAAAAAATTGCCTCCTTATAAAAATACTTGGATTAAAGCTGAGGGTAAATTGCCAAAAGATCTTATTTCTCAACAAGCTTTTTTGTTATATATATCAGATATGGGACTACTAGCTGCTGCAAATAATTCTGTTGGAGTTAATTTTTTAACAAAAAATTTTCAAAATGCTAGTTTAGATCATGCTATGTGGTTTCATAGAAAAATTGATTTGAATGATTGGTTTCTTTATTCAATTGATAGCCCAATTACGAGGAATGCAAGAGGTTTTTCAAGGGGCTCAATTTTTTCTAGAACCGGCGATTTAGTTGCTTCCTGCACACAGGAGGGATTAATTAGACTTTGGCCTGAAAAAAAATAATTATCTTGACCTGATTATTTCAGTTAAAAACTTTATTTTTTCTGGATTTATGTTGGGTGTAATCCCATGCCCTAAGTTGAATATATAACCAGGATAGTTTTTATATGTATCTAAGATCTTGAATGTTTCTTTTTTTATAATCTCATCTGATTCTAAAAGAATTTTTGGATCAAGATTACCTTGAATAGAAACTTTACCTGACAATTTTAAACTCTCCATTTGGTTTACATCCCAAAAAAGACTTAAACAATCTATGTTAGATAAAGCAAGCTCATCAAGATCGCACTTGGGGCTTCTTGCAAAAAGAATAATTGGAATATTTGAGGTAATAGGGTCCTCTTTTAATTTTGAAACTAACTTTTCAATATAATTTAAGGAATAAATAGCATAATTTTTTTCAGAAAGCAGGTTTGCCCAAGAATCAAATATTTGTATCACGTCAATTCCAGACTCAACTTGTTTTTTGAGATATTTAAAACATGCCTCTGTTAATATTTTTAGAAACAAATGAGTTTCTTTTTCATTGTGATCAATAAAATTTTTAGTAACTAAAAAGTCTTTTGATGATTTTCCTTCAATAGAGTATGCCGCCAATGTCCATGGGCTACCGGAAAAACCAATTAATGGAATATTTTTTGGCAAAGCAGATTTTATGTTACTTACTGCTTTGTATACATACAAAAGTCTACTTTCATCGAATTGTTGGATATTTAAAATATCATCAGGACTTCTTATAGGGTTATTAAAAACGGGACCCTGACTTTCAATAAATTTTACATTTAAATTCATAGCATCAGGAATTGTTAAAATATCTGAAAAAAGTATTGCTACATCTAGGTTAAATTTATTTATTGGTTGCAATGCAAGCTCACAGCATGTATCTGGATCTTTGCACATATCAAGAAAATTTTTGTAATTTTTTCTTACAGCTTGATATTCTGGCATGTACCTTCCAGCTTGACGCATATACCAAATTGGTGGAGTATCTAAAATTTCTTTATTTAGTGCCTTAAGAAATATTGGTTGGGATAAATTCATGAAACATATTTAATAATACTTTTAGCTGCCTCACGGCCTTCCCAAATAGCAGTGACAACTAGATCTGATCCTCTTACCATATCGCCACCAGAAAAAATTTTGTTATTTGTAGTCTGAAATTTATATTCTTGATGTTCTTCAGCATCAACTAAACCATTTTTATGAGTATTAATTTTAAAATCTTTAAACCATTCTGATGGACTCGCTCTAAAACCAAAAGCAACAATTACCGCATCTGCTTCATATATTTCCTCCGATCCTGGAATAGGAATAGGGACTCTTCTTCCATTTTGATCAGGCTCTCCTAACTTTGTTTTTACTATTTTAACCCCCTCTGCATATTCATCACCGACAATATCAATCGGTTGTATATTAAATTCAAATTTAACACCTTCTTCTTTAGCATTTAGAACTTCTCTTTTTGATCCTGGCATATTCTCTTCATCTCTTCTATATAAACATTTTACAGACTTTGCACCTTGTCTAATTGCTGTTCTATTACAATCCATCGCAGTATCACCACCACCTAAAACAATTACATTTTTACCTTTTAAATTTATAAATTTGTTTTGCTTATCTTTTATACCTAGAAGCTTATTAGTACTAGATATTAAATAATCAATTGCTTTATATACTCCATTTAGCTTCTCTCCATGAAAACCTCCTTCTAAAGAAGTATATGTTCCCATACCTAAAAATACCGCATCATATTTATCGTATATTTTTTTAAATGGGATATCTTTACCTACTTCTTTGCCTAAATGAAACTCAACACCCATCTCTTCAAGGATTTTTCTTCTTCTTTTTATAACAGATTTTTCAAGTTTAAATTCTGGAATACCGAATGTTAACAAACCACCAATCTCTTGATTTTTATCAAATACATGACTTTTAACCCCAGATCTTGTTAAAACATCAGCACATGCAATACCTGCAGGACCAGAACCAATTATTGCTACTTTTTTATTTGTCCATTTTCTAAATGACATATCTGGCTTCCAGCCCATCTCAAATGCTTTTTCGGTGATATATTTTTCAGTTGAGCCTATTGTTACAGCACCAAAACCATCATTTAATGTACATGCACCTTCACATAACCTATCTTGAGGACAAACGCGACCGCAAACCTCCGGTAAACTATTCGTTGAATGACATAACTCCGCAGCCTCTATTATATTTCCTTCATTAACTAATTTTAACCAATCTGGAATGTAGTTATGAACAGGACATTTCCACTCACAATATGGATTTCCACAATCTAGACATCTATGTGCTTGGTTAGATGCATTTACTTGATTATATTCATCATATATTTCTACAAAACTAATCTTCCTTTCTTCAATAGATTTTTTATTTGGATCGAATCTTCCAACATCCAAAAATTGAAAATCATTATCCAACTTTTCATGATTGATATATTCGTTTCTATCACTGCTTGTTGTTCCAAAAGAACCATTACCAATAATTTCATCTCTCCATTTATATAAATGTCTTTTCGCATCCTCAATATTTAATATGGGAGCAAAAGATTGTGTTATATATTTACCGTTTACTCTTAGCTTTCCATAAAAATAGGGTGATCTTGGCTGAGTAAATAGGAGAAGTCCTTTTTCAATTCTGTATTGTTTATTTTTAGTCTTCATTTTTCAAAGTGTGTATGACATAGTATGACACTTTTTTTATACAAATCATAGAATTCTGTGATATTATTATCTTTCACTTTTAGAGAAACATGCCTGGATTAATTAAAAAACAAGAATTTAGAGACAATTGTGGATTTGGCTTAATCACTAATATTCATGGTGAAAAATCGCACAAATTAATTATTAATTCTATCAAAGCTCTGGAAAGCATGGCGCACAGAGGTGCTATAGGCTCTGATGGAAAAACTGGTGATGGTTGTGGTTTACTATTTGACATAGACCATGATTTTTATAGAAATACTTTACTTAAAGAAGAAAACATCAAACTACCTGAAACCTATGCAATTGGCCAAGTTTTTTATAAAGACGATATTTCAAAGATTTTACCCAAAATAAAGAAAATTCTAGGTAAAGAAAAATTAAAGTTATTAGCTTGTCGCAATGTACCCGTAAATAAAAATATTTTAGGGAAAATAGCATTTAAGTACGCACCAAATATATATCAATTATTTATTACATTAGATGAGAAAGTTTTTAATGATCAGGAGTTTGAGACTAATTTGCTCCAAGCCCGCAAATTTATTGAGGAATTATATTTAGATGACGAAACTTTATATATTTGTAGCTTTTCATCTAAAACTATTGTCTATAAAGGTTTAATGCTACCTGACGCAATCAAAGAATTTTACATTGATATAAGTCAAAAAGACTTTAGGGCTTCATCTTGTGTTTTTCACCAAAGATTTTCTACAAATACAAGTCCAAGATGGCATTTAGCACAACCTTTCAGATTGTTAGCTCATAATGGAGAAATAAATGCAATTAGAGGTAACAGAAATTGGGTAAAAGCGAGATCATCTAAATTTATTACGCCACTAATTCCAAAAATCCAAAAATTCAAACAATTGGTTAATGAAACAGGATCTGATTCTTCATCACTAGATAATATGCTAGAACTTCTTATTAAGGGTGGCATCAATTTATTTAGAGCAATAAGAATGGTTCTTCCACCCGCTTGGCAAAATACACAATCTATGGATGCAGATATAAGAGCTTTCCACGAGTATAACTCTATGCATATGGAACCTTGGGATGGTCCTGCTGGTATAGTCATGTCAGATGGCAAGTGGGCAGTTTGTATGCTTGACAGGAATGGCCTTAGACCGGCTAGATATCAGATTGATAAAGATAATTTCGTTACGATTGCCTCTGAAACCGGAGTTAATCCTGTTAAAGAATCAAAAATTATTACAAAAGGAAGAATTCAGCCAGGTGGAATTTTGGCAATCAACACAGAAACTGGTGAAATATTGAATGAAAATCCAATTGATAATGATTTAAAAGGCACTAACCCCTATAGAAAATGGTTAAAAAATAACGCAATTTACATAGAATCAAGTCTAGATAAATTTGAGGGTCCAGGGCTCAAAGCAATTCCTGCTGATGAATTTAATACTTCATCTAAACTTTTTCTACTATTTAAAGAAGAGAGAACTTCAGTGTTAAAACCTTTAGCAATTGAATCCCAAGAGGGTACAGGCTCCATGGGTGATGACACTGCTCTAGCAGTAATGAGCAAAATGCATAGACAAATATATGATTATTTTAGGCAACAATTTGCACAAGTAACAAATCCACCTATAGATTCTTTGAGAGAAAGAAGTGTTATGTCACTGGAAACATGTTTTGGTCCAGAATTAAATATTTATGAGGAATCTAAAGATCACGCAAAAAGATTGGTAACAACTTCACCAGTTTTATCTCATAAAAAACTCCAGTCAATTATTAAAAATCCTTATTTTAAGACAAAAGAAATTCCATTATCTTATCCAAAAAACTCATCAGTAGAGATAGCAATAAAAAATATACAAAATCAAGTTGTAAGTAGTGTAAAAAAGGGCTACGCAATAATTCATCTTAAAGAAGAATTGCCGGATGCTAGTTTTTTACCCATTAATGCTTTACTTGCTGTGGGCGGTGTTCATCAAAAACTTGTTAAGCTTGGATTAAGATCAGATGCAAATATTGTTATAACAACATCTTCAGCAAGAGACACTCATCAAATTGCATGTTTAATTGGTTTTGGAGCAACTGCTGTTTATCCTACTTTGGCCTATCAAACAATATTAGATTTAACTAACAAAAACGAACTCAAAGGTTCGCCTCATGAAAATTGTGCTCGATATAGGAAGGGTGTTAACAAAGGCATATTAAAAATAATATCAAAAATGGGTATCTCAACAATTTCGAGCTATAGAGGTTCACAATTATTTGAAATTGTAGGATTAAATTCTGATATTGTTGACCTGTGTTTCACAAACACAACAAGCAGAATTCGAGGACGAAACTTTAATGACTTTGACAAAGAAATCAGATCTATTGATGAATATGCAAGATCTAATTTAAGTGATATGAATGTAGGAGGCTTATTAAAATATATTCATGGAGGCGAATACCACACCTATAATCCAGAGATTGTTAAAAAACTACAAGAAGCAGTCTCAACTGGTTCAGAGGTATCATATAAGGAGTATTCAAATCTTGTAGATAAAAGACCTCCTGCAATGTTAAGAGATCTTTTAGAAATCAAAACAAACAGAAAAAGCATCGATATAAAAAGTGTTGAATCGAGCAAAGAAATATTAAAGCGATTTGATTCAGCTGGCATGAGTTTAGGAGCATTATCGCCTAAAGCGCATGAAACTCTCGCCGAAGCAATGAATAACCTTGGTGCAAGGTCAAATTCTGGCGAAGGCGGAGAAGCTATTGAAAGATACGGAACTGATAAAACCTCAAAGATTAAACAAGTCGCATCTGGAAGATTTGGAGTAACGCCTCATTACTTAGTAAATGCAGAAGTCTTACAAATTAAAATTGCGCAAGGTGCAAAACCAGGCGAGGGTGGACAATTACCTGGAGGTAAAGTAAATAAATTAATTGCAAAGTTAAGATATTCGACACCTGGTGTGACCTTGATATCACCACCTCCACATCATGATATATATTCCATTGAAGATTTAGCTCAGTTAATTTATGATTTAAAAGAGGTCAATCCAAAAGCCTTAGTTTCTGTTAAGTTGGTTTCTGAACCAGGAGTAGGCACGATAGCCTCAGGAGTAGCAAAAGCGTATGCAGATCTAATAACAATTTCAGGTCATGATGGTGGCACAGGTGCAAGCCCTCTAACTTCTATAAGATATGCAGGATCTCCCTGGGAGTTAGGTTTGGCTGAAGCCCACCAGAGTTTAAGAGACAGTGGACTTCGACATAAAGTTAGACTTCAAGCAGATGGTGGAATGAAAACAGGCCTAGATGTTATTAAGGCAGCTATTTTAGGTGCTGAATCATTTGGTTTTGGCACTGGTCCTATGATAGCGATGGGCTGTAAGTACTTAAGAATATGCCATTTAAATAATTGTGCGACCGGGGTTGCAACACAAAGAGATGATCTTATTAATCATCATTTTATTGGTGAGAAAGAACGAGTAATGAATTACTTTGAATTTATTGCAAATGATGTAAAGAATCATTTATCTAAAATGGGTGTAAAAAAATTAGACGATATTATTGGTCAAACACAATATTTGGAGCAGATAACTAATGTGGAGAATCACTACAAATCAATTGATTTAAGCGATTTACTATTTAAAGATAATAATTCAAAAGAGTCCTTTTTTTGCACTTCTAAAAAGAATGAACCCTGGGATAAGGGAACGCTTGCAAAAAAAATCTTGAAAGATTCAAAAAAACATATAAACAGAAACAAAAGCATTACTTTAAATTATCAAATCTCAAATACTGATAGATCTGTTGGTGCATCTGTTTCAGGATATGTTGCTGATAAGTTTGGAGAAAAAGGACTTTCGAAACCATTAATTGTTAATTTTAATGGCTCAGCTGGACAAAGCTTTGGCTGTTGGAATGCTAATGGAGTTGAATTGTGCATAGAAGGTGATGCTAATGATTATGTTGGCAAAGGTATGAATGGAGGAAAGATTGTTATAAAAAACAGCAGCTCATACTCCTCAGAATCTGATAATGTTTTGGTTGGAAATACATGCCTTTATGGTGCTACTGGCGGTGAATTATATGTATCTGGTAGAGCGGGCGAAAGATTTGGTGTAAGAAATTCAGGTGCGCAAGCAGTTATTGAGGGTGCGGGAGACCATTGCTGCGAGTATATGACAGGTGGACAAATAACAGTCTTGGGCTCTGTTGGAGCTAATTTTGGTGCAGGAATGACTGGAGGTTTTGCATATGTCTTAGACGAAGATAAAAGTTTTTTTGATAAATGCAATAGAGGCCTTGTTAATATAGAAAGAATAATAACTGAAGATATGCAACCGCACAGAAAACACTTGAAAGAACTCATTGCAAAGCACTATAAGGAAACGAAAAGCAGTAAAGCAAAAGAACTTATAGATGATTTTGAAAAGTTTGAGCCATATTTTTGGTTAGTTATGCCAGCGGCATCAAATATTCAAGATTTATTAAAAGCTACAACAGCAAATGCTGCATAAAAATTAATCAAAAGCTTTAATTAAATTATCTGTCTTAAATTTATTGGTTTTAAATGCATAGCCAGATTTATTGATCAAAACTAAATTTAATTCTCCATCAGCCACTTTTTTATCATTCATTAAGAATTTCTTTAATTTATTATATTTATATTTTTTAAAATTAGTATTTAATTGCAAAGACTTTATAAGGCTTACAAATTTAGAAAACTTCGTATTTGATATATGTTTTTCCAACAGAGATATTCTAAGCGCAATTACCATGCCAAGAGTTATAGCTTCTCCATGTGTAATGCCCTTATATTTTTCATACGCTTCAATGGCATGTCCAAAAGTATGACCAAAGTTTAATATAGCTCTTATTCCTTGTTCTTTTTCATCTTCAGTTACAATCTTTGCCTTTGTTTTTATGGATTCAGTAATGATTTCCTCTAAAATTTTTGGTTCTTTTTTTAAAACTTTATTGCCATTTAATTCTAGTAATTTATAAAGTTTCTTATTTTTGATAAATGCATACTTAACTATTTCTCCCAATCCAGACTTGAATTCTTTTTTTGGAAGAGTACTTAAATAATTTGTACTAATCAGTACCAAGGCAGGATTATTAAATGCACCAACCAAGTTTTTACCTTGCTTTATATTAATAGCTGTTTTCCCTCCAACCGATGAATCAACCTGAGATAATAAAGTTGTTGGAATTTGAATATATGGGATACCTCTTAAATATGTTGCAGCACAAAAACCAGTTATATCTCCAACCATCCCACCACCAAGAGCAAGCAAACAGTCTGTTCTATCAAACTTGAGGTCAGATAATTTTCCATGTATTTTAAAAAAATTAAGAGACGATTTTGAGTTTTCACCTTTTTCTAAAATATGAATATATAAGGTTTTATTTTTTAAGATCGATCTTAATTCTTTTAAATATTTTTTTGGTATTCCTGAATCAGTAACAATCATTACTTTATTACTTTTATTAATTACTGGATCAAGATTTTTTTTTGATAGTGAATTTTTAGAGATTACTACTTTGTATTTTGATGTATCTTTACCAACACTAAATGATTTAGGCATAATTTTTTATTAATTTTATAATTTCAGATGCAACTTCTTGGCTTGATTTATTTTCAGTTTTAACAATGTGATCAGCTACGTTTTCATAAAGCGCTTGCCTTTCTTCATGAAGTTTTTTTAAAATTTTTCCAGGATCTCCCTCCTTTAATAGAGGTCTATCTTTATCTTTAGAAGTTCTTTCAAGTTGAATTTCAATAGGAGTTTCTAGGTAAAAAACACTTCCTCTAGAGGAAAGCAACTCTCTATTATGTTCTGACAATATTATCCCACCACCTGTAGACAGTACTATTGAATTTTTTTTAACCATTTCATCAAGGATTTTACTTTCTCGTTTTCTAAAACCTTCTTCACCCTCAAGATCAAAAATCCAATCTATAGATGCACCTGTTCTTGTTTCTATCTCTTCGTCAGTGTCAAGAAAAGTCAAAAAAAGTTCACTAGATATAATCTTTCCTACGGTTGACTTGCCAGAGCCCATTGGACCTACTATAAATATATTCATAAAAGGAAATTAATTTTTGTTAATTTTAACACTTAACTATATAAAATAGTTTTATACAGAAAAAAAAGCTTTACCCTATATTTTTTAATAGTAATATTTCTAATATGAAAAGAGTTGCAAAATTTTTATTTCTCTCAAGCATGTCAGTTTGCATATTAGGTTTATTAACAATTTTATTTTCATACTTTTTTTTAAAACCAAGTTTGCCAGAAATTTCTTTAGTAGATGAATCTTATCTTCAAATGCCTCTAAAAATTTATACCGAGGATGGAGTACTAATTGGTGAATTTGGAGAAATTAAAAGAAGACCTATATCATTTAAAGACATTCCTGAAGATTTAAGAAATGCATTTATTGCTGCAGAAGATTCTAATTTTTTTAATCATCAAGGAATTAGCTACAAAGGACTTATAAGATCCTTTGTAAGATGTATCTCATCAGATGGTTGTTCTGGTGGTGGAGGAACTATAACAATGCAGGTTGTAAGGGGATATCTACTTTCTAGAGATAAAACTATTTCAAGAAAAGTAAAAGAAATTTTTTTAGCGCTCGAGTTAGAAGGCACATTATCAAAAGAAGAGATTTTTGAATTATATGTAAACAGGATTTTTCTTGGAAATAGATCATATGGTATAGAGGCCGCCGCAAATACTTATTTTAATAAAAGCGTTAGTAATTTATCTATATCTGAGAGTGCAACTATTGCTTCTATGGCTCAACTTCCATCAAAAATAAACCCAATTAAAAATCCATCTAGAACAAAAATTAGAAGAAATTGGATCTTATATCGAATGAATGCTCTTGGGTTGATTTCAGACTTAGAATACGAACAATCAATTATAGAAAACATAAAAACATACAAAAATATCAATCAATATGAGATTGATGCAAGATATTTAACTGAAATGGTTCGTCAAGAAGTTATAGATAGATATGGATTGAAAGCATATAATGAAGGTTGGTCAGTATATACAACTATTAATTCAAGTCATCAGAAGAGCGCTCTAAGAAGTTTAAAGAATCAACTAACTGCTTATCATAAAAGGCATGGATGGATTGATTCACAAAATATCGAAGATTATTTCAATAATAATGAAGTATTAGAGTTTCAAAATTTAAATAAAGAAAATATTACTAAAGCTCTTTCTGATAGAAATTTATACGAATATGAGAATATTTTTCTTACAATAAATGAGCTTTTTGAAACATTTCCAGCATATAAGTCTCATAAATTAGGAATAGTTATAGAAGTAGTAAATGAAAAACTATTTTTCTTAGATGAGGATTTGAATATTTTAAGTATTAATTGGACTAATGAATATGAATGGGCAAGAAAAAGAATTGATATTGATAAATTTGGACCTAAACCAAAATCTTTCAGTGACTTTTTAAAATTTGGTGACATCATCTACTTAAAAAAAGACGATGAGTTTTTATTATTAGATCAAATTCCTGAAGCAGAGGCTTCGATCATATCAATTAATCCTAACTCAGGTGCAGTTCTAACATATATAGGAGGATATAGTTTTGACAAAAGTAATTTTGATAGAGTAAAACTCGCATATCCTCAATCTGGATCTAGTTTTAAACCTTTTATATATGCAAGCGCATTAGCAAACGGTTATAACTTATCATCACAAATAAATGATGCACCGATTGCTTTTCAAGATGCTAATTTGGAAAGCGTTTGGAAGCCTCAAAACTATACAGGCAAGTTTTATGGACTTACTTCAATAAGAGAAGCATTAATACAATCTATTAATATCGTCTCAATTAAACTTTTGCGAGAACTAGGGATTGATAAAACAAGAAACTATCTAGTAAATTTTGGTTTTAAAAAAACAAGATTGCCACCAGACCTATCTTTAGCTTTAGGATCTGGAAATTTTTCCCCAGCAGAGATGGCAAGAGCTTATGGCGTCTTTGCCAATGGCGGTTATCTAAAAGATCCTTATTTTATTTCAAGGATAGAAGACAGAAGTAAAAATATAATTTTTTCTCATGAACTTTATGAAAATATTGATATTAAATCAAATTTTGTAGCATTTCCGTGGTTGAATACGTTAGAAATTGAAAAGAAAAGACCTTATTATCTTGTAAACCCAATTAATATAGATGAGAGAGTTATCGACGAACGTATTGCTTTCTTAATTAAAGATATATTAAAAGATTTTTTAAAAAGAGGCTCAGCTGGAAAAAAAACATCAAATTTACAAAGAAATGATATTGCGGGCAAGACTGGTACTACTAATGATTCTGTTAGTACCTGGTTTTCAGGATTTCATAAAGATTTAGTAACAACTGTTTGGGTAGGCACAGATAATTTTTCATCTTTAGGCTCAAATGAATATGGATCAACAATTGCTTTACCAATTTGGAGTGATTTTATGATGCAAATAAATGAAAGTTTAGATCTTGAAGCAAACAAAATACCAGAAAATATATCTTTTGTAAGAATAAATAAAAATACTGGAGAAATAGATAATACTGTTTCAGATGAAACCTATTTTGAGTTGTTCTTAGACGAAAATATAAATGATTAGTTCTTAAAAATGTTTATCGAAAGCAAGGTCCATATATTCTCAATGTAAGAACTAGGATTTTCCTTAAACTTTGATCTGATGTATCTGCCTACGTTACCTTCAAGGCAGGTTACTATCAATTGCGAAGAAATTCCTGGTTGAGATATTAAGGCGTTAGCATCTTCATTAAGCATTTGCTTAATAGATAGTTCGAATCTATCATAAAATTGATTAACTGAATCGACAACATTTTGTTCATTATTTGAGAGAGCTTCTCTTGATAATAGTCGAGCAAACCCTTTATTTTTTTCAATAAAAATCATAAAAAATAGAAAAACATTTTTAACTTTTTCTTTTGATGAAATTTTTTGTTTTTTTAACTCAGTACATTTTGAAAAAATTGCATTGTCACAAAAAGAAAATAATTCAGCATATATGGCTCTCTTGCTAGGAAAATGTCTATATAAAGCTGCTTCAGTTATATTTGATTTTTCTGCCAGAAGGGCGGTTGTAACTTTTGACATATTTCTTTCTTCAAGCAGATTAGCCAAAGATTCGAGAATGATATTTTTTCTATCTTTTTTCATATCTAATTAATTAGTATATCAACATCAGGACAAATCCGTGAAAGCTCAGAAATAAATTCATCTTTAATTATATTTAAATCATTTTCACTACTTCCTTCAAATCTCAAAACTAAATTTGGAGAGGTATTAGATGCTCTTATAAGACCCCATCCATTTTTAAAATTTATTCTTAATCCATCAATAGAAATTTTATCGCCTTTAATTTCGCATTCTTCGGTGAATTTTTTAATAATTTTAAACTTTGTATCATCAGTAACACTTATATTTAATTCTGGAGTTGAATATGATTTTGGAAAATCATCGATAATACTAGAGAGATTTCTGGAGGAATTAGATATTATTTCTACCATTCTTGCTCCAGCATAGTGTCCATCATCAAAACCATACCATATGTCATTAAAAAAAATGTGTCCGCTCATTTCACCAGCTAAAATAGCTTTGGTTTCTTTAATTGCATTTTTTATATGAAAATGACCAGTTGGAGACATTACTGGTTCGCCATTATATTTTTTAATTATATATTCAAGATCTCTAGAACATTTAACATCATAAATTACCTTACCTTTTTTTCTTTTTAATACTTCTTTTGAAAATAACATCATTATTTTATCAGGAAAAATTATATCTCCTTTTTCGGTAACGACTCCAAGACGATCACCGTCTCCATCAAAAGCAATACCTAAATCCGCATTATTTTCTCTTACGCTTTTTACCAAGTCTTGCAGATTTTCAATCTTTCCAGGATCTGGATGATGATTAGGAAAATTACCATCGATTTCACTGAATAACTCAATAACATCACAACCTAATTTTTTAAATAGCTTTGGCGCTACACAGCCAGCAGCTCCATTACCAGAATCGAGGACAACCCTAATTCTTGTCTTTATGAAAATATTTTTACAAACTTCATCTATATATTCATCTATTATGTCAATCTCTTCACTTTTAGCATTTAGTAAAGGTAATTTTATTTCTTCGTTAATTAAATTAAATATTTCCTTTCCAGATACAGGCTCGTCATTTAATATCATTTTTAAGCCGTTATAATTTTTTGGATTATGACTCCCAGTAATCATAATGCCACTTTTATTAACTTCTTTTTTTGCTGCAAAATAAAGAATTGGACTCGTCACTAAACCAATATTCTTTACATTTATTCCATTTTTTATCAATCTATCCGAAAAAGCTTTCAAAAGGCTTTGACCAGAATTTCTTCCGTCTCTTCCAACAACAACAGATCTTATATTTTCTTTAAAGCATTTTTTTGAAATAGCATCTGCAATAACCTCAATTGATTTTTCATTTAAATCAGATGGATAGACACCTCTAATGTCATATTCTCGAAATATAGTTCTATCAACAGACATAATTATTTCTTTAGTTATCTTGGTGAGTTTGTCATAATAAACAACCTTTATTATATCTTTTTAGGATGTTTAAAAATACTGATTCAAAATTTATTTGGAAAAACGGAACTTTTGAGAAATGGAATGAAAGTTCTGTTCACATTTTATCTCACACGTTACATTATGGCACAGGTGTTTTTGAGGGCGTTAGAGCCTATAAAACTAAAAATGGTGCAGCAATCTTTAGATTAGAAGATCATACAAAGAGACTTTTTGAGGCTGCAGATAAAATTTCCATTGAAATCCCGTATACAAAAGACTATCTAAATACTATTCAAAAAGAGATTTTTAATATAAACAATCTTGATGAAGGCTATTTAAGGCCAATTGTATATTTAGGTAGTGAAGGTCTTGGGCTTAGAGCTAAAGACTTAAGTGTTAACGTTGCTATTGCTGCATGGGAATGGCCTTCATATATGGACCCCGAAGCTAGAGTAAAAGGCATTTCAATTATTAAATCTTCTTACAAGCAATATAGTGATCCACTTCATTCAGGCAATAAAATTATTGGTACTTATATTAATTCAACTATGGCAGTTAATGAGGCTATAAAAAAAGGAGCAGATGAAGCCATACTTCTTGATAAAAATAATTATGTTTCTGAGGGAAGTGGCGAAAATATCTTTTTTGTAAAAGATAACATTATTTATACTCCTACAGTTGAACATTGTTTGAATGGAATCACTCGACAATCTGTAATTAAAATTGCAAAAGATTTTAATTATGATGTTATTGAAAAAAATCTTAAATTTGATGAGTTGCTTGATTGTGATGAAGCTTTTTTTACAGGTACTGCTGCTGAAATAACGCCAATAACAAAGATTGATAATCAACGCATAGGAATTGGATTAAGAGGTGATGTTACTGAAAAACTTCAAAGAACATATCTTGAAATAGTTTCTGGCAATAATTTAATATATAAAGACTGGCTAAGTTTCGTCAAATAAATTCTTTTGCAAAAATTAAAGATACTAATTTTAAGTTATAGAAGTGCTCCATATGGAGGAGGGCAAGGAATATACATCCATGACATTTCAAAAAGACTTTCTGAAAGAGGACATTTGGTTGATGTATTATCAGGACTACCATACCCCATACTCAGTAATAATGTAAATTTAATAAAGCTGCCTGGTTTAGATTTGTTTGAGTCATTTTCGTTTAAGGATAGAGTAAAAAAGTTTCTTTATAAAAAAGGAAAATCTATCATAGATTATTATGAATTTTTTTCAGTCTTATTTGGAGGATTTCCTGAGATGAGAACTTTTGGCTATAGAGCTTCTTCATGGATAAAGGATAAAAAGTACGATATTGTCGTTGATAACCAATCATTAAGCTATGGTTTATTGAAGATTCAAAAAATATTTCCTCTTATTGAAATAATACATCATCCAATATCAAAAGATTTTGAATTTGAATTAACCCTTTCAAATAGTTTTACATACAAATTATCACGACATCGTTGGTATTCTTTTTTGAAAATGCAGAAAAAAGTTGCTCCAAAGTTACTAAAAATAATTACAGTTTCTAAAAACTCAAAAAAAGATATTCAAACAGATTTTAAATGCCTTTGTAAAGATATAAGTGTTATTGATAACGGAATTGATACCGAAAGATTTTTACCACATAAGAATATTATAAGAAAAGATTTTAGATTAATAACAACAGCAAGTGCAGATGTGGCTCTCAAGGGTTTAGATTTTTCATTAAAGGCAATAAGTAAGTTAAGAAAAAAGTATCCTAAAATTGAATTAATTGTTATTGGAAAGATAAAGCAAGATGGACATACACAAAAGCTCATAGAAAATTTAGGAATTATAGACGTTGTTCATTTTAAAACTGGATTAAGTAAAGAAGATATATCACTTCAATATGCTGAAAGTTCAATTGCACTTGTCACATCTCTTTATGAAGGTTTTGGCTATCCTGCAATAGAAGCAATGAGTTGCGCAATTCCATTAATTGCAACAAATGTTGCATCGATTCCTGATTTAGTTAAAGAATATGCTACTTTAATACCTTCAAAAAATCCTGAGGCGATTTGCGAAGCAGTAGAAGAAATTTTCAAAAATAGAGAGAAATTTAATAAAAACTCATTAAAAGCAAGAGAATATGTTATTGAAAGGTTTAATTGGACAAATGTAATAGATAATTATGAACAAATTTTTATGAAAACCATCAAGGAGCACAATGCTAACATTTAATTTCAATAAAATTACACTCTCAAATGATCATGGGATAATGCTAGATTTAGGTTGTGGCGAAGGTCGACATATATTTGCAGTGATGGAAAAATTTCCTAACATCAAATGTGTTGGTCTTGATCCAGATTTAGAATCTTTGGATAAATCTTTAGAGGGTCTTGAGTATTTTAAAGATATATCAAACAAGGATACCTCATTTACAAGTGGATCAGCATATTGCTTGCCATTTAAAGATAATACTTTTGATTTAGTAATATGTTCTGAGGTGCTCGAACATCTTCATGAGTATAATGATGCAATAAAGGAAATTAATAGAGTCTTAAAATCTGGTGGTAAATTTTTAGCAAGTGTGCCCTCTGAATTTCCAGAAAAGATATGTTGGTTTCTATCTAAAGACTATCAAAATCAACCTGGCGGCCATCTAAGAATTTTTAAAAAAAGAAAGCTTATAAAAGAAATATGTGATGAAGATTTTTTATTTTTATGTTCTGAAAGGTTTCATTCTATTCATTCTCCGTATTGGTGGCTTAGATGTTTGTTTTGGAACACGCAGGATACTAATATTTTTATAAAAGCATATAAAAAATTTCTTGAAACTCATATTCTTAAGAAACCTTTATGGATTGATCTAATTGATCAATTTTTCAATCCTATCCTTGGAAAAAGCATTGCTCTTTATTTTGAAAAAAAATGAATTGGGATAAATATAAATCTCTTTTAAGACCTGCATTAGATTGGATAATAAAAAATCAATTAAACGATGGTTCAATACAATGGGATGAAAAAGGAAAATGTGATCCATGGGATCACTGTGAGTGTTTAATTGCTCTTGCAATATACGAAGAATGGGAGGCTTATGATAAAGGAGTCGAATGGTTTTTTAAAAATCTAAACGATGATGGACTAATTTATTCTGAATATCAAAATTGTAAACCTAGTAAATTTTATTTTGAAAGTCACCATGCTCCATATATTATTTTTCCACTAAAACAAGCTTCATTACTACATAAAAGAAAATCTAAAGAGTTTAAAGAATTCGAATTTAAAATCGATAAAATTTTTAATGCTTTAAATTCTTTTAAAGACAATGATGGATATTTTTATTGGGCAAAGAATGAAAAAGGTTATTCTGACAACTCATTAATTACTGCAACAATGTCAAATATTATGTCTGAAAAACTATATAAAAATAATAATTCAGTTAATTTAGATCTATCATTATGGGATCAGAAGTTTGATAGAGATGGTGAGGATAGATCGCGTTTTTCAATGGATTTTTATTATCCCTACATGGCTGGAGTAAAGAAAAATCAACAAGTTTTTAAAAAAAATTTAGAAGATTTTTATGTAAGTGGGTTAGGAGTAAAATGTGTAAAGGAAGAACCATGGGTAACAGTAGCGGAAAGCTCTGAGTGTTTGCTAGCTGCAATTATTTGTGGTGAGCATAGGGTTGCTAAAGATATTTTTAAAGATATTTTAAAATATCAAAATCCAGATGGCATTTTCCCAACTGGATATCAATATGAATTAGATATACTTTGGCCTGAAGAAAATTCAACATGGTCTAATGCTGCTATAATTATTGGCGCTCATGCTTTATGTAATCTCAACAAAACAAATGAAAATGTTTTTTTACTTTTAAGAGATCTTTCTTAGTGCCACCAAACTTTTTACTCTATCAACTAAGACAAAGTTTTCTTTTAGAGCTGTTTCATAAATCTCTCTTGGGGCTTGTCCCCCTTCTTGTTCTGAATCATAAATATCATGGATGGCAAGTATGCCACCAACCTTAATTTTATTTTTCCAACAATTGAAGTCTAATCTTGCAGATTTATATGTATGACTTCCATCGATAAAAACTAAATCTATTTCATTATCCACTATTTTTGAGGCTTCCTCAGATGAGAGAACTAATGGCTTAATATAATTAGATAGATTAAATTTTTTTATATTTTTTAAAAATAGAGGAAGGGTATTAACAACTTTTTTTTTATAATCATATATTTCTTTGTCAAAGTATTCTTCACCGAACTGTTGTTCCTCAGAACCTTGATGATGATCTATTGAAATAAGATAAGTTTTATTTTCTTTACATGCTTCAGCTATGTAACATGCGGATTTACCACAATATGATCCAATTTCAACTGAAAAAGATTTTGAACAATTTATTTTTGCTAACTTATGCAAAAATAGTCCTTCCTCATGACATAAAAACCCCTTAATTTTTTTAAAATCTGTTAAGTTATTTTCCATAAAAATTTTCTTTTCCAAGAGTAGATTTGAATCTTCTATGTTGCCAAAGATATTCATGTGGATGATTTCTAATTTTACTTTCTATAAAGATATTTAATTCTTGTAAAAATTCTTTTTCGCTTGATTCATTTAGATTTAATTTTTCAAATTCTAAAAAATATTTATCTTTTTTGATATAACTATTTACAAAATATAATTTACATTTAGTTGACTTTAAAATTTTATATGGAGCTTTGATAGTTGCGGCAGGAAGACCGAAGAAATTGACGGTTATTGAATTTTTATTTCCATAGTCTTGATCAGGTGCATATAGAACTGTTTTTCCATTTTTTAACCACCTAATAAATTTAATTGGTTCTCTTCTATCCGCACTTCCTAATAAGCTTTTGTTTCTACCAGTTGATTGAATATCATTAAATATTTTAGAATTATGAGATCTTTCAACGCCATAAGCCTCTAAGTTCATACCTATTAATCTTGCGTCGAGTTCAAGATGTAAAGAATGTTTAAAAATTAATAAAACGCCATTTTTTTGTTGTTGTTCTTTTAATATTTTTTCTTCTCCAATCATTTCATAGTTGATTGATCGATTTATTTTTTTATTAGACCAAAACCATGAAATGCCTGTATCAAAAATAATTCTTCCTGACGCAATAATATTTTGCCTATAAATTTGTGTCTTATTTTGATTTGAAAAATCTTTTAAACATGATTCTATATTAATCTTTGAATACTTATTTCTATTAAAAGGAAGTGTCCAGATTATTACCCCGAGGATTTTTGAAATTTTTATTTGAAAAGATCTGGGTAACCTTATTAAAAGTTTCCAAAAAAAAATAATAATATTAAGTATGATTTTATTCATGAGTATTTGAATGTATTATTACATTATTAGTATGCATGATTCATAAATGATTCTTTTTTTATATAACTTTTTAATATTTTTGTTAGCACCTTTCATGGTTTTAAGAATTCTATTTAAAAGCATTTGGGATAAGGACTACAAATTAAACATTTCTAACAGATTTGGTATATATCAAACAAAAAATCTTGATAGTTGTGTTTGGATTCATGCTGTAAGTCTTGGAGAAGTGATTGCATCAAGAAATATAATTATAAAATTATCTCAACATCATAAAATTACCTTAAGTGTCTCTACACCAACAGGCTATAGAGAAGCGAATAAATTTTTTAGCGCAAGTATCAATATTGTCTATGCACCATGGGATTTTCTTTTTTTTATCAAAAATTTTTTTAAAAAATTTAATCCAAAAGCATTAATTTTATTTGAAACTGAGATATGGCCCACATCAATTGCATATGCAAATAATATGAAAATACCAATTTTTCTTGCTAATGCAAGAATGTCTAAACAATCTTATAAACGTTACTTAAAAGTTCCTTTTCTTATGAGTGATACATTTAAAAAATTCACTTTTGTATTCTGTCAAAGCACTATCCAGAAAGAAAGATTCATAAATCTAGGAGTTAAAAATCAAAATATAAAAGTTACAGGCTCAGTTAAATTTGATTTGCATGACTCTCTTAAAGAAAATCTTAAAGAATCAAGTTTAAAAAAATATATTATTGCCTCTAGCACTCATCAGGGTGAGGAAAGAATAATAGTTGAAGTTTATAAAGAACTACAATTTAGATTTCCAGAATTAAAGTTAATAATAGTTCCAAGGCATCCTGAAAGATCAAAATCCATCTTAAAAATTTTAAATAAAAATAATATATGTAGTGAAATAGTCTCCTCCTATAAAAACTTTAATAAAAATGAAGTTTTGATAATCAATGCAACCGGAATGCTTAATCAGTTATATAAAAATGCAATTGCAGCTTTTGTAGGTGGAAGTCTTGTAAAAAGGGGCGGCCATAATATTATTGAACCTGCAGCTAATATGTGTCCTTTTATTGTTGGTCCTTATATGTATAATTTTGAAGATGTTCTAAATTTGTTTACAGAATCTAATGCTTGTATACAAATTGATAATAAAAATAAATTGTTAAATGCATTTAAAACCTTGCTTAATGATAGTACATTGAGTGATGATATAGCTAAAGCTGCATACAAAGTTGTAGAAAATAATACAGGAGCAACTAAAGAGCAGTATAGAGATATTTTAAATTTAATTTAGGGGAATCAAATTGAAACTTATCACAGCAATAATTAAACCATTTAAAGTTGAAGAAGTTAGAAATGCTTTAGACAAAATCAATGTTACTGGCCTAACAATGACTGAGGTTAAAGGTTTTGGGAGGCAAAAAGGTCATACAGAGCTTTATAGAGGAGCAGAATACACAATAGATTTTTTGCCTAAAATTAAAATAGAAATCGCAACATCTGACGATATGGTTGATGAAGTAAAGAAAGTAATTATTGATGCTGCATCATCTGGCAAAATTGGTGACGGTAAAATTTTTATAACCCCTATTGAAGAAGTTATAAGAATAAGAACTGGTGAATTAAACGAAGAAGCTTTGTAAATTAGTATTAGTAAAAAACCAATAATTTTTATTCTTGGGCCTACGGCTGTTGGGAAATCCAATCTTGCAATTGAATTAGCTAAAAATTTTGCAATAGATATTATTAGTGTTGATTCAGTAATGGTATATAAAGATTGTAATATTGGCTCAGCAAAACCATCAAAAAAAATTCTCAAAGAATTTCCTCATAAACTCGTTGATCATATTTCTCCAAATAAAATTTACACTGTTTCCTCTTTTTACAAAGAGGCTAATGAATTTATTAAAAATTCCCACAAAAATAAAAAAATACCAATTTTTGTAGGTGGGACAATGATGTATTTCAAAATATTGCTGGATGGATTAAATAAACTACCACCAGGCGACAATAATTTAAGAAAATATTTAAGTGGCCTTATGAATGATGATAAAAATTATTTGCACTCAATGCTAGAAAAAAAAGATCCTATACAAGCTAAAAAGATAAAACCAAATGATAAAAAAAGAATAATTAGATCACTTGAAATAATTGAAAATACCGGTCAAAAAGCAAGCTTATTATTGGATGAGGATACAGTATTTCTAAAAGAGAAATATAATGTTGTTCAATACGGAATCGAAGAAAAAGATAGAAAAAGTCTTCACAGAAATATTGAGATTAGGTTAATTGAAATTATTGAAAAGGGTTTAGTCTCAGAAGTTGAAGCATTGTTAAAAAATTATCAGATTTCTGATGATCATCCATTAAGGAAATCAGTTAATTATAAACAAGCGATAGGACTTATTAATAATGAATATAGTAATGATGAAATGTTCAACTTAGCTCTATATGCAACAAGACAGCTTGCAAAAAAACAAATTACCTGGATGAGATCATGGAAAGACCTACATTCTTTATCTAAAAATAAATATCAAAAAATATTTAATAAATTGAAAACTTTAGAAAGAACACTTTAAATATAATACATAGTCCATACATTAGGACTATAATATAGAAAATATGAGGTAGTAATGTGAATTGGGACAATCAAAATAATAAAGATCCCTGGGGAGGCAAAAACGAAGCCCCAGACTTTGACGATTTAATGAAAAAATTTTCGTCTATTCTTGGAGGTAAAAAATCGTCTTCAAACGGCTCTGGAGACAATTCTGGAGGAAATGGTGGTTTTAAAATGCCAATTGGCAGAGTCTTAAGTTACGCTTTTTTTGGACTTTTAGTTATCACGGCGTTTCAATCAATTTATATAATCGATGAAACTGATAGAGCAGTAATCCTTCGTCTTGGCAAATTTAGTGAAGAACAACAACCTGGTTTAAACTTTAAAATTCCAGTTATAGATGAAAGATATACTGAAAATGTATCTATAACAAGACGTGAGTCCCAATCCGTGAGTATGTTAACTAAAGATGAAAATATAATAGATGTTACAGTCTCTTCACAATACAGAATTTCAAATCTTAAGGACTTTGTATTGAATGTTAAAGATCCAGAAGCTAGTCTCAAGCAAGCACTTGAAAGTGCATTAAGACATGTAGTTGGTGATAATACCCTTGATCAAGCCTTAACAGTGGGTAGAGAAAATATTGCACAAGAAGTTCAAACAAGAATGCAATTATATTTGGATTCTTATACAACAGGTTTGCTTGTCCAACAAGTAAATATTGAGAAGACAGATCCTCCATCAGCCGTAAAAGATGCATTCGATGATGTTGTTGCGGCAAGAGAAGATAAAGAAAGATTACAGAATGAGGCTGAAAGATATGCTTTAACAATTGTTCCAGAAGCGAGAGGTCAGGCTCAAGCACGAATCAGAGAAGCTGAAGGTTATAAACTTGAAGTTGTTGCAAATGCAGAGGGTGAAGTAGACAGATTTAATAAACTATTAGATGAATACCAAAAAGCACCTGAGGTTACAAGGGATAGACTTTATTTAGATGCTCTTCAATCAGTTCTATCAAATTCAACAAAAATTATGGTTGATGTTGAGGGTGGAAACAACTTACTTTATTTACCGCTAGATAAAATTATGGAAGAAAATAAGAAAAAAGGAGATGACGATGAATAAAAATACATTACTATTAGTATTCGGTGCTCTTATAATAGGCTTATTGTTCAATAGTATTTTTGTAGTTAATGAAAAGCAAAAGGCAATCGTATTCCAGTTCGGTGAACAGGTAAGAACAGATGTCCCAGTTGGATTTCATTTTAAATTACCGATAATACAAGAAGTAAAAAAATATGACTCAAGAATTCAAACTTTAGATGAGCAACCTGACAGAATACTTACTGTTGAAAGTAAGTACCTATTAGTAGATACATTTATTAAATATAAAATTTCAGATGTTTTAACATTTTATAAAGCTAACAATGGAAGTTTTTTTAGTCTTAATAGTTTACTAGGTCAAAGGTCTGAATTTGTTCTTAAAAATGAGTTTGGTAAAAGAACAGTAAAAGAGGTAGTTTCAGGTGAAAGAGATGAGTTAATGAATATTATGCTAACATCGCTTGATGAATCTGTTGCTGATCTAGGTGTAGAAATTATTGATTTCAGAGTTAAAAGAATTGATCTACCTTCTAATCTAAGTAGTTCTGTATACGAAAGAATGAGAACGGAGAGAAACAGACTGGCAGAAGAGTTAAGATCAGAAGGTAAGGAAATTGCTAGAGAAATTAAAGCTATTGCTGATAAAGACAAGGTTGTAATATTGGCTGAGGCTTATAAAGAAGCTGAACAAATCAGAGGTTCAGGGGATGCAGAAGCAGCAGGTATTTATGCAGAGTCTTTCTCACAAGATCCAGAATTTTATGAATTTACAAGAAGCATGAAAGCTTACGTGGAAACATTTGAAAATAAATCTGATGTAATGTTAATAGATTCAGACTCTGAGTTTTTTCAGTATCTTAATAAGAAAAAAGACATAGAGTAATCAAGAGTGTCTAATAATACTCTTATCCTTGGTCTGCAATGGGGAGATGAAGGTAAGGGGAAGATTGTTGATGCATTAAGTCAAAAAGCGGATGCTGTATGTAGATTTCAAGGTGGCCATAACGCTGGTCATACAATAAAAGTAAAAGGTCAAAAAACTGTACTTCATCTCATACCTTCTGGCATCTTGCATGAGAATGCTAAATGTTTAATAGGCAATGGAGTTGTGCTTGCTTTAGATGCACTAGAAAAAGAAATAATAAACCTGCAAGATAAAGATATATCTTTCGTAGATAGGTTTTATATCAGCTCTGCGTGTTCATTGATTCTTCCAAGCCACATTTCTATAGACAAAGCGAGAGACAAAAAAGAATCCATTGGCACAACTGGAAGAGGCATTGGTCCAGCTTATGAAGATAAGATTGGGAGAAGGGCAATTAGATTTGGAGATCTGGGGAAAATAGATATTTTGAAAGACAAAATTAATACTCTTGTCGGATATCATAACAAACTATTAGAAAATCTTTATGATGAGCAACCCCATAAAATAGATGAAGTTATAGAAGAAATAAGCAAATATGAGTATTTATATAACGAATACTGTATTGATTCTCAAGAAATTATGCATGAGTGGATAAAAAATAATAAATCTATTCTGTTTGAAGGCGCACAAGGAACTCTTTTAGACATAGATCATGGGACATATCCCTACGTTACTTCATCAAGTACAACTGCCGGAGGAGTTTCTACAGGACTTGGCATTGGACCAAAGTTTATAAATAAAATTATAGGTATCTCAAAAGCTTATGCTACCAGGGTAGGTGAAGGCCCTTTTTTAACAGAACTTTTTGATAATCATGGAAAAATGCTTGCAGAAAAAGGAAATGAATTTGGTGCAACTACTGGAAGACCAAGAAGATGCGGTTGGCTTGATTTAGTAGCTCTTAAAAAAGCGATTTTTACAAATTCTGTAACAGATCTTTGTATCACTAAACTTGATGTATTAGATGAAATGGAAACAATTAATGTTTGTATTGAATCTAAAAATAATAAACCTGTGTACAAAAAATTTCCGGGCTGGTTATCTTCCACAGAAGGAACGACAGTTTATTCTGAGTTACCAGAGAATGCCAAAAAATATATAGAATTTATTGAAGACTTTACAGGATGCACAGCAACGATAGTTTCTACTGGCCCATCAAGAGATCAAACAATATTACGTTAAATCAAATTATTTTTAGAAATTTATCTAAACTTGCATTAATAAATTTGTAGGAGTCAGGGCTTGAAAATTTCTTTGACAGTCTCAAAGATTCATCTAATGCAACAGGTTTATCCAAGTCACCATACAGCATCTCATTGATTGCAAAATATAGAATTGATTTATCAATTAATTCTAAGCTAGTATCTTTAATTTCCAGTGAAGTTAAAATTTCTTCTATTTCCTTTTTATTTTTTTCAATAGATTTTAAAGAAGAAGAAAACATCATAAAATCAACTTTTTTTGTTTCATGCTCATTTTTGAATTGTTTTACTATCATTGAAACCTTTTGTTTATTAAAAAGCATCTGATAAATTGCTTGTACTAAATATTCTCTAGTCTTAACGGCAATCTTAAACTTAGAGAGATTTTTCATGAATAAAATCAACAAGTGATAATGTATTTCTTTTTGTAGCAACAGAATACCTTTCCTTAAGTTGAACTTTATTCTCTACACATATAACGTTATTAAGAACAGCAATATTAAAGTTTTTTTCTGAAAAAACACCTATTGATCTAAATGTTTCTTTAGTGACAAGATCATAATGAGATGTTTCACCTCTAATTATTATTCCTACAAATAAAATACCAGAATACTCACCATTAAATTTTTCAATTTTATTTTGGGCCAAAGAAGCCAATTCTAATGCACCAGGAGCTCTTGCAGTATTAACTTCAAAATTCATATTAGTTTTTTTATGAAGTTCTTCTTTAGCAATAGCAATCATCTCATCTATATATTTTTCATACCAACAAGTATGAACAATCAAAACTTTATTCATTTTCAAAACCAGTTATTTCTATATCAAACCCAGAAACTGCGCTATATTTTGTAGGCGTTCCTAATACAGTTATTTTTTTTAAGTTCAAAGCTCTTAATATTTGTGATCCAACTCCTATTACTCTTCTATTACTTTTAGGTTCTATTTCCTTTTCTTCAAGTTTATTTAACCAATAACTTTTTGCATCTCTGTGATTAATAAGAACAAACAATCCTGTACCTTCCTTAGCAATTCTTTTTAAAGAATCTCTTATAGACCAATTTTTTCCTAAATCATCAATACCAAGCAAATCTTGAAGTATGCTTTGAGTTTGTACCCTAACTAGAGGAGACTCAACATTATCTAAATCACCCATAGAGAGAGAAAAATGATATTCATCATAAATCTTATCTCTCCACACATTTAACTTAAATTCACCAAACTCATTTATAACATTTTTATCAAGCACAGATTCAACAGTAGCATCCATCGAAAGCCTGTAATCAATTAAGTCTGCAATAGTACCAACTTTAATATTATTTTCTTTACCAAATTTTATTAAATCATCTCTTCTTGCCATAGTACCATCATCATTCATTATTTCGCATATCACTCCAGCTGACTGCAGTCCAGCCAATTCAGCTAAATCACAGGCAGCTTCAGTATGTCCAGCTCTACTAAGAACTCCACCTTTCATTGCTCTGAGAGGAAATATATGACCAGGCTGAACAATATCGGATGGTTTAGATTTTTTATCTAAGGCTGTTTTGATTGTATGAGCTCTATCTGCAGCAGAAATACCTGTTGTTATTCCTTCTGCCGCTTCAATTGAAACTGTAAAGGCTGTTTTATTAGTAGCTCTATTATTATTAGCCATCATTTGAAGATTATATTTATCACAAAGCTCTTTACTCATTGGCAGACAAATTAAGCCTTTGCCTTTTGATGCCATAAAATTAATTATTTCTGGCGTAACTAAATCTGCAGCACAAATAAGATCTCCCTCATTCTCCCGAGATTCGTCATCAACAACAATGACCATTTTCCCAGCTTTAATATCATCAATAATTTCTAAGGTACTACTTTTATTCATTTTTTTTAAAGATTTCTTTTAAATCGGTATCAACGTTATATGAGGATTCTAATTTAAAACCATATTTTTCAATAGCATTTTCTTCATGAAACCAATTTATAGCATTCTGGCCAAGATTCATGTTTGATGTATATGAAATAATTTCATCTATTAATCCTAGTTTTAAAAAAGAATTAGCTAACTTAGGACCACTTTCAATCAGTACAGAGGAAATGTCTTCAGATCCGATAGAATTTATAATCTCACCTAGGTCTTTAGTTTTAAAAATCTTTACTTGACCATCTTTAAAGAAATTCAAGTTCATCTCAAACTCTTTGCTTGATAGTAGTATTTTTTTTGGTTGGTTGACTGGAAAATCTACTCTGGCATTCATCCTAGGATTATCATTTTTCACAGTATTGCCACCAGTTAATATTGCATCACAAGTTGCTCTTAATACCTGAACGTCATCTCTTGAAGCTTGAGATGTAATTATTGTTCTTTCACCGTTATCAAAATGTGACTTTCCATCAAGTGAAGACGCAATTTTTAAAATAATATAAGGCCTTCTATTTTTGTGCTTAAAGAAAAAAAAACTATTTTGACTTTCTACTAACTCTTTATGAATGCCAGAAATAACTTTAACATTATTTTCTTCTAGTATTTTAATGCCTTTACCAGAAACTAAAGGGTTTGGATCAATTGCACCAATTAAAACATTTTTTATTCCGGTAGCAGCGATTCTTTTTGCACATGATCCAGTTTTACCTTGATGACTACATGGCTCTAAGGTACTAATTAAAGTTAAATCAGAAAAATTATTGAATTTTTTTCCAAGCAATTCTTCTGCTTTCAATATCGCATTAATTTCTGCATGATTTTCACCGTAAACTTCATGATAACCTTCTGAGATAACTTCATTTTCGTTACAAAGTATTGCTCCAACTACGGGATTTGGCTTTGCAGTATATTTGAAAGACTCAGCATTAGTAATTGCATGAAGCATTAAATCTTCATAATTCATTTTTTTGAATTTTTCTTTGATGGATTCTCTTTATTGAGTGAGCTAATTTCTTGAGAAAAATCTTCAATATCTTGAAAATCTCTATAGACGGATGCAAAACGAACATATGCAACAGTATCAACTTCTTTTAGTGCATTCATCATAATTTTGCCGATTTCAATAGATTTTATTTCACGAACCCCTTTAGTTCTTATTTCTTTTAGAATTTTTCCAAAAATAGTATCTATTTCTTCTGTTGATAAAGGTCTTTTTTCAAGAGCTCTTAACATACCGGATTTCAATTTTGATCCATTAAAAGGCTGTCTTTCCCCATTGCTCTTAATGACTCTAGGTAAAGCTAGATCAATAGTTTCAAAAGTTGTAAACCTAGAGAAACATACCTCACATTCTCTTCTTCTTCTTATTTGTGAGCCATCTGCAACTAATCTTGAATCAATTACCTTAGTATCTTCAGCTTGGCAAAAAGGGCAATACATCTACACATTATATACTGGAAAATTGCTTGTAAGATTTTGAACTTCTTCTTTAATATTTTTTTGAAGCTCATCATTATCAAAATCATTGATAATATTTGAAATCCAATTACTAACTTGAATAATTTCTTTCTCTTTAAATCCTCTGGTTGTAACCGCAGGTGTTCCAATTCTGATACCAGATGTCACAAATGGTGAAGCCGGATCATTTGGTACTGAATTTTTATTTACTGTAATATTGACAGTCCCAAGAAGTTTTTCGAGGTCTTTCCCAGTCATGCCTTTAGACCTCAAGTCTACTAAAATAATATGATTTTCAGTTCCATTGCTGACAATATCTATACCATTTGACATTAAAGTTTTTGCCATTATTTTTGCGTTATCCATTACATTTTGAATGTAAATTTTAAATTCTGGATCAAGTGCCTCTTTAAAACATAATGCTTTAGCAGCAACAACATGCATAAGAGGGCCGCCTTGTGATCCTGGGAATACTGCTGAGTTAAGTTTTTTTTCAATTTCTTCATTTGCTTTTGCAAGAATAATACCTGATCTTGGACCTCTTAATGTTTTATGGGTCGTAGATGTAACAACATCAGCAAAAGGTATAGGTGATGGATATAAATTTGCTGCAACCAAACCTGAAACATGAGCCATATCAACTAAAAAGTATGCTCCAACTTCGTCAGCAATATCTCTAAACTTCTTCCAATCTATTATTCCAGTAAATGCAGAAAATCCTGCTATTATTAATTTTGGTTTATATTCTTTTGCAAGAGATCTTACTTCATCATAATTTATATCATTAGTTTCAGGATGAAGCCCATACTGAACGCTTTTATAGTTCCTACCAGAGAAATTAACTTTTGATCCATGCGTAAGATGACCCCCATGATCTAAGCTCATACCAAGAATTGTATCGTTTGGTTCTAAAAGCGCTAAATATGCTGCAGCATTTGCTGATGAGCCAGAATGCGGTTGGACATTTGCGTAATCTGATTTGAATAGTTCTTTTGCTCTATCTATAGCAAGATTTTCAGCAACATCTACATTCTCACAACCACCATAATATCGTTTTGATGGATACCCTTCTGCATATTTATTAGTTAAAACGGACCCTTGTGCTTCTAAAATTCTCTTAGACGCATAGTTTTCTGATGCAATTAGTTCAATATGATCCTCTTGTCTTTTTGCTTCATTTTGAAAAGATTTCCATAATTCTGAGTCATAGTTTTCAATAGAATTTTCATTAGAAAAAATATTATCGCTTCTTGATGATTTCATAATTTTTTAAAAGTTATATTAAAGTTAAAAAGAATTTATGCTAATTTTATATTATCTAAGGCTTTTTGTGCATAAAAGGTTTTATTCTTTTTGGATAGCATGATGTGCAAATTTTGCATTTCAAACCATAGCAATCTCTCGCTTGACAAAATTCTCTTCCCCAAAAAATCATTTGTAAGTGTAATTTATTCCAATTCTCTTTTGGAAAATTTTTTTTTAAATCTTCTTCGGTTTTTTTAACATTTTTACCACTAGTAAGACCCCATCTTTGTGCAAGTCTATGAATATGAGTATCAACTGCAAAAGCAGGAACACCAAAGCCCTGACTCATAACTACAGATGCAGTCTTATGACCAACTCCAGGCAAACTTTCAAGATCTTTGAAATCTTGAGGTACTTCAGAATTAAAATTTTTAACTAAGATTTTTGATAAATTTAAAATAGCTTTAGATTTTTTTGGACCTAATCCACATGGCTTTATTATTTCATAAATAGCATTTTGAGAGAGCTTTGACATCGATATAGGGTCAGATGCAATATCAAAAAGTTTTGGCGTTACCTTATTTACTCTTTCATCGGTACATTGAGCTGAAAGTAAGACAGCTATGAGCAAAGAGTATGTACTAAAATGGTCTAATGGTATAGGAGTTGCTGGATACTCTTTATCTAAAATCTTAGAAATAATTAAGGCTCTTTGAGATTTTTTCATATAATAAATGTAGCATAATAATTAATATAATTATGAATAATAAAAGACTTCAAAAGTATATTTTAAAAATTAAAGATAGTTTTCTTAACGAAACTGAAGAAAATAAAAAAATGTTGGACATTTATTTAAAATATGCTGAAGGTAATGCTAGCGAAGAAGAGATTATCGAAGCTAATAAGCAGTTTGAACAAATATTAAAAAGCCTTGGTTTGGGCGTTTTAGTTGTTCTGCCCTTTAGCCCGATAACAATACCGTATATTATTAAAAAAGCTGAAGAGTTTGGTATAGATATTATACCTAATTGGTACAAGAAGCTTTAAGTAAATAATAAGATGGAATAAAATACAGCCTATTAAATTTTTTGGAGAAGTTATGAGAAATGTAGTTATTGTAGATAGTGTTAGAACAGGACTAGCAAAATCAAATAGAGGTGGTTTTAATATCACAAGACCAGATAATATGCTTGCTCATATAATTAATGCTTTGCTTGAGAGAAATCCTACTCTTTCTCCAGAGGTTGTAGAAGACATAATAATGGGCTGTGGGAATCCTGAAGGTGCTCAAGGACATAATGTTGCCAGAAATGCAGCAGTTTTATCTAACTTACCCATTAGTGTTGGAGGAACTACTATTAACAGATATTGCTCTTCTGGAATGCAATCAATTTCAATGGCTGCTGGACAAATTATGGCTGGATCATATGATGCGGTTATTGCTGGTGGTGCAGAAACAATTTCAATGATCGGTGCAAAAATGAATATGGATAATTTTGTTAATGAAAAATTAGCAGAGCAATCTCCTGGAATATATTATCCAATGGGAATGACAGCGGAAGTTGTTGCAAAGAGATATAAAATTTCAAGAGAAACTCAAGATGAACTTGCATTTGAAAGCCAAAAAAGAACTGCTGCTGCTCAAGATGCTGGACTTTATGATGACGAAATAATTCCTATGCAAACAAAAATGTTGCTAGTCAATAAAGAAACTGGTGATTCAAAAGAAGTTGAAGTTACTGTGAACAAAGATGAGTGCAACAGACCTGAAACAACTATGGAAGGATTGAGCGCACTTAAACCCGTTTTTGATCCTGAAAACGGTACTGTTACAGCCGGAAATTCTTCTCAGTTATCAGATGGTGCTTCTGTTGCTCTAGTAATGTCGGAAGAAAAAGCCTTGGAATTAGGTCTTAAGCCTATGGTTTATTTTAGAGGTTTTACTACAATGGGTTGTGAGCCAGATGAAATGGGAATAGGGCCGGTCTATTCAGTACCGAAGCTTTTAAAAAATTACAATATGTCTATGAATGATATTGACCTCTGGGAACTTAATGAAGCATTTGCAGTCCAAGTTGCATACTGTAGAGATAAATTAGGCATACCAATGGATAAACTAAATGTTAATGGAGGCTCTATCTCAATAGGACACCCTTATGGAATGACAGGATCAAGATGTGTTGGTCATTTGGCAAGGGAGCTTACAAGACAAGATAAACAATTTGGTGTTGTAACAATGTGCGTTGGCGGAGGAATGGGAGCATCGGGATTATTAGAAAGATATCCTAGTTAATCTTTGATTTCAGAATTTGAACTAATAGGTATATTTAAAGGCATTGGAGCCGAATATGACAAAAAAAATGGAATAATAGTCCCATCTGGTGACGATTGTGCCGTTTTTAATTTTCAAAGTGAAGTAGTTACTTCTGTTGATTCCTCAATTGAAAATGTTCATTTTCCAGCAAATGCTATGCCAAACGATATTGCATATAGGGCTATTGCAATTGCTTTAAGTGATCTTGCTGCTATGTGTTGTAGTCCTAAAGCTTTAAGCATTTCTATAACTTCTGAAAAAACAGATAGAGATTGGTACGAAAAGTTTGCGCAAGGCATTAAAGAAGTATGTAACAAGTATGAACTTTCTCTGATCGGTGGCGATATTACAAAAGGCCCTTTAAATATAAATGTAACAGTATTTGGTGTTCCGCTTGGCAATAAAATAGTTCAAAGAAATAATGCAAAAATTGGCGATGAAATATTTATAAGCAGCCAAGTGGGTAGGGCAAGAAAAGGTTTAAAAGATTGGAAAAATTGTAAATTTAATTCAGACTATATAAGTGATTATATGCATCCTGAACCTAAATTTAGCTTAGCAAAGAAAATTTATAAAAATGTTAACGCGTGCATTGATACCTCAGATGGTTTAATTGGAGATTTAAAAAAAATTTTAACTTCTTCCAGTGTAGGAGCTGACATATATATAGATGACATTCCAATCACTTCAAATTTAAGTGATTTAGATGCAGGCGATGATTATGACTTGTGTTTTACGATGCCACCAGGCATTGAAGATGAGTGCTTTTTCAAAATTGGGACTATAACAAAAGATAAAAAATTAAATTTTATTTCCAAAAAGGAGTATGATCTAGAAACTAATGGATTCGATCATTTTAAAAAATGAAAAATTTTCCTAATTTAAAAAATCCTATACATTTTATTGCAACTCTTGGTGGCATAGGAACTATTCCACTAGCACCCGGAACTTTTGGTTCTGCATTTGCGCTTTTTTTATTTATTTATCTATCTCACTATACAAACATGTTAATCATTTCTTTGGTTGTTATTGTTTTCTCAATTTGGATTTGTTCTCAAGCTTCAAAATATCTTAAAGATAGAGATCATAAATCAATAGTAATAGACGAGCTTTCAGGCATGTGGTTATCTTTGTTGCCTGCGTTATTTTTAACATCTCAGGAAACAAGAACTTTTTATGCTTTGGTTGTATTTATTTTTTTTAGGCTATTTGATGTATGGAAACCTTTTCCAATTTCTTATGTTGATAAGAATTATAAAAATGGTTTTGGTATTGTTTTAGACGATCTGCTTGCTGGAGTATTAGCTATATTTCCAGCATATCTTTTAACACTCTTTCTATTTTTATAGAAGTTAAATTTGCTTCCTCAAGCATCTCTTCCCTTGAAGCATGCTCAATAAATTTATCTTCAATGCCGAAAAGTTTTGATCGTATTTTTATATTGTGTTCCATACAAAACTCTTGCACAGCACTGCCTGCCCCTCCTGCAATTGAACCATCCTCAAGCGATACAAAAAAATTAGCTTTATTTAAATAAGTTAATAGCATCTCTGAATCTAGAGGTTTTACAAAACGCATGTCAATTAAAGTAAGATCAAGGTTGTCGCAAACTACTTTTGCTTCTTCAAGCAAAGCACCAAAATTTAAAAATATAATTTCTTTTTTACCTTCTCTTATTAAATTTGCTTTACCTATTTCAAAAGATTTGATTTCTTTTTCAAGCTTTACATTTGGTCCAGAACCTCTAGGATATCTTACGGCTGCAGGACCATTATAATAATATGCCGTTGTTAATAAATCTCTTGTCTCTTGCTCATTTGAAGGGGTCATAATTAATAAATTTGGTATGCATCGCATGAATGCAATATCATAATTTCCTGAATGAGTTGGACCGTCTTCTCCAACAAGTCCAGCTCTATCAATCGCAAAAGTAACGTCAAGATTTTGAACAGCAACATCATGAATAAGTTGGTCATAGGCTCTTTGAAGAAATGTTGAATATATTGCAACTATTGGCTTTTTATTTTCTAGAGATAGACCAGCTGCAAATGTCACTGCATGCTGTTCAGCAATGGCAACATCAAAGTATCTATCTGGAAATTTCTCACTAAATTTTACTAAGCCCGATCCTTCTCGCATTGCTGGCGTTATTGCAATTAAATTCTGATCAATAGACCCCATTTCTAAAATCCAATCACCAAAAATGTCTTGATACTTTGGTTTTGATTGGCCTTTTTCCTCAAAAGAGTTTATTTTGCCAATAGCATGAAATTGAATTCTATCAATTTCGGCTGGATCAAGCCCCGCACCTTTTTTTGTAATAATATGAAGAAATTGAGGACCATCAAAATCTTTTAAATTTCCTATTACATCAATTAATTGTTTAATATTATGTCCATCGATTGGCCCAATATAGTTTAAGCCAAGCTCTTCAAAAATACTTCCTGGAGCTACCATCGCTTTCATTTGCGATTCAACTTTTCTAGCTAAATGATACGCCTGAGGAAGCGGCTTTAAAAAACTAGCACCACCTTTTTTAATACCTTTATATGTTTTTGAAGCCCAGATTCTTGAAAAGTAATTCGATAACCCACCAACATTTTCTGAAATAGACATATCATTATCATTTAAGATTATTAATAAATTTGGTTTCAAATGACCACTATGGCTTAGAGCTTCAAAAGCAATTCCAGCTGTCATTGCGCCATCTCCAATTACTGCAACTGTTTTCTTATTGTTATTATCCGCTTGATTTGCAATAGACATCCCAAGTGCAGCACTTATTGAGGTGCTAGAATGACCAACTCCAAATGCATCAAATGCACTTTCATTAATGTTTGGAAAAGGAGCTAGCCCATCTTTCTTTCTGATTGTTTGAATTTTACTTTTTCTGCCAGTGAGAATTTTATGAGGGTAAGCTTGATGTCCAACATCCCAGACAAGATTGTCATTAGGAGTATCAAAAAGATAATGAAGAACAACTGTCAACTCTATTACACCCAGGCCTGCTCCAAGATGTCCTCCGCTTTGACCAACAGAATATAACAAAAACTCTCTGAGCTCATTCGCAAGTATCTCTAATTCAGAATTTGAGAATTTTTTTATATCTTTTGGAAACTCAATCTTATCTAAAAGAGGTGTTGAAGGTTTTTTATTAGGTATTTTTTTAAAAATCTTCATTCATTTATCTCTATTAATAATATAGTTTGCTATGCCTATTAAATTTTCTTTGTTGTCTACATCAAAGGAGTTAATAATTGAAATTGCACTTTTTATCAAATCAGAAGCTTTTTCTTTTGAAGCGTCTACGCCAATTAGTTCAATATAGGTAATTTTTTTATTTTTCTTATCAGAGTTAACTTCTTTGCCTAATTTATTTTTGTCTCCTAAGACATCCAAAATATCATCAATGATTTGGAATGCTAAACCAATTTTTTTTCCATACTCTCTGAGCCCATCTTTAAGAGAAATGTCCAATAAATTTTCAAGAGAACCTAACAAGACAGAACATTCTATTAATTTACCTGTCTTCAGAGAATTAATATATTCTAAATCCTTTAGCTCTATACTTTCTGAATTTTGCTCATTTTCTAAATCAAGTTGTTGACCAAGAACCATTCCTTTTTTTCCACATGCCTTAGATAGACTTTTAACAGCATTTACTTTTGAAGTATTTGATAGATCTTTATCTTCACAAATAATTTCATATGCAAGAGCCTGCAGAGCATCTCCTGTTAAAACTGCATTTGCTTCACCAAATTTAATATGATTTGAAGGTTGGTTTCTTCTCCATTTATCATCATCCATACACGGAAGATCATCATGAATAAGAGAGTAAGTATGCATAAGTTCTACCGCAGTTGCTAATGTGATTGCGCTTGATTTTGATAAATTTTTATTTAATTCAGACGAAGCAAGTACAAGTCCAGCCCTGACCATCTTGCTGTCACTCAAGGATGAGTAAGCCATAGATTTTTCAATAAGATTTGTATTATTAATTACAGATGAAATATTTGCTCCAATAATTTCTCTGACTTGAGCAAGATATTCTGAGGACATAGATTTTTTAGTTTTCTAAATTTTCAGATGTGCCATCATCTAAAAGTTTTTTTACTTTTAATTCTGCAGTTGCAAGTTGTTTTTGACATTCTTTGACTAAATTAATGCCTTCTTCAAATGACTTAACTGAATCCTCCAAATTAATATTTTCATCTTCTAATTTAGATATGATCGACTCTAATTTTTGAATAGATGCTTCAAAATCTGTTTTTTTGTTTGAATTGCTCATGGTTTATTGTAATTTATTAATTGTTAGTTTAAAAAATTTTTTATAATCATTTTTAATTGCATAAGGTAGAGCTAAAGCTGCTGGAGTCAAAATTAATGTAATAAAGGTACTAAAACCAAGCCCAAAAACTATTGAAACAGCAAGGTTTGTCCACCAATCTACTATTCTGCTACCTATCAAAATATCTCTTGATACAATATCAACACTCAATCCCATTGCTAAAGGCAACAATCCTAATATTGTTGTTGTTGAAGTAAGAATGATAGGCCTAAATCTTTGTTTGCAAGCATTTAATATAAGCAATGCCTTTTCCTCATTTGGCGATTCATCTTTTAATTTATTAAATGTATCTATCAGTACAATATTATTATTAACTACAATTCCTGCAAGTGTTACTATAGAAAGACCAGTCATGGTCGTGCTAAAAGCGCTATTTGTAATCAACAGGCCTAGTAGCACTCCGCTAAATGAAATTACAACAGATGTCAGAATTAAAAATGATTGATAGAAATTATTAAATTGAGTAACAAGCATTAACAGCATAATCGACACCGCAGTTAATCCAGCGATTATCATAAATTGATTTACCTCTTCTGTTTCTTCAGCCATTCCTTCAAATTTTACTTCTATATCTTCGCCAAATTCTTGGGCATTAAGCCATTCTTGTATTATTTGAATTTTATTTGAGACTTGAGTTTCATCAATTGTTGAAGCAGCAATTGATTGAGCATATTTACCATTTGCTCTATTTATCATTTGCTTACTTTCTTTTGCTTCAAGATTTATAAATGAACTAACAGGAACCAGACCACCATTAGTTGTAACATTTAAGTTTGCTATGCCTGTAATTGTTCTATTAGATTCTGGAAATCGAGCTCTTATTTCAACCTCATCTCTTGAATCATCTGGTCTGTATTCACCAACCTTAAATCCATTAGTTAGCATTTGAACCAATGCACCAACATCGCCTACATTTACGCCGAGTTGTGCTGCCTTTTGCTTATCAACTTCTACACTCCATTCCACGGACGGATATGATTTTGATGAAAATATATTTGTTAAACCTGAAATGTTATTTCTTATGTAGCTTTCTATGTAATTTGTAACAATGTCAGTTTCTCTTTCGTTTTTTCCATAAACTGTCATCTGAATTGGAGAATCAAATTCTGGACCTCCAAGATTTGCTTTAGTTTCGACAATAATGCCGGGTATATCCTCAGCAGACTTTTTAACTTTTTCAATTACTTCTAATCCACTTATTGACCTTTTTGCGGGTGCTGCCACTTCAACATATCCGCCACCAATTTTATCAGCTCCTGACTGCCACCAATTACTACCCGCTCTCAAATAAACACTTTGTAGTTCTTCAATAGCTAAAAATTTCTCTTCAACTGTTTCTATTATTTCTTTTGACTCAAGTGCAGAAAAATTACCTCTAGCCCTTATTGTAATTTCAGCAGAAACAGGATCAACAATTGCAAAATATACTGTTCCTTTGCTGTAAAAAGAGAACGTAATCATTATCAAAGAAATTACAGCGAATACACCTATAACAGTTTCTATAGGATTCTTTATAAAATTTTTAATATAAGATCCATATTTTTCAACAAGAATTACAAATATAGATTCACGTTCATTTTCTTCTTTATTTAATCCTGACTCATTTTGCCCAAATACTGACCCTAAGACAGGAATTACAATTAATGAATAAACTAAAGAAGAAATAAGAACTATAGAAACAGTTACTGGTAAAAGCTTCATAAATTCACCAGTGTATCCAGGCCAAAACATCACAGGGATAAATGCTGCTAAAGTTGTTCCTGTAGAGGCCAGAATAGGATAAAACATTCTTTTAGATGAGAGTCTGTATGCCTCAAATCTTGAAAGACCTTCGGCAATTTTTTTATCGGCATACTCGGTTATTACTATCGAACCATCAATTAACATTCCCATGCCCAATAAAAGACCCATCATTACAAGAAAATTTACCTCATATCCTAAAAGATAAAGTGTTAGATAAGTTGATAGAAAACAAAAAGGTATTGAAAGACCCACAAGCATCGATACTCGAAACCCCATACTTGCTACAATAAGGATCATGATTAGGGATACCGCTGTAATTATATTTCCATTCAGTTCTTTTACCATCAGTTCTGCATATATTGAATCATCGTCAGTAATGATAATTTCTAAATTATCTGGGATTTTTTCCTGAAAATTAGAAAGAATACTTTTAATACCATTAGAAGCATCTATTGCATTAGCGCCTTCTCTAAGCAAAATTTCCAGAGTTACTGCATCTTGTCCATTAACTCTTGCATATGAAGAGTAGTCTTTAAACGTTCTAGATATGGTTGCAATATCTCCAAGTGTAACTATTGCCTCTGGAGTAACTTTTATAGGAATAGAATAAACATCTTGAGCTGTCTCAATAATGCTTGGAACTTCAATATTAAAGCTTCCTCTTCCTGTATCTTGAGTCCCTCCTGGAATAATTAAATTATTATTTGACACTGAGTAATATAAATCAGATAGAGTTACACCATAGGATTCCATTTTTGATTTGTTGATAACGCCTTCTAAAACCTCATCTGGTGCACCTGCTAGATCAGCTCTTAGAACTTCCTCTAATGTTTCAATTTTTTCTTTTAAATCTTTTGCATAGAAGACTTTTTGTCGAAGTGAGCTATTCCCAACAATGCTTATATTCATTATTGGAAAAGATGCTTCAGTATATTCCTCTATAATTGGATCTTCAGCTTCAAGAGGCAATTCAAATTTTGTTTCTTCAACTGCTTGTTTCAAATCAACAAGGGCTTTATCCATATCGTAACCAACTTCAAATTCTAAAATAATTCTTGCATAACTCATTGAACTTATTGAACTTACTCTTTCTACACCTGGCACAGTATCAACACTATTTTCTATAGGTCTTGCAATTAAACGAGATGTGTCTTTAGGAGATGCACCATCAAGAAATACAGAAACTGATAAGAAAGGTAGTTGAATATTAGGAGCAGCAGCAATGGGAATTTCTTGACGCGCAACTGTTCCAGCGATAAGAACAAAAACTGCCATCATAATAGTAGTTTTTGCCTTAGAGAGAGCAAAATCTATAATTCGTGTCATTTTATTTCGGTAATCACTTCTTGACCATCCTCAACAAAACCTTGCCCTTGAATAATAATTCGACTTAGATTTGAAATGCCAGATACCCATAGGCCGTCTTCAGAATCCTCAAGAATATCAAGCTTATTAAATTTAACTATATTTTGATCATTTACAGTCTTAATGCCTAATATGCCTTTATCATTTAGTAATAGGATTGATGGTGAAATTTTATGAGCAAGAATTTCATCAGTTTTTATCGTCATCTCTGCGGTAATGCCATCTCTTATTTTTCCGTCTATATTTTCAATTTCTGATTCAATTTTAAAGGTTTTGGTTAAATTTGAGGCACTCTTAGATACAAATGAAAGTTGACCTTCAATTTCTTCACCTGTTATGAGCTCAATCAAAACCGATTGACCAACTCTTACTTTATTAATCTTAAACTCTGGAACCTCGGCAATAAAAATTATAGGGTTCAACTGAATAATTGTTGCACATACCTGTCCTCTTTCTAGAAAATTTCCAGGCTTTACAATGTTTTCAATATATCCAGAAAAGGGCGATTTAACCTCAGTTCTATTTAATTCAACCACACCAAGACTACACAGTATGAAGTCTTTTTGGATAAATTCTCCTTGTTTCGCACCAATTTTAACAACTTCACCTGAAGTTTTTGCTCGAACGTTGATTCTTGCTTCTGACATAGAAGTTGCCTTGAGCTTTATAAGAGGTTGAAAATATTGAGCCTCACTAACCAAAACCTCAACTTTAAATAATTCATCACTTTTTTCCTCTATAACTTCTTTTTCAGAAACAAATATTCCTGACACCATCCAAAACAATATTGGTATAAATATATATAAAGAAATTCTTATATTTTTGGTCATAATTGGTAACTTTGACATAATTTACTATTAAAAGTTTTAAGTAAGAAGCAACTTAGATTTTATGTTTTTTTCTTAATTCTTCTAATAGTTTTTTATTTAATGGTTGTTTTACTTCTTCTTTAGATGAATTTTTAATGGTGAATTTTACACCATTAGATGCTTCTTTTTTAAATTTTGAATATATTTTCACAAAACTCATAAAAGCCTCTTTATTATCTTTTTCGTCTAATATATTCCAACCAGTTTTTTTTCCAGCAAAATATACAATAGGATGACTCCAATTAAAATTAGATCTTGGTGAATAAGATTTTCTTGCTTCTATAAAAGCTTCTTCAGCTGATGGAAATCCATCATCATTTTGTATATCTATGGATGCTTTTATTAAATCGGTAAGTGTTGGAAGGTAGGATTGGGTGCTAATAACCTCGTTTGTAGCTTTTTTAATTGTTATTGACGAAAAATTCTTAAGACTTTGTGCCCATAATTTTTTTCCTTCTTTTAATTTTTCATCAGTGCCAAAAACTTTATAGAACTGATAATGATATGAAAGCTCTAACTTTAAAAAAAGATCGTCAATCGTTTGAACGAATTCTTTCTTATTCGAAATTAAGTTCTTCTGCCCAAGATTTGTCACTTTTTCTTGATGAAAAGTCTTTTGTATACTCTCCTGGTTCATAATGCTCTTTATTTTTTTCATTTTTTGCTACCTGAGTAACTAAATGTCTTCTTTTAACGTGTTCAATAAATTTTGAATTCCATGTTGTAAAAGCTGATCCATTTTCGCTCCAATAGAGTATAAACTCCTTTAGATATTTCAATGCAGTTTTTTTTGAAATATCTGAAAATTCAAGTATATCAAAAACATCATTATCTGGTTTCCAATCTTTTTTTATACAAAATGGCAAACCCTTTGTGGAATTTGATTCTTTTGCCCATTCTCTTCGAATAAAATCAATAAATAAAGTACTCCAATTGTCTCTTTCTTGTTCTTTTTCAGACCAGTAAATAATAAATTCAGATAATTTCTTTTCAGAAAATTTTATAGGTATGTTCCCAAGGTCAAGTACTTCTATTACATCTTTGGATGGGTACCAATTTTTATTTATCTTATTTTTTTTCTTAATACTTTTTGATGGAGATTTGACTTGATATTTTGATTTTCCTATAGATTTGACTAAGTCAAATTTTTTTATTAAAGCTAAACTCGCATCGATATCTTTTTTATCTAAAAACTGGAATTCTTTTTGAAGTAACCTCTTTAAAACATCAGATGATAGATCTTCCTCTATTTGATTTTCATTGATGAAGTTAATTATTATTGCAGATTCTAGTCCAATTGTTTCTGCTATTTGTTTCGAAAATGAGTGCTTATCTTTGAATTCCAATATTTATTTTCCTCTTCTATGACCAACGGCTTCGTTTAAAAGTTCTAAACACTCCAGAGTATCATCCCAGCCCATACAAGCATCTGTAATGCTTTGACCATATTTTAGATTCTCAGTAATTTTTTGATTCCCCTCTATCAAATTACTCTCAATCATTACTCCTTTAATGCTTTTATTATTATTAGATATTTGAGTTGAAATATTTTTTATTACTGCAATTTGTTGTTTAAATTTTTTTTGACTATTACCATGACTCGCATCAATCATAATAGATTCGTTAACTTCAGCCTCTTTTAAAGCTGTAATAGTTTGGTTTACAGAATCCTCATCATAATTCGGTTCTTTTCCACCTCGAAGGATAATATGAGCATCATTATTACCTGACGTTTTTAACATAGCAATTTCTGATTCTTTTGTAGCGCCAAGAAAAACATGAGAGTGATTAGCAGCTTGAATACCATCTATAGCTGCTTTTAGACCACCATTCGTTCCGTTTTTTATCCCAATTGGGCACGATAATCCTGAGGCTAATTCACGATGTATTTGACTTTCTGCTGTTCTAGCGCCTATTGCACCCCATGAAATTAAATCAGTAACATATTGAGGTGATATTGGATCCAGAAATTCTGTTCCAACTGGTAAATTCAATGCAGCAAGGTTTATTAAGAGTTTTCTCGCCATTTCAATACCTTTTGAAATTTTATAACTACCATCCAAATCAGGATCATTTATTAAGCCTTTCCACCCAACTGTTGTCCTTGGTTTTTCAAAATAAACACGCATTACAATCAATATATTTTCTTGTAGTCTTTGATTTTCCAATGCTAATTTTTCAGCATATTCAAGAGCACTGTCAACGTTATGAATTGAGCAGGGCCCAACAACAGCTAAAAGGCGATCATCTTTATTATGAAGAATCTGGCTTATTTCATTTCTAGTTCCATAAACAAGTTTAGAAATTTCATCATTAATAGGATATTGATTAACTAATTCATAGGGAGCAGGCATTTTTTGCCTATCAATAATTCTAGTGTTATCAGTTAAATAGTTCATGTTTATTCAATTAAAATCTAATCTTAAATCAAAGAAGAAAAATTAGTACCCATATATAAAAAAAATACTTAATTATTTTAATTATCTATTTATAAAAAAACTTATGAATATATTAAAGAAACACAAGATATTGTATAAATTATCACTAAACCTTACACTATGTAGTGTTTATGACTCAAAATTTAGTAAATCCACAACTAGAATTGCCAATGGTGATGGGAAGGCCTTTTGAAGAACTCCCAGAGGATCTTTTTATACCTCCAAATGCTTTGGAAATATGTCTAGAAAAATTTTCAGGCCCTATGGACCTTTTGTTGTACCTAATCAAAAAAGAAAATTTAAATATTCTTGAACTAGATGTCTCAAAAATTACTGACCAATATATTGAGTACATTAATCTCATGGACGTACTAAAGTTTGAGCTTGCTGCAGAGTATTTAGTTATGGCAGCAACACTCGCTGAGATTAAATCAAGATTACTTCTGCCAAAAGAAATATATGAGGATGAGGATGAAGATCCAAAGCTTGCTTTGATGAAACGACTTCAAGAATATCAAAGATTTAAAATTGCGTCTGAAAAAATTGCTATTTTACCAAGAATTGATAGAGATTTTTTTATAGCATCTGCAAAGATCCCTGAATTAAAAATTGAAAAGAAAAAAGCAGAAATCACAAAAGACGATTTATTTTTAGCTTATCAAGAAATCTTAGCTAGACCAAAACTTACTAAAAATCACTTAATAGATTTTGAAGAGCTTTCTACTCAGGAAAGAATTGAAATAATATTAAAAATTTTATCAGGTAAAAAAATCATTAGTTTTTCAAAAGCACTTAGAAAGAGAGAGGGCAAACATGGTGTTGTTGTGACTTTATTAGCTTCATTAGAGTTGGCAAAAGATGGACATATCGAGTTGATACAAAATAAAACTAATGAAATATATTTAAAAGCAATTTAGAAATGAAAAATACAATTATAAACAATATAGAAGCTTTATTATTAGGATCTGGAAGACCATTAAGATTGTCAGAAATCAGAACTATTTTAGAATCACATGGCATAAAGATAGAGCTATCATCAATAAAACAATCGATAAATCTTCTCGAAGAAAGATATTCTGAAAGTTCGCTTGAACTTACCGAAGTTGCATCAGGTTATAGAATACAAATTAAAAAAAATCATAGTTCATGTTTAGCCTATTTATGGAATGAAAAAACTCCAAGAATTTCAAAGGCATTGATGGAAACAATATCAATAATTGCCTACAAACAACCAGTAACCAGAGGTGATATTGAAGATATTAGAGGTATCGCTGTAAGCACTCAAAGCATTAGAACTCTTTTAGAGAAAGATTGGATTAAAGTCTCTGGATATAGAGATGTTCCAGGTAGACCAGCTCTCTATCAAACTACTAATACTTTTTTGAATGATTTAAACTTAAAAGCAATTTCAGAATTGCCTGAACTGCCTGAAGCTCAAAACATTGATAGCACTCATTTATTTTCTGAAGTAGTTTAAATATTCCTTTATGACAGAAAGACTGCAAAAATTTCTTGCTAAGGCAGGCCTTGGATCAAGAAGACATTGCGAAAATCTCATAAAAGAAAAAAAAGTTTTTGTAAATGGCAAAATCGCAAAAATTGGCTCCAAAGTATCTCCTAATGATGAAGTAATTTGTAATTCAATAACCATCAAAATACCTAACGAAGACTTAAAAGTTCTAATGTTAAATAAACCTGTTGGGGTGTTATCTTCATCAGTAAGAGAAAAAAAAATTCCTATAGTTTTTGATTTTTTACCTAATGACATAATTAGCAGAAATTGGATATCAATTGGAAGGCTTGATATAAATACTTCAGGTTTAATGTTATTCACAAATGATGGAGGCTTCGCTAATTTTTGTATGCATCCCTCAAATATGATTGACAGGGAATACCTTGTTCGAGCAAGAGGAGATTTTAACGAAGAAAAAAGGTTGAAAATGATAGAAGGAATTAATTTAGAAAATCAAATCTACAGGTTCACAGATGTAGTTGTTGGTGAAAAAAATGGAACAAATCAATGGTTTTCAATTTGCATTAATAGTGGCAAAAACAGGGAAGTAAGAAAAATTTTTAGTTCTCTAAATATGGAAATTAGCAGACTCAAAAGAACTAGGTTTGGACCAATTTTTTTACCATCAAAATTAAAAGTTGGAAAATTTACTGAATTGACCATTAATGAAATAAATATGATACAAAATTATGGAACATAAGAATGCTTTTAATTTTCTAATTAGAAAAACTAGTGAACTTGGTTATCATAATCTTGCAGAGCACATAAAAAATGTAGGACCATTAAAAATAATAACTTCCGACATGCTTTTTATTAAACATCTATGCAAAATTATTGTTGGCCAACAGTTATCAGTTGCATCTGCAGCAGCGATATGGAATAGAACTGAGAAAATCTTAGATAAAAACAACTACAAAAAACCTTCAATTGTTTTAGATAAAAAATTCAGAAAAGCAGGGCTTTCTCGCCAAAAAATTAACTATTTAAATGGATTCATTTTTGATCAAAAGCTTCTAAATTTATCAAAAAAAGATCTTTTAAAAATTAGTAAATTAGAATATCAAGAGTTACTTATCATCATCAAAGGTATTGGACCTTGGTCAATTGATATGTCAAGACTTTTTTATATTGGAGATCCTGATATATTTTCCATACCAGACTTAGGATTAAAGAATGCCCATAGAAAAATATTTGGCGAAGAAGATTATAACGAAGATTTTTATGAAGTCTTTAGTCCATTCAGAAGCTATATGTCACTCTTTATGTGGAGAGTCCTTGAGGATGAAAATCTGAGTATTTAAAAGACCTTTGATCATCTTCTAAATTATGCATAAGCATCCATAAATAGCAATCCAGAAGGCTATTTGGGCCTTTTATTTTTGAAGGATCTTCTGCCGGATGAGTGAATGCCCTTAATGATGTTCTTGTAGCCTCGGGATCAAAATCAATAACTTTTATTTTAGAAATTGGTTCAATTTCATCAGACAAAATCTCTGAAAGTGTCTTGGTTGCTGTTTTTGATACAGCGTATGGCCCCCAGAAAGCTTTACTATTACTTTCTTGATTACACGTTGTTAGAATAATTTTTGGTAAATGAGATTTTTGCATACAAGGAACAAGATACTTTACTAATAAAAAAACACTTATTAGATTTACTTTAAGCACCTTTTGCCAAGTTTCCAGACTAGAGTCAACAACAGATGAAAGTTTACCAACAATCGAGGCATTATTAATCAAGCCATCAACACAAGAGTAGTTTTTAAAAATTTCATTTTGGAGATTTTGCGCACTTGTTTCGTTTAGATCTTCTAAATCAGATAATATAATCATTGGATTTGTATTATATTTTGTCTTTATTTGGTCATATACTTCATTAAGTTCATTTTCATTTTTTCCAAGAAGAATCACATTTGCTCCATACTTACTAAAACCAATTGATAACTCTCGTCCAATTCCTTTCGATGCTCCAGTTATTAGTATATTTTTGCTTTTTAAGATGTGTTCATCAAATTTCATTACTAATTTTTCTATTTAATTAACTCAATTATGTTATCTGCATTTTTAACAAGCGGTATGTTAAAAGAATTGTTTTCTTTAGTTATTGAATATCCATATAAACAACCAATTGTTCGAGTCCCTGCATTTATACCTGCTTGAATGTCTTTTGGATGATCACCAATATATACGCAATTTTTTGGAGTGATATTTAATTTTGAGCATGCCAAAAGAATTCCCTCTGGATCTGGCTTTGTTTTACTTAAATGTTCTGGGCATATAAGAATTTTTGATTTTTTGAGCATTTTAAAATTATTTACTAATGGGTAGGCGTATTCATATGGTTTATTTGTAACAATACCAAAAATTATATTTTGTTTTACTAAATAATTTATTAATTCCTTTACTCCTGTGAATAATTTTGAACTTTTCATCAAGTTTTTTTTATATTCAATCAATAACTCACTTCTATAGACAGCAGCCTGTTTGTCATCAGATGAAACATTGAAGCCAAATTCAACAAGTTTTGCTGAACCGTCTGAAACAATACTTCTAATATCACTTAGTCGCAAAGTTTCTTTTCCGTGTTTAATTAAAATGTTATTTAGAGATACAAGAAAATCTGGTGCTGTATCAATTAAGGTACCATCTAAGTCAAAAAGAACTAACTTAGTCTTCAATTTTTCTTGCATACATCATGTAATTAACACCAAGATCATTATTGAGATTAGCTTTATGAGTTAGTGGATTATAAAACATACCTTTTGATTCAATTAATTTGCCATCTGCTTTTCTTATGTATTCTGCTAATTTTGATGGTTTAATGAATTTATTAAATTCATGTGTTCCTTTTGGCAAAATATTAAAAATATATTCTGCTCCAACTATTGCTGTTATAAATGATCTAGGATTTTTATTGATAGTTGATAAAAAAAGATGACCGTTAGGCTTCAATAACTTTAGACATGTTGAAACAAGCATTGCAGGATCTGGAACATGTTCAAGAACCTCAAGACAAGTTACAACATCATAATTTTTTTTGTATTTTTTATATAGTTCTTCTGCCGTATTTTCATAGTAAGTTATGTTTTTATTATTTTGTTCAGCATGGATTTTTGCAATGTTTATTCCAGGACCGGCTGCATCTATTCCAGTTACATCAGCTCCTTTTTCATACAAAGCTTCTGATAATATTCCTCCACCACAACCAACATCCAAAACTTTTTTATTAGATATATCTAATTTATCAAAAATATAATTTGCCCTCAAAGGATTGATCACGTGAAGTGGTTTAAAGTCACCATTTTTATCCCACCATTTATCTGCCAATTCAGCGAACTTTTTAATTTCACTCTCATCAATATTCATATTTCGCGCTTCCTAAATTTTAAAACATTTAATTTTTAAATAATTTTTGTAATTACACTACATATATTTAAAAAAAATATGCAGTATTTGAAGACTTTTCTACTTTTATTGACTTTTAATGTCGAGTATTATTTACTTCACTACAAATATCTAATAAACAATAAACTATAAATAGTGATTATATCTGCTTTAAAGTCAAATGACTCAAAAGATAATAGATCGCCAATTCATCTTGATACTATTGGTGCGTTATTATCTCTTGAGACTAAAATAATGTTCGAAAAAAACATTGGAGACGGTATTTTTACAACTAACGAACAATTTAAGAAAGCTGGTTTGGAAGAATCTGAAAGAAATGAGTGCCTCGAAAATTCTGATTTAATAATTTCTAATCAACCACTTCAAGAGGAAGAACTAAATCTACTAAAACCGGGATCAACATTATTAGGTATGGTCGACCCATTCAATAATCAAAGTATGCTGAATTTTTGTTCAGAGAGAAAAATTAATGTTGTTAGCATGGAATTTATTCCAAGAATAACAAGGGCCCAAAAAATGGATGTATTAAGTTCTCAAGCTAATCTTGCTGGATATGTAGCGGTTATAGAATCTGCTAAATATTTATCAAGTGCCTTGCCAATGATGATGACAGCGGCAGGTACACTTAAACCTGCAAGAGTATTTGTAATTGGTGTTGGAGTTGCAGGTCTGCAAGCGATAGCAACAGCAAAAAGACTTGGCGCAAGAGTAGAGGCCTTTGATACAAGAGACGTCGTTGAAGAACAAGTAAACTCTTTGGGAGCTAAATTTGTAAAAATTGATCTTGGTGTAACAGGTCAGACAGATCAGGGTTATGCAAAAGAATTGACACCAGAACAAATTCAAAAACAAAAAGATCTACAGTCCGAAGTTTGTGCAAAATCAGATATTGTAATAACCACAGCTCAACTTTTTGGCAAAGATGCACCAAAGCTAATCGATAGTCAGACAATTAAAAAAATGCAATCAGGTAGCGTAATTTTAGATATGGCTGTTGAGTCTGGTGGCAATGTTGAAGGATCTCAAATAGATGAGATTGTGATTGATAATGGCGTAAAAATAATAGGCTTTTCAAATTTAGCATCTTTTGTTTCTAATCACGCGTCTTTGGCATTATCTAATAATTTTAATAACTGGATATGTGATTTCTACGATCAAGATAAAAAAAATATTTCCTTTGATTTTGATGACGAAATTATAAAAAGTAGTGTACTTGTTTATGATGGTGATATTAAAAATGAGAGGTTTAAATGATGGAAGTATATATACTTTTAGGCTTTGTTCTAATCTTGTCAATATACCTTGGACTTGAATTAATTTCAAAAATTCCAAGCACCCTTCATACACCTCTAATGTCTGGAGCTAATGCAATCTCTGGAATAGCCTTGGTTGGTGCATTGCTTTTATCGCGGGATTCAGATCTTCAAAATATCATAGCTTTTTTAGCAGTTACATTCGCATCTATTAATGTATTTGGTGGTTATTTAGTAACTAATAGAATGCTTAAAATGTTTAAAAAGAAATAATATGAACATATCACCTGATACCATTCTGTCTATCCAAAATATTGCATATATATTTTCATCTATCTTATTTATTTCTGGTATAAAAATGCTTGGTAAAGAGGATACTGCTGTCAGAGGAAATTTTTTATCTGCCTCAGCAATGTTCATAGCTGTTTTGGTAACAATATTTAATTTAGTAAGCCCCCTGATTTTATTGGCTGGAATTTTGACTGGAGCAATTGTAGGAGCATTAATTGCTTTAAAAGTTAAAATGACTTCAATTCCTGAAATGGTTGCTTTATTTAACGGTTTTGGAGGCTTGGCAACATTTTTGATAGCTTGGTCTGAGTTTACCTCTGTTCCAGATAATTTTTTCCAACATATTTTGATAATGATCACTGTATATATTGGTGGAGTAACTTTTTCTGGAAGCATAGTAGCTTATGGAAAATTATCAGAAAAATTAAAAATACAAAAATCATCTATAATAACTAAGATATTCACATCATTCTTTTACCTATCATTTTTTGGAATTATCTTTATGCTTTCAAGCGATTTTTTAATTTCAAATGTAAGCTCCATTAATTTTTTCAATATATTTTTAATTTTGACCTTGCTTGCAGGTATTGGTTTTGTATTACCGATTGGAGGTGGGGATATGCCTGTTGTAATATCGCTACTCAATTCATTTTCTGGAATAGCTGCAGCTTTCGCAGGATTATTGCTCTTAAATAACGTTTTAATTGTAGCTGGTTCGTTAGTAGGAGCTAGCGGCTTGATACTTACTATTATTATGGCTAAGGCAATGAATAGATCTATTAACAATATATTATTTGTTGGATATTCAAGTTCAGCATCTTCGTCAACATCAGAAGAGCAAGGCGAAGTCAGTCCAATCAATGTAAATGATGCATATTTAATTCTTGAAAATGCAAGTTCTGTTTTGATTGTTCCGGGATATGGTATGGCTGTAGCTCAAGCTCAACATGTTGTTAGAGAGTTGGGAGAGCTACTTGAAGAAAATGGAACCGAGGTAAAATATGGAATTCATCCGGTTGCAGGAAGAATGCCTGGTCATATGAATGTTTTGCTAGCTGAAGCAAATGTTCCTTATGATTTTCTTGCTGAACCTGAGGATGTAAACCCAACTATGGAAGCTGTCGATGTTGCTGTGGTTATTGGTGCAAATGATGTTGTAAATCCCTCTGCCACAGAAGAACCTGGCAGCCCAATCTATGGAATGCCAATTATTGAAGTTCATAATGCAAGAACAGTATTTGTCTTGAAAAGATCAATGTCATCAGGCTTTGCAGGAGTTCAAAACCCTCTGTTTTTTAAACAGAATACCAGAATGTTATTTGGTGATGCAAAAGAGTCAATTGGTGGCCTGGTATCAGAATTTAAAGAGTAAATTCTTCTCAAAAATATGTTAAAATTTACCCCCTTAATGGGCACATATTTTTAATTAAAAAAAAAACAAAAATATTCGTAAAATGAGCGATTTTGCAAAAGAAATTATTTCAGTCAATATTGAAGATGAGCTGAAGCAATCCTACCTAAGTTATGCTCTTAGCGTTATTCATGGAAGGGCACTTCCTGACATCAGAGATGGATTAAAACCAGTCCATAGAAGAATTCTTTATGCAATGTATGATTTAAAAAATTCTTTCAATAAACCCTATAAAAAATCTGCAAGAGTTGTTGGTGATGTTATTGGTAAATATCATCCACATGGAGATAGCGCAGTATATGATGCTATGGTCCGAATGGCTCAAGATTTTTCAATGAGATATATGTTAGTTCAGGGCCAAGGTAATTTTGGTTCAATTGATGGTGACCCACCAGCAGCTATGAGATATACAGAAGTTAGGATGGCAAAAATTACCGATCAAATGCTAAATGACTTAGAAAAGGAAACAGTATCTTTTTCACCAAACTACGATGGAAGTGAATATATACCAGATGTTTTACCAACAAAAATTCCAAACTTATTAGTTAATGGATCTTCTGGTATTGCAGTTGGAATGGCTACAAATATTCCTCCTCACAATCTAAATGAAGTTATAAATGGCTCCATAAGCCTTATTCATAATCCAAAAATTTCCATTGATGAATTGATTAAAGATATTTCAGGACCTGATTTTCCTACCGGAGGAACGATTGATGGTAAGGCTGGTATTTATGAGGCGTATAAAACAGGAAGAGGCATTATCCATGTAAGATCTAACACGTCCATTGAGGAGGATAAATCTGGTAAACAGTCACTTATTATTAATGAAATACCTTTTATGGTTAATAAAGCAAGAATGCTTGAAAAGATAGCTGAGCTAGTAAAAGATAAAAAAATTGAAGGCATTACAGAAATTAGAGACGAATCTGATAAAGATGGCCTAAGAGTTGTTATTGAAATAAGAAAAGGAGATTCCGCAGATGTCATAGAAAATAATTTATTTTCTCAAACTCAACTAGAGCAATCATTTGGCATCAACTTTACTGTCCTAGTAGATGGACAACCAAAAGAAGTTAATCTCAAAGAAATGCTTCATGCTTTTATAAAGCATAGAAAAGAAATTATTACCAAAAGAACAAAATATGACTTAAAAAAAGCAAAAGAAAGAGGTCATATCGTTGAAGGACTAATGGTAGCAATAGCAAATATCGATGAAGTAATCTCAATAATTAAAAAATCTAAGGATCCAAAAGTTGCTTCAGAGGCTTTATCAAAAAAAATATGGAAAGCTGGTCCAGTTGAAGCTATTTTAAAAAAAGTTGGAAATGATGCATGTAAGCCTAAAAGTATAGACAAGTCCCTAGGAATCAAGGGAAAAAAATATAAATTATCAAATGATCAGGCTAAAGCAATCTTAGAGCTTAGACTTGGAAGATTAACAGGATTAGAGCAAGATAATTTAAGCAGTGAATTTAATGAAATTGTTACAAAAATTATGGCTCTTCAAAAAATCTTAGATGATAAAGACACGCTAAAATCTCTAATGATAGAAGAGCTAGAAGATATCCAAAACTCTTTTGGTGATGACAGAAAAACTAAAATAAATGATACCAGAAGAGGAATAACAAATGAGGATTTGATTCCAGAAGAAACTAGAGTTTTAACTGTTTCTAGAAGTGGGTACGCAAAGACACAGCCATTAGATGAATACAGAGAGCAAAGACGAGGTGGTCAAGGAAAAGCAGCAGCTAGCGTAAAAGAAGAAGATTTAATTCAAAACCTTTATGTCTTAAGCAGTCATGTGCAAATTCTTTGTTTTACAACTAAAGGTAAAGTTTTTTGGTTAAAAGTATATGAAATTCCTGTTGCATCAAGAACATCCAAAGGCAGACCGTTAGTAAATATGCTTAATTTAGATGATGATGAGTCTGTAAGTGAAATTTTACCTGTAGATGAATTTAGCGAAGATAAATTTATTTTTATGGCGACTCAAAAAGGCACAACAAAAAAAACACAATTAAGTTTATTTGCTAAAAAATATAAATCTGGAATAAAAGCAATTAATTTAGATGAAGATGACAAATTAATAGGAAGTGCCATTACCTCAGGTAATGATGAGATTCTTTTGGCTAGTAATGCTGGAAAGTTGATACGTTTTAACGAATCACATGTTAGGGCAATGGGAAGGACAGCAAGAGGAGTAAGGGGCATAAAACTTAAGAAAGATGCAAAACTAATATCTTTAATGCTTGGCAATCCTAATAAAACAATTTTATGTGTCTCTGAAAATGGATATGGAAAAAAGACAAAACTGGAAGACTTCCCTTCTCATAATAGAGGTGGTCAAGGTGTTATTTCAATGAAGACAAGTGAAAGAAATGGTTTGATGGTCTCAGCTACTCTTGTTGATGATGAGGACGGTATAATGTTAATAAGTGACAAAGGAACTATGATAAGGACATCTGTCTCCCAAATACCAACACTTAGTCGAAATACTCAAGGCGTAAAGATTATTACTCCAAAAGAAGGAGAAAAATTAACAGAATGTGTAAATATTCCTAGCGAGGAAGAACAAGAATAAAAAAATGCGAAAATGGAATTTCTGTGCAGGGCCCGCTGCTATATCAGAAGATGTACTCTTAGATGTAAAATCAGAATTATTGGAATGGAAAGATTCTGGAACTTCAATTATGGAAATGAGCCACAGGTCACCTGAATATTTGTCTGTTGCAAGAGAAGCAAAGACCGATTTAATTGATATTTTAAATATACCTGAAAATTACGATGTCTTGTTTTTGCAAGGAGGAGCCACTCAACAGTTTGCTCAAATACCAATAAACTTTGGTAAAAAATCTGCGGATTATGTTTTAACAGGTACTTGGTCAAAAAAGGCAATTTCAGAAGCGTCAAACTACATAGAGGTAAAAACAATTGCTTCTTCAGAACAAGAAAACTTCTCTTATGTTCCTGATCCCAATTCATGGAGATTCTCAAGAGATGCTGATTATGTTCATTATTGCCCCAATGAAACAATTCAAGGAGTAGCATTGCATAAAGCTCCAATTACTAAAAATCCCCTAATCGCTGATATGTCATCTGTTATTTTAAGCGAACCTATTGATGTTAAAAATTTTTCGATGATTTATGCAGGAGCACAAAAAAATATTGGTCCAGCTGGATTAACTGTAATAATTATAGAAAAAGAGTTTTTACTCAAATCAAATAATAATTTAGCTAACATTCTTAAATACGATGAACATGCTAAAGCAGACTCAATGCTTAATACGCCTCCAACATTCGCCTGGTACATGGCTGGGAAAGTTTTTAAGTGGATAAAAGAGTGTGGAGGCTTAAAATTTTTTAAAGAACAAAATTATAAAAAAGCAAAATTACTATACGAATTTATTGATAATTCAAGTTTTTACTCAAATAATATTATGCTTGAAAATCGATCAATAATGAATGTTCCCTTTTTGTTGGCTGATGATAAATTAGACAATGAGTTTTTAGATAAATCCAAAAAAAATGGATTATTACATCTTAAGGGTCATAGATCAGTTGGTGGAATGCGTGCAAGTATATATAATGCTATGCCTCTTGATGGAGTAATCGAGTTAATTAGCTTTATGAAAGATTTTGAAATTGAAAATGGTTAAATAATGAATAATAAAAAAATTAAAATTTTGAGAAGTAAAATCGATAAGATAGACAAGAGCTTATATGATTTAATTCAAAAAAGAGCAAAAATTGCGGTTGAAATAGGCAATGTTAAATCAAAAATTGCACCTAATTCTTCATTTTATAAACCTGATAGAGAATCAAAGATTCTTAGAAATATTATAAGCTCAAATAAAAAGGGATTGTTACCTGATAAAAACATAAGAACAATTTTTAAAAATATAATTTCAGGATGCCTTTCTCTTGAAGAGGTCTTAAAAGTTTCATATTTAGGACCAGAGGGAACTCACTCCGAAGCTGCAGTTCTTAACCAATTTGGCTCAATTATCAAAAGAAAACCATCATTATCGATCGAAGATATTTTTAGTGAGGTATTAAATCAAGAAGCTAATTTAGGTTTAGTACCTGTTGAGAACTCATCTGAAGGAGTTATTAACTCTACTTTAAATTGTCTAGCGGATAATCAACCTATTAACATCATAGGTGAGGTTTATCATGATATAGATCATCAATTGGCTTCTGGTAATAATTTTGATCTTCAAGATGCCTTTGCAATTGCCTCTCATCCTCAAGCTCTTGGACAATGTTCTAAATGGATTGATAAAAATATTGGCTCAATTAAAAGACTTGAAATGCCAAGTTCAGCTGTAGCAGCTAAATATGCAAAAGAAAATAAAAACATTCTATGTGTTGTTAATTCATTAGCAATTGATAAATACAAGTTAAAACTTGTCAAAAAAAATGTTCAAGATTTTGCTGATAATAAGACAAGATTTTTAGTAATAGGGTTAAATTCTGTTAATAAAACTGGAAAAGATAAAACCTCTTTTTTAATTCAGACTGTTAATAATCCTGGTGCTCTTATTGCCATATTGAGACCTTTTGAAAAGCGAAAAATAAATTTAAGTAAAATTGAAACTAGACCGTCAAGAGGTAATATAAATTCTCACGATTTTTTCATTGATTGTGAAGGGCATATGAATGACCAAAAATTAAAACTAACTATAAAAGAGGTAAAAGATCTTGGCTCTTCTGTAAGGGTTCTTGGATCATATCCTCAATATATATGAGCGACTTATTAGATAATATCAATGCAGGAATATCAGATCTTAATCCTTATGAACCAGGTAGATCCATTGACGATGTTATAGCAGAATACAAGCCTGAAAAAGTAGTTAAGCTTGCAAGCAATGAAAATCCTTTAGGAGCATCACCCCTAGCTATCGAAGCTCTTTCAAAAATAAATAACGACCTTCATTTGTATCCTGATGGAGATGCAAAAAGTTTAAAAGAAAGAATTGCACAACATGAGAATTTAAATGAAGAGAATATTATTGTTGGAAACGGCTCAAATGAGATTTTAGAGCTGGCAGCAAGAACTTTTTTAAACAAAGATACAAGTGCAATAATGTCTAAACATGCATTTGCAGTTTATAAAATTGTTACTCAATCTTGTGGTTCAAAAATTATTGAAGTCCCAACAAACAATTGGAAACATGCTCTTGAGGATTTTAGCAAGTTTATAGAAACCTCTACTAAAGTTTGTTTTGTTGCGAATCCTAACAATCCAACAGGTACATATAATTCTCATAAAGAATTTAAGAATTTAATGGATTCTATACCGTCAAATGTATTAGTAATTCTTGATTTAGCATATTTTGAATACGTAGAGCTTGACGATTATGTAAATGTAAATAGCTTGCTAAAGAGTTATAAAAATTTACTTATAACTAAATCTTTCTCGAAGATTCAAGGTCTTGCAAGTTTACGAATTGGATACGGAATGGCTAGCACACAAGTTATTCAAATTCTAAATAAAATTAGACAACCTTTTAATTCAAATACATTCGCTCAAAAAGCTGCATGTATTGCAATCTCTGACAAAGAGCATATTAAAAAAAGCATAGAGCTTAACTCAAAAGAAAGAAATTTTCTGTGTGAAGAATTAAATAAATTAAATCTAGATTATATTCCGTCTCAAGGAAATTTTATTTCTTTTCAAGGTAATTTTGATGCGCAAAAATTATTTTTAAGTTTAATGAAGAAAGGTGTAATTGTAAGACCAATTGGTTTATATGATATGGCTAACTTTCTAAGAGTCACCGTAGGCACCCATGATGAAAATAAATACTTTCTTGAAAAGTTAGTTGAGGCATTAAGTGAATAATAATATTAAATCTATTCTGATAATAGGATTGGGCTTAATTGGAGGTTCAATTGCCAAAGCAGCTAAAGAAAAGGGGATAACTGTCTATGCATTTGATATCGATTCTAATATTGTTGATAAAGCTTTTGAAAAGAAAATTATTGATTACAAGATTTCTAATTTTGATGAAGTTACTGAAAGCAAAATGGATTCCTCAGTTGATTTAATAATAATATCAGTAACACCAACAAAAACCTTAGAGGTTATTAATTCTATAAAAGAATTATGGAATACAAAAATAACTATTACAGAAACATCAAGTGTAAAAAACCATCTGATATTTAAAAATATAAATAATATTGTTTTTTCTCATCCAATTGCTGGTTCTGATAAGTCAGGCATCGATAATTCAGATGCAAATTTATTTACTTATAAAAAAAATATAATTTGTAAATCATCCAATACAGATCAATTTCATTTAGATAGGTTAAAGAGTTTTTGGGAAAATGCTTTGATGATGAATGTTGCTGAAATGTCAATTAAAGAACATGATCAAATTTTTGCAATAACCAGCCATCTGCCACATTTGTTAGCATATGCATTAATAGATTCCATTAGGATTTCAGGAATAAATATATCAGATAATGCTGGTGCTGGATTAAAAGAATTTATAAGATTAAGCGGGTCAAATCCTGAAATGTGGCGAGATATTTTAGAAATAAATTCAATGAATGTTATTAAATCACTAGCCAGCATGCAAATCTCTATTAATAATCTTCTCGAGTTACTTACCAAAAGTAAGGAAATTCCAAGCATTCTTACACATAGCGACCTTTTAAAAGAAGAACTTGAAGAAATTAAAAAATTTAAAGAAGACAACTTTTGAATTTTATTGCTGAAAAAACATCAAATCTCAAGGGTGAAGTTGTATGCCCAGGAGACAAATCCATATCACAGCGCATCTTAATGATTGGTTCACTTTTAGATCAAGATATTGAAATTTCAGGCTTTTTAAATGCTCTAGATCCGCTTTCCACCCTAAATGCTTTGTCTTGTGTTGGTGCAAAAATAAAAAATGATAATACAAAAATAAAAATTTTTAACAAAACAAATTTTATTTCACCCAAAAATGATATTAATCTCGGAAACTCAGGTACTGGCATGAGACTAATGATGGGATTTATTTCTGGACTAAGTATTGATGCTAATCTTGTTGGTGATCACTCTCTTTCTAAAAGACCTATGATGAGAGTTGCCAATCCGTTAAATGATATGGGCTCAAATATAACTTGCACAAACGATCTACCGCCAGTCTTAATTAAAAGAGGAAACATAGTTAACAACTATAAATATGAATTGCCAATAGCAAGTGCTCAAGTAAAGTCCTCAATTCTATTAGCTGCACTTACCGCAAAAAAAAATGTAACAGTTATTGAACCTTCTGCAACAAGAGATCATACCGAAAAAATGATCAAATACTTTAACGGTGATATTGAGTCTCACTTCAAAGATGGTAAAAATCATATAAAGTTATTAACTTCTAATCTTAATTCTAATTCTTCATACGAAATTGTAGGCGATTTTTCTTCAGCATCATTTTTAATTGTTGCATGTTTAATTTCTAAAAATTCAAAAATTCTAATTAAAAATGTTGGTCTTAATCAGACAAGAACAGGTTTGATATACCTTCTAAAGAAAATGGGCGCAAATATAAATATTATTAATCAAACAAAAAAAAGTAATGAGGATGTAGGAGATTTAGAAGTATTTTCATCAGAATTAGTTGGAGTTGATGTACCTGAGGAAATAATACCCAACATAATAGACGAAATTCCTATATTTTCTATTGCAGCATCTTTTGCAAATGGAGAAACCAGCATAAAAGGAGCCTCAGAACTTCGTGTAAAAGAGTCTGATAGACTTCAGGCTATTGCAGATGGATTAAAAGCTTTAAATGTAAAATATGAACTATATGATGATGGCATAAAAATATTTGGACAAAATAAAAATATTAATCCAAAAAATTTCGTAAATTCATATGGTGATCATAGAATTGCAATGAGCTTTTTAATTGCATCTTTAAGAAGTAACAGAGAAATTATGGTTGAAGATTGTGAAAACATATTAACGTCCTTTCCAAACTTTATAGAAACTATGAATAGTTTGGGAATGAAAATCTATGAAAAATAATATTATTACCATTGACGGACCATCTGCATCTGGAAAGGGGACACTTGCTAGAGCTCTTTCAAAAGAATTTAAATTTCATTTGCTTGATAGCGGTCTTTTATATAGGACATACGCTTTTTTGAAATTAAATGGAATAGATGGCATAGATTTGGTAAATGAGATTAAAAATAAATTTGTGTTCGACACATCTAAAAGAGAAATAGTTATTCTGTATCAAAATATTGAAATTACCAATAAAATTAGAAGTGAAAAGATAGCAAAAATTGCATCTGAAATAAGCACTATCGATAAAACAAGGCAGGACCTTTTAGCTATTCAGAGATCTTTTTATAAGCTCCCTGGACTTGTTGCAGATGGAAGAGACATGGGAACCGTAGTATTTCCTGAGGCAAAGGTTAAACTTTTCCTAGACGCATCCGTAAATGAAAGGGCAAATAGAAGATTTCAAGAGTTGCAGAATCGTGGTCAAGAAGTTAATATGCGCGATCTGATTGATGATATTGAAAAAAGAGATGATATGGATAAAACACGAACTTTATCACCTTTAATGCCTGCAGATGAAGCAACTATTATTGATTCATCAAAAATGTCGTCAGAAGAAGTATTGAGCTTTACTAAAAAGCTCATAAAAAGGAAAATATTTAAATGAGTGAATCATTCGCAAATTTGTTAGATGAAAGTTTAAAAAACCTTGACATGCAGTCAGGATCTATTGTTTCTGGAGTTGTTCTGGACGTTGATAAAGATTGGGTTACTGTTCATGTTGGATTAAAATCTGAGGGAGTCATTTCGATCGATGAATTTAGAAATAATGAAGGTGAATTAGATATATCAGTTGGTGATGATATCGAGGTTGCACTAGAGGCTGTTGAAGACGGGTATGGTGAGACCAGAATTTCTAGAGAAAAAGCTAGAAAAATTACTACCTGGAAAATGCTTGAAGATGCGCTTGAAACAGGTGAGTTTGTAACTGGAAAAATACATAATAGAGTAAAGGGAGGTTTTGCTGTTGAGGTAGAAGTAGTTAAAGCATTTTTACCTGGGTCACTAGTAGATGTAAGACCTTTAAAAGAAGCTCCAGATATTGAAAATACTGTTCAAGAATTTAAAGTTATTAAACTTGATTACAAAAGAAATAATGTTGTTCTGTCAAGAAAAGCTGTGTTAGAAAAAAATAATTCTGCTGTGAAAGTTGAGTTACTCAAAAATCTTGAAGAAGGACAGATAGTAAAAGGTATAGTTAAAAATATTACTGATTATGGGGCATTTATTGATTTAGGTGGTTTGGATGGCTTACTTCATATAACAGACATTTCTTGGTCAAGAGTTACTAACCCATCAGAATTTTTGAATCTTGGCGATGAAATAGATGTAAAGGTGTTAAGTTTTGATAAAGAAAAACTAAGAGTCTCACTTGGGTTGAAACAAATTCAAAACGATCCATGGGAAAATGTAGAAAGCTCGTATTCTATTGGTGGCATCTATGAGGCAGTAGTTTCTAATATCACTGATTATGGATGTTTTGCTCAATTAGAAGAGGGTATAGAAGGTTTAATTCATCTATCAGAATTAGATTGGACTAGTAAAAATATTCATCCCTCAAAGGTTGTTGAAATGGAACAGAGTCTAAAAGTTATGATTTTAGAAATTGATCACGATAAAAGAAGAATATCTTTAGGATTAAAGCAGACCAAATCAAATCCCTGGACAGAATTTTCAAATAAGTATTCTATTGGAGACAAAGTAAGTGGAAACGTTAAATCAATTACTGATTTTGGAATATTTGTTGGACTTGAGGGTGAAATAGATGGACTTATTCATTCATCAGACATTTCTGAAAGTGAAGATACAAACGAATCACTAAATGAATACAAGAAGGGTGAAAAGCTTGACTGTATTGTTTATGCAATTGACTCAGAAAGAGAAAGAATCTCACTAAAATTGAGTGAGTAAAAAAAAACAAAAATCTTTTAATCGTTCTGACATTGAACAAGCTTTATCTGAAGAATTTCACGAACTAAGTAAACTTCAAATATCAATTGCAATCGATACTATAATAGACTCTATCGTTGAAGCAGTAGCTTTTGATAAGAAAGTAGAGATAAGAGGATTTGGTACATTTTCAAAGAAACATATAAGACCAAGAAAATTTATTAATCCTAAAACTAAAGAAATATCATATTTAGGTGAAACATCTACCATGCATTTCAAACCATCAAAATCATTGATACAAAAGTAACTTGAGTTTAACATTTATAAATTATGTCAAAACCTATCATTGTTGCGGTTGATGAAACTCAACTGAATTCCTTCAAGCAAATAGTTGATTGCCTTGATAACAAATTATGTATGATCAAAGTAGGTAGTGTAAGCTTTAATGCCATAGGACACGAGGCAATAAATTATGTTGCTGCCAAGGGATTTGAAATTTTCTTAGATCTTAAATTACACGATATACCAAATACTGTTGAAAAATCTATACAGGGGCTAATTTCATTGCCGATTTGCATGATGACTATTCACACATCTGGTGGTCTCGAAATGATGAAAGTCGCTAAGAAAGCTGTTCAAGGTAAGGATATTAAAATATTTGGTGTGATAGCCTTAACTAGTTTGTCAGATAAGGATACTAACACTATATTCAAAAGAACTGCCTCTGAGCAAGTTAAGGCGATGCTGGATTTAGTTCAAGAGGCGCAAATTGATGGAGTGGTTTGCTCGCCACATGAGCTTGAAATAGTTGTTGAAAGAAAATCATTGCTGTCTATAACCCCGGGAATCAGATTTTCTAAATCTGCAGATGATCAAAACAGAGTTATGAGTCCAAAAGACGCTTTTTTAAAGGGTGCTAATTATATTGTTGTTGGAAGGCCCATCACTAATGCACCAAATATAAGTTTAGCTCTTCAAGAAATCTATAATTCAATAGAGTAGCTGTGGGTATGTTAAAGAAAATTCTAGATGAGACCTCTAAATCGAAAAAAGACGTTTATAAGTTTTCTTACTCAAATAGTAATCTTAAATATAGATCTTTCTTAAGGGGATTTAATAGCAAGCTTTTTTCTATTTTCAAATCTTATTATGATGATCTAAGGGTCGATCAGTCTATTAGATCATTATTTAAGGGCAATATTGTCAATGAAACTGAAAATCAAGCTGCATTGCATCATGTTTACAGAGATTTATATGCTTTATCACCTAACAATTATGCTTCTAAAGATTTAGTCGAATCTTGTAACTTTAATATTCATAAGTCTATAAGCTTAAAAAAAGAATTAATCAAAAAAGGTATCAAAAATATAGTTACTATTGGTATTGGTGGTTCCTTTGAAGGGCCTAAATTATTGATTGAAACTCTTACCAGCGAACACAACAGAAACTTTAATCACATATTTTTAACTGGGCCAGATGTTGTTGAATTTAATGAGACCGTTAAACCATTAAACCAAAAAGATACTTTTTTTATTGTCTCGTCTAAATCATTTAGCACTGATGAAACTTTGCAAAGCATGGCTTTATCTAAAACATGGCTTGAAATTAGATGCAAATTTCAAGATCACTTTATAGCTATTACTTCTCAGCCAGAAAAGGCTCAAAGCCTTGGCTTTTTAAAAGAAAACATAATTGAGTTCCCAAAAGAAATTGGAGGTAGATATTCAATCTGGTCTCCAATATCACTTCCAGCAATATTAGAACTCGGAGAGAGTTTCAAAGATTTTCTGGTTGGTGGCTATAAGGCCGATGATCTTCTCTTAAATGACGAAGAATATAACGAATTCATAAATTTATTATGTTTCAGTGATATTTGGTATAATAATTTTAATAAAAAACATACTAGAGTGCTTCTTTTGTATAGTTGGAAAATGCGATTTTTTTCTGACTATGCCCAACAACTTGAAATGGAATCTATTGGAAAGCATTCAAACCCTGAATCAATATTTAAAAACACTGGTCAGGTTGTTTTTGGGGGTTTTGGTTCGAGAGCGCAACACAGTTATTTTCAACTTTTACATCAAGGTACAGCATCCGCATGTGCAGATATTTTTACAATTGAATCAAATAAAGACTCTAATAAACTTTTATATTCTCAATCTCAGGCACAATCAAATCTTTTACCAAACGGGCCGCATAAAGACCTAAAATCCCATGAACAAGTAAATGGTAATATTCCTACAAATCTTTTTACACTCAAAGAATTAAATGCAAAAACCCTCGGTTTTTTAATTGCAACATGGGAACATAGAACCTTCGTGACTGCAAAAATGCTTCAAATAAACCCTTTTGATCAATATGGTGTTAGCGCTGGAAAAATTCTTATCAAAAAGTATTTGCATCAAAATGGCGGTTGATCTTAAACAAGTCCCATCAACACCTGGCGTATATAAATTTTTTAGCAAAACTGAAATCATTTATATCGGAAAAGCAAAAAATTTAAAAAAAAGGGTTACAAGTTATTTTGGTAACTCTTTTAAAGATAGAAAAACTTCACAAATAAAATTTTTAACAGACAAAATTGAGACTTTTACTACCAAAAATGAAGTTGAGGCACTGCTGCTAGAACAAGCACTAATCAAAGAAAATAAACCAAAGTTTAATATTTTGTTAAGAGATGATAAAACATACCCTTATATATATTTTTCTTTGGATCATAATTATCCAGGTATATATTTAAAAAGAACAAAAAAAGCAGTTAACTCAAATTATTATGGCCCCTTTGTTAGCTCGGGAGCTGTCAAAAAATCTATTAAAGAAATTCAAAAAATTTTTAAACTCAGAAACTGTAATGACTCTACTTTTTCTAATAGGTCGAGGCCTTGTATAGAATTTCAAATGAAGAGGTGTTCAGCACCATGTGTAAATAACATTAAAAAAATTGATTATAATGAAGATGTTGAATCTGCAAAATCATACCTGTCTTCATCTGACACTCAGACTATTCGGCGCTTAAAAGAAGATATCCAAAAAGCATCTAATGAATTAGATTTTGAAAAAGCAGCTGATATAAGAGATAGATTAAAAAGAATTGAGCTTATACGTGAAGAACAATCTGTAGTTACAGTTGCAAGTGATATAGATATATTCTCTATCCATTCTGAAAATAACTATATAGGTATTTCAATAATAGTAGTTAGAAAAGGGAAAATTAGAGGAACAAAAACCCATCTTGTTAAAAAAGCTTTTTTTGAATCTATTCATTCCATTTATGAAATGGCAATTATTAATTTCTATGACTCTCAACTAGATATTCCCAAGAAAGTTTTGTGCACTAACACTCTTAAAAACAAAAAATTAATTTGTGAGGTATTAAAAAGAAAATTCAATGCAAATGTTTTAATTACTAAAAGTCCAAGCAAATCTATTCGACCTATTTACAACTTGTGCAAGCTTAATGCAAAACAAATAATTGAAAATCATTTAAGCAAGTCAGACAAATATGATTTTGCATTTGATGAATTAAAAAATCATATAGGACAAAAAAAGGACATAAAAAAAATTGAAGCATATGATGTTAGTCATATTTCAGGAGACCATGCTGTTGCATCTTGTGTAGTATTCTCAAATCTAGGAGCACTAAAAAAAGATTATAGGCTCTTCAACATACCTAAGACCTTATCTGGTAATGATGTAGGCTCACTTCAGCATGTTCTTGAACGAAGAATAAAATATTATGAAAATCCTAAAATAAAACCAGACGTTATTCTTATTGATGGAGGAAGAAACCAACTTAATTTCACTCAGTCAGTTATAGATAGTTCTGAATATGATGATATAAAAATCATATCTATAGTTAAGGGATCTAACAGAGTTCGCGCTACAGAAACAATTTTATCCAATGATGGAATTATTGAGTTAGAAAAGTATTCAAAGGCGTACCTCTTATTACAAGAAATCAGAGATGAGTCTCATAGATTTGCTATTACAGCTCAAAGAAAGAAAAAAAGAGGAAATATAAAGAAGTCAAGATTGGATAAAATTAATGGAATAGGTGATGTTCTCAAAAAAAGGTTAATCTTAAAATATAAAAAGATTAAAAGTATAAAAGATGCAAATATTGAGGATTTAATGACTGTTAAGGGTATTAATGCCAAAATAGCTATGTTACTAAAAAAAGAATTATAAAATAATGACCACCTTCATTAATATATTGACATTTTCAAGAATAGTCCTTGCAGCTATTATTTTCCTTTTTCTTATGTCTTCAGATGGATACTTAATTGCTCTTATTTTATTTTTTGTAGCCAGTATCACTGATTACTTTGACGGGTATCTTGCAAGAAAATACAATGCAGTTTCGCAGATTGGAGAAATTTTAGATCCTATTGCTGACAAAATATTAATTCTTTTTGTATTATTTGGTTTGGCTATAAATTTATCAAGCTACTTAATAGGCTTTACAGGCGCATTAATTATTACAAGAGAAATCTGGGTAGGCGCTCTAAGAGATATGAATGCAAGAAATGGTAGAAGCGAAGCTACTAAAGTTACTTTCCTTGCAAAAATAAAAACTTTAATACAATTGTTCACTATCTCTATTTATCTTTTAGGACTTGCTGCTAATAGTATGTTAATGATAGTCATCGGAGACGTATTTTTATTCATATCATTGTTTATAACTTTATACACAGGTTTTTTATATACCATTAATTCTCTTAAGCTTGATGAATCTTCATAAAAGTGATTTTAAAATTTGTGTAGTTGGTTTGGGATATGTTGGATTGCCGCTTGCTGCAAGGTTTTCATTAAAGGAATTCGATGTTATTGGCTTTGATATTAATAAAAAGAGAGTTGATGGGCTTAAAAATAATATAGATAGTAATTAAAAATAATCTTTAGTATTTTTCATATATAATCACCTTTTTGGCTGGATGGCAGAGTGGTTATGCAGCGGCCTGCAAAGCCGTTTACGCCGGTTCGATTCCGGCTTCAGCCTCCATAAAAAAGAGTATAATAAGGTTAAGTTTACATTAATGCCCGGGTGGTGGAATTGGTAGACACAAGGGACTTAAAATCCCTCGCTAGCAATAGCGTGCCGGTTCAAGTCCGGCTCCGGGTACCATTAAAGGACCAAGACAAGCTTTAATTTTATGCATTTTCTTCCATAAACGATATAATCAAGCTGGCCATTGAGTAATAACTCTTAAAGGGGATTTAATATGGATAATTATGATGACGATCATATAAACATACTAGAATTTTTCGAAACACTTTGGAAAGGAAAGTTTACAATTTGTATTACAGTTTTTTTATTTTCGATTTCTTCAGTGTTTTTTGCTTTGTCTTTACAAGATTACTATAGATCATCAAGCTTACTTTCTGTAAATCAGGATTCAAATAGCCTTGGTGGATTATCTTCTATGGCATCAGAATACGGCTCAATAGCATCTTTTGCTGGGATATCGCTTCCTTCTCAATCTGGTAGCAAAAAAGATTTAGTATTAGCCACATTAAATTCAAGAGTTTTTTTGGAAAGGCTTTTAAAAAATGATTGGGTTTTGCCAGGACTATATGCTCAAACCTCATATAACAAATCTACACAAGAAATTAAATATGATAATTCTTTATATGACTCAATTTCCAAAGTTTGGAAAAAAGATATTCAAACAAACAAATCATTAAAACCTTCGTTACTTGATGCACATATTAAATATAAAAATTTGCTTAATATTGAAGAAAATAACTCCAATGGTTTCATCAAGATAGAGATAGAGCATATATCTCCTTTTTATGCAAAAGAGCTTATAGACCTGATTATAGATGAGATTAATCTTATGATACGCGAGCAAGATTTACTTGAATCATCCAATGCACTCGGTTATCTTGAAAATCAGATTAGTAAGACACAAGTTGCTGAAATTAGGAATTCTATAAATAAAATGATAGAAGGGCAGATGAAGACCCAAATGTTAGCAAAAATTAAAACAGATTATTCTCTATCGCAAATAGATCCGCCTTATGTGCCTGAAAAAAAATCAAGACCAACTAGAAGTGTAATATGCATTATTGGCGCAGTTTTAGGTTTTGCTTTTGGTATTTTCATTGTTCTATTTAAGCATTACATTTTGAACTTAAATAGGGTAAAAAATTAAATATAATAAATGAAAAAAGTAACTGTAATTTTATCAGGTGGCTCTGGTTCGAGATTATGGCCTGTTTCAAGAAGAACATTTCCAAAACCTTTCATGGAAGTTTCTGGCAAAACTTTGTTGGAGCATACAATTGATCGAGCTAAGCTTGTCAGTAATAATTTGGTAATTGTTACTAATCAAGATCATTATTTTTTAACTAAAGACCTTGTAGATGCCATGGGCATTGACATGAATATAACATACATACTTGAGCCAGTTGGAAGGAATACTGCTCCAGCAATTACCCTTGCTTCTATGATAGTAAAAGAAAAATTTGGAAAGGATACGTCATGTTTGGTACTTCCATCAGACCATCTAATTGGAGACTTACCAAAATTTGAAGAAAATGTTTCAAGTGCATTTAATGAGTGTTCTAATGGCTCAATAGTTGTATTCGGCATAAAGCCAACATTTCCTGAAACGGGCTATGGTTATATCGAAGTCAATGAAATCTCCAATGAGATTCAAAAAGCTAAACGTTTTATTGAAAAACCCTCATTAGATAGAGCAAATAAGTATTTAAAAAGTGAAAAGCATTTCTGGAATAGTGGTATGTTTTGCTTTTCAGTTAAATCGATACTGAATAATATTAATATTCATGCAAAAGATATACACAATAGCAGTCTTGAGACTCATAAAAATGTCATTAATGAAGATAGTATCTACAGATTTGATGACAAAATTTTTATGAATATGCCCGATGAGAGTATTGATTATGCGGTTATGGAGAAATCAGATGATGTTACCTTAATTCCAGTTTCATTTTCATGGTCGGATGTAGGCTCTTGGGATTCATTAAGTCAAGAATATGATAAAGACAAAAATGATAACTCCATTGGAAGCTCCAATAACGCTAACATATTAAATATTGATTCATCAAATATACATGTTCATAGTGAAAGTCACATTAAGAAAGTTATTGCTACCGCAGGTGTAGATGATTTATCAATTATTGATACTCATGACGCTTTGCTGGTAGCTAAAAAATCTGAAAGTCATAAAGTAAAGCACATAGTTGAAACTCTTCAAAATGGTAATGATTTTTTTAAGGAAAAATTTGATCTACCATCAACAGTAAGACGACCATGGGGAACATATACGACACTTATTTTTGAAGATGGCTATCAAGTTAAGAAAATTACTGTGAAGCCAGAACAACAACTTAGTTTGCAATACCATCATAAAAGAGCAGAGCACTGGGTTGTTGTTAGAGGTACAGCCCTTGTTCAAGTTGGCGAAGATGAATATGAGACCTCAGTCGGAGTTCATAGGCACATACCTTTAGGCGACAAACATAGACTTACCAATATTGGTAAAGATGAATTGATATTAATAGAAGTCCAATATGGATCATATTTAGGTGAAGACGATATAGTGCGCTTAGATGACAATTATGGTCGCGTATAAAAAAGCTTCTATGAATAAAATAACTGTAGTAGGTATTGGTTATGTAGGACTCTCATTATCAATTTTACTCTCAAAAAATAATGACGTGACATGTCTTGATATTAATGAAAGCAAGGTTAAAGACATAAATAAAGGTATTTCACCCATTAATGATGGTGAAGCATCAAATTATCTATCTAACAAAAACTTAAATTTACAAGCAACTCTGGATGCAGAAAAAGCATATACAAATGCTGATTATGTAATAATTGCAACACCAACAGATTATGATGACTTAACAAACTCTTTTAATACTTCTAGTGTTGAACGAGTCATTGAAGACGCAATTAAATTTAATCCCAATATATTTATAATTATAAAATCTACTGTACCCGTTGGTTTTACAGCTAAAATTAAAAACATATTAAATTTTGAAAATATTATATTCTCACCTGAATTTTTGCGAGAAGGCCATGCTTTGAATGATAATCTATATCCATCAAGAATTGTAATAGGTGGAGAATGTGATGAATCAAAAAAATTTGCGAAATTATTGCAAGAAGCATCATTAAAAAAAGAAATTGAAATTTGTTTTATGCAATCTACTGAAGCAGAAGCTGTGAAACTCTTTTCAAATGCTTATTTGGCAATGAGAGTAGCATATTTTAATGAGCTTGATAGCTATGGAATGATGAAAAGCCTAAATGTAAAGCAAATTATTAAAGCAGTATGCTTAGATGAAAGAATTGGTAACAACTATAATAATCCTTCTTTTGGATATGGAGGATATTGCCTACCTAAAGATACTAAACAATTACTAGCAAATTTTAGTGATGTTCCCCAAGATTTAATGCAAGCAATAGTCTCATCGAATTCTACAAGAAAAGCTTTTATAGCTAATCAAATACTTAGCTTAAAGCCTCAAACTGTTGGCATATACAAATTATCAATGAAACAAGATTCTGACAATTTTAGATTTGCTTCAATTTTAGATGTAATTGAAAAGCTAAGACATAATGGCATATCTATTTTGATATTTGACCCTACAATTGTTGAGACTAGCTTTGATGGTATTGAAGTAGAAAAAAATATCAAGGATTTCATAAAAAATTCAAATATAATTGTTGCAAATAGATTGGATGCTCAAATATTACATGCAAAAGATAAAATTTTTACCAGAGACATCTTTGAGAGAGATATATAAATAATATGAGTAAAAAAAATGTTCTTGTAACGGGTGGGGCCGGATACATTGGCTCGCATGCAGTAAAAAAATTAATTGAAAATGGAGACAATCCTGTAATTTTAGATAATTTTTCTACTGGTAATAAATGGGCTCTTCAAGATTGTGAGTTCTTTGATTGTGATCTATTAGATAATAATAAATTAAAAGGTATCTTTGCAAAAAACAGCTTTGATTATGTGATGCACTTTGCAGGAAAATCACTCGTGGGTGAGTCTGCACAAAAACCCAGTTTATATTATGAGAATAATGTTTCAGGGTCTATTAACCTTTTAAACGCTTGTATAGATTCAGATATTGATAAGATAATATTCTCTTCTTCAGCTGCTGTATATGGTGATCCAAAGTCAGAACTTATAAACGAAAATCATCAAACCAAGCCTAAAAACCCTTATGGTCAAAGCAAGCTGTTTATTGAAAAAATTTTAGAAGATGCTTTCATAGCTTATGGAGTAAGCTCAATTTCATTTAGATATTTTAATGCAGCAGGAGCAGATCCTCTGGGGACTATAGGAGAATTTCATGAGCCAGAAACCCATTTAATACCAAATGTGATTATGAAATTAATATCACAAAAAAATTCTAAAAAGTTAAAAATTTTTGGAGATACATATCAAACAAAAGATGGAACATGTGTTCGAGATTATATCCATGTAAATGACATTGCATCAGCACATATAAAAGCCTTTGACTTTCTTGATAAAAATTCTAAATCTCATATTTTTAATCTTGGAAATGGAAGTGGTTTTTCGGTTTTGGAAGTTATAAATACAGTGAAGAACAAATTGAATTTAAATAAAATATCTTATGAAATTGCACCCCCAAGAAATGGAGATCCTGCAGTTTTAGTTGCTGATTCAGCAAAAGCAAACTCACTTTTAAATTGGAATCCAAATAATTCAAATATTGAAAATATTATCAATGACGCAATTAACTGGCATAGATCAAACAATCTATGAATTGTGATTTGCAACAAATTTCAAAATTAAAATCAAAGCTAGGAGAAGGTATTTTTTTTGATGGCAGCGCTGTATATTGGGTTGACATTGAATCTAAAAGAATATTTTCTTCAAATAAAGAATTCAATGTTATTCTTGATTTTATTCCTTCTGTTATTTTATCAAAAATAAAGAATAGACTCCTTGTGGGCGCAAATAAAGGAATTTATTCAATCTCTCCACAAACCATAGAACAAGAAATAACATTTGAAAATATTTTTGATTCCTCAGAATATAGACTGAATGATGGGTGTTTGCTTAGAGACGGAAGTTATCTTCTAGGGTTTATGCATCAGAAAACTCCCAATCGTAAAATTGGTGGTATCTTTCATGTTTCGAAGAATAAAAATATAACCTTGTTAGACTGGAACTGCAAAATACCAAATACTTTTATTGAATTAGAGAATTCAGATATTCTAATTACAGACTCTTCAGAGAGCAAAATTTACAGATGTACTTTAGATATTGAAAATAAGAAGATTTACAAAAAAGTTTGGAATTTTTGTAATAAAAATAAAACGCCAGATGGCGGATGTATAATTTTTGGAAATCTCCTCGCAATTTCAATTTGGGATGGGTCATGTATAAATATCTATAATGAAAATGGAAAGGTTGTAGATGTTATAAGATTACCATTTACCAGACCTACTAATTGTGCTTATGATGCAAAGAATTCTGGCTTATACATAACTTCCGCAGCTAGTATAGATGGCAATTCAAAAGATATTCAACTTGGCGGACATACTTTTAAGTTAAAATATAGCTATGATAATTTCAATAGTAATAAGAACTTTAAATGAAGAAAAGTATTTAGAAGAGCTTTTATCATCTCTTCGAAATCAAAATTTAGATGGTAATGAACTTGAGATAGTTTTAATTGATTCTGGTTCAACTGACAATACCATCAACATTGCAAAGAAATACAATTCTGTAATAACTTATATAAAAAAACATCAATTTACATTTGGTCGATCTTTGAACATGGGAACTGAAAAAACTTCTGGTGATATAGTTTGTTATATAAGTGGCCACTGTATCCCATGTGATAAAAACTGGTTAATTAATCTCATTGAACCAATCTTAAAAAATAATATTAGTTATGTTTATGGATCACAAGTTGGACGAGACACAACAAAATTTAGCGAAAAACAATGGTTTAAAAAATACTTTCCTGAAAAATCACAAATCCCTCAAAATGGAATTTTTTGTAATAATGCAAATTCAGCTCTTCTAAAATCAGTATGGAAAGACTATAAATTTAACGAAAAACTTACTGGGCTTGAGGATATGGATCTTGCTTCCAGGCTTTCAAAAGCAGGGCTATTAATTGCATATAAGGCAGAGGCTAAAGTTTTCCACATTCATAATGAGACATGGTCTCAAACTAAGCACAGATATGAAAGAGAGGCTATGGCTCTTCAACAGATATCTCCAGAAATTCAAGTAACACTCTTAGATGCAATAAGATATTTCATAAGCGGCATTTTTTTAGATTTTAGTGAGGCGTTAAACGAAAAATGTTTGAAAGAAAACTTCTTGAGTATAATTAAATTCAGACTTGCTTTAAACTCAGGTACATATTTAGGCAATCAATCACACAGAAAATTATCCAAAAAAAGAAAGGAAGAATATTTTTATCCTAAAAAAACTAATGAATAAAATAACAGCATTATTGCCAATGAAGGCTAACAGCCAGAGAGTTCCAAATAAGAATTTTAAATTATTTAATGGTAAGCCATTATTTATGTGGGTTTTAAATGAGTTGCTTGCTTCAGAATTAATTGACCAAATAGTAATTAATACAGATGCCAAGGATAATATTATGGATCATGGTATCAACGAATCGGAAAGAATTATAATAAGAGACCGTGATAGTAATCTTTGCGGTGACGAGGTCTCGATGAATAAAATTATTAAAGATGACTTGCAAAATATAGAATCTGAAATATACCTAATGACACACACTACAAATCCTCTAATAACAAAATTTACTATTAATAAAGCTATCAATACCTTTCTAGATTGCTGTAATAACAGAGATTCAGATTCACTTTTTTCTGTAAATAAGTTTCAAAGTCGTTTTTATGATCATAAATGTCAACCAATTAATCACGATCCAAATAATTTAATTCAAACACAAGAGCTGGAGCCATTTTTTGAAGAAAATTCAATCTTATATATTTTTACTAAAAAGAGTTTTAGTATTACTAATGCAAGGATCGGAATGCGACCAATTATGTTTGAAACTCCAATGATTGAGTCTATAGATATTGATACTCCAAGTGATTGGGACTTTGCATTTAAGCTTAAAGAATTAATATTAAAAAATAATAATGACTGAGAAATTAAAAGTATTGATTACATGCCCACCTATGCTCTTGATGATTGATCATTTTAAAGATCTGCTTGAACAAAAAAATATATCGATTACGACTCCAAATTTTGTTCAGACATTGTCAATTAGTGAATTAATAAAATTAGTACCATTACATCATGGCTGGATTATTGGCGATGATCCTGCAACTAAAGAGGTTTTTGAAGCAGGCAGGACCGGCTTACTTAAAGCTGCAGTTAAATGGGGAATAGGAGTCGATAACGTTGATTTTGAAGCATGCAAAGAGTTAAATATTCCAATAACCAATACACCAAATATTTTTGGTTCTGAGGTTGCTGATATCGCACTAGGTTATGTAATTGGTTGTGCTAGAGGCACCTACGAAATTGATAGAGCTGTTCGATGTGGACATTGGTATAAACCAACAGGGCAATCTTTATCTGGAAAAAATGCTGCTATCATTGGTTTTGGAGATATAGGCAAGCAACTTGCAAAGAGATTGATAGCGTGCGAAATGAATGTTTCTGTATACGATCCTTTTGTATTAAACGAAGAAAAAATTGAAGTCACTATAAATAATTGGCCGGAAAAAATTAATGAAGCTGATTTTATTATTCTCACATGCTCACTAAATGACTCAACATTCCATATCATAAATGATAACTCAATTAGAGATATGAAAGATGGTGTTAGTATTGTAAATGTAAGCAGGGGACCATTAATAGATGAAACTATATTAAATAAGTATTTAGATTCAGGCAAAATAAGATATTTAGCTTTAGATGTTTATGAAAAGGAACCCCTAAATAAAAATTCTTTGCTTATTAATAGAAGCAACATAATTTTAGGATCACACAATGCATCAAACACCAAAGATGCTGTTATAAAAGCAAGTGAACAAGCAATTAAAACTTTAACTGATTTCTTAAAATGTGAACATGAATACTAAAACCGCAATTATTACAGGTACAAATGGAAGTATTGGCAATGCAGCTGCAAAAGAACTAAAAAATGAGAATTATTTTGTTATCGGCATAGATATTCATAAAAAATCTATAAATAATAAGAACGTGGATATATATTTATCTATTGATTTATGTAAGATTTATACAGATACAATTTATAGAGATAAAAAATTATATGAGATCAAGAAAAGTCTGCCTGAAAATTCAGTCGATCTTTTAATTAATAATGCCGCCTTTCAAGTTGTGAAAGACTTGAAATCTATTAAAAAAGATGATGTTGAAAAAGTATTTGCAATAAATACATTTGCACCTTTCATTTTGATTCAAGGTTTATATAATGAATTAACATTTTCATCTGGCAAGGTAATTAATATTGGCAGCATACATTCAAGGCTTACAAAAAAAGGGTTTAGTATTTATGCTTCCAGCAAATCTGCTCTGAGAATGATCACAAAATCTCTTGCATTAGAACTAGGTTCTGATATATCAATTTTATCCATTGAGCCATCTGCAATTTCAACACCAATGTTACTAGATGGATTAAAAAATAAAGCACATTTAAATAAATTAAAAAAATACCATCCAACAAACAGCATAGGGACGCCAGAAGAAATTGCAAAACTAATATCATTATTAGGAAAATATAACTCTAAATTTTTAAATGGCTCAATATTAAATTTTGACGGTGGAATTGGATCTTTATTACATGACCCAGAAAGCTAATCTATCAGATCTTAAAAAAGCACTTTTCATCTTGTCTGATGAAAAGTCTAATCTTTTTCTTTTTGCATTTTTATTTTTAATTACAGCTAGCCTTGAAATGCTTAGTATTGCTAGCATTGGAGCAGTAATATCCAAGATTGTTACTACAATTTCTGATTCTTTAGATTCTGGATCAATATCGAATAATATGCTGTTGATTATTGTTGCATCAATTTTTGCATTAAGAGGGGTAATGATAATATTTTTAAGTTACAAACTATGGCATTACTGTGTAACATTTGGAGCAACGTTAAGAACAAGGTTAATGAAGAATTATCAAGCGATGTCATATGAACGTTTTACACGAATTGATCCAGGTCAATATTCTCAAAGAATTTTAGAGGTATGTGCTCAATTTTCACATACATTCCTTTGGTCAATTCTTAGACTATGCGCTGACATCGTAATTCTAGCAGCGATATCTTTTTATCTAATTTATATAAACTCTACACTGTTTTTTTTAGCTTTTGGAGCAGCATCTATTTTATTTTTAATAAGCGAGTATTTTATAAAGCCAAAAATAAAGAAATATGGCGAAATTTCAAATAACCACTCAGCTAAAATGACTTCGACCGTTCATAATGGGATAAATGGTTTAAGAGAAATTAAATTACTTAAAGCTGAAAAATATTTCTCAAATTTGGTAAAAAAATACGCTTTGACATACGCTCATGCAAATGTTCGTGCTGCTACAGCCCAAGTTGCTATAAAGACTATTTTAGAATCAGTTATTATAGTTATATCAATAACTTATGTAATTTTATATAGTGTTCAAAGTGGAGTTTCATCAGATATATTATTAGATTTAGGCATATTTGTTTTTGGCGCCTCTAGGGCGATTCCTGCTATAAATCAGATTGTTCTTGGATTAAATAAAATTAGATATTGTTCAAATTCAATTAATGTCCTTTATGATGAATTTAATCAGAATTACCCCCTATCAAATAATAAGTCAAATAATAATACTATGCTTAGTGAGGATGACGGAAGATGTAACTCTATCTCTTTAAAAAATGTTTCCTCTGCGTACGCCAACAGTGATGAAAAAGTACTTTTGGACATAAATCTAGATATTAAGATAGGTAAATTAACTGGAATATTTGGTGAATCTGGTTCAGGGAAATCAACACTAATAAATATATTATCTGGTCTCATTAATCCAATTCATGGAGAAGTTCTTTTATTAGACAAAGAAAAAAATAATTACACTTTTTCAAATGACAGAGTTTATATATGTCCTCAAGAATCATTTATGATCGATGATACATTAAGTAAGAATGTGGCATTAAGCGATATTTATGATGAGAATAAGGTAAAAAAAGCATTAGAATTATCAGGATTTGATTTTACTCATAAATCCAAAAAAAATTTAAAAACTATTGTAGGTGTTGGCGGTAAACAATTATCAGGAGGACAAAGACAGCGTGTTTGTGTTGCAAGGGCAATATATCATGATAAAGATTTTTTACTTTTTGATGAACCAACTAGTTCTCTAGATAAACATACTGCAAATATAATGCTTTCAAATCTAAAAAACTTATCTCATAATAAATCTATTCTAATTGTGTCTCATGATAAAATTCTCCTTGAGAAATACTGTGATGAGATATTTGAACTTAAAAACAATACCCTTCAACAAGTAAAATAATGAAAAAACACTTTAATAAATCTTTTCAAATTGGCAACAAAACAGTCAGTGAAGATAGTAATGTATTTATAATCGCTGAAGCTGGTGTTAATCACTGTGGTGATATGGATATGGCTTATAAGATGATTGATGTTGCAGCAGAGTCAGGTTCTGATGCAATAAAGTTTCAAAGTTTCAAAGCTGATTCTCTAATTCTAAAAGATGTAGATATGGCTGATTATCAGAAAACTGCTCTTAAATCAAATAAAACACAATATCAGATGTTAAAAGAATTAGAATTAAACATTGAATCAGCTGAGAAATTGAAAAAACAATCCGAAGAAGCTGGATTAATATTTCTAACTACTCCTTTTGATTATGATAGTTTTAAAGAATTAATAAAACTTGATCTTGCTGCATATAAAATAGCCTCCACAGATACTACAAATATTGAATTCATCAAAACGATAGCAATGCAAAATAAACCATTAATTATATCTACAGGTATGACCCATATGTCTGAGATAAGTTTGTTACTTAATGAATTAAAGCATATAAACAAAGATATTGTATTGCTTCAATGCACCTCAAATTATCCACTTGATGATTCTGAAGTAAATCTTAATGTTATAAATACTTTTAAAGATAATTTTGATTGTTTGGTAGGTTTTTCTGATCATTCTATTGGTATACAGGCTTCACAACTATCCGTTGGAATAGGATCAGTAATGATTGAAAAGCATTTTACTCTTGACAAAAACTTGCCAGGACCAGATCACTCTGCATCCCTTGACCCAGAAGAACTTATCAAATTTGTAAAATCTATTAGATCTGCAGAAGTGATTATGGGGTCCTCATTAAAAATGCCAACCATATCAGAAATAAGAACAAGAGCCTCATTGCAGAAATCTATCGTAGCTTTACAGCCTATAAAAAAAGGGGACATATTAAACGATAAAAATCTTGGCTGTAAAAGATCAGGTGGAGAAGGTATTCCAGCAATATATCTCAATGATTTATTTGGCTTAACAGCAACTAGGGATTACTCAATTGATGATTTAATTATTGAATGAGAATTGTATTATGTGCAAATCATAGGGCTGGTCATGAGGCTTTACTTTTATTATTATCTGAAAGTTTTGTTGATAAGGATTCAGTTTTAGTTTTCACTCATGCTAATTCAGACAGCAAAAAAATTATTCAGGAGTGCTCAAAGTTAAATATAAAGTGTATAGATAAAAATATTAATAATTTTGAGAATGAAGTATTTAAGTTTAGCCCACATATTATCCTCTCTTGTTACTACAGATACATCATTAAGGAACATATACTTTCTTTAGCAAAATTAGGATGTTTAAATATTCATCCATCTCTATTGCCACATTATAAAGGAACCTTTTCTTCTCCTTGGGCAATAATTAATAATGAGAAGTTATCAGGCATATCAATTCATGAAATGGTTAAAGAGGTTGATAACGGAAATATCATTATGCAAGAAACCACTGAGATATTTCCTTCAGACACAGCCTATTCTCTTTACCATCGACTTGTAAGCTTGGCTATCAAAATGTTACCAAATGCTTTAAAATTATACATATCTGGTTACCGCGGCGTTAAACAAAAATTAGAAATTGATAAATCTAAACACTATTTTAGTCGTGATTTACCTTTTGGAGGTGTATTAAAGACAAAAGATACAACTTATGAGGAAGCTAGCAGATTTATTAGAGCAATGTATTTTCCTCCCTTTGATGGAGCAAAATTTAAACTAAATAGTGGCGTGGTTAAAGAAGCAAACTCAATAGAAGATATCGAATCCTTTATTCACGAATTTAAGTAAGGCATTAATTTTATGATTTATGTATCCTCATCATGTGTCAAAAACCAATTCATTTGGCAAAGTGTAGAAACACTTGCAAAAAATGGCTTTAAAAATATTGAGCTCAGCGGTGGAACTGAAAGGGATTCAAGATATATAAAACACTTACATGATCTCAAAGAAAAGTTTAATTTAAATTATAGGTGTCATAATTATTTTCCACCTCCAGAAGAACACTTTGTTATGAACCTAGCATCTGATTCAGACGAAATATATAGTAAAACAATCAATATTATCAATGAATCTATCAAATTATCTAAAATATTTGGCGCTACTGAATATGGTTTTCATGCAGGTTTTTTGATTGACATAAGCACCAGTGAAATTGGAAAATCTGTTATGGGAAGAGATTTATTTGATAGAAAAGAAGCTAATAATAGATTTATTGAAAGGTTTAAAAATATAGATGTACAAGATGGTATTAGGCTTTATATCGAGAACAATGTAGTGTCTATGAATAATTATTCTAACTTTGGTAATCAAAATTGCTTTCTTTTAACAAGTTATGAAGATGTTGAGGCAATGAAATCAAAACTAGATTTTAATTTGCTTTTAGACATCGGTCATCTTTATGTTAGTTGCAACACCTTAGGTAAAGATTTTGATCAGGAATTTAATTTGTTAAGTCAATTAACAGACTATATTCATATAAGCGATAATAATGGAGTAAGTGATGAAAATAAGAGACTTAAAAAAGGAAGTAAAATTCATAATGCCTTACTAGCTTCTAACCTAAAAGATAAAACGTTTACCTTAGAAATAAACAATGATATTGAAGGATTAACTGATTCTTACAATATCTTAATGGAGTTATTGTGATACAAGACTTGGTTTGTAAATCAGATATTCTTATAAGAGATGTATTTCATAAGATAGATAAGAATGGGCACGGAACATGCTTTGTTGTTGATGATCAAAATATTCTCATAGGTGTTATAACAGATGGTGACTTAAGAAGATCATTGCTCAATGGACATGATTTATCCTCTCCTATTAAAAATGTTATTAATAAAAATTATACTTTTGCCACCACTGATGATGATGCAAATAAAGTTTTGAGCAGGCTGAGTGATGAAATAAAAATTATTCCTATTGTCGATCAGAGCCAACATGTAGTTGATTTTGCTTCTTATAATCACATACCAATGACACCAGTTGCCACACCTGATCTTTATGGTAATGAATTAAAATATCTAACCGATGCCTTCCTAAGTACCTGGATTTCGAGTACCGGTGAATATATTAATAGGCTTGAGAATAATTTTGCAAAATATTGTAATACTGATTACAGCACCTCTGTATGTAATGGCACAATTGCATTGGAGCTAGCCCTCAAATCAATTGGAGTCGGTGCAGGTTCAGAAGTTATAATCCCAGACCTAACATTTGCAGCTACCATAAATGCAGTAATACATGTTGGAGCAACTCCTGTAATAGTGGATATTGAAGAAAATAGTTGGTGTATTTCACCTAATGAAATTGAAAAGGCTATAACAAAAAAAACATCCGCTATAATTCCTGTTCATATATATGGTCAACCTGCTTCGATGGATAAAATATGTGAAATAGGTAAGCGATATAATATTCCAATTATAGAAGATTGTGCTGAGGCACATGGAGCAAGTTTTAATAATGTACCTGTTGGTAGCATTGGTACTATTGGCTGTTTTTCATTTTTTGCTAACAAAATAATGACTACTGGTGAGGGTGGGATGTGCACAACTAACTCTAAAGAAATTTTAGAAAAGATGAATATTTTGAAAAATCATGGCATGTCAAAAGAGAAAAAATATTGGCATGAACATCCCGGCTTTAATTTTAGATTAACAAATACACAAGCTGCAATAGGTGTAGCTCAACTTGAAAGAATAGATTATATGCTAAAAATTAGAGCAGATCATGAAGAAAAGTATAGAGAACTATTTAGCAATGTTGATATGAACCTTTCATTTCAAGAGAATATTCCTGGAAGAACTAGAGTAGTTTGGCTAGCATGTGCGCTAACTGATTCTTCAGAAAACAGGGAGCGACTATATGAAAAAATGCAAGCAATTAAAATAGATGTTAGAAGATTTTTTTATCCTTTGTCTGATATGCCTCCCTATAAACAGTTTGCTAAAAATCCATGCCCTATTACAAAAGATATTTCTTCAAGAGGCATATCCTTTCCAACATTTAATAATAATTTAAGGATCAACGAGATAACCAAAAAAATAAAAGAATATTATTAAGGTGCCAAAATGAAAAATAGAAACCCTAAAGAGCTTTATAATTTACCAGAAAAAGTCGAGTACTGTACAAGGTGTGTAATTTCTAATCAAAGACCTAGAATATCATTTAATGATGACGGTGTTTGCTCTGCATGCCAGTTTGCTGACCATAAAAATACTGGTATTAACTGGGATAAAAGAAAGAAAGAGCTAGAAAGCCTATGTGATAAACACAGAAGTTGTGATGGCTCTCATGATGTGGTAGTTCCAGGCAGTGGAGGTAAGGATAGTAATTATGTTGCACACATGCTTAAAGATCAATATGGCATGACACCTTTAACTGTAACCTGGGCCCCACATATTTATACAGAAATTGGAAGAGAAAACCTAACATCTTTTATAGATTCTGGTTTTGATAATATTTTGGTGACGCCAAATGGAGCTGTTCACAGATTGATGACCAAAGCAGCATTTTTGGAAATGGGAGATCCATTCCAGCCATTTATTTTTGGTCAGTATTCAGCACCTTTCAGAGTTGCCATTCAATATAAAATTCCATTAGTATTTTATGGAGAGGACGGCGAGGTTGAGTATGGTGGCTCAATGGATATGTCAGATAGGCCAAGCCTTGGTTACAAAGACTTTGTTAATCATAGATTCTCAGGAATTTTTCCAGAATTTTTTGCGAAGTACGGTATTAAGTCAAAAGATCTTGAAAGATATTCTTTATCTAATGATGAGCTTAAAGGTTTAAAAGAACTTAACATCGAGCAACATTTTTTTAGCTACTATCATAAGTGGGTCCCTCAAGAAAATTTTTATTACTCATTAGAACATACAGGCTTTAATTTAAACCCTGAAAGAAGCGAAGGCACTTTTACAAAATACGCCAGCCTGGATGACCAATTGGATGGCTTTCATTTTTATCTTGCCTACATTAAGTTCGGTCATGGGAGGTGCACCTCTGATGCTGCTCATGAAATCAGGGATGGTTATTTAAGTAGGGAAGAGGGCGTTGCTTTAGTTAAAAAATATGATGGCGAATTCCCTAAAAAATATTATGAGATATTTTTAGAATATGCCGGAATAACAGAACAGCAGTTTAATGATGTTATAGATTCATGGAGGAGTGATCATCTTTGGGAAAAGAAAGATAACAAATGGAATCTTAAGAATACTGTATTTAATAAAGATTAATAAAAGTGTCAAAATCTAATATTCGTATTATTCCTAGGCTTGATATAAAGTCTGGTAAATTAATTAAAGGTATAAAATTGGAAGGACTTCGTATTGTAGGTGATCCATTTGAGTCAGCAATTAGATATTATAAAAATGGTGCCGACGAGCTTTTTTTTCATGATGCTGTAGCAAGCCTATATGATCAAAATCATTTAGGTGATTTCCTAGAACTTATTACTGACGAAGTTTTTATTCCCGTTACTGTTGGAGGAGGAATAAGGTCTGTTGAAGATGCAGTTTATCTTTTCAAAAAAGGAGCTGATAAAGTTGCCTTAAATACAGCTTTTGTAAGAAACCCCAAACTTATAGAAAAACTTGCTGAACTTTTCGGAAGTCAATCTGTAGTTGGCTCAATTGAAGCAAAATGCATAAATGATGATAGATGGGAAATTGTTACTGAATCTGGAAGAGAAAATACAGGAATTGAAATTAATGAATGGATGGGAATACTACAAGATAAAGGAGTTGGAGAAATCTTTATAACTTCTGTTGATAATGAGGGAACAAAAAAGGGTTTTGACTTAAAGCTAGCAAACTACATAAAAGTTGCTAATGTACCAGTAATTTTTTGTGGCGGGTTTAATAATCCAAAGAATATTCATGAATTAGTTTCTGTTTATAACGTCCAAGGTATTGGAATTGCTGATTATCTGCATTATAAAAGAGGCAAAATAAGTGATATTAAATCTTGGTCAAGACAAAATTCAATCAATGTCCGATAAGAAATGAAAAAAGTTGCTGTAATAGATTACGGAGCAGGCAATCAAAAGAATATATTTAGAGCTATTAAGGCAATAAATTGCGAGCCTGTTCTTGCCAGTAAAAAAAGTGATCTTGATGGAATAAGATATATTATTGTTCCAGGTATGGGATCTTTTTCTGTTGCAGTGAGACATATGAAGAGAACTGGTTTATTTGAGGCCCTTATTGAAGCTGCAAACAGCAATAAAAAAATTCTTGGCATTTGCTTGGGACTTCAATTATTTTTTGAACATGGAGATGAGGGTGGAAAAAACATCGGTTTAGGAATTCTTAAAGGAAAAATACTTCCGTTAGAAAATTTTTGTGATTTTGCAGATGATTATAAAATACCTGTAATGGGTTGGTATAAGATAGTATGGACATTATCTGAAGAAACAGAATTTTCAAAAATAATTAATAAGGTTTCAGATAAGCATATGTATTTTGCTCATTCATATGGTGTTCAGCCTGAGAATAAAAATATTGAATTATGTACTTTAGATTACTACGATGCAAAGATTATCGCTGCAATAAAAAAAGATAATATCTTTGGAACCCAGTTTCATCCTGAGAAAAGTGGAGAAGCGGGACTAGAAATTCTTAAGGCTTTTATATCATGAAAATTTTATGTGTAATTCCAGCAAGAGGCGGCTCAAAAAGATTACCAAAAAAAAATTTAGAATACATTAATGGACAATCATTAATTGAAAGAGCTTCAATCGTTGTAAGAAATATTGATCATGTGGTCGATACAATTGTAACTTCTGATTCAAAAGAAATCATAAATCATTCAAAGGATCTGGGATTGCTTGCTCCATTTGTTAGACCAAAAAATCTTTCATCTGATGAGGCTTCAAGTGTAGATGTTGTGATTCATGCATTAAATTGGTATGAATCTAATATAAATGAGGTTGATGCAATTTTATTATTACAACCCACATCCCCCTTTAGAAAAAAATCCTCAATATTGAAAGCTATTGATCTATTAATAAACAAGAATTGTAAAAGTGTAATAAGTGTTAATTTAACTCACTCTCATCCCAAATGGACATTTAAGTATTCAAATGAGTATCTTGAAACTTATCTTGAGGATCATGGTCTTAATACAAGATCACAAGACTTAGATCCTGCATATGTTGTAAATGGCAATATCTACTTAACATACAAAAAAGCATTAATTCAAAATAAATCTTTTTTTACAGATCAAACAATACCATATATTCTAAATAATGATATCGAATGTCTTGATATAGACACACATCATGATTTAGAGTTAGCTAGATATTATTCAAACAATAAATTATGGAAACAAGACAATGACAAAAATACGAGAAGTTAATATTTTAGATAGAAAAGTAAGCATAAATCATAAACCACTAGTTATTGCAGAGTTGGGAATTAACCATAATGGATCTTTAGAAGAGGCATATAAGATAGTTAATGCTGCTGCGGCTACTGGGGTCGAAGTTATCAAACATCAAACTCACATTATTTCAGATGAAATGTCCGCACAGGCAAAAAAGGTCATTCCTGGCAATAGTGATAAATCTATATATAAAATCATGGAAGATTGCGCTTTATCTGAAGATGAGGAGTTCGCATTAAAAGAATATATTGAAGATAAAGGAATGATATTTATTAGTACTCCCTTTTCAAGAGCAGCTGTAGATAGATTAATCAAAATGAAAGTGCCTGCATTTAAAATAGGCTCAGGAGAATGCAACAACTATCCTTTGTTAGAGTACATCGCAAGCTTTAAAAAACCAATAATTTTAAGCACTGGCATGAATACAATGAAGGAAGTTGAAAAATCAATAAAAATTTTTGAAGATGCAGGTATTGAGTATGCTGTTTTACATACAACAAATTTATATCCCACTCCACCAAGATTAGTAAGACTTGGAGCAATGCAAGAGATTTCTCAAAAGTTTCCTGGAATTGTTTATGGTTTATCAGACCACACAACAACAAATCATTCATGTTTTGGCGCTGTTGCACTTGGTGCATCTATTCTTGAAAAACATTTTACGGATACAATGACAAGAGAAGGACCGGATATTGTATGCTCAATGGATCCATCTGCTTTAAAAGATTTAATTTTTGGAGCCAATCTTTTATTTGAAGAAAGAGGAGGAACAAAAGGCCCAGTAAAAGAAGAGCAGGTTACAATGGATTTTGCATTTTCTACAATTGTCACAATAAAGCCCATTAAGAAAGGCGAAAAGTTTACAAAAGAAAATATTTGGGTCAAAAGACCAGGCAATAAAGGTATGAAAGCTGATAGATATAATGATGTACTTGGAAAGCTTGCAGTTAATGACTTTACAAAAGATCATCATATTGAAAAAGAAGATGTTATTTGGTGAAGAAATTGAAAATCTATATATCAGGCTCATCAGGATTTCTTGGATCTAATTTTGACCGCCATTTAAAAAAAAAATTTGAGATAAAACATTTTTTTGCTCAAGATAAATCTAGCTTTGATTTAGATACAAATGATTTTATTGATGAATGTTCATTTTTTATTCATCTATCCGAACCCTCTTTAAAACATATTTACGATGATCAATTATGTAAAAAGTTAAAACAAAATATAGAAAATTTATCCAAAGTACTGAAGAATAAGTTGATATATTTTTCATCAGGATCTGTTTATGGTGACAAATCAATTACCCCTTATGATGAAGATAGTAAAGTTTTTTGTAATGACCCTTACTCAAAACTTAAGTTAATAAATGAGAAAACTGTTCTTAAAAATGGAGGTATGGTTTTAAGACTATCAAATGTTATCGGCAAAGGAATGCATAAAAAAAATGTTTTGGGGCATATAAAAAAATTTATAGACAATAAAAATCAAGATTTAACAATCTTAAATACAACTTCAATTAGAGACTACATTCATGTAAATGATGTAAGTAAATTTATAGAGTTAGTTATTCTGTCAGGGAGAACCAAGAATACTATTTATAATGTTGGATCAGGATTTGGAACATCAGTTCATGAAATAATTAATACACTAAACACAAAATTTGATCATAAATTTGAAAAGATTATAGAGACAAAAAAAATAGATCATCTTTCATGCAATATTTTATCTATAAAAAAGGCTAATAAAGATTTTAATTGGATGCCTGACAATGTATTTAAAGATATAATAGATAAAATTTACACTTAATTGCAAAACACTCATGCGCAAAATAGCAATTTTTACAGGCAACAGGGCTGAATACGGACTTCAGTTTCCGATTCTTAGAGCGGTAAAAAAACATCCTGATCTCGAACATAAGTTATTGGTATCTGGAGCTCATTTGGATAAAAACTTTGGAAAAACTTTGCAAGAAATACGTTCAGATGGGTTCGAAATAGATGCTGAAATAAAAATTGAGATGGATGCAAAAACATTATTTGCAACTGCCCAAGCAATAGGATCTGGCATATTAGAAATTAGCAAGGTATTAGCAAAAATGAAACCAGATATTATGGTTGTCTATGCAGATAGATTTGAAGGGTTGGCAGCTGTTATAGCATCCTCTCAAATGAATATACCTACTGCGCACATTGAAGGTGGTGATATCACAGAGGGAGGTGCTCTTGATGATTCTGTAAGGCATGCAATGACAAAATTATCTCATATTCACTTTACAACCAACCAAGAAGCATCCAATAGAATTTTGGGTCTTGGAGAAGAGGAATGGAGAGTTCACACCGTTGGATTTCCTGCTATTGATTTAATATCTGAGAACAATTTTGCTACCAAAGATGAAATAGTTTCAGAGCTTGATCTTGATTTAAATAAACCAATTATCTTATTTACACAACACTCTGTCACTACAGAGTTTGATCAATCTGTTGATCAGATAAATCCATGCCTCGAAGGACTAGCTAGACTTTCTAATGAAGACATTCAAATTATAATTACTTATCCAAATAATGATGCTGGAGGAAAACAAATTATTCAAAGAATTAATGAATTCTCAGAATCATCTAATAGCAACATCCAAGTCCATAGATCTTTAGGAAGATATTTATACCATGGAATATTATCTTTATCTGAACAAGGTGTTAGAGTTGCCTGTGTGGGTAACTCTTCTTCTGGTTTAAAAGAAACGCCAGCCTTTTCATGCCCAACCGTAAATATTGGCTCAAGACAGGATGGAAGATTAAGGGGTGTCAATGTTATTGATTGTAATTATTCTTCATCTGATTTACAGGAAGCTATTAAAAAATGCCTTTTTGATGAAAATTTTAGGGATTTATGTCGAAAAGGAGACAATCCATACTGGATGGGAGATGCAGGACCAAAAATTGCAAAAGTCTTAGCAGAAATTGATTTGAATCAGGACCTCATCAGAAAAAAAATGACTTTGAAAGGTAATGTCAAGGATGGATGGTTTCAATAATGTCATCTTTATCAAGGATCTCAGTTGAAGACTTACCAACTAAAGATTTTCTTATCACTGAAGATAAAAAAATAATTGATGCAATTAAAACCCTAAATAAAAACAAAAAAATTGTTTATGTGGTATCAAAAGATGATTTTAAACTTTGTGGATCAATAACTGATGGAGATATTAGGAGATCTCTCTTGGGTGGGTTTGATGTAAAGTCAAGTGTTTGTGAAGCAATGCAAGCAACTCCGAAATTTCTAAATAAAGTGACTTCAGATAAAGAGTGCATAGATTACATAAACAAACACCAAGTGTCTTCACTGCCGATATTAGATAAAAAAGGTAGGATAGTAGAACTAGTTTTTAAAATTAATAATTTTGAAAATAAAGAAAGCATAGACAACAATATTGAAAGGTCTGCACTAATAATGGCAGGGGGCATGGGAAAAAGACTTATGCCTTTAACCAAAAACTGTCCTAAACCAATGCTTTTAATAAATAACAAACCAATGCTTGAAATAATAATTAATAACTTAAAAAAGTATGGTTATAACAAAATATTTATTTCTGTAAATTATCTTGCGAATCACATTAAAGACTACTTCAAAGACGGGTCAATTCTTGATGTTGAAATAACGTATGTTGAAGAAAATAAACCACTTGGAACTGCAGGATGCTTATACCATCTAAGAAACAAAGTGAATGGGCCATTATTGGTTATGAATGGAGACATAATAACCTCTGTAAACTTTGAAGGATTAATTTCTTTCCATCTAAAACAAAGATCAGATGCAACGATGGTTGTGAGACCGCATGAAGTACAAAGTGATTTTGGTGTGGTTAGTACTCATGATCTAGATATTATTGGTTTTGAAGAAAAACCAGTATACGTTAGTTACATAAATACTGGAATTTATATGCTTAATCCTGGCATTTTTAATTATCTTGACGGATCAAGGAAGGATATGCCAAATTTATTTTTAGATATGAAAAAAGATCGCTTAAGGACTATTGCGTACCCAATGCATGAAGATTGGAAAGATATAGGCAATCAGGAAGAGTATAATTCAATTAAAGATGAAAAATTTTAACATAACAAATCCTGTATTTAGTGACCTTGAAAATGTTAAGGCTATTAATCCAAATACAATTAAATTACTTCATGATAAAACAAGAGATGGTAGTTTTAATGTTCTCATCGATGAATCATCTGGAGTAATTTTTCTAGAAAAATTCAATATCATTGAAGATCACTATATTGAGTCTCCTGGAGCAGCAGGTTTTGATTCCTATTTTAATCAGAATGGATATTTTGAAGATGATCTTAGAAGATTTGAATATTTAAAAGGATTTATAAAAAATTCAGAGTATATTCTGGATGTTGGTTCTGAATGGGGCGGCTTTCTTAATCTTGCTAAAGAGGCTTCAAAAAAAATAGAAGGAGCTGAATTAAATTTAGCTGCAGTTAAATATGTAGAAAACAACTTAGGCGTAAAAGTTCATAAAGACGTAAAATTCGTTGAAGATAAACCTGATATCTTAACCATGTTTCATGTTTTAGAGCATATACCGAATCAAATTGATTTTCTTAAAATCTTGCATGATAAAATGTGTCCAGGGGCTATGCTTGTTATAGAAGTTCCTCATGCAAACGATTTTTTAATTAAAAATGTTAATCTGCCTGAGTTTAGAGATTTTACATTTTGGAATGAGCATCTAGTTCTCCATACTGAAGATTCATTAGAAAAGATTATTAGTGCCTCTGGTTTCAAGAACATCGATATCTCATTTATTCAAAGATATGGATTTCAGAATCATTTTGGTTGGCTTAATGATAGAAAGCCTGGCGGACATATAAAATATGCATCGAGATATGACTCTGATTTAAATAAATCTTATTGTAATTGGCACGAAAAAAACAAAACATCAGATACCCTTTTCGCTATTGCTTATAAAAAGAGTAACTAAAAATGTCTTATTTAATATGTGATTTCATGGGTGACAAACATTTATGCAATGTGTCTGAAAATCTTGTTTCAAAAAAACCTGATAAATTCAAGTATCTCATTAGTCACACATTACCAAAGAAATATTCCAGTTTGAATGACTTAGAACATTTGGATGCTAACTTACTCTATTCAATCTCAGGTTTGCATTCTTTAAACATTGATTTTTCAATATCAATTATAGATAAGTCTAAGAATTCACAATATTTAGAGTGTTTGCAAACTTTTCTTACTTGTTTTGACAGAATAGATCCTCTTGGTATGCCGACCAATGAGAGAATTCATTATTTTTGGACTCTTTTAGGTTTTTATGAGAATTATTTTAATTTTAGGAAAGGTGTATCTTCAATTATTTTTTGTAATGTACCTCATATGCCATGGGATATATTATTGTTTTACTTTGCAAAACATAATGATATTGAAACGACTTTTCTAAGAAAAACAGGTATTGGAGGATATCTATATATTGATAACGATTTCAGACCTAGTAAAACTAATATAGATTACACCTACAATAAAAATATATTAACTCTCAATGATGACGATAGGATAAAAAAATTATCACTTGCTAACTTAAGAGATATGAACTTTACAAAGGGTCAAATCGGAGGCGCTTGGAATAAAAAAATTCCGCCTATTAAAAAATTAATCAAAGATTTTGCCGGTCTTTTGGGCCTCTCTGGATTATTAACAACTTTAAGAATTATTAAGGAAGGCAAACCGACTATTCATAAAAAAGCAACACAAGATACCTCGCAAAAAAGTACATTTGCAGCATATAATTATTTTTCGTGGTTTGAGTTTCTTTTAACTCATCTTAAATTTCAGTCCAAGATAAATAGCATTAAAAACTTTTATAATTCAATTGCATTAAAAGAACTTCCTAATAAAAATTTTATCTATGTATCGCTTCATCTTCAGCCTGAAAGATCAACAAATCCAGAAGGGGGTTATTTCGATGACCAATCGTTAATGATAAAAATTATCTCAGAATCTATACCAGATGATTGGTGCATAATTGTTAAAGAACACCCAAAGCAATTTAAGTATGATTTAAGGACCTTTCATGCGAGAAGCATTAATTTTTATAAAACTATAAATAATCTTAAAAATGTTTTTTTTATTGATTCAGAATTTCCTCAGAATGAGTTAATTGTTCGCTCAAAAATTACTGCAACCGTTTCTGGATCAGTTGGATGGGAAACTTTATTAAATCGCAAGCCTTCTTTGATATTTTCACAAAATTGGCATACTGATTGTAATGCTTCTCAATATGTATTTGATGTAGATTCGACTAAAAATGCCATACATCAATATATGAACATGAAACCTAAAGAAATAGAAGGTCATTTATTTAAATTCATCGAAAATATTTCTACATCGCTGATATACGGCGCATTAAATAACAATCATCTAGAATTTTTTATATCATCAAAAAATAAAGATATAGCGGTGAACAACATCGCAGATGCTATTATAGAGAGAGTATCTAATTGAACATTGCAATATTTTCTGAAGCACCTCTCTGGATTTCACATCATGCTGAGGCCATAGAATTAGCTATACAAAATATTAAAAAATCAAAGAAGGTTCATTTCATTTCGTGTAAATCAAATTTATTGGGCTGTCCAGCAAATCCAAAAAAAAATCTCCTTTTATGCGCTGCATGTAGAGCCCAAACTTATTATACAAACAATAAAATTCTTAAGGATAAAAAGTATATCAAGGCATATATTGATTTAGATTCTTCAGTAAAGATAAATTTTAATATTTCTTCAATAGAAGAATTACAAAACTATAAGTATGAAGATGCACCAATTGGCAATATGGTTTATTCAACAATTGTTACTGAACTTAATGATAGCTTTTTTGATACCAATATACACAAAAAAAGAATCAATGACTTGATGCTAAATGCGATTAGAATCTATAAATTTACATTGGATTATATAAAGGATAATAATATAAAAGAAATATATATTTGGAATGGGAGAAGGTCTTGCGATGGTCCATCAGTATATGCTGCTAAAAAACTAAACATTGATCATTTTACCTTCATATCAGGTGGGGGATATAACAAAATTCTTGTTAGAAAAAATGTTGGGACTGTTCATGATGTTCCTAGCGCCATAAAAGAGCTTGATAAAATAAAATATAATCTAAAAGATCCAACTAAGAGAGAAAGTCTTATTGACAGAGGAAATAAATTTTTTAGTGTTGCAAGTGGCAAGAAAGAAAATAAAAGTGAAAATAAGGAAATAAACTACTTGGGGTATTATCAATTTTCAAGGAATTATAAAGTTGATACTGAATTTTTTCAAAAGCACAAAAATAAAAAAATTATTGCTGTTTTTACTGGGACATACTCTGAATTTGCTGGAGTCCCCGGCTATGACACATCAAAAGATTTTTGCAAAACTTTCTATGATGGTATTGAATTTCTACAAGATGATTTAACGATACCTAGTGGTGCAATATTAGTTGTAAGATGGCATCCAAACTCAAGACATATTAATGGCGGTGAAAAAGAAAGGCTAAATAAAATAATTAAAAATGCACCCAATAACGTTGTTCATATAAGACCTGAATCAGATTTTAGTAGTTACTCATTAATTGATAAGTGCCAAAAGGTTATTGGTTTTGGTTCATCTATTTCTATTGAATCATGTTTAAGAGGTAAGCCAGTATTATTTGTTGGAAGAAACATGTTTCAGGACCTTAAATGTTTTGAAACTGCAAAATCACATAATGATATAAAAAATTTCATTCTTTCTGATTCTAATGAAATTGGCAATTATGATGATGCTTTAGCTTGGGGTGTGTATTTTTCTTCTTTTGGCAATAATTCCTTTAAAAATTTAGATCAAATAGAGCCAAAAGAATTTTATTATGAAAATAAATCAATTAGAGCTCCAATAATTAGTTTGTTAAGAAATATTAAAAGACTCACAGATTTATAAACGTGCTAGCAATCGCATTATATTTTGATGAAAACTCACTTAAGAATTTAAAGAAAGACTCTGATCAAATTCTTTCCTCATGCGTTACATCTAAAAATAATTCATATTTAATTGCGCCATCTCTTCATTTGACTTTATTTGCAGGAATTGAAGATAAATATGCTGAAGAAATCAAAAAGATTTTCAACTCCACTCAATTTTCAAAAATTAATGTTGAAAATAATGGTATCGGTATATTCATCAATAAAAAAATAGTTTTTCATTTCAGGTGGAAACATAGTTTTAATTTAGTAGAGTATAGAAAGATGGTTTATAAATTTTTTAATGACTTCATAGAATATAATGCTCTTAATGGATATGGCAGAGATGATTGGATTGCTAAAACTACTCTTTTTACAACAAGCAAAGTTGACACAGAGTTTTGTAAATCGCTAAAAAATTCTTTTAAATTAAATCAACTAAATATCTTTGAATGCAATAAACTAATTGTTATCAAGTACAAAGACTCCAAAGAAGATATAATTTATACAAAACAACTTACTAATGAAAACGAAAAAAGTAAAATTTAGATGTTTAACAATAAGAAATAATTAAATAACGTCATGCAGCCATTAACAGTAATTAGGGTCTTTTTATTTTCAAATGCAAGAAGAGTTGGCATTATTATTGGTAATATACTTTTTAGAATTTTAAAACCAGTTACTCAATTTAAATTTAATAATTCAACTAAGCTTTTCAAATATAGAGTATTAAAGAGAGACATTTATCTGAGAAAAATACCTTCAGACATGTCAAGAATGAATGAAATTCACATAGGAGTTAATAGAATTGGAAAATATACCAAAACCTTTCCACTTACAAAAAGTCCAAATGTATTAATTGACCTTGGAGCTAATATAGGCTCAGCTAGCTTGGCTATTTATAATGATTTTCCTCACCTTGAATTAGTTATTGGTATCGAAGCAGATAGGAATAATTTCAATGTACTAAAAAAAAATTTTAGATTGTTTGAAGAAAATTCAATTCATAAATCACAATTTCTTCCAATCTATGGGTACTTTAATTCTGATTCAAAACCGGGATTCTTTCAAGGTTCCATTAATGGGAGTGAATATGGGAGTAAACAGTTTGCAAAATCTCAAAAAGAATCAATAGAATCTGTTCCTGGATTTGGACCAGAAGAAATAAGTAACCTCATTAAGGAAAATGATTTATTTATATTAAAGGTTGACGTAGAAGGCGGTGAAAATGAAATATTTTCAAAGAATCTTTCTTGGCTTGATAGGTGCGCAATAATAATTATTGAAATTCATGATAGATATGAGCCTGCTAATTTACTAAGATCATCAAATAGTTTCATTAAATATTTGGCAACAGAAAACTATGCAATAATCCCAATTGATGATAGTTTAATTTGTATTAATTCTAAATTTCAAGAACCAAAATAAACTCATTCTTGATCATGTCATACATTTAGCTCAATACATTTTTGATCGTAGTTAAAGCTTTTATTAATTTAGATATAAATAGATTAAAATATTATAGTTTCTATTACTTAGGGCATTTGCCTCTCATTTGTTTAAGATTGCTTAGCAGTTAGTAAAAAAACTATCCAGACCATAACGCATGCAATTTCTTTATCTTACATTGCTAGTAAGCAAGTTATTGCAATTGCATACATTCTTTAATAGTGCTTGAATAAGATTTAATAATAAAGGATTTATGTTTATAATCGTCGTATATTTAATCAATAGCTCAGCATGGATCCCTTTTACATTTTCTCTGGTAATAAAAAAAATTCAAATAACAGATCTATAAAAAAATCCTCATCTTTTAACAATCCTGTAATATTTATAAATGGTTTCAATGGTTCCGGAAAAACTCTTATTTCTCCAATAGTAGCTTCTTTGCCTAAAGTTGAGTTAATGACTTTTATGTATCCTATAGAATGGGCTTCATCAATGTTGTACTCAAATAATATGTCTCCAGAAGGCTATAGGGAGTTTATTAAGATGGTCGTAGACGAATCTATATATAATCAACAGATGTCAAGGTCAGTTAATTTTAGACCCTCTGATCTATCAAGTGTGTTTAGATCAACCAAAAAATTAGATTATTTTAAAAGGCTTTTCAATGCTGGAGATGATCACGTAGTTCCAATTATTAAAAATAACAAACCGATATCATGTTTTACAACTTGTCATTTACTTCCCCTTTTTCCATCTATAGCTAATGCATTTAAGAGTAGATTACTTTTTTTAGAAACCGTGAGAGATCCTTTGTTAATGTATGAGCAGCTTTCAATATTAGGCAATAATATTCTTGATACTCATTCAGAAAAAGATTTTACCTTTAGGGCGGTTGATCAAGATATCTCAAGAACTTATTTAGATTTTTACTCCAACAAAGAAGTCTTCCTTGATGAAGAAAATCTTACCCACGAGGAGAATTTAATCAATTATATCGAAAGGTTTTTTGATTTTTACTTTAATACTGATTTTGCTGAGAATTTATTTGATAGCAGGTTAATCTTTATTCCATTTGAGGAATTTGTTACAAATCCAAATAAATGGATTGATATAGTATCGTCCCACTTAAACGTTAAAATCAACAAAGAAACAATTAAAGAAATGGCTAGACAAAAGGTTCCAAGAAAATTACTTTCGCAAGGATTAAAACTACCCATTTATAAAAAATACGGTGCTAAAAGCATAGCTGCCTCATCTTTAGCTGAGGAAAGAAATAGATTAATACAAAAGACTCGTAATGACTTTGAAGATCCTAACCAATTTTCTAAATTGATTTCTATTTCTGAAAAATATATAGATTGGAAACAGTCTTTTTTGCAAAAAATATAATGAAAAAAAATATCAGAACTTTGGTTAATCTTTTTATCAAATCATTTACCCATCCTTTTGCAAAAAGAAATATTTTTTTTACTTTTTACAGAATTATTAGATGGCAAATTTTGTCTAGAATAAGACCTGTTTTAATTGAAAGTTGGGTAAATGATATTAAAGTTATCTGTAAAAAAGGTGATACTGGATTTACGGGGAATTTATACTTTGGTTTGCATGAATACGAAGATATGATATTTATGTTGCACTTGCTTGATAAAGATGATGTTTTTTTGGATATTGGAAGCAATTTAGGTTCTTATTCTCTATTAGCAGGAGGAATTTGTAAGTCCAAGACTTTTAGTCTTGAACCTTCGCCATCTTCATTCAATAGAATGAAAAAAAATATTGAATTAAATAATTTTGAGAATGTTACTTGTATGAATATCGGTGCTGGTAATGAAAACGGTAGCTTTTTCATGACAGATTCAAAAGGCCCTGAAAATCATTTAGTTACAGAAAGCGATGATGCTATTAAGGTTGAAATCAAAAGAATTGATGATATAAAGTTTGAATCGAATCCGACATTCATTAAGATCGACACTGAAGGAACAGAATTTGAAGTTATCAGAGGTGGTTTAAAAGTCTTAGATTCACCTGAGATGATAGGTTTATTGGCAGAGATCAATGGTAATAACCTAAGGTATAATCATAAAACCAATGAAATGATTCAATTTCTTAATAATCTTGGTTACCATGCATATAGATATGATTATTCAAATAAAGAACTTCATAAAATGAATCATATAAAAACCAATGGGAACACATTATTTATAAAAAATTATATGAAAGCATCCCAAAAAATTAAAGATTATAAACCTAATCAATTATGGGGTAAGTATATATAATAAGTATTTAATTAATACATATATTATGAAAAAACTTTTAATTACAGGCGGTTATGGTTTTGTTGGAAGAGAATTAGTTAATATTTCTCAAGATGAGTTTGAGGTTCATGTAGCTGATAATTTATTAAGCGGAGAACATAGACTTAATAAAATGAATTCAGAAAGATTTAAATTCCATCATATTGATTTAAGAGATAAAAATAAGACAAAGTTATTAATAAAAGATATTAATCCAGATATTATAGTTCATCTCGCTGCGATCCATTTTATACCTCAATGTGAGAATGAGCCTGATCTAGCTTGCACAACTAATATATTAGCAACTATAAATTTATTAGAATGCCTAAATAAAAATATAAAATTTATATTTACATCCTCTGCTGCTGTATATTCACCTTCAGATAAAGAATTAATTGAGGATGTAAGCAAAGTTTCTCCTGTGGATGTTTATGGATATAGTAAATTACATGGCGAGCACTATGTAAATCTTTATACTGAAAGATATCAATTAGATACATGCATAGTGCGATTGTTTAATGTCATTGGGCCTGGGGAAACCAATCCACATATCTTGCCAGAAATATTTTCTCAGTTAAAAAAAGGAAGAAAAGAGTTAAATCTTGGCAATATTGAATCAAAGAGAGATTTTATTGATGTAAGAGATGCTGCTATTGGTTTTCTGAAATTATGTACTATAGACTTTAAAGATCTTCCAGATAGCAGGATTGTTAATCTTGGTTCAGGAACTACTTACAGTATGAGAGAATTACTTGACTACGTGAAGGAGATATGTGGTATAAATTTTGAAATTAAAAAAGATCTTAGTAAATTTAGAAAAGTTGATAATCCAGTTATCTTAGCTTCAATTACAAAGTTAGAAAAATCTCTTAAATGGAAACCTTGTTATAACATTAAGGATACTCTCAAAATAACTTGGGATGATGATGAGACACTTCCATCTCTTGAAAACTAAACTTAATGAAAGTCCTTGCTGTGATTATTACCTCTCCAGGTTACTCAGTTAGCGGAGCAGTTACTGCTGCAAAAAATTTATCTATTGCAACATCTAAGCTTTGTGATGTGCGACTTGCAGTAATGTCTGATAAAAACTCTGAAGAACAAAAAGATAATTTAATAATCAAGAACTTTAAATGTCAAAATATCCTATCTAAAATTTCAGGAATCATACCCAGTCAATTAAAAAATTATTTTTGGACTTCTGAAATTGATAAATACATAGAAGATTTTAAACCAGACATTGTTCACTTTCATAATCCAGTCCCACCAATGGCATTATGGAAACTAGCTCAAACATGTATAAAAAATAAAATACCCTATGTCATTACATCACATGGTTTTGTAGAAATGTTTGATTATAAGAAATCATATAACATCGGCACTCTAAAGGGGCTTGCCATATATCCAATGATAATGTCTCCCTTTTTAAGAACACTAAAAAATGCAGCTGGAATTTTTTTATTATCTCCAAATGAAAAAGAAATATTGAATAAAAATATTAAGTTTAATAATACTATAAGCGTTGTTCCTAATGGCTATGATAAAAAATACGATATAGAGATAAGTAATAATCTTCTTGACCAATGTGTTTCTAAATTTAATATTAAACCCAATAAACCTACCTTTCTTTTTATGGGAAATCATACTTATAACAAAGGTATAGATATAATACTTAACTCTTTAAAATATATCGATCGAGACATTCAGATATTAATAGGAGGGAAGATAAGATCAAAAAAAGAGAATGAATTGTTAATTTCTAAATGTGACTTATTGGAAAATGAGGATAGGTATGTTTTTACAGATTTTTTAACTGATGAAGAAGCAATTGCACTCTATAAGATTGCTGATTGTTTTGTATTTCCATCTAGGGCTGACACCTTTCCATTAGTTATTCTTGAAGCGATGGTCTCAAATCTGCCAGTAATATCAACAAAAATTGGCGGCATACCTTACCAAATTAATAGGGACTGCGGAATATTAATTGAACCAAATTCATCCAAAGATCTTGCTACTGCAATTAAGAGACTAATTGACAGTCCAGAAGATATTATAAAAATGGGAAATAATTCTAGAAAAAGAGTGATGGAAAATTTCTCATGGGATACGTCTGCAGACCTTGCTATTAATGAATATTCTAATATCTTATCTAGTATATGAATTTAAATATAGTTGCCGCCCCTTTATTTTTAATCTGTTTTACCTTAACTATATGCATTCAGTTTTTTTTTCCACTAATATCATACTTCTTATTAGTACTTCTAATGGTAATTTTATTCATAAAAAAAGGATTAATTGATTATAGAGTAGGTTTTTTAGGCATGATTTCAGTTTATTCTTTTTTCCCTATTACAAATTTTTTTATATTTAATACTCATGATGTTGGTATTGGAAGTTACAAAAGCTTTGCGTTGCTTGAATCATATGACCTTAATTTAAAAGCATTGCAATTTGTAAGTTATTTTTGTCTTGGAATATGTATGCATATCATTTTTAGAAAAAATAAATTTATAAATTACCTAAGTGAGCTTAATGGTAAAGGACTTTTAAAAGAAAATTTAAGTAAATATGACTGGAAACTATACATTAGCTATATTCTTTTTTTTGTAACACTATTATTTCTAGACTGGAACCGAATAAGCTCCGAATACACCTTAGAAGGAGTGAGCTTAACATTTTTTATGAGTTATTTTATTTTCTCTATTTATGCTGTTTTTATTGCGACCACAGGAAAATTATCAATATCTAAAGTCATTCCTTTATTTTTAATCATGGCAGTTTTTGCATATATGGGAACAAGGCAAACAATATTCTGGGGATTACTTATTCTTTTTATTTCACAATTAATATATCAAGCTCGAATAAAAACAAGTCTACTATCAATGACTAATATTAAAAGACTTACAAAATATTTAGCCATCATTTCTCTAATAGTTACTGTATTTGCTATTACTGTAAGCTATAGAGTAAATAAAGACGTGGGACTAATATTTACCATATTGAACGACTTACCTTTAATATTTAAATTATCTTTTTCACTATTTCTATCTGAAACATATTACACATTTTATAACCTACTTATTGTTATTCATTCCTCGCTAGATGGATATTTACCCATGTCGAGTTTATTAAATGACTTTTTTATACAAATGATCCCATCTCAGATATTTTCTAATAAATATGCCTATATGGATTTTATTAATATAAGTCGTGAATATGAACTCACCCCTTTTGGTACTTGGTATATTATAGGAATGATTGCTACGGTAAGCTTTATACCTTTCATATCATTTATCATTGGATTTATATATTGCGAAATAATTAATTTATTGAGTATTTTTGCAAGAAAGGCAACTTCAAGTTTAGGAGAATTCTCAGCATTTTATGCAATTATTTATGTTTTTTGTTGCTTCTATGCAGTGCGAGCGACGATCGCAGGAGGTTTAAAAATGGCTTTATCTATTTTTATAATAATAATATTATTTAAATTAGTTCCTCAATTATATAACTTTATTCAAATTAAGAATGGCAGAAAGAAAAAAGTCTTGTGAAAATAAAGATCATTCAAAAAATTGTCCCCACCTACAGACAAACTTTTTTTAAAAAACTTCATTTTGTTTATGGAAATGATTTTCAGGTCCATACTTCCTTTAATAAAGGAAGAGGGCCATTGATGAAGAGTTCTAAAGATAAATATACATGGATTTATGAAATTGGAAAAACTTATGAAGTTCCAGGTGCATTTTGGCAATCAGGAGTTTTTAAGTTAGATATTAATAAGAACGATATTATAATAATTGAAGGCTCAATTAGAATAATTTCTAATTTTATAATTATTATAAGATCATGGTTAAAAGGTGCTAAGTTAGTTTGGTGGGGTCATTATTGGAGTGCTTCATCAAAACATTACAAAGCTTCTCTTCGTTATAAATTAATAAAATTGATTCCTTATGTATTATTCTATACAGACAAAGAAGTGGAATATTTTATTAAGGAGCATAAAAGAAAAAACAACATTTTTTATTTGAATAATGGAGTAGATCTTGAAAATATTATTAAGTATAGAAATCGATATCTTTTAAATGATAAAAGAAGGGATATAGACATATTATTTCTAGGACGAATTGCGCCTAAAGCCAACATAGAGATTCTTCTTAAAGCTATGCAAGATAGCAGGTGTAAAGATTTTAACCTGACTCTCATGGGAGCCCAAGATGATGCAGAGAAATTATTTATTAGTAATGAGATTTCTAATCATGGATTAAATAATAGAGTCTTTGTCGTTAATGGAAGCTCTAATGAAAAAGACATATCTCGGTATGCAAATCGATCAAAAATATTTTGCTATCCTGGACAGGTTGGTCTTAGCCTTATTCATGCCATGAGCTATGGTCTTCCATCAGTAGTTCACAACAACTGGAGGCAACAAATGCCAGAATTTTGTGCATTTACAAATAAAATTACAGGAATATCATTTTTAAATCATGATGTTGATTCACTTGTAAAGGCTTTGCAGAAAACACTTAATGAATGTGATAGAGAAAACCTTTCAGCAAATTGTATTAATATTGTTGAAAGCAAATATACACTTGACCATATGAAAGATAACTTCATAAGTATGATCGATATTATTAAATCAAGATGAAAGTCTCAATAATCACATCAACTTTCAATAGTGAAAGAACCATACTCGACACTTTAAATTCGGTAAAAAATCAATCATATAAAGATATAGAGCATATTATTATTGATGGTCAATCAACAGACAGTACCATGCAAATCATTGATAATTTTGACAACAAAAATATTAAAGTTATTTCAGAGCCTGATAATGGAATTTATGACGCAATGAATAAAGGGTTGAACAATGCAACTGGAGAAATAGTTGGGTTCCTTAATTCTGATGATACATTTTTCACAAATGAAGCTGTCCACCTAATTGTATCAGCCTTAACAGATAACATAGATGCATGCTTTTCTGATTTGGTATATGTAGATAAGGATAATGATAAGGTTATTAGATATTGGAAATCTAATGATTTTCTTGAAGGAAGTTTTGGACTAGGCTGGTCTCCACCTCATCCAACTTTTTACATTAAGACTTCAATTTTAGGAAAAAATAGATTCGATATAGTATATTCAGTTTCTGCAGATGTTGAATTAATGTCAAAATTAATGGAAATAGACAAAATTAAGACAAAATATATACCTGAGACTCTTGTAAGAATGAGGGTTGGTGGAGCTTCAAATGGTAACATCAGAAGTATCTTTAACCAAAATTTAGAAGTTATAAAATCCTTTAAGAAAAATAAAATAAAATTTAATATATTTTTATTTTTACTAAAAAAAATACTAAATCGATTTGGTCAATATATTTTTGCCTTCAAGAAGAATAAAGAATTACAATAAAATATTACATAATATAAATTCCATGGATTATTTAAAACTAATCAATCGTAAAGAACATCTCTTCAAAGAAGATATAAAAAATATTAACAAAAAACTTAATCAAATAGTAAGCTCTAGTAAATTTCTTGTTATTGGAGCTGCTGGCACAATTGGTCAAGCAACTGTAAAAGAGATTTTTAAGAGGAATCCATTAAAGCTTCATGCAGTTGATATAAGTGAAAATAACTTAGTCGAATTAGTAAGAAATATAAGAAGCACTTATGGATATATTAGTGGAGATTTTAAAACCTTTGCACTTGATTGTGGAAGCAGAGAGTTTGAAGTTCTTTTAACTAATGAGAATGAATATGACTATATACTTAATCTTTCAGCCTTAAAACATGTAAGAAGTGAAAAAGATCCTTTCACACTAATGAGAATGATCGACGTTAATATTTTAAATACAATCAAAACGATAGAAATAGCAAAAAATATTAATACATCAAAATACTTTTGTGTTTCTACTGACAAAGCTTCTAATCCAGTCAATATGATGGGAGCTTCAAAAAGGATAATGGAACTTTTTTTAATGAAAGAAAGTGAAAATATAGATATTTCTACAGCTAGATTTGCAAATGTTGCATTTTCTGATGGATCTCTCTTGCATGGTTTTAATAAAAGATTTCTTAACAATCAGCCAATTGCTGCACCAAATGATGTTAGAAGGTATTTTGTAACAAAGCAGGAATCAGGCGAATTATGCCTAGTTTCATGTCTGTTGGGAGAAAACAGAGATATCTTATTCCCAAAACTTAACGAAGAATTAGATTTAATCACATTCTCCTCTATTGCTGAGAAATTTTTGGCATTCTATGGCTATGATGTATATGAATGTGAAACAGAAGAAGAGGCCAGAATAAGGAGTAAAGAATTGATTTCTATGAAAAAGTGGCCATGTTACTTCTTTAAAAGTGATACTACCGGAGAAAAAGATTTTGAAGAATTCTATACTGAGAATGAAAAGTTAGATTTAGATAGATTCATCAATATGGGCATTGTTAAAAACTCTCATGATTTCTCTAATAACAAACTCAATTTTTTTATTAGAGAAATTAATAAGATAAGGTTATCAGAAAGTTGGTCTAAAAAAGAATTGGTTCTTTTATTTAAGAATATTTTGCCAGACTTTGAGCATATCGAGAAAGGAAAAAACTTAGATCAAAAAATGTAATAATATGTAATAAAAATCTTAAATATGAAATCTAAAAACTTATATCAAAGGAATGATTTTTACTTTGAAACTGTGAAAGAATTAATACCAAATAATGGATCATCTATTCTTATATGTGGAGGAGGGTTGCTAGATAAATCTGTCTTTAATGAGCTTGGGTTTGAAAATGTTACAATAACTAATTTAGATACTAGAACTCCTGAAAAAGAATATGCTCCATTTAAATGGGATCTTCAAAATGCTCAAGACCTATCTTATGATAATGAATCTTATGATTATGTAGTAATTCACGCAGCAATTCATCATACATCAATGCCTCACAAAACACTTCTAGAGTTATTTAGAGTTTGTAAATATGGAGTCCTAGCATTTGAATCTCGTGATTCATTATTAATGAATCTATTTGAGAGGCTTAATCTGACTCAAACATATGAGCATGCAGCTGTTTATCATAATGACTGTAAATATGGAGGTATTAATAACACTCAAATACCTAATTACATATACAGATGGACTGAAAGGGAAATTGAGAAGACTATAAATACATATTCACCATGCTACGATCATGAATTTCAATACAAATATGGGGCTGCATTTCCATGTACCGCTGCTCTGGAAAAAAGAGGAACTTTAAAGACAATTTTTTTGAAATCAGTTTTACCCTTTTATTTGGTTTTTATAAAGATCTTTAAGAAGCAGCAAAATTTATTTGCCTTTTTTATAAAAAAACCAACCTCTAAATCAAAACTAAAACCCTGGCTAAAGAAGTCAAAGGACAATGAAATTATTTTTAATAAAGATTGGGCAGTAAATAAATATAAATAACCTATTTAATATAATCTTTATAGACTTGTTGTATTCCCTTTTTTAAAGAAATTTTGGGGCTCCAGCCAAGCGAATTAATTCTTGATGTATCTAAAAGCTTTCTTGGCGTGCCATCTGGCTTTGTAGTGTCAAATTGTAGTTTGCCATCATAACCAATAACTTCTTGGATAATATTAGTTAACCCTTCAATTGTGACATCTGTTCCTGTACCCACATTTATCTGTTCATTATCTGAATAATACTTAAGTAAAAATACTATTGCATCTGCACAATCATCAACATGAAGAAATTCTCGTTTAACCTTTCCTGTTCCCCATACTTCCATAAATTCATCATTATTAATTTTTGCTTCATGACATTTTCTTAGTAATGCTGGAATAACATGGCTTGTAGCAAGATCATAATTATCACCAGGACCATATAAGTTTGTTGGCATTGCTGAAATATAGTCTTTTCCATATTGCTTGCGGTATGCTTGACATAACTTGATTCCAGCTATTTTGGCAATGGCATACCATTGATTAGTAGATTCTAACTGACCAGTTAATAAATACTTTTCATTCATTGGTTGTTGGCAATCTCTTGGATAAATACAACTTGAGCCCAAGAAAACCAATTTTTTTACATTATTCTGGTAAGAGGCATTAATAATATTAGTTTCTATCATTAAATTGTTATATAAGAAATCCACAGGAAATTCATTATTTGCATGTATCCCACCTACTTTTGCGGCACATAACACAACGACATCCGGTCTATTTACATTAAACCATTCGTTTACCTCATTTTGATCAATAAGATTTAGATCGGAGCGATTTGCAGTTAGAATAATGCAATCTTCGCCAATTAATTTTCTAAGAACAGCGCTTCCTACCATTCCATTATGCCCAGCAATAAATATCTTTTTCCCCTTTATATCAAAGAAATATTTAGACATTTAAAAATCAGCTAATTGATTTTTTTCTTTTGTGGAGTTGCTGTTAATGATGGCGTAGCGAACCATTTCTTCAACAATATCCTCAAGAGAAGTTTTTGCCTTCCACCCTAAAATATTTTTAGCTTTTGACGGATCACCTATTAAAATATCTACTTCTGTTGGTCTAAAATACTTTGGTGATACTTGAACAAGCGTTTCTCCTGTCTGCGAATCTTTTCCAATTTCGTCAACTTCAGAACCGCTCCAATCTATAACTTTATTAATTTGCTTAAAAGCCATCTCAACAAACTTTCTTACTGTTTCAGTTCTTCCTGTAGCAAGAACAAAGTCATCTGCCTCATTGTTTTGAACTATTTTATACATTCCTTCAATATAGTCTTTGGCATGGCCCCAATCTCTTTTGGCATCAAGATTGCCAAGAAATAGGCAGCTTTGTTTTTTCAAATGAATATTGGCCACCGCCATGGCTATTTTTTGAGTTACGAATGTTTCCCCTCTTATAGGGCTTTCATGATTAAAAAGAATTCCATTAGACGCATGAATATTATAAGCCTCTCTATAATTGACAGTTATCCAATATGCATATAGTTTCGCTACTGCATATGGTGATCTTGGATAAAATGGTGTTTTTTCAGACTGCGGTACTTCTTGAACCTTTCCATATAACTCTGAAGTTGAGGCTTGATAAAAACGGGTTTTATCAGTTAAACCTAAAATTCTAATCGCTTCAAGAATTCTAAGCGTTCCTATTGCATCTGCATTTGAAGTATATTCAGCAGTTTCAAAACTCACCTGTACATGTGATTGTGCTGCAAGATTGTATATTTCATTTGGCTGAATATCTTGTATTAATCTAATGAGATTTGATCCATCAGTAAGGTCTCCATAATGCATATAAAAATTTACATTGCTTTCGTTTGGATCATCATAAATATCATCAACACGCTTGGTATTAAACGATGAGGCTCGTCTCTTGACTCCATGTACCTCGTAACCTTTCTTTAAGAGATACCTAGCTAGATAGGCTCCATCTTGACCAGCTATACCAGTTATAAGAGCAATTTTTTTCATATTTACAAATGTTCTTTTTATTTAATAACTAAAACATTATACTATTTATAATTTATATTAACTCCATTTTTCTTTTGATAAAATTTAAAAAAATTGACAAATCGAAGCCATACAGCATATTTAAAAACTTCTATGTCTCTGCTATTAAACATAAACAACCAGCAATAGAAGCAGTTGCTATAAGTTCTTTTTGTTCTAAGACAAAAGAGGTAGATTCAAGGTTTGTGAATTTAAAATATATCGAGGGATCTGAATGGATTTTTTTTAGTAATTATTCAAGTCCAAAAGCTATTCAATTCAGTGATAATAAAAAAATCTCAGCACTTTTTTACTGGGAAAAAATCGATGTTCAAATAAGAATAAAAGCAAAAATAAAAAAAACTAGAAGTAGTTTTAGTGATAATCATTTTAAGTTGAGAAATTCAGAAAAAAATATCTTAGCTATAACTTCAGAGCAATCCAAAGAGGTAGATTCCTATAATAATTTCTTAGAAAAAATGAAAAAAAACTCACAAAATATTTCGTATCCTCTAACTAGACCAAAATACTGGGGAGGTTTTTCATTTGAACCATATTGTTTTGAATTCTGGGAAGGGCACCAAACAAGGATAAACAAGAGACGATTGTATAAAAAAGCTGGTTCCCAATGGAATTTATCTTTTCTCCAACCCTAATAAAGTTTTCACAAATAATTTGCCAAAAATTATATTTAGTTTAAAATTCACGAAAATATGTATTTATTACCTTACACCAATCATTATTTAATATCCTTGTTAAAATTTTAATAATGCATCAACTTCCTTATAACCTCTAACACTAGGTATCGATTATAGTTATTCAAAGAAAACAATCATCTTTAATTAATGAAAAAATTAAAGCTGCTGAGGTAATGCTAATTGATGCTGATGGAACTAAACAAGGTTTAGTCTCTTTTGAGCAAGCTTTAGGTAAAGCAAAAGATGCTTCTCTGGACCTCGTTCAGGTCTCACCACAAGACTCCAATCCAGTTGTATGCAAGCTTTTAGACTATGGCAAACATCTCTTTAATAAGAAAAAAAATACTGCATCATCAAAAACTAAAGTAAAGAAAAATACTACTAAAGAAATTAAATTTAGGCCATCAATAGATATTGGGGACTATAATATTAAATTAAAAAAGATTAAAAGCTTTATTCTTGACGGAGATAAGACTAAAATAAGTGTCCGTTTTAGAGGTAGAGAAATATTGAACAGTGACATTGGTCTTAATTTACTTAATAGGTTAAGAGATGAGCTAGAAGATATATCACAGGTAGACCAAGAGCCTTCTCTTGAAGGTAGACAGTTGCTGATGGTCTTATCACCTTTAAAAAAGAAGTAATTATACAGAATAATAAATATGGGTTATAAATTAAAAACACATTCTGGTGCTGCCAAGCGATTTAAGAAGACAGGCTCTTCTGTTAAAAGTAAAAGCGCTAATAGAAATCACATTCTTACTAAGCAGTCTACAAAAAGAAAAAGACATAATAGGGGTCTAAATAAGTTAAGTGGAACTGTTCTTAAGATGGCTTCCGTATTAATTAGAAGGTAATAACCATGCCAAGAGTAACAAAATCAGTAACAGCAAGAGCAAAACATAAGAAAGTATTAAGTGCTACTAAGGGTCATTATGGTGCTAGAAGCAGGCTATATAAAACTGCAAAACAATCTAACATCAAATCGATGCAATATGCCTTTAGAGACAGAAAGAATAAAAAAAGATCTTTCAGATCACTTTGGATAGCTAGGATAAATGCTGGAGCGAGAGACCTTGGTGTTTCATATTCTGATCTTATAAATTCATTGTCTAAAAAAGAAATAGCTTTAGATAGAAAAATTCTTTCTGACATAGCAATTTCTGATAATGCAACTTTTGAGAAGATTGTAAGAACAGCCACTAGCTAGAAGTACTGATTTAATGTCAGAACAAAAAGACATTTTACCTCCTGAGTTAGTTGAAGATCGGGGAACACTCCATCCAATAAATCATATGAAAGATTCTATTATGAATCTTCTAACTTCTTTTGGTTTTGAGATTATTGATGGACCAGAAATAGAAACAGAAGAATTTAATTTTGATATGCTTAATATAAAAAAATCGCATCCTGCAAGACAAATGCATGATACATTTTATGTTGAAAATAAGTCATTTCTTCTAAGAACTCATACATCGCCGGTTCAAATAAGAGGTATGCTTAAAAAAAAACCACCATTAGCGTTTATTTCTGGCGGAAAAGTATATAGAAAGGATGATGATGCAACTCACTTGCCTATGTTTCATCAGGTTGAGGGTATATATGTCGATGAGAATATAAGTTTTGCTCAGCTTAAAGACCTTATTTATAAAATTATCAACTCACTATTTGGTGGAGATGTTGAATTAAGGTTCAGACCCTCATACTTTCCATTTACAGAGCCTTCAGCTGAGGTTGATATCCTATCAAATGAAGGTAAATGGCTTGAAATACTAGGATGTGGATTAGTAAATCCAGTTGTTCTAGAAAATTGTAATATAGATTCAAATAAGTATAGCGGTCTAGCATTTGGCCTAGGAATTGAAAGAATAGCTATGCTAAAACATGGGGTATCAGATATAAGAGAGTTTTATAAGTCTAACTTAGATTTTTTGAGCCAGTTCAAATGAAAATATCTTATAGCCATTTAGTTCAATACATAGAAGAAAAACCCAGTATTAAACAAATATCTGATAGCTTATTTCAACTTGGCCATGAGCACGAAATTGACAGCGGCATTTTTGATATGGAATTCACTCCTAATAGAGGCGATTGCCTTTCAATAAATGGCTTATTAAGAGAATTAGCTGTTTTTTATACAGTTCAACCTAATCGAGAGGTATTTACTGAAAAACTTAATGAACTTGAGCTAGATTTTGAGAATCTATCACAAAGCATTTGCCCTAAAATATCATTTCTTAAACTAGAAATTGATCAAGTTCCAGAAACATATAAAAACTCTTTAGATAATTATTTTTCAGATTTTGGTTTAAATAAAAATAACTTCTTTACAGATGTATCTAACTATCTTTCCTATGAAACAGGTCAGCCAACTCATTGCTATGATGCAAATACAATTAACAACAAGCTAGTATTCCATGAGATAGAAAAAAATGAAGAATTTGAAACATTGCTTGATAAAAAAATTTCTCTTAAAGGTAAGAATGCAGTATTTTCATTAAATAATGTTGTAATTAATCTTGCAGGAGTTGTCGGTGGAAATAGTACTTCATGTTCAGCCGATACGAAGACAGTTATTATTGAATGTGCTTTTTTTAAACCAGAGGCAATTATAGGTAAATCTGTTAAGTATGATATTCAATCAGAAGCATCTTATAAATTTGAAAGAGGTGTTGATTATGAATGTCAAGATAACGTACTCAGAAGATTTATTAAAGTTGTAGCCGAACATACTAAAATAATAGACATGTCTATCGTTTCTTATAAGTATGAAGATAATATTATTCATCAAATACCAGTCAATATTGATAAAATAAATCAAATTATTGGTATTGATATAGGTAAAAATGAATATTTGAATTATCTCAAGAAGCTTGGGTTTGGCATTCAGGATGATGTTATAAAAGTCCCAGCATTTAGAAGTGATATTAAGACCCAAAATGATCTAGCTGAAGAGGTTGCAAGAGTTATTGGCTATGACAATATTTCAAGAGCAGATATAAATGTTCTAAAAAATGATAAGCATAATCAAAAAGATATTGAGAATAAATTAAGATACTTTCTTTTAGATCATGGTTTTTATGAAGTTATTAACTCTCCATTTGTACCTCTATCTTCGGATAAAGCAATAAAAGTTGATAATCCGTTAGATTCAAACAGAGAATTTTTAAGAACAAATTTAATTAACTCTTTATTAGATAATCTTTTATACAATGAGAGAAGGCAAAAAGAGTCAATAAAATTATTTGAAATATCAGACATATATACATCTAACGATGTTCATCATAAGAAAAGAAAGTTATCTATTATCGCAAGCGGAAGAGTGGGCCTGAATTATCAAGATTTCTCAAAAAAAATTAATAAGAAATACCTAGAAAATATATTTCAAGAAATACTGCCAAATAAGAATTTTAATTTTAAAATATTATCAAGGGATTCATTAGATACAAAAATAAAGAATGAAATAGTCAGTTTAGAAGTTGATATTGATATTTTCTCAAATGATATTCTATCTTATAAAGAAAAATCAAAACCTCCAGAACATTTTCATAAGTACAGTCCTGTATCTGAATTACCTTCCTCTTTTAAAGATATTTCATATTCAATTAAGGACTATACTAAAATAAAGGATCTTCAAGATTTATTACTAAACTTTAAAAGCGATCTTATTAAGGATATGTTTATTTTCGATTACTTTAAAAATGAAAAGCAAAAAGAAATAAAAATTGGTTTTAGATTTATTTTTCAATCTAAAGAACAAACACTTACCTCATCGCAAATAGAATTAATCTATAATGACATTGTAAATCAGTCTTTAAAAATTGAAGGAGTATCAATACCAGGAATTTAATAATATATGAATTTAAGAAAGAAAAATATAATTAAAAATCTAGCAAAAAACTCTTTAATTTCAAACAATGATGCTTCAGGTTTATTTGAGTTATTCTTAGAGATCATTAAATCTAAATCTAAATCTAAATTAGTTAAAATAAGCAATTTTGGTACTTTTAGTTTTAAAAAAACACCTAAACGTATTGGCAGAAACCCAAAAACACTAGATTCATATATAATACCTGAAGTAGATAAATTAAATTTTAAGCCTTCAGTGAATGTAAAGAGAGAAATAAATTGACAAAAAAAATTCTTTTATCAGCTATGCTCTTAATTCCAATAGTTTCCTACTCTCAAGAGTTAGATGAATCATATTTAGAAAGCCTTCCAGAAACAGTCAGACAAGACTTAGAAAGTAAAATGGAGGCAGAAAAAAAACTTGAAGAACCAGTTTACAGAAGAGCATCTACTTTTGTAGATAAAGAAAAAGATGAAGATGATGAAGATGATTTGGCTTCATCAATATTTGGAGCAGATTTTTTTGATGTTATGCAGACATCATTCATGCCAATAAACGAGCCAAATCTTGATTCTTCATATATTCTTGACTTTGGCGATGTTCTTGAAATCCAGCTTATTGGTCAAAAAGATAATATTGATGAGTATGCAATAAGTAGAGATGGATCAATTAATCTTTCAGATATCGGAAAGCTTAACCTTGCAGGACTGTCATTAAATGATGCAAGCAGCCTAATCAAAGCAAAGGTTAAGAATTCTTATATTGGTACTGAGGCATATATTTCATTAAAAAATATAAGAGATATAAATATTCTAATTGTTGGAAATTCATATAACCCAGGTATTTATACTCTAAATGGAAACTCAAATATGCTTCATGCCTTGAGTATGGCAGGAGGAATAAATGATATAGGTAGCTATAGGAATATTAGTTTAGTTAGATCTGGTGAAGTTATTGATATATTGGATATATATGATGTATTAATTTACGGTAAATATAACTTTTCAAATGGATTAAGATCTGGGGATAGCATTGTTGTAAACCCCAGAGGAAAACTAGTTTCTTTTGAATCAGGAGTGATGAGGCCCGCTACATATGAACTTAAAGAGGGTGATACTTTTCAGGATCTTTTAAATTTTGCAAATGGATTTGCTAAAGACAATGACTATGAAAATATTGTTCTTAAAAGAGTCTCGTCTGGAAAAAGTCAAGTAATTAATTTATCACTAGACGAACTTTATGCAGAAAATTTTTTTGATAATGATTCAATCTATATTAGGGAATATAAGGTAGATACAATTACAATACTTGGATCTGTAATGAATCCAGGTACTTATAAGCTAAATCGGGGAACAAAACTAAGTGAAGCAATCATTGCCGCAGGTGGATATGAATCATCCGCATATCCTTTTGGTGGATATCTTGAGAATAAAAAAGCGTTAGAAGTTAATGAGACTTCAAAAGAAAGACTTTATGATGAATTCATAACAAATCTAATTACAAATGGAGCATCAGCTGCAAATCAAGATTCCGCAATAGGTAATCTACTTTTACAACTTAAGGAAACAGAACCAACTGGTAGAATCATTGCTGAATTTGATTTAGATCTAATCAAAAATTATCCATCTCTAGACACTATCTTAGAAGATGGAGATCAGTTATTGATTCCACAAATAACACAACAAGTATTTGTCCAGGGAGAGGTTGGTAATTCTGGTGCAATAAGGTACTCACCTAATATGGACATTGAATTTTATATTAATAAGGCAGGGGGATACTTAAGAACAGCTGATAAAGATAATATCTTTATCATTCATCCAAACGGCGAAACTGAGAATTTGAATTCTAATGCAAGACTTTCATTTATTATTCAAGACAGCAATAAAAAATTAATTTATCCAGGCTCAATAATATACGTACCTCAAACAACTAATTTTGCTACCTCTCTTCAATTAGCCTCAATTTGGGCACCGATAATAAGCAGTATTGCTCTAAGTTTAACTTCTCTATCTGTTTTAAATAATTCAAATTAAATAGTTTAATGAGATTTTTTTTTTATTAATTTTTAGTACTTCAATTCACTCTGGATATTTAGATTATTTAAAGCCAAATAGTAAACAGATTTATAACTTTTCTTATAATTCATTTGGGCAAATTGGCTTAATTCAGACTCCAGTTGCCGATTCAAGACCCGAGGGTTCAATAGCTTTAACTCTTAATAAAAATGATATGTGGAAGTTTGGAACGCTTACTGCTTCACCATTTGATTGGCTTGAAGCGAGTTATTTTTATTACAGACCATCAGATCTAAGGTGGGAAGGCAACAAAGTTAGAGGTCATTACCTCGACAAAGGTTTTAATGTTAAGTTTATTTATAGACCAAAAAATAATAATATTCCTAATTTAGCCATTGGTTTAGATGACTTTGCTGGAACAGGTTTTTTTACTAAAGAATATATTGTTGCAACCAATCAATTTAATAATACTAAACTTACAGTTGGAATGGGTTGGGGTAAGTATGCTGGAGATAATTCTTTTAAAAATCCTTTATCTCGTCTATTCTCATCTCTTTCTTCAAGGCCAGCTACATCAAATAATTATAAATTAGGAGGATCTCCTTCATATGATCAATGGTTTAGAGGAGATGCAACCGTTTTTGGTGGTATTGAACACTCACTATCTTTTGCTAGAAGTTTAAATTTAAAACTTGAATACGATCCTTTAGATTATTTAAATTTTTCTGCAAACAATAGAGGGGATGCGATAGATGCACTCAGAAGGAAAGACACTGACATAAATTTTGGTTTAAGTTATACACTAAACAAGCATATGACTATAGATGCATCTTACATAAAGGGTAACACTTTTAATTTAAGTTTTAATTTAGCAATTACCTTTGATAACTCTCTGTCAACTAAACCAAAATTTAAACCTAAAGTTATTAAGCAAAATGATATAAAAGGAGAGAAAAATATTTTTTATGAAGATCTTCTTAATAACTTAAATAGCAACAGACTTTTCCTTCAAACTTCTACATTGCATAAAAATGGTAACCTTGATGTATCTATCTCAACATCTGATCACAGAAATGCAATAAGGTCATCATCATATGCTGCATCTATATCAAAAAAGGTTGCAGACTTAAATGAGATTGATTTAAGCTTAATTAATATCTCTCACATCAATGCTGGTATCGAGCTGAATAACATAACTTATATCGCCGATCATGTTAATGAGAATTTAAATACTCCAATAGAATTAAAAATTAGAAATTCTAGAATAGATTCTGGAGATCCTAATCATTTCTTAGATGATGAATTTAGGCCACGCGTTATATTTCCCTCTATCTTTTCATCCATTAGCCCCACAATAGTGTCTCATATTGGTAATCCAGAAAGATTTTATTTTGGAGGTATTAATCTTCAACATATTTCTGAGATTCAATTTTCAAGAAATCTTCTTCTTTCAAGTGAACTTAATCTTCGGCTATATGATAATTTCAGAAATACTATCTCAGGCCCAGGGTCTGTAATGGAACATGTTAGAACTGATATGGTTCAATATCTTAAAGAAGATGACCCATACATAGGAAGAATGCAATTAGATTATATTTGGTCGCCTCATAAAGAGGTTTATGCAAAGATTAGTGGCGGTATTTTTGAGCAAATGTTTGGAGGTTTTGGTGGAGAGCTTTTATACAAGCCTTTTAATAAAAACTATAATTTGGGACTTGAGCTATTTCACGTAAAACAAAGAACATTTGATCAAAGGTTTAATTTTCAAGAATATGAGACTGTTACAGGACATATAAATCTCGGCTATAGATTTGCAGCTGGTATTGAATCTAATTTAAGTTTTGGCAGATACCTTGCAAAAGATGATGGTTATACTTTGGATATCGGTAGAAGAACTCAATCGGGTTTTAAGGCAGGAGTTTACTTTACAAGAACTAATATTTCAGCCGAAACATTTGGAGAGGGTAGTTTTGATAAGGGGTTTTATTTCCAGATACCTATAGATTTTTTTGATAATAATTATAAAGGTAATTACTCAACTTTTAAATTAGCGCCTCTTACAAGAGATGGCGGTGCTAAATTAATTTTTGATAAAGATCTTAGGGGTTTGATTTATAACTCATCTAGATACGAACTAAATGATCAATGGAATGGATTTCTTAATTAATTAATTTATATACAAAAAAATAGCGGCTAAGCCGCTATTTTTGTATTCATGTATTGATTATGTGCCAGTGCTTGTACTTGTGCTTGTACTTGTACTTGTACTTGTGCTTGTGCTTGTGCTTGTACTTGTACTTGTACTTGTTGCTGGTGTTGTACTTGTGCTAGTACTAGTACTAGTAGTAGTTGCCGGTGTTGTAGGCGTTGGCGTAGGCGTTGGCGTAGGCGTTGGCGTAGGCGTAGGCGTAGGCGTTGGCGTTGGCGTTGGCGTTGGCGTAGGCGTAGGCGTAGGCGTAGGCGTAGGCGTTGGTGTAGGCGTAGGCGTAGGCGTAGGCGTTGGTGATGGTAATGGTGCTGGTGCTGGTGTTGCCGAACTATCATCACTATCAGATGCTATTAAAGCAGCTGCCGCTGCTACTGCAGCTGCAATTGCACCAGGACTCAACTTGCTATCTGGAGCCTTTTCCTCTTCTGCCATATCTCCTTCGTGGTCATCAGCTATTGCTTCTGAGGCAAAGAAGCCATAAAAGAATGCAAAAACCGTACCCCAAAGAACTCTGAATTTTGATTTAATGAATTTTGCCATAATTTTTAACCCTATTATTTAATAATTATCTGAGAGATTATAGATAAAAATAACATGATTTGCTAATTTTTATACATTTTTATTAATAAACTTAAATATACATACATATATATAATGTAAGGCAATTTTCATGCCAATAAAATACTATACACGTGCTTTATTTCATTATTGTGAAATTATTGTGAATATTTAAATTGGTCGGGATGGCCGGATTTGAACCGACGACCACTACACCCCCAGTGTAGTGCGCTACCAGACTGCGCTACATCCCGATTTAATATATAATTTCTTTCAAAAATAAAATAATTTCAATTAAATAATATAACAACAATGCGTTTTAGTTTCACAAAATATATTCATATCATGGTTTGCGCCTTTTTCTTTGTGTCTTTAAATGCTGACAATGAGAAATATACTGTGAAAACTAGTTCTGGTATAACCAAGGCCGTTATAAAAAACAGAATATTGTATTGGAATGACATTCCATATGCTGCACCACCCATAAACGACCTAAGATGGCGGGCTCCAAGGCTAATAAATACACAAGATGCACTAATTAGCGATAAAGATAATAATTTTTGCATCCAAGAACCATCAAATCTTGGCGGAGTTGACGGTGACAATTTTTTTGTTGGCAAAGAGGATTGTTTATATCTAGATATCAAAGCACCAACAAATTATTCAAATAACAAACTTTTACCAGTTATGTTTTGGATTCATGGTGGAGGCAATGTTTCAGGCTTAAAAGATATTTATGATTTCTCTAAATTTGTAAGAAAACACAATGTTATTGTTGTATCTATAAATTATAGGTTAGGACCATTTGGGTGGTTTTCACATCCAGCAATTCAAAAAAATCAAGATGGACTAGATCAAACCTCAAATTTTGGAACTCTTGATATAATAAGTGCATTAAACTGGACTAAAAATAACATTGAAAAGTTTGGTGGTGATTCTAATAATATTACAATATTTGGGGAATCTGCAGGAGGTCATAATGTACTTTCGTTAATTGTCTCCTCTCAGGCTTCTGGTTTATTTAACAAAGCCATAGTACAGTCAGGCTACACTACTTCAATTAGTCCAGAAAATGCTTATAAACAAAGTAAAATTTCAAATACCTCCGATTATACTAGCTCAAAACTAGTAAATTACCTTCTTAAAAATTCGTCTCAAAAACTTGATGATGAAAATGTTAGAAATTTGCTTAAGAGTTCAAAAGCATCTGAAATTTTTAAATTTTATACCTCTAGTGACTCAAATCAAGATATTCCTTTATTGACTTCAGATGGCATAGTAATACCTGAAATTGGTTTAAAACATGCCCTTGGAAAAAAAGAGCACGTTAATAATGTACCAATGATTCTTGGTTCTAACAAAGATGAAGTCAAATTATGGCTTGGTACAGCAGACTATTTTGTTGATGTTGAATACTCATTAATAGGAGAAATCCTAAATATTCCGAAAGTTGTATTAGCTGATAAGAATGCATTTGAGGCATTCAATTATTATAGAAGTGCTGCTTGGCAAATTAGGGGCGTTTTAGAGCCTGCTATGTTATTAAACATTGCAGACAACAATAATTTATATTTATACAGGTTTGATTGGGATGACCATAGAAGCTTTTATGTGGCTAACTTTAAAGAATTGTTTGGTGCTGCTCATGCTACAGAAATTCCTCTAATTTCAGGAGATGATGGTTTAGTTGGCGATTATGGATTTTTAATTTATCCAAAAGGACCTTCGAAAAGATTTACATCAAAAAATATGATGAATTTTTGGAAAAATTTTGCCTACTTTGGTAAACCAGGAATATCATCAAATGGAGTTGAGTGGAACAAATATCAACCCATTGATAAAAATCAACACAATTTAATAGTAATTGATAACAAGCCTAATCTAAAAATGAATTATCTAAAAAATACTTTTAATAAACTTATTACGGAATTAAATGCGGATGATAGATTAAATGAAATAGAAAAGTGCGTAGTATTTTTTCAAGTCACTACTTTTGTAGGCGAAGATATTTACGATGACCATATCAAAAATTTTAGTGGCAATTGCAAACGATCCGATGCGATGGCTTTTATAAAAGAACATAGCAGTTATATAGATTTTTAATTATTTTTTTTTGCATCATTCTTTAATTTAAGAACCTTTATATCTTTTAAATTAATTAAATCAGCTATTCTTCTTATCAATCTTTCTTCATTGATCTCAAGAGTTTTATCAGCATATGCAACTTCCCAAAGAAACCTAATAAGCTCATTTTTTTCATCAGAAGAAAAATTGATATTAATATCATTAATAAATTCATTGAACGAAACATTGTCCTGATGATAGGTTTCCACTAAATTAAGAATATCTTCCTCACTTTGTTCAACTTCCAAGCTAATTGTTTTAATTTGATTTAAAATTAGCTCTAATTCGATTTCATCAATATCTCCATCAGAACGCGCTATTTCATAGGCAAGAATAGATCCAATTAATCTAATGTCATATTTTGATTCTTTAATTTCATTTTCAATTTTCTTCTTCTTAAAAAAATTAAGCATTTTTAAATTTTCCTTTTTTTTGTAAATAAATAAAATAATAAAGAGAATAATACAAAAATGTAAAAAGATATATATGAGCTATCTGAAAAGAGTGTTTGTAACAAAAAGCCAAAACCACAGAGAAATATTGAAGCGCTTATAAATATTAATAAAATACTTTTTGGTTTAAAACCCATATCTAATAATTTATGGTGCAGATGATCTCTTCCAGGACGAAAAGGCATAATACCATTCATTGATCTAGAAAACATGACTCCAAGACAATCAATAAGAGGCAGCGCAACTAACCATAATGCTGTTACTGGATTAATATAACTAGCATGTGTGATGTTTTGACTATATTCAATACATATAAATGCAATCATGAATCCAAGTAAGTTAGATCCACTATCTCCTAAAAATACACTTCTTTTTTTTCCTAGATAACCCAAGTTATATGCTAAAAATCCTAGAAGTGCTCCAATAGGAATTAAAAGTCCGTATGAAAACTTTCCTAAAAAAGTAAGAAATACCAAGGGAATTAATACAAAGGAGGCACAAATACCATTTAAACCGTCTATCATATTAAATGCATTCATTAATCCTACTACACAAAAGATTGTAAATGGTATTCCAATTGCTCCGAGTATGATTTCATTTGAGCTAAATAAATTTCCAAGAGAAACCAAGTATTCGCCACTAAAAAAAATCATTGCTGCTGCAATCGATCCTTGAAAAAAAAGTCTAGTTATTGCTTTTAGACCATAATAATCATCCAGAATCATAAAAATCAATACTAACAATCCAAATAAATATAAATAAAAAGCAAAATCATTGACATTTATCCTTAAATCATCGGTATTTTTGGTTATGTATTCGTTTAAAATTTCTTCATTATTTGGAGATATTTCTGAAACTTTATTATCTTGAACAATAAATATTTGATATTCACCATTAGATAAAATAACTTTGAATTTATTATCAGATATTGGCTCTATATCAATTTTTGAATTTCTTTCTTTATTTGATAATGTATCAATACCTACTGAAATCTTGTCAGAGTCTGTATCTGATATTAGTGATAATTTATAGTCTTCATTATTTACTTCAAAGTTTTTGTAAACTAAATTACTGTTACCAGAGATATTAGAAATAATACCTTGATCCTTAAATTTAAAATTATACTCCCCTTCAGTTAGACCAGTAAGAAGGATAGCTGCAGTTATCATGCCCAGAAAAATTCCGATCCCTCCTGTTAATGGTGTTGATCTAGAGTGAAATTTTCTACTCTTATCTGGTATATCAATTAAAATTTTTCTTTTTTTTGCAATATTTCTTAAAAGACCGTTAAATGTAATCGAAGCAAAAAAACTTAAAAAAAGAATTGATAATGTTAGACTAGTCTGCATATATACCATTATAGTCTAAGATTTTTATTATTTTAATTATGAAGAATAAAGTTTGGTTTTATTTATTTATTTTTACACTCAACATATTTAGTGATGATAATTTACAAAAATTGACTCTACCAGATGGTTTCAAGATATCAATTTATGCAAGCAACATTGAATCACCAAGACAGATAACACAATCTGAAAATGGTTATATTTTTGTCGGGTCCAAGAATGGCGACTCAATAATTGCACTTATTGATAAAGATAATGATGGTATTATCGAAAATAAATATATTGTTGCTAAAGATTTAGAAAATCCAACAGGCGTAACATATTGGAATAAGGATTTATATTTTTCTGAAATTGATAAAATTTGGAAAATTGAAAATATAGATAAATGGGTTGAATCATACGATGATCAGATTCCAAAAAAAGAATTATATTTTGATGGGCTTCCTTCAGACAGATGGCATGGCTTTAAATATATAGATTTTGGGCCTGATGGGAACATGTATATTCCCGTTGGTGTGCCATGTAATATATGCCTTGAGCCTCAAAAAAAAGATCCTAGGTATGCAGCAATACATAAACTATTAAATGGCAAATTAATACCTGTTGCAGAAGGCGTAAGAAATAGTGTTGGTTTTGATTGGCATCCTATTACAAAAAAAATGTATTTTTCAGACAATGGACGAGATTGGCTGGGAGATGATTCACCATCATGTGAATTAAACGTAATTAATGAGGAAGGAAGCTTTTATGGATATCCTTACAAGCATGCAAAAAATGTCATTGATCCTAAATTCGGAAATTTAATTCCAACTATTAATAGAGAATTTATAGATCCAATTGCTGAACTTGGGCCTCATGTTGCTCCATTGGGTATTTCTTTCTATGACGATAGTATGTTTCCAAAAAAATATCAAAATGGAGTATTTATTGCACTTCATGGTTCTTGGAATAGAACAAAGAAATCTGGATACAAAATTGTTTTTGTAAATTTAGATGATAATGGCAATTATCTTTATCAAGAAGATTTCATAAATGGATGGTTAGAAGATGAAAATGCATGGGGAAGGCCCGTTTCCCCATTTGTGATGAATGATGGCTCACTATTAATATCTGATGATAAATATAATGCGATATATAGGGTGCAATATAGCAAAGATTATTAATGGAAAAAAGCTTAATTATTAAAGAGTTAGAACTTGCAAAAAAAACTGCTGAACAAGCGGGCAAGTTTTTGCTTAAAAAAAAACTTACAATAAATTTGGAGACTTTTGTGTCTAGTAGAGATACTAAACTTTTAGCTGATACAGAATCAGAAAACTTAATTAAAACTCATTTATTAGAATCAAATTTTCCAATATTAGCTGAAGAGTCTGGTAAGTCATCGGAGGATCTTGGTTCTATTTATTGGGTTGTAGATCCACTCGATGGAACAGTAAACTATTCTAGAGATATACCAATATGCGCAGTTTCAATATCTTTAGTTAAAGATTCTAAACCTGTATTAGGAGTTATATATGATTTTGAGAACGATTTTATGTACGAGGGATCTATTTACACAAAAGCAAAAAAGAACAATAAAGAGATAAATGTTTCTAATGTTACCGAAAAAAATAGAGCAATATTACTTACCGGTCTTCCAAATAAGTCAGATTTTTCTGAGGCAGTTATTAGTAAATTCATAAATGATTTCCAAAATTGGAAAAAAGTACGAATGATTGGTTCTGCCGCAATTGCATCTACATATGTTGCATCGGGCAAAGTCGATTTGTATAAAGAATTCAATACTTTTTTATGGGATATTGCAGCAGGCGCAGCCATAGTTGAATCAGCAGGAGGGACTGCAATTATTGAAAATTATGATGACTCATCTTTTCAGGTAGATGTAGTTCTATCAAATTCAAAAATTTCTTAAACATCTACTATGAAAGTTGCTATTTTAAGTGATGGTATTCCTGGCCACGTCAATCAATCAATAGGAATAATAAATTTATTGAGTGAAGATATTTCTATTGAATTTGAAATAATTCCACTTCACCAAAAATATAGTTTTTTGAGAGCCTTAATAAAAGTTTATAAAAAATTCTTATCAAGAAATTTAAGTACTCGTAATGCAAAAATAATTAAAAGTTTGTATGAAGATATTAAAATTAAAAATGTTGATTTACTAATTGCAACCGGAGGGAACACAGCACATATATGTGCATCTCTAGGAAAAATTTATAGTGTTATGACAATACAAAATGGTAAAGCAAGTGGGATTCTATCCAGCAATTACAAACTTCACATAACTTTGGATAAACGAAAGGGACCTTCGAATATACGAACATTCTTCCCACCAAATACAACTAAATTAGTTAATAAAACTTCAAAAAATAATAAAGTTTTATTTTTAATTGGAGGAAATGGGTCTGGTTATACCTTCCAAAAGAATGATTTTAATGTGCTCATAAATAACATAAAAAAATTTTCGACTAAAAATAATATATCACCAATAATTGTTACTTCTCGAAGGACGCCGTTTTTTTTGGAAGATTTAATGCATGCAGAGCTAAAAGATATATGTGACTCAAGCTCAGTCTGGTATCATAAAGACAATTCAAATTTTAATCTTCAGAAACTTTTTAACGAATCAGATATGATTTTTGTAACTGAAGAGAGCTCGACAATGATTGCAGAAGCAATATGTAGTGGACTGCCTGTTGTTACAATTTATCCTGAAAAACATAAAAAAGAAAAAAGACATCAAGATCAAGTATATAAGTATATTAAGACAAATCTTATAACAAGAATCTCAATTAAATCTGAGCTAGAATTTAATGACTGTAATATAAGAAATAATATAAAAAAAATAAAAATGGAAAAGCAAGATTTAAAAAATAAAATTTTAAAAGGAATTAATAATGAATAGTTTAGTATGGCTAAGGACTGATTTAAGAATTGATGATAATCCTGCATTAAAAAATGCATGCAAAAATTCTAAATCTGTTGAAGCTATATATATATTTTCTGAAGATCAAATAAAAAAACACTATGAAGCTAATTGTAAAATAGATTTTTTAATACAATCACTTAAAGATCTTAACAAATCTTTAAAAAAGCTTAATATCCCTCTTACTATTATAAAATCTAAAAATATTATTGAAATACCTAGATTAATTTTGGATTATTCAAAACAAAATAATATTAATAAATTATTTTTAAATAATGAATTTGGAGAAGATGAAAAAAATAGAGATGATGCCGTAAAAGTTCTACTTAAAAAAAATGATATTATCTCAGAATCTTTTCACGATAAAGTTCTATTTGAACCAGGTTTTTTAAAGACAGGTCAGGGCAAACCTTTTTCAGTATTCACACCTTTTAAGAGAAGATGGATAGAAAATTTTAAAATGGAATTACTAGATATAGATTTTACTTATCCAATATTTGAAAAATCAAATCTTAAATCAAATGTAAATCAATTTGATTTTAAGTTCAAAAAATCTCACAAAGTTGATATGACTAATTGGAAAATAGGTGAACAAGAATCAAAAAAAATACTAAAAAAATTTTTATCTAAAAAAGTTTATGACTACTCTAAAGATAGAAATGATCCTATTTTGGACGGAACTAGTAGACTATCACCATATCTTTCACTTGGAATAATTTCACCAAAACGCTGTATCTTAGAGGCTATGAAATTAAATAATTTTGAATTTACTTCTGGCAACATTGGCATTACCAAATGGGTAGATGAAATTGTTTGGAGAGAATTCTACAAAAATATTATGTATTGTTTTCCAAAAGTTAGCAAAGGGATGCCATTCCAAGACTACACAAATTCTATAAATTGGTTATTTGATTCTAAACAATTTGAAGCATGGAAAAATGGAGCTACTGGATTTCCAATAATAGATGCAGCAATGCGTCAATTAATGCATGAAGGTTGGATGCACAACAGGCTAAGAATGGTTGTCGCAATGTTCTTTACTAAAAACATGCTTCATGATTGGAGACTTGGAGAGGAGTTTTTTATGAAAAATTTAATTGACGGCGATTTTGCTTCTAACAACGGTGGTTGGCAATGGAGCAGCTCTACTGGTACAGATGCAGCTCCTTATTTTCGAATTTTTAATCCAATCACTCAATCTAAAAATTTTGATAAAGATGGCTCATTTATTAAAAAATACGTCCCAGAGTTAAAAGATTTAGATAAATCTTCTATTCACGATCCATCTGATGAGCACCGAAAATATCTAAAATATCCCAACAAAATTCTTGATCTTAAAACTTCAAGAATTAGGGCTGTAGAAGCTTTTAATTTAGCAAAAAAAAGCCTTTGATTGTCTGTTTAAGATAGATATACTAAGTTTCTTATGGTTCTTGGAGTAGTGATATGACCAGTGTAAAAAGTGATTTAGAAATTGCTAGTTTAGCTAAAAAAAAGCCAATTACTGAAATAGCATCAAGTATTGGTATCGATGAAAATGGTCTCATTCTCTATGGGAATGATAAAGCAAAAATTACATATGATTTTCTTGATAAAACTACTAAAAATAAAGACGGAAAATTAATTCTTGTAACTGCAATTTCACCTACACCTGCTGGTGAGGGAAAAACGACAACAAGTGTTGGTTTAGTTGATGGCTTATGCAGTATAGGTAAAAAAGCCTTAATTTGTCTAAGAGAGCCAAGCTTGGGTCCATGTTTTGGTATGAAGGGAGGTGCAGCTGGAGGTGGCTATGCCCAAGTAGTGCCTATGACAGATATAAATCTTCATTTTACAGGAGACTTTCATGCGATTAGTGCTGCTCACAATTTATTATCAGCACTAGTTGATAATCATATTCATTGGGAAAATTCTTTAGAAATTGATCCCAGAAGAATTACATGGAGAAGAGTAGTAGACATGAATGATAGGTCACTTCGAGATATTACCTGTGGACTTGGAGGAGTTGGAAATGGTATACCTCGTCAAAGTGGATTTGATATCACAGTTGCATCTGAAATAATGGCAGTATTTTGTCTGGCAACAGACTTAAAAGATTTAGAAGAAAGAATTGGAAATATTGTTATTGGATACAAAAGAAATCAAGAGCCAATTAAAGTTAGGCAATTAAATGCACAAGGAGCATTGACTGCACTTTTAAGAGATGCATTTCAGCCTAATTTAGTTCAGACTCTTGAAAATAATCCTGCATTAATGCATGGAGGCCCTTTTGCTAATATTGCTCATGGATGCAATTCAGTTATTGCTACAAAGAGCGCATTAAAATTAGCAGATTATGTTGTCACTGAGGCTGGATTTGGTGCTGATTTAGGAGCAGAAAAATTTTTTGATATTAAATGTAGAAAAGCTGAACTTAAACCAGATGCAGTAGTGCTAGTAGCGACTACTAAAGCATTAAAAATGCATGGTGGTGTAAAAAAAGAAGACCTTAATTCTGAAAACATTGATGCTGTTATAAATGGATGTGAAAATCTAGGAAGACATATAGAAAATATTAAAAAATTTGGTGTACCTGTTGTTGTTGCAATCAATGATTTTATTACTGATACACAGAATGAGCACAATGCAATCGTAAAGTTTTGTGAAAATTTAAAAGTAAGTTGTAAAATTTCTTCACATTGGTCAGATGGAGGCAAAGGCGCTGAAAGTTTAGCACAAGAAGTCGTAGAAATAATTGAATCGAACACTTCAAATTTCAAACTGCTTTATGATGATGAAATGACTCTTTGGGAAAAAACAAAGTCAATTGCAAAAAATATTTATGGTGCTGAGAATATTATTGCAGATAAAAAAGTCAGAAATAAATTTGAAAAATTTGAAAAAGATGGTTTTGGTTCCTATCCAATTTGTATGGCAAAGACACAATATAGTTTTTCTACAGATCCACTTTTGATGGGAGCACCTTCTGGACACGAAGTTCCTATTAGAGAAATTAGACTTTGTTCTGGGGCTGAATTTATCGTAGTTATTTGCGGTGAAATAATGACTATGCCAGGGTTGCCTAGGAAACCTGCATCAGAGGCTATAAGCGTGGATGACAAAAAAAATATAAAGGGCTTATTTTAAAAAGCTAGTTAAAGAAGTTTTTTATTTAGGTATAATTTTTAAATTTACATAAGACACTGGAGCAAAAATGAGAGATGAATTAAATTTCTATATTAATGGTGAATGGGTTGAATCAGATTCTTCTGAAACAATTGAGGTGGTTAATCCTGCAAATGAAGAAATAATTGGACATGTCACTGCAGGTTCAAAACAAGATATTAATTCTGCAGTTAAGGCTGCTAATGAAGCATTTAAATCGTTTGGCCAAACAACAAAAAAAGAGAGGATCGAATACCTAGAAGCTATTATTAAAGAATATGAAAACAGATATCAAGATTTTGTTGAAACTATTACTCTTGAAATGGGTGCACCAACATGGCTATCTAATAGAGCTCAAGCATCAACTGGCATTAAAAATTTTAATGAAACACTTGATGCTTTAAAAATTTATGAATTTGAGAAGCCTGAAGGAGATTATTTATTAAGAAAAGAACCAATTGGCGTAATTGGCATGATAACTCCTTGGAATTGGCCAATGAATCAAATTACAACTAAAGTATCTGCTGCTATTGCGTCTGGATGTACTATGATATTAAAACCCAGCGAAATATCTCCATATTGCGCGATGTTATTAGCTGAAGTAATTGATAAAGCTGGACTACCAAAAGGCGTATTCAATTTAGTAAATGGATATGGCCCAATAGTTGGTGCAGCATTATCTGAGCATGTCAATGTCGATATGATGTCTATCACAGGCTCAACTAGAGCAGGTATTGCAGTTGCTCAAGCTTCTGCAGCCTCTGTTAAAAGAGTTTCGCAAGAATTGGGTGGTAAGTCAGCAAATATAATCCTCGACTCTGTAGCAGATCTAGAAAAATCAGTTAAAGGTGGAGTTGGCCATTGTTTTTTAAATTCTGGTCAATCTTGTAATGCACCCACAAGGCTTTTAGTTTCAGAAAAAAATTATGAAAAAGCTGTAGAAGTTGCAGTTGAGGTAGCAAATTCAACAACTGTTGGTGATCCAAATGGAGAATATAGAATTGGACCAATATCAAATAGAACCCAATATGAAAAAATAATAAGAATGATTGAAATAGGTATCGAAGAAGGTGCAAAACTTGTTGCTGGAGGCATTGATAAACCAGATGGTTATGAAAAAGGTTTTTATGTTAAACCTACGGTTTTTGCTGATGTAACTAATGATATGACTATTGCTCAAGAAGAAATATTTGGACCTGTGTTATGTATCATAAAATATAATACAGAGGATGAAGCAATTAATATTGCTAATGACTCAGAATATGGTTTGGCTGGTTATGTCCAAGGCGAACTATCTCATGCTCAAGAGGTTGGAAGAAAAATTAGAGCAGGGCAAATTACTATTAATGGGGGAGCAAGAGGTACAGGAGCTCCTTTTGGCGGTTATAAAACGTCTGGAAATGGAAGAGAGCATGGTGTCCATGGAATGGAAGACTTTTTAGAAACAAAGGCCTTAATTTTTCCTCAAGCTAGTTAATCTAATAGATCTGGCTGGGCTTTAACAATTTTGTCAAAAGCTGGTTGATAACTTGCCCAAGCTGCAATGTCATTTGCAATAAACTCTCTTGTTTTAACAGCTGTTTCATGATCAATAATTACTGGATCTCCTGCTGCTTCTGCCATCAACTGAGCCTGACAGGATCTTTCCATAGACATGTAAAACCACAAGGCGATGTCGACTGATGGGCCTGTTGTTAAAATTCCATGGTTTTGCATGATAATAACTTTTTTATCACCCAAAGCTTTAGCTATTTCATCACCTTCATCAACTTCTTCAACGACTCCAGAAAAATCTTTATAAATGCTTTGATTTTCATAAAATGCACAAGCATCTTGAGATATTGGATCAAGTAGTTTTCCTAATGTTGAAAATGTCCTTCCATATATAGAATGAGAATGAGCAGCTGAGTTTATATCAGGTCTGGCTTGATGAAGCCTTGAGTGAATTGCAAAAGCAGCTACATTAATGTCCTTATCACCTTGAATAATATTACCATCATGATTTACTAAAATAAGATCAGATACTGAAATTTGGGAGAAATGAACACCTAGAGGATTTACCCAAAAATGGTCTGCAAATTCTGGATCTCTATAAGTAATGTGGCCAGCAAGTCCCTCATTAAAACCAAAATAATCAAACAATCTAAAGCCTGCAGCAAGTTTCTCAAGTTGGTTTCTTCTAAGTTCAGCCGTACTTGAAAATTCTTGCATTTTAATACCTTTTTCTTTTACCGGAAGCCTTCCATCTAAAATATCTATCTTAATTGGTGAAACATTTGACATAGTTTTTTATCTCCATCACTCATTAGTGTTAAAATAGCTTATCAAAAAAAGGCAAAATATGAAATTTAGAATTGAAAAAGATAGTTTAGGTGAAGTTAAAGTGCCATCTAAAGCTCTTTGGGGTGCGCAAACTCAGAGGGCTATCAATAATTTTCCTATCAGTGGTATTAAAATGGACTTCCCATTTACAAAGTCTTTTGTGAGTTCCCTTGGAATAATCAAAGATGCAGCTGCAAAAGCTAATTTAAAATTAAAATTGATTTCTTCAAAGAAATCAAAATCAATTTCTAAAGCTGCTAAAGAGATATGGCAAGAAAAACATCATCATGAGTTTCCAATTGATGTTTTTCAAACAGGGTCAGGAACAAGCTCAAATATGAATGCCAATGAAGTTATTGCTAATCTCGCTTCAAAATATTCAAAAACTTCAATTTCACCGAATGATGATGTAAATATGAGTCAAAGTAGCAATGATGTTATCCCAACTGCAATAAAAATAAGTGCGCATATGGATTTAACAAGTAAGCTTTTGCCTGCTTTAGAAAATCTTATTAAAGATATTGATTCTAAGGCTGTATCTGTTGAAGGAGTAATTAAAACTGGCAGAACTCATCTTATGGATGCAATGCCTATAGATTTTGCTGAAGAAATTGGAGCTTGGTCAAGTCAATTAAAATCATCAAAAGAAATGTTACATATCCTAGAAAATAAATTACTTCAACTTCCCCAAGGAGGAACTGCAGTTGGATCAGGGATTAATGCACACAAACAATTTGCTAAAAATTTCTCAATAGAAGTATCAAAATTGCTAAAGCATAAATTTGTTCCAAGTAAGAATTTTTATCATGAATTAAGTGCACAAGATACTTCTGTCCAGCTTTCGGGAGAGCTTAAAAATCTTGCTATTGTCCTGATGAAAATTTCTAATGATTTGAGATGGATGAATAGTGGACCTTTGGCTGGATTGTCTGAAATTGAATTAAAAGCGCTTCAGCCAGGCAGCAGTATAATGCCAGGTAAAGTGAATCCAGTTATACCTGAGGCAGTAGCAATGGTTTCTGCCGATGTAATAGGAAACGACGCATCAATTTCAGTAGCAGCCCAGTCTGGAAATTTTCAACTCAACGTAATGTTACCTGTAATCGCATACAATTTGCTAAAAAGCATAAGCCTTTTAGCTGGTTCAATGTCAGTTTTGTCAAAGAAAGCAATCAAATCTTTCAAGGTTAATCATAATAATTTGAATGAATCTTTACAAAAAAACCCTATTTTAGTTACCGCACTCAACCCAATAATTGGATATGAAAAAGCAGCATTTATTGCAAAAAAGGCATATAAAGAAAAGAGGCCAATCATTGATGTGGCTGAAGAAGAAACGAACATATCTAAAGCTAAACTTGCTAAACTTCTTAATCCATCCAAACTTTCTAAAGGCGGCATTTAAATGAATGAATTAATTAATAAAAAATGTGAAGCTTGCAGAATAGATGCACCAAAAGTGTCGAATGAAGAAATTCCTATTCTTATGTCTCAAATACCTTTGTGGGACGTAATTGAAGAAAACAATATAAAAAAACTAACATGCCTATTTAAATTTTCCGATTACGAACAATCTTTAGTTTTCACAAATAAAGTAGCGACTCTTGCTGATGAAGAAGATCATCATCCAAAAATTACCCTTGAGTGGGGAAAAGTTAGAGTTATTTGGTGGTCTCACAAAATTCAAGGCTTACATCAGAATGATTTTATATGCGCTGCCAAAACAGATAGATTATACAAAAATTAATTAATCTAAATTATGAATCAAAACGAAAAGCCTTATCAATCATTAGCATGGATTGCCACAGCAATTTTAATTATCGCTGCAGGCCTTGCTAGCTTTGTTCCTGAGTTAGAGTACCATCATTGGGCTTTTATTTCTGCAAACTCATTATGGGTTCTTGTTGGAATTTTATGGAAGGAACAATCTTTGATTGTTCTAAATGCCGGACTCACAGCCATTTATATTTTAGGACTAGTTTTTTAAATAGATATTTTTTTTTCTTTTAAGTATTGGTATAATCCAACATGGACAAAGTAAAATCTAAAGCACTGACATTTGATGATGTTCTTCTCCTGCCTAGGTACAGTGATTTCTTACCTAGCGAAGCTGTAACAGAAACTTATCTCACTAAAAACATAGCCTTAAAAACTCCATTAATATCTGCAGCCATGGATACTGTAACTGAATCCAGGATGGGTATATCTCTTGCTGAAGCAGGTGGCATTGGTATTGTTCATAAAAATAATTCAATTGAAGAGCAATCAAATATAGTAAGGGCCGTAAAAAAATATGAAAGTGGAATCGTTAGAGATCCAGTTACTATTCATTCAACAAAATCAATCTCTGAGCTTAAGCAATTAACTAATGAGTTAAATATATCTGGTATGCCAGTCTTAGATAATGGTGAACTGATGGGTATTGTTACAAGTAGAGATTTTCGCTATGCAGATAACATGGAATCCTCTGTTGCATCAATCATGACCCCATTAAATAGATTAGTAACTGTTCAAGAGGGAACTTCTCAAGATGAAGTTAAAAGATTAATGTATGAAAATAGAATTGAAAAAGTTTTAGTTTTAGATTCTCAAAAATTATTAACTGGTTTGGTTACGATGAAAGATATTGAAAAATCAGCCCAACATCCAGACGCAACCAAAGATTCATCAGGCAGGTTAATGGTCGGTGCTGCATTAGGTACAGGTAGTGATACTATGGAAAGAGCAGAAGCTTTATTTAAATCAGGTGTTGACGTATTTGTCATCGATAGTGCTCATGGACATTCAAAAAATGTAATAAAAACAGTTCAATTAATTAAAAAAGAATTCAAAGACATTGATATCATTGGTGGAAACATTGCTACTGCTGATGCAGCTATTGAGCTAGCAAAGGCAGGCGTAGATGCGGTGAAAGTAGGTATGGGACCTGGATCAATATGCACAACTAGAATTGTTGCAGGCATAGGTGTTCCACAAATCTCAGCGATACTAGATATTAAAGATGCTTTAAAAGATAAAAATGTAAATATTATTGCTGATGGTGGTATTAGATTCTCTGGTGATATTGCAAAAGCTATTTCTGCTGGTGCTGACTCTGTTATGCTTGGAGGTTTATTTGCTGGTACTGAGGAAGCTCCTGGCGAAGTTGAATTATTCCAAGGTCGAAGCTTTAAAACATACAGAGGCATGGGATCCATTGGTGCTATGACTGAAAGAGAAGATGCAAACAGATATCTACAGGAAGATGTTGATGCTGATAAACTTGTTCCAGAAGGCATTGAAGGTAGAGTTCCATATAAAGGATTAGTTATTAATGTAATCAATCAACTTATAGGCGGCTTAAGACAAAGCATGGGATACGTTGGATGTAAAACAATCAATGAAATGCAAAAAAATAGTCAATTTATTGAAATTACAAATGCTGGTATGACTGAAAGTCATGTTCATGATGTGATGATTACAAAAGAGGCTCCTAACTACCAAAGAAGCTAAGAAATGAGCAAACTATCTGTTAGCAATAAAAAGATTGACACAATTTTAGTTTTAGATTTTGGTTCACAATACACTCAATTAATTGCAAGAAGAGTTAGAGAGAGCCTTGTTTATTCTGAAATATTACCATGGGACATATCTGAAGAAAAAATTATAAAACTTAATCCCAAAGCAGTAATACTTTCGGGTGGACCTAATTCTGTTACTGAGAGTTTTACACCAAGAATACCAAAATGCCTCTTTGATATTAATGTTCCGATTTTAGGAATTTGCTACGGCATGCAAACACTTGCTGAACAAATGGGTGGTAGCGTCATATCATCAAATCAAAAAGAATTTGGACATTCAGAACTAAAGATTGTGAATGACTCAACTTTATTTAAAAATTTACCTAAAAAATTAAACGTTTGGATGAGTCATGGAGATCAAGTTCAAGATTTACCAGATGAATTTGATCTTATCGCATCAACTCAAACAGCTCCAGTAGCAGCAATGCAGCACAAAACCTTACCAATTTATGCTCTTCAGTTTCATCCAGAAGTTACTCACACTAAAAGTGGAAATGAAATATTGGATAACTTCATTTTTGATATCGCAAAAGCAAAATCAGAGTGGAAGATGGATGATTTAATTTCATCAAGAATAAATGAAATCAAAGATCAAGTTGGCGACAAAAAAGTTCTTTTAGGGCTATCTGGCGGAGTTGATTCTTCAGTTACAGCTGCTTTGCTTAACAAGGCAATTGGTAAAAAACTTACGTGTGTATTTGTTGATAATGGATTATTAAGAAAAGATGAAGCTATTTCAGTAATGGAAACATTTAAAGAACACATGAATCTCAATGTTATAAAATCAGATTCTCAAGAAATTTTTTTTAGACATTTAAAAAATATCGAAGATCCAGAACAAAAAAGAAAGATAATTGGTCGAACCTTTATTGATGTATTTGATTCAGAAGCAACAAAGTTAAAAGATATTTCATTTTTAGCACAAGGGACAATTTATCCTGATGTAATAGAGTCCTCAGGATCAGAATCAAAAGAAGCTAGAGTCATAAAATCCCATCATAATGTGGGTGGTTTGCCTGAAGAGATGAAATTAAATTTAGTTGAACCCTTAAGAGATCTATTTAAAGATGAAGTAAGAAAAATGGGGGCCGCAATGGGTATATCTTCATCAATGATAAATAGACATCCTTTTCCTGGTCCAGGCTTGGGTGTAAGAATTTTAGGAGAGGTAACAAAAGAAAAAGTGAAAGTATTGCAAGAAGCAGATAATATTTTTATAGAGGAGCTCATTAAAGCAGATCATTACAATAAAGTCAGTCAAGCTTTCGCAGTTCTTTTACCAATAAAATCAGTTGGAGTTGTTGGAGATGAAAGAAGATATGCAGAAGTTATAGGATTAAGAGCAGTTGAGACAGTCGACTTTATGACAGCTAGATGGGCACATTTACCCTATGAATTTTTAGAACATGTTTCTAATAGAATAGTTAATGAAATAGAAGATGTAAGCAGGGTAGTTTACGATATTTCCAGTAAACCGCCTGCAACTATTGAGTGGGAATGAAATAATTACCTTATATCAGTAGTTTACGTATGAGACAATTTGTCACTTCAATGTAGGAATGCAGGTTTCCAAATCTTACAAATACAAATCTGACACACTTTAAGAACTATTGAAAGTCATAAGTTCATGGCATACTTATTCAATGGAATTCTTAAAAGATTTTATCAAGCAAACAGAGACAGATAGTCTTAAAACGAAAGATTACCCTAAAGAATTTTTAGATCTTAAAATGAAGGTATCTTTCGGACAAGGTAATTTATCAAAAGTGCCATGGGTTGCATTGAGAGCACCGGATATGCCGGTGAGTAATGGATATAACCCAGTTTATTTATTTTATAAAGAACAGAATATATTGATTCTTGCATATGGCATAAGTGAGACTCATATTCCAGAAACAAGTTGGACTAGAGAGATACATGATTCCAAGACAAAGATTTCAAATTTTATTGAAAATCCTTTCAGATATGGAGATTCATTTGTATACAAACATTACGAACCTGAAATTAAAAATGGTGATGTAATTTTTTGTAGAGACGGTAAAGAGATATCAGATGAAGAACTTCTCCAAGAATTAAAAGAAATAGTTAATTTTTTTAAAGAGTGTCTTAATATAGAACTTAAAGATGAAAAGTCATCAATGAGTTCTGGTTTGTTCTATATGGAGCAACAACTAGAAGACTTCATTATTGAAAATTGGAATGAAACAGAGTTTGGAAAAAAATATGATCTTATATATGAAGAGGGTGATTTAAAAAGTCAGCAGTATATGACTGACATTGGAAGAATAGATATTCTTGCAAAAGATAAAAAAGACGGACACCACGTTGTGATAGAACTAAAAAGAAATCAAACGAGTGATGACACAGTTGGACAAATTTTAAGATACATGGGATGGATTGAAGAGAAAAAACAAGATGAGAATGTTAAAGGTATTATTGTTGCTGGAAAATTTGATGAAAAACTTTACTACGCACAAAAAAGAGCAAAGGATGTTGAGATTTTTACATATGAGGTTAACTTCAGTCTAAACGAATATAAAAGATAATTATTTTTTAATTAATTACATCCAAAAATCAGTTTGATATTCAATTTTGTATTCATCACATAATTCTCTTAATTCTTTAACTGTGAATCTCCCTTCAAAAGTAAAACCTTTCCAAAAAGAACAAAGAATAAACTTTGCGACATGCTTTTGCGGAATCATCATAAAGTATTCATACTCATCAGTTCCCCAAAACTCTTTTACACCATCTCCAAGATCGTGTTCACAAAAATGTAGGTTACCTTGATCATCCCAATCAACGTGAACGTTATGATTGATTTTTCCTTTCGGATTGTTAATTTCACATTTAAATACTTGCATATTTTTCTCCATAAAAAACACACCCAAAATTAGGTATGTTGATGTGAGTAATGGAATCTGAAATAAGGAATATATTTCTTTCTTTACACTTATTTATATTGGGATTTTTTGCATATTTTCAATGTGTATAATAATCATAATGAAATATCTTTTTGCAGTTATATTTTTTGCTTTTTCAAGTGCTCTATTTTCACATGGAGGCGGTTTAGACAGATACGGTTGTCATAAAGAGACTAAAACTGGTGGATATCATTGTCATAGAAGTTCTGGTTGGGGAGGTTCTTTGTCAGGTAGTGGTTCCTCATCAGTTATAGGGAGTTCTGATCTTGATAAAAAAGTTTTATCCTTTAATGATACCGAGTTATTTAATGGTGATTTTATAGTTAAAAATTTAGGATGCTATCAGTTGTCAGGATGGAAAATGGATGTTGTTAATCGAACTAAAAATACTGCGACATTAAAATATGAAATAACTTTTTTAGATTCCGATAAAGATCCATTAATGTCATGGTCTGAAGATATATTAATACAATCAAGAGGAAGAGCAGTTGCCAAATATAGTGGTTCGGTATCAAATATGTCTAGTGGAATTGGTTACCACAACTTCGTAACAAACAACCATTGTGTAAAAAATACAACTATATCTTGGTCATGGTCAAAAAAATAAGTTAATGAATAAACAGATTAAAAGATGAACGAAAAAATTCAGAGGTTACACAATATACTATTTGTAATTTTGACAATATCTATAATTCCAAATGATGGTTATTTTCCCAGTCCTCTTCTTATTGTTATGGAAAATTTCGACATGCCTGCATGGAGAGCACTTTGCGCTCTTTACGGTTTCCTAATTTTTTCAAAGTATTCCTTTCAATATATACTTACAGGTAAATGAGTTATTTAGAGAATGACCACGAATTATATAAAGTCGTAAAACGAAAATTACCTAATCAAAAGAAAACTCTTGAAGGTTTTAAAAAAAGACAAAAAGTAGTCATTGATTTATTAGATGAAAATCGGGAACATTATGAAAACGGTAGAATGTATGAAATCGATTTTGCAAGAATTAAGAAATTGACTAAAGAACTCATAGACGGTTATGAAAAAGATATTTTACATTTTGAAGGACACATAGCAGACATCGAAGAATTTATAGAAGTTTACGATAGGGCATACAAATGAATAATTCGTATGACACAAATGTGACACACTATTCTGAAACACTATCTATACAAGGGTTTCAGAGGCATTCTACTATTGAGTGGGAATAATATGAAAATTTGTATAGTTTTTGGCCATTTTAATACTAAAGATTCTTTTAATGCATCTGTTAGAGATACCTTTATTGAAGAATCAAAAAAAATTGGACATGAAATAGATTTGATAAATTTGTTTGATGAAGAAGAGCAATTACCATTTTACAGAAGTGATATAAATCCTCCTCCTCAATTAGTAATGGATTACAGAAGCAGACTAGAAGATTCAGATGCAATGTTTTTAATGAGTGCTTGTCATAATTTAAGAATGAATGTGATTCTAGAAAATTGGATTGACTGGGTTCTTCATCCCACATGGTTCTTTTCATACAAATCATTATTACCTGATAGTAAATTTTTTGGTAACTATGGATATCCTGTTGCAGGAGCAATGAAGAATAAGATTGGTATTGTTTCTATGACCTATGGTGGACCAATGGTGAGTTATTTTAATTTTTCTCTATTTGATAATATTCCTTACAGAAGATTGAAAAAATCAATATTTCAATCCGGTGGACTCAAGACGAAGTATTTAAGATTCTATTCAGTACTACCAAACATGAAAAAAAGTGACTTTGAAAAACATATGCGAAAAGTGAGAAAATTTGCAAGAAGTTTAAAATAGAGACCTTAATGGAATATATTCATAAAATATTTAATTTACCAGATGGAATTTTAAGAAAAATAGTTTTATTTGGTTTAGCTATATTTTTTATATTTTTTGGCATAGATCATTTCATAAATCCAGATTTTTATTTATCAATAATGCCACCTGCATTTCCTTTGCATAAAGAAGCTGTATACATAAGTGGATTTTTTGAGATATTGGGAGGATTAGGTGTTTTAATATTTCGATTTCGAAAAATAGCGGGGTGGGGATTAATTGTATTGTTAGTTACGGTATATCCAGCAAATATCTATATGGCGTTAACTCCAGAGGCATTTCCAAACATTTCAATTGAACTATTATATTTTCGATTAGCTCTTCAATTTTTATTTTTTTATTGGGCATATGTTGTCACACTTCCAGCGTATAATAGGTAGTTCGCATTAAGGGGGTATCTAATATGATTCAAGATGAATCAAATGATAATATTAAAGAAATTCTTAAAAAAATTGACACGATTGCCATCGTTGGAGCAAGCAACAAGCCAGAAAGAGATAGCTTTAAAGTTATGCAGTTTCTCATAGAAAAAGGCTATAAAATTTTCCCAATTAATCCAAACCTTCAAAATAAAACAATTTTAAATCAAAAATGTTTACCGTCATTAAATATGGTTGATAAAAAAATTGATATGGTAGACATATTTAGGCAAAAAGATGCAGTAATGGAAATTACTAAAGAAGCTATTGCTATTGGCGCAAAAGTTTTATGGACTCAGTTAAATATAGTTGATCATGAAGCTGCAGAGATTGCAGAAAAAGCAGGATTAAAAGTTATAATGAACAGATGCCCCAAAATAGAACTTTCCAAATAATGTTATGAAAGATAGTAAAAATAGCATTTTAATAAAAGATACATCAAAGAATAGTATTTTAAAGCTCGTCTTAAATGATAAAAAAAATCGTAATGCGCTATCTGAAGAAATGATTATCGAATTAAACAAGGAAATACAAAAAGGTAATATAGATGGTTCAATAAGAGTCATAATAATTTCTGCAATTGGCTCAACTTTTTCCTCTGGACACAATTTAAAAGAGATCACTAATGCAAGAGAAAATGATGATGATGGCGATGCTTATTTTGAAAATCTATTTAAAAGATGCTCAGAGTTAATGAAAAATATTGTAAATTGTTCAAAACCTGTTATAGCTGAAGTTGCTGGTCACGCAACTGCTGCTGGTTGTCAATTAGTTGCATCATGTGACTTGGCCGTAGCTTCAGAAGATGCACAATTTGCAACCCCAGGAGTAAATATTGGATTCTTTTGCTCTACTCCAATGGTTGCATTATCAAGAAATGTAGCAAAAAAACATGCTATGGAAATGTTGTTAACAGGCGAAATGATCGACTCAAAGAAAGCTTATGATATAGGCCTTATAAATAAAATTACAACAGCAGATAATCTTAAATTAGAAGTAGACGATCTAGCAAAAAAAATATCAGAAAAATCTTTAATGACTATAAGACTTGGTAAACAAGCTTTTTACAAACAAATTGAATTGGATTTATCAGAGGCATATGATTTTACTTCAAAAGTTATGGAAGAAAATATAAAAAAAAAGGATGCCATTGAGGGTATTGAAGCATTTTTAAGTAAAAGAAAGCCAAACTGGTCAGATGAATAACAAATACGATTTTATAATTTTTGGCGCCTCAGGCTTTACTGGAAAACTAGTTGTTGAATATGTTTTGAAAACTTATGGTTTTAATTCTGGTATTAATTGGGCTATTGCAGGCAGGAATAAACAAAAACTGTTGTCAATAAAAGCAGATCTAGATGCCCCCAATGATCTCGAAATTTTCATTGTAGATAGTAATGATAAAATTTCAATCGACGCAATGATTAATAAAACAAAATGTGTTTTAACTACTGTTGGTCCTTACCAGTTGTATGGAAGTAATATTGTTGAGGCTTGCGTTAATTCTGGAGTTGATTACGTAGATTTATGTGGTGAACCTGGATGGATGTATGAAATGATTGAAAATCATGAAGAAGCCGCAATAAAATCAGGATCAAGAATTATTTTTTCATGTGGATTTGATAGTATTCCATTTGATTTGGGTGTTCATTTTATTCAAAAAGAAACTAAAAAAGTTTATGGTAAAGCTGCAAGCTCTGTTAGGGCAAGGGTGATCGTAATGGATGGAGAATTTTCTGGAGGGACAGCTGCATCTTTAAAAGCAACAATGAAGTCATTAAAACATAAACCAGAACTTTTTGAAGTGCTTGCAAATCCTTTGTCATTATCAAAAATAAAAGATGTAACACCACAACCTCAAGATTCAAAACCATTTTATGATGAAAAGTTACAATCATGGGTTGCACCATTTTTTATGGCACCAATAAATACCAAAAATATCCACAGATCAAACAGTTTGCTAAATTTTCCTTATGGAAAAGATTTTAAATACAATGAAATGTGGGCATCAGGTCCAGGTGATGAAGGAGAAAAACTTTCTAAGCTAATTGCATCAACCAATCCTCTAATGGGAGATAATATTCCTAAACCAGGTGAAGGACCATCAAAGGAATCAAGAGAAAAGGGAAGTTATGATATTCATTTTTATGCAGATATTAATGATGAATTTTTATCAGCTTCAGTCTCTGGCGATATGGATCCTGGCTATGGCTCAACATCAAAAATGATTGCAGAAAGTGCTATATGCATCGTAAAAGAATGCAATGAATTAGTTGGTGGAATATATACGCCATCTTCCTCAATGGGAGTTAAGTTGATAGTTAGATTGGAAAAGAATGCTGGCCTTAAGTTTAAACTCTTAAATTAATCTAATTTGCTGTCAATCAAAACAGCAATAAGCAGAGCAGGCTCATTTCCATTGTTCTGCCATGCATGATTGGTTCCCCTTTGAACAACAACATCAAAAGGTTGTAATTTCACCTCGTCTTCGTCCAGAATTAATGTAACGTCACCCTTTAATAAAATGATGTAATCAATTGTTTCTGTTTTATGCATTGCAGGATGTTTTGAAGTGTCTATTCTGTGATGAGCAGCACCAATTTGTCTAAAAGCAGATTCTGCCATTTCTTCTAACTTATCCAGCGGAACTCCTTCGGGCGTTGGGTTTATCTGAAAATATCTGAATTTTGTTCCATTTTTTATTGGTGATAAAATTATTTCACTGTCCGCTCTGTCATTATTGTCGGTTGTTTTTATAAGATCGCCATCTGTGTTCCATAATTCAAATAGGCCTCCAACTTCCTCTCCAATTGATCTTGGAGGAGGGCCATCCATCATAATCATTGATTTACCCTCTTTATTATGTCCAGTAACTATTCTTCTCATTTAATTTTTCCTTCATCTCTTAATTTTTCTCTAATTTTTGTAGCACTGATGTTTGTTATTTCATCCTCAAAAACTTCCTCTTCAATGCTATAGCCAACTCCTCGGCCATATGAAATATTTACGATATTAGGCACCAGTATGATTTCATACTCTTTTCCTCTATGAAAGTTGTCCTTAATTAATCCAGCTTCAATATTGCCGCATACAGTTATCCAGTCAAATGGATTATCATCCTGATTTTTTCCTCCTGACGAGCCGCCCACATCTCTAACTTGTATAACAACTTGACCAGTTTTTCTTATACACCTTTTGAATAATTCTTGGTGTCCTTCATGCCATGGCTGCCATCTTCCTAACATTAAAACTGTTGGCTTTTTTGGATCAAACATTATCGATTATTTTTTTTGCAATTTCATTATGATTTTTGTCATTAAATTCATTAACTTCATAATCTACATTAGTTGGATTTTCAAACATCTTATTAGTGTCTTCATATCTACCTTTTTTAATTGTATTCATCCAAATAATTATATCTGGATGGAAAATATTTTGTGTTTCTTTAGTGGGGCATACAAAGTCGCATAAAACTGTTCTGTTATGCTTTTTCTCGAAATCAGCTAAATTTCTCATTCTAAGGCTTTGTCGAACTCTTCCTTTTGGAGAAAAGTCCCAATCATTAGCCATTTCTCTAACTTTGTCTGCGTTATACCAAGCTGCATTTAAAAGAGGTTGTAATCTTTCAGCTAAATAAGTTTTACCACTTCCAGGCAATCCCATGATTAAAATTTTCATTACCTAATTTTCTTTATACTAAATATTTCGTTCTTAAAAAACATATTCTTTTCTTTTAAGATAGCTCCCTTTATTTTTTTTGAGAGAAGACTATTTTTTTCAACACTTTGAATGTCTTTTTCTGGTATTTGTCCAACATAAAGAATATTTGCCCACTTTGCATCAATACCATGACCAAAAAGTTCTGAGACTGTTTGATCAGGGGTTCTTCTAAATTTAAAAGTATAGTTTTTAGTTTTTGAGTAAGAATATTTACTATTTTCTCCAACTGGATTTTCTTTTAAAAAATCTACTATATTTTTTGCTTTGCTTGGAAAAGGTACTCTATCTTTCCATGCAATTTTAAGAATTTTTTCAACTGAATCACCGCCACATGAATGTGTTATTAATAATTTTCCTGATTTATTTAGTATCCTCATTAACGGCGCAATTACGTTTGTAACTTTTGACTTTGTATTTGCTGCTGCTCTATAAGCTTGTGATGCTATTACTAAGTCATAATTGTTGTTTTCATAGTCATTATTTATGAAAGGCTCAAGATATCTTTTATGATCTTCTCTATAGATCCTAAGCAAACATGGATTTGAATATGAAGTCTTTCCTTTAGAGTCAATTTCAATACCCCAATTTTTTTTGATAAATCCACCTAGTTTATTAATTTGATCATGGAAGTCGAAAGAATTATCTTCTTTCAAGACCAAGGTATACACTTTAACTTTCTTATCTCTAATTTTTTTTGCATTTTCAATTCTGCCAAGTTCTGAAAATTTAACATTAGTCATTGTGACCATAAGATTAGGATGTTCCACAAATCTATCAGGCATTTTCTCTAGAGTATTTTTTAAGTCCTCATAACTTATTTCTTTTCCAGTAATAAGCAAGGAAGTATATGGATGGAATTTATGAAAACTTTTTATGACATTTGATTTAATTGTCCCGTCTCCAGTACCAGCATCTAAAATTCTTAAATAGGTTTTATTTTGTGGCAATGATTTGATATGTGAATATATTTCAGAAGAAATAGCTCTTTTTTCACCAGTATTTTGAATAAATGAAAGGTATTTCAACCTGTCATCAAAAAATCTTTTTTTGCCCATATTAACCCCAGAGGAGACTATATAAATAAATATAAAAATAAGCAAATAATTCATTTACTCTATGGATATTTTGAGATTAAAATACAAGAAATTTAAGGAAGTTATATGTCCAAGACATCATTACCATTACTCATAGGAATTGGGGCGAGAATAAGAAAATCTCCATATTATGAATCTAATTTAAAATACGGTGTTACAGGTTTTACTGTCTATAATAAAATGTATCTTCCTACTAGTTTTTCTGGTCCTGAAAAAGAATATCAAAGTTTAATTAATGATGTTACTTTTGGTGATTTTGCAGCTGAACGTCAAATTGAAATAAATGGACCTGATGCATATGCCTTCGTAAGATATATTCAACCTAGAAATCTTGAAAACTGTGAAATTGGCTATTGTAAATATATTATTCTTACTGATACCGATGGAGGAATAGTTAACGATGCTTGTCTTCTTAGACTAGAGGAAAATAAATTTTGGATTTCACCGGGAGATGGTGATGTAATTTTATGGTTGCAAGGAATAGCTATAAATTCTGGAATGAATGTAACAATTCACGAACCAGATGTATCTCCTTTGCAAATAAGCGGACCTAAAGCTGGCAAACTGATACAAAAACTTTTTGATGGTAAACACGATGATCTTGGCTATTATAAGGCTGAACAAACATCGCTTGATGACATACCTATGGTTATTGCAAGAACTGGTTGGAGTGGGGAGCTTAGTTATGAACTATATCTTCAAGATAGAAAACTTGGAAATGATCTTTTTGAGAAAGTTTATAAAGCTGCAGAAGAATTTAGTGGCAGAGTTATTGCACCTAATAGCATTAGAACAATAGAAGGCGGTTTATTATCATATGGGAGTGATTTTGGTAGAGAGCACAATCCATTTACAATCGGGTTTGGGCGATTAGTTGATGTTGATCAGGAAATAGACTTCATTGGCAAAGACGCTTTGAAAAAAATTAAAAATGAGGAGCTTAAAGAAAAATTAGTTGGATTGGAAATAGATGGCGATCCATTAATCAAGGCGCCAGAAAATTTTTGGCCAGTAAATAACAATGATATTAAAGTTGGCAGAATTTCAAGAGCAGCTTTTTCACCACGACTTAAAAAAAATATTGGCCTTGCAATTTTAGATATTGATTTCACTTTAGAGGGCACAGAAGTACTAGCTGTAACACCATATGGTGATTTAAATGCAAAAGTTGTAAAGTTGCCTTGGTACAAAGCAGAAAAAAACACTAATCTTGATTAATGTTAATTCAATTCAGATTACCAGCATTAATAATACTTCTTTTTTCATTAAATGTTCATTCTATGATCATTGATAATCTTGACGATAAAAGAGGTCAATGGACAGCGATTTCAGATCAAGTCATGGGAGGCATTTCAGAAGTTACTTTTTCAGAATTTACAGATGGTAAGGAAAAATTTTACAGATTAGAAGGGAATGTTAGTACTAAAAATAACGGTGGTTTTATTCAGTCAGTCATAAAGTTTCCTGTTGATGCCAACAACTTTAAAGGTGTTCGATTTACAGTCAGAGGAACAAATGATGACTATTATTTATGGTTGAGAACACCTGCAAGCAGATTTCCATGGGATAGATACATAGCTTCGTTTAAACCCAACGAAGACTGGAGTATTATTGAAATACCATTTTCATCTTTAAAAAAATCGAATTTTTATATGCCAAGAAAAATTAATTTATCTAAAATTAGGACAATTGCTTTTGCTGCGTATGGTAAGGACTTTGAAGCAAAACTAGATATAGCTAATATAGAGCTATATTAAAATATGTTTTCAAGCGCAGAAAGCTCTTTCATGAGCCTTGCAATGGATCAAGCCAAAGCAGCATATCAAAATAATGAGGTACCTGTCGGTGCAATAATAGTGAAAGACAATAAAGTAATTGGTAAAGGAAGAAATAGAGTAATTGAAAATCAAAATGTTTCATCTCATGCGGAAATAGAGGCAATAACAGACGCATCAAAAAAAATTAAGAACTATAGATTAAATAGATCAACTATGTATGTCACACTTGAGCCTTGTCACATGTGCTTAAAAGCAATGATTGATGCAAGAATTGATGAAGTTATTTTTGCAACACTTGAGCCTAAAACTGGCAGCATAATTTCAATTGACAATTTTCTTGATAGAATCAAGTTAAATCATAAGGTTTACTTTCGATATGGCTTAATGAAAGAAAAGAGCGAAAAATTACTAAAGGACTTTTTTAAAGATAGAAGGTAATTAAGATAAATCCTTTTTCATTGTACTATGTGGAATTTGTATGTTTGAAGTGTAGGGACCAACTACTTCATAATTGAGTGATCTATAAAAATCTACAATATTATTTCTTGCATTTAGCAAAATATGATTTGCTCCATGATTCATAGCTAATCTTTCTAACTCTTTTATTATTTTTGATCCTATACCAAGCCTTCTATAATTTTTAGATACACCCATATATCTTATTTGCCCTTGGTTTGGATTATTTAAGTGAAATCTTCCACATGCTATTACCTTCTGCTTTAATGTGATGCCCATAAGATGAATGCTAATTTCTTCGAAATTATCTTGTAAAGGTATATGCGACATTTTTAGTGGCTTTCTCAATACCTCCCATCTAAAGTTTTCATAATTTTTCCATTCTTCTTTTGTTGAGGGAGATCTTATCTCAAAATTATTCTTCATTAAGGTATTTTTAATTCAACCCAAACAGGGCAATGATCAGATGGTTTTTCCATCGCTCTTGCATCATAATCTATACCAACATTAGAAATCGCATCAGCAAGATTATTTGAAATCATTATATGGTCTATTCTTAAGCCTCTTTTAGGATTATCATCAAACATTCTAGACCTGTAATCAAACCATGAATATGTAGATGAATCTTCTGGATATTTTTTTCTCCAAGAATCAACAAACCCTAAATTCTGAATACTATTCCACATTTCTCTTTCTTGAGGTTGGAAAGAAGTTTTTCCATCCCTTAACCATCTTTTTACATTTTCTGAACCGATTCCTATATCAATATCTTTAGGTGCAACATTAAAATCGCCCATTACAATTAAATTTTCTTTTGATTTTTTCAAAACTTCAATATGTTTTTTTAGATCTTCATAATATTTAATTTTTTTTGGGAATTTTGTTTCATGATGAATATTTTCTCCTTGTGGAAAGTAACCATTCATAATTGTAATTTCTGAATTATTAACAGCATAGGTGCATTGAATAAACCTTTTTTGATCTTCATCAATGTCATCTTTAAAACCTTTGATAGTTTTAGTTGGTTTTAGTTTGCTTAATATGGCAACACCATAGTGACCTTTTTGCCCCCAGTACTCTGGGTGATATCCAATTTCTTCAATAACTTCTATGGGAAAATCTGGATCATTTACTTTTGTTTCTTGCAATCCAATTACATCTGGATCAATTGTGTCTCTCAGATGAATTAGTTGATGCGGCCTTGCTCTTATACTATTAATGTTAAAGGATACAATTTTCATAGCTAGTTATTCATACTTACCATAAAGGATTTACTTAAGTTTAAAAAATCTATGGCTATATTAGTAGATTCAATTAAAAGAAAATCTTTTTTTAAATCAATTTCATTCTCTAATATTGAAGGATCATTATTTGTATTGTCATAATCTTCATAACTTTTAAAAGGCTCATATCCAAGATTAATTCTCCTTTCATTTTCTATCTGAAGTAACCAAGACCTTCTTAAACTTTTTTGTATGTTTCTTTCATCTAAATTTAAAGATAGAACCTTTTTATTTTTATTTAAATCATACCTTTCTTTTAGTTGTGAAATATATTTTAAGTTAGGCTCATTTTCCAATCTTTTTGAATGCTCTAACTTAATTACATTTATAAATTCGTCAGGAAGATAGAATTTTTTGTGTTTATAAGGTCTTATCGTATCCCATGACAAGGAAGTAGAATAAGAACTCTCTCCAACTGATTCTGTATCCCAAGTTGATGGAAGAATAATATCTGGAAGAACGCCTTTATTTTGGGTACTTGTTCCATCAATTCTATAATATTTAGATTCAGTAACTTTTATTTGCCCACTTGAAAGATTTTCTAAGCTTTGCACAGTACCTTTTCCAAAAGTTCTATGACCAACTACTATTCCGCGATTATAATCTTGAATTGCTGCAGCAACTATCTCTGAGGCTGATGCAGAATATCTGTTAACTAAAACAATCACAGGTTTTTTCCAAATTTGTACTGCTCTTGAACTTCCCCATGGTTGAATATAACCAGCACTATATTTTATTTGTACCGTTGGTCCAGATGAAACAAATAATCCAATAATTCTATTTGCTTCCATTAGAGCGCCGCCACCATTATTTCTTAAATCTAAAACAACAGCGTCAACATTATTTTCATTAAACTGCTCTAATATTTTTTTTACATCTTTGCTGCTACTTCTGTAATTTAAATCTCTATCTTGATAAGAATTAAAATCAATATAAAAACTGGGTAAGTCTACAATCCCAATTTTGTAACCATCGTCAGATTCATATATTTTTGATTTTGCTGCTCTATCCTCTAGTTTAATTTCCTCTCGTTGAAGAATAACTTTTTTTCTGTCAGCGCCATTTCCAGTTTCTGAAGAGATTAATTCAATTTCTACCTTTGTACCCGAATCGCCTCTAATAAGCCTAACAACTTCATCAATTCTCCATCCGACAACGTCAACAAAATTTTCGGAATCTGTTTGTCTTATTCTTGTGATTTTATCATCAGGAGATATCTTTCCAGATTTTTCGGCTGGCCCACCTGGGACCAGGCTAACTATTCTTGTGTAGTCATCATCTGTTCCAAGAAGCGCACCAATACCCTCAAGACTTAGACTCATATCCATATCAAAATCTTCTGCTGATCTTGGAGAAAGGTATGATGAATGAGGGTCAAACTGATTAGTTAAAATATTTATAGCTAGCGAAAAAATATCCTCTTCTTTTTGTTGAGAAATTCTTTTTATTCTATTGTTATACCTTTTAACCAAATCTTTTTTTGGATCTAATGAAGCTTCTTCTGTAAGTTTTAAAACCAAAAGATCATTCTTTGTTGATAACTTCCATATTTCCTTTAGACTTTTTTTATCTATTGGCCATAAATTATCCTCATAATAAATGTCCATAAAGTCTTTCTTTTCAAAATCAAACTCTATCTGATTAATTAAATTAATTTGATAATTTGAGTATTCAACGATTCTGGAAAAATACAAATTAATAATTTTATAAGCAAGCTCTAAATCATAATTAACTTTAATTTCAGAATTTGATAGATTTATAAAATTGAAAACTTCGTCCTCAGTGAAGTACATTTTGTTTTCATCTAATTTATCTATAAGTGACTCTATATAATTTTGATTAAAATCCACTAAGTATTTATTTTTAAGAAAATGATTTCTTTCGAGTTTTCTAAATATTTCTTTGCTTAAATTCATTTTTTCATCACTTAGATCTATTTCTTTAAAATCATAACTTTCCGAACTAAGAAAAGAGCTTAATAAGGCAAAAATTACTAAATTTTTATTTATAAAACTTATACTCATTTTTTTTAAAAGCCTTGAAATAACGCAGCTTCTTCTCGAATAATTTCTGGTGCACCTAATAACTGTCTATTTACACCAATTCTCTTAAACCAAAAATGTAAACCTAATAAATCTGTAAAGCCCATACCGCCATGAACTTCTGTCGCTTTTTTTGAAATCATCTTAGAAACATCTGAGATATGTGATTTTGCATGACAGGCCATAATTTTTTTGTTTTTCTCATTATTGTCAAAGGAATGAGCAGCATGCCATAAAAGTGAATAACATGGTTCTAGTTCTGAAGCCATCTCTGCACACATATGTTTGACAGCCTGAAATGATCCAATAGCTCTATTAAATTGCTTTCTTTCTTTCGAGTACTCTATTGCTTTATTTAGCATGGCTTTTGATGCACCCAATGAGTCAGCAGCTATTGTTATTCTTCCTGCATCAATAGCATTATTTACTGCCTCAATAGAATTTGAAGTACTTTCTAAAATATCTATTTCAGCATTATTAAAAAGTATTTCTTGAAAGACTCTAGTTTTATCAACCGTAATTAAATTAATAATTTCAATTTCACTAGACTCCATAGAGACTATACCTAATTGACCATTTTTATCAGATACCATTAGATGTGTTGCATAATCAGAATCTATCACAAAAAATGTTTTACCGCTTATTTTATTGTTTGAAAACTCAAGATTTGATTCATTTCTCGATCCAAAAAATTCTGAAAAACCTACACTAAAATTAATATTATTTTTTGACATCTCATTTAAATAGAAATTTCTTTGTTTTTTATTAGCACCATATTTCATTGCTATTGGAGCCATTACATACGAGCCCGTAAAGGGAAGGGTAGCAATACTTTCTCCAAGACTTTGTGAAATTGCAGTTGCAAAAAGTAGATCTAATCCAAGCCCGCCATTTTCTTCAGGAATTAAAATGTTATTGATACCCAAAGTTATAATTCCTTTATGGAGATCCTCTTTGGTTGTCATATCATCATTATTCGCAATCTTTCTGACGATATCCAAAGGCCCATTATCTTCAAGAAATTTTTTTACATTGTCTTGAAAAAATATCTGATCTTCAGATAATCCAAAATACATATTACGCTCCTTGTTGAACCTTTGGCTCTCTTGGCATGCCAAGGCCTCTCTCTGAGATAATGTTTTTTTGAATTTGGCTTGTTCCTCCACCAATTATTAATCCAAGAAAATACATGTATGCAACTTGCCATGATCCACCATCTCTAATATTAGGACTATTTTCATACAGTGTTCCTAGCTCACCCATAACATCTATGGCAAAACCTTCAAGTTCATGCCTTAACTCTGTCCCAACAAGCTTCTGAATCATGCCAGCAATCTTTACATCTTGATTTTTATTTACCTTAGCAGATAAAACTCTAAGCGAGTTTGATTGAAAAGCAATTACTTTTCCTTGAATTTTCATAAGTTTATCTCTGTAAACTGGATTATTAATAACTTTTTCACCGTTAACAGATTCTTGTTTCATTCTTTCAATAAGTGAATTTAATCTGTTCATCATTGCATTTGGATCTGAAAGTGATCCCCTTTCATGGCTTAATGTTGCATTTGCAACCGCCCAACCTTCACCTCGTTTACCAACAATATTTTTTTCAGGAATTGTGACATCCGTAAAGAATACTTCGTTAAATCCAGCATTTAAAGTCATATCAACCAATGGCCTGATCTCAATTCCTGGAGTATCCATTGGGATTAACAAATAACTTATTCCGGCATGTTTTGTAGCACTGATCTCTGTTCTCACCAGGCAAAACATCATTTGTGAAAACTGAGCGGTACTAGTCCAAATTTTTTGCCCATTTATTACCCAATTACCATCAATTAACTCGCCTTTTGTTTGCAAATTTGCTAAATCACTCCCAGCATTAGGTTCTGAGTAACCCTGACACCATATGATTTCTCCATGTAATGTAGGTTTTATATATTTTTGTTTTTGTTCTTCAGTTCCAAGTTCTAAAAGAGTTGGAACAAGCATATCAATTCCTTGACCACCCATTGGTGGCGGTATTTTTGCCTTTGCAAACTCTTCTGCAATTATTCTGCTTTTAACAATATCACTCTCTCCACCATAGCCCCCATATGCCACTGGTATCGATCTTGCAAAATAACCTTTTTCAATAAGTTTTTTTTGCCAATCTGATCTTGTCATTTTAATTTCACCTGATTTAAATGAATCAGATAGAGGCACCTTAGATGAGTCTGTAAAATGCACTCCTTTATATTTTTTACAAAACTCTTTTATTTCTTTTTTAAAATCTTTATATTTTGTTCCAAAATTTAAATCCACAACAATTCCTTTTTAATCCCAATTTGGTTTTCTTTTTTCTAGAAAGGCACTTATACCTTCTTTAGCATCTTCGCCTTTGAAGCATTTTTCTATTTGTTCCTTTAAGTATGGAAGGGCATCATCGAAACTTTTTGCGTCTTGTTTCTCATATGCCTCTAGGCCAAATTTCATTGTTTCTGGCGCTAAACTTGCAAGCTCATTAGCTAGTTTATCAACTTTTTCGTTAAGTTCTTCTTTTTTTACAGATTCATTTATCAAACCCCAGTCCTCTGCTTTTTTTGAATCAATTGGCTTGCCTCGCATTATAAAATCAAGGCCAGCTCTTTTAGGCATAACTCGAAATAAACCAGCCATCACCATAAAAGGCCATAATCCTCTATGAATCTCAGGTGCTGAGAAGGTTGCTTCATTGACCGCAATTGCATGAGTCGAATTAGATACAATCAAGAGAGCACCAGCTAAGACCGAACCTTGAATTTTACAAATAACAGGTTTGTATAAATGCCTTAAGGATAAGCTTATATCATCAGCATCTTCTAATTTTGGTACATTTGATTCAGATTTGCTTCTTGATAGATCTGCACCAGCACAAAAAATATCACCCTTTGCAGCTATAATTACTACTCTTATAGATTTTTCTTGTTTTGCATATGCTAAAGCATAATTAATTTCATTCATCATTACATTATTTAGAGCATTCTTTTTTTCAGGCCTATTGAGCATGATGCTCATGATATTATTTTTTATATCTAATTCAGTTGCTTTAAATATGAGACCATCTAAAGATAATTTTTTCATCTGATTTCTCCAATAATACTTTGTGGAACTTTGATTTTTTTTGCTCTTAAATATTCACCTAAAGATTTAGCTTGTCCATCTTTTTTGTCATTTGATGAAATTCCATCTTGTAATATGTCATGAATATAAAAATTAAGAGAGTTTATATTGGCTAATTCAAATCGTTCAACTTTAAATTGATTTAAATCTGGCAATAATTCTTTAAGCTTTTTCACTGTTAAAAAATTATGAAGAAAAGCAAATGAGTCTGAATTTTTGGCCCAAACGCCAAGATTTGCGCATCCTCCTTTGTCACCAGATCTTGTTCCATAAATTTCACCAAAGTAGATTTGTTTTTCATCTTCTTTTTTAATCTTTTTAACTTTAATGGGCTCTTTCTGATAATAAATTTCATCCAATTCTAATTGACTCGTTGGTATAACTTCTATTTCTTTGCCATCAATATGAACTTTTTCTTTAATATGTTTACTATTCACCAAAGAGGGCCAGTAAACAATCACTGGTCCACTAGGTTTAACGCCGCCTTGTGCAAAAAAACCTGGGATATTTGCTAAAGCTAATTCAATTATTTTTGCGCTAAATAGTCTGCCAACTAAGTTTTGATCTTTTGATTTAACTGAAACTAAAAGTGATGCCATTGCTTCTTCGTTAGTGATTGGATTTTCTTTATCTGTACGATGAAGCTGAATGGAAACTTCATCGAATTGTTTTTTACCACCAACTGAATTAAATAACGCATCTGTAAAAACTTTTGCTTTGGCTTCTATATCTAAACCAGTCAGAATAATTTCCATTCCATTTCTAAAACCTCCTGCAAGATTTATACATACTTTATGTTTATTTGGTGGTGAACTACCTCTGCAACCAGACACATAGACTCTATCCTCTTCTACCTCTTCAATTTTTAATGTATCAAAATGAGCTATTACATCTGGATTAACGTAGGCTGGCGAATTTATTTCATATAATAGTTGAGCAGTTACCGTTCCACAGGAAACCAAACCTCCAGTATTAGGATGTTTTGTAATGAAAAAACTGCCGTCTTCATATATTTCAGCAATCGGATAACCAATATTATCAAAACTTTTAACTTCTTTAAAAAAAGCATAATTGCCACCAGTTGCCTGACACCCACATTCAATAATATGACCTGCTGCAAGTGCTCCTGCTAAAGAATCATAGTTATCTCTTTCCCAATTAAACTTCCATGCAGCTGGCCCAATTACCACGGCTGCATCTGTCACTCTTGGACAGACGACAATATCAGCACCTTTATCTAGAGCCTCTTTTATACCCCAAGCACCGAGATAAGCATTTGCTGTCAATGGTGAATAATCCGATTCGTTTAATTTGATATCTTTATCAATATTCTTAAACTCTTCTCCCAATTCACTTAATTCAGGAATTATTGGCATTAAATCATCACCATCTATATAGGCTACTTTCATATTTATTGACTGTTGCTTTAAAATTTTCTCAATCTCATTGGCCATAGACTTTGGATTTAATCCACCAGCATTACTTACAATCTTGATATTCTTTTCCATGCATGACTTTGCAATTTGATTGATTTGTTTCAAAAAGGTTCCTACATAGCCTTTATCTTCTCCTCTTTGCATTTTTTGACCAAAGAGAATTGCCATGGTTAATTCAGCAAGATAGTCACCAGTCAGAACATCAATAGGGCCTCCATCTACTAAATCTTTTGCGGCAGATAATTTATCCCCATAAAATCCACTGCAATTAGCAATTTTTATATAGTCTTTATTCATTAGTTTTCTAATTTAATTCCATTCAAAATTATGCTTGTAATTGAATTTGCAGATTCTTCAGGTGTTAAATTAATTGAATTTTTATTTTCCTCTTTAAAAAATTCTCTACCTATTCCTCCTAGAAGTATTGCGAAAGCTTTGACATCAATTAATTTAATTTCTTTTCTTTCAATAGCTTCTTCTAAGAGCCTTTTAATATAATTTTTTATAAAGTTTTCATGATAATCAGCTGTTGTTTTTGACCCATTAATTTTTTCCATATCTATTAAAAATCTATCAAACTTTGGGCCAACAGCTTGATTAACTATAAAAAGGTATTGCTCTAATTTATTTATTGGCGAATCAATTTCATTAACAGAATCCATTGCAAATTTACCTAATTTTTTTAGAATATTGTCCATTGTCATTAAAATCAATTTATCTCTGCTTGGAGCAATTTCGTATAGCGTTCGTAGAGAAATTTTAAGTTTCGTAGCTATTTCAGACATTGTAAGGTCTGGAACACCTTGTTCCAGTAATCTTTCTAAAGCATCTATAATTTCATAGTGTCTTTTTGTATAGATTCTTGAATTTTTATTGCCCAGAGAGTTATTTTTATATTCTAAATTATGCATTAACTAATTATTTGACTACCATCAATAAAGCACCATTTTCAACTTGATCATTTAAAGATATTAATAGCTCTGAAACAGTGCCATCTTCGACAGCTTTAATCGAGTGTTCCATTTTCATTGCTTCAAGAATAACCAAGGTATCGCCAGCCTTTACTTTTTTACCTTTTTTCACTTTTACATCAATGACTTTTCCAGGCATAGGGGCTACAAGCCCGCCAGCAGTAACTTCTGTACCTGGTATCTTAAATCTCGGCTTCAATTGCAGCATCACATCACCAAACGGCATATGAACTAATATTTTATTTTTTGATACCGTAACTCTGGAATAGTGTCTCTTGCCATCAAAGAGAAGATCTATTCCATCTTCATCGCATGAATAAATATATGCTTCCTTATTATTTGAAAAAAGAAATTTTCTGTCTCGTTGTTGTTTATATTCAATATCATATTCAGTAGCTTCAAATTCAAAAGTTATCTTTTGATTTGGTAATCTTCCGTTTGTCCAGCCTGAAGGCATAAATTTTGCTGTATTCGAATTGTTTCTGTTTTGTTGTTGCATCCACATTGCTGCAATAGCTGAAACATGCTCTATTTCTGATTGATTGATTTCAAGCTTCCTGCTGGGCTTTACTCTTTCAATAAAATCTGAGGTAGTATCTCCGTCTAAAAATTCCTTAGTTTTAAGACAATTTATTAAAAAATCTCTATTAGTTTTTACACCTCCAATATGAGCTGACTCAAGAGCTTTTGCTAGTTTAACTGCAGCATCAGTTCTGTTTGGAGCATACGAAATTATTTTTGCGAGCATGGGATCAAAATCCGTTCCTACTATAGTGCCTTTCTGAACACCTGTATCCCATCTTGCCTCTGCAGAATTATTTTCTTCGAAAGCGATTAAAGTCCCTATTTCTGGAAGAAAGTCATTATTTGGATCCTCAGCATATAGTCTTGCCTCGATAGATGATCCAGTCCAAGTTATATCTTTTTGATCAAATTCAATAGATTCACCTCTAGCAATTTTAAGTTGTTCGCATACCAAATCTACTCCTGTAACTTCCTCTGTTACTGGATGTTCAACTTGAAGCCTTGTATTAACCTCTAAAAACCAAAACTCTTCGGTTTTATCATCAAATAGAAACTCTACTGTACCAGCAGATTCATATTTAATTTTTTTTGCAAGTTTGACGGCTGCTTCACCCATTTTATTTCTTACTTCATCAGAAATTCTTGGAGATGGGGACTCTTCGATTATTTTTTGATGCCTTCTTTGAATTGAGCATTCTCGTTCACCTAAGTGAACAACATTACCTTTAAAGTCACCTAAAATTTGAATTTCAATATGTCTAGATTTTTTTACATATCTTTCAATAAAGATTCTTTCGTCATTGAATCCACTTTTAGCTTCTCTTTGTGCACTTACAATAGATTCCTTTAAATCCCTTTCTTGATTCACAATCCTCATTCCTTTTCCACCACCACCAGCAGCTGCTTTAATAAGAAGAGGGTACCCAATTTTTTTTGCTTCGCTAGGCTTTGATGTCATTGGTAGGGTAGGAACATCAGCTTTAATTGCTAATTCCTTTGCTTTTAATTTATCTCCCATCACTGAGATAACATGCGGGGAGGGACCAACCCAAATTAATTTTTCTTTTCTTACTTTTTTTGCGAAAGAAGCATTTTCTGATAAAAATCCATACCCAGGATGAATTGCTTGAGCACCAGATGTTTTAGCAGCTTCAATTATTTGATCTCCATCAAGATATCCTCCATCTTCCAATCTAATTGATTCATCGGCTTGTTTAACAAATAGCGAATCCCTGTCAGCATCAACATATACAGCAATAGATCTTATTCCCATTTCTTTTGCAGTTTTAATAATTCTGCATGAAATTTCGCCTCTATTGGCAATAAGTATTGAATTAAATATCATAATCTAAATACTCCATATTCTCTTGCTCCTTCAATAACGTTATTACTAACAATTGAAAGGCAAAATCCAATTACATCTCTTGTATCTCTTGGATCAATGATCCCATCATCAGTAAGCATACTGCTTGCAACTAGTCCATGAGATAATTTTTCAAGGTAGTCAATTACCATTGCTTTAAGTTGTTCATCGGCTTTTTCATCAAACTTTTTACCGTCTCTTTTGGCTTTTGCTTTTCTAACAATAGACATTACTCCTGCCATTTGTTCTGGTCCCATGACTGCAATTTTGGCTGTTGGCCATAGGAATGTGAATCTATTATTAAATGCCTTTCCGGACATTGCATAAGTCCCAGCTCCATAAGATGCTCCCACAATAAATGTTATATGCGGCACCATTGAATTTGAAACAGCATTTATAAGCTGAGAGCCTTTTTTAATAATACCTTGCCTTTCAAAATCTTTACCTACCAGAAAACCAGTTACATTGTGAAGAAATATAAGTGGAATATCTCTTTTATTGCACAATTGAATAAAACTTGCACCTTTTTCAGCAGATTCAGGGTATATCGGCCCATTATTACCAATAATTCCAATCTGATATCCATGAACTGAAGCCCAACCACACACCAAAGATGAGCCATATAAAGGTTTGAATTCTTCAAATTTTGAACCATCAGCAAATCTGGCAATAATTTCTTTTATATCAACTGCAGATTTTAGATCTTCGCTAAGAATACCCAATAACTCTTCTTTATCATATTTTGGTTCTTCAGATAAAATTTTTGGTTCAGGACCTTTTTTTGACCAGTTCAAATGAGATACAACCTCTCTACATATTCTTAAAGCATCCATTTCATCTTCAGCTAAATAATCAGAAAGTCCAGAAACCTCAGAGTGCATTTGAGCTCCACCAAGTGTTTCATCGTCTGATTCTTCTCCAGTTGCCATTTTCACTAAAGGTGGACCTGCAAGAAAAGCTTTTGATTGGTCCTTAATAAATATATTGTAATCAGACATTCCTGGTTGATATGCTCCACCAGCTGTAGAGGAACCAAAAACAACCGAAATCACAGGAATTCTTAATTTTGATAATTCAGTCATTTCATAGAAAAATCTACCTGTGGATGCAAAGTGTCCTTGTTGAAGGGTTGGTGCAATTGGCGGCGAATCACCACTATTGTTTGGTATGCTTAAATCACCACCAGCTGATTCAACAAAACTTATAAATGGTATTCTATTTTCTCTTGCAATTTCTTTAGCCCTTTTCCATTTTTCACCAACATAAACAGTCATAGCCCCTGCTTTAACAGTTGGATCATTAGCAAAAATTACACACTCTATTCCAGAAATAATGCCAACACCAGAAACACATCCACCGCCTACATTGTAATTGTTGGTTCCATAGGCCGCAAAGGGTTGAATTTCTAAAAAAGGACTGTCTTGATCAAGAACATTCAAGACTCTTTGTCTAACTGGCATTTTTCCTCGTTTTGCTAAACGTTCATGATGATGAATACCTCCCCCGATTTCGGCTAAATCAAGAAGACCATCTAAAAATTTTAGCTTTTCAAGCATCACTTCTTTATTTTTGAGATATTGTTCTGATTTAGTGTCTAGATTTGTCTTAATTTCTGGAGAAATATTTTCTTTTTTCATAATAATAAGCCTTAATTAGATATTAATGGTAATATAATATATGTAATATTACCACTAATTAGTTGTAAAATAATTATTTGTAATTCTATTTATGATAAAAATATACGGCACAGAAAATTCTAGAGCAATGCGACCAATATGGACTGCAGAAGAAATGGGATTAGATTATGAATTAGTAATGATGCCATTTCCTCCAAGGGTATTTATGAAAGAATATTTAGATATTAATATGCTTGGAACAGTTCCATATATGATTGATGGCGACATTAAAATGACAGAATCTGTTGGAATTTCTCAATATTTAGTAGAAAAGTACGGCCCAACTGATCTTCAAGTATTACCAAATGAAGACGATTACCCATTATATCTAAATTGGTTATTTCACTCTGATGCTACATTGACGTTTCCACAAACAGTTGTTCTTAGATATAAATTTCAAGAGCCAGGAGTTGCTGATGCTGCTGTTGAAGGATATAGCAGATGGTTTGTTTCAAGGTTGAAACTTCTTGAAAAATCCTTAGATAATAAAGATTACTTATGTTCAAACCGTTTCACATTGGCAGATATTTGTGTAAGTTATGCAATAAATCTTGCTGAAGCGCTTGGTATTGAGCAAGCATTTAAACCAAACATAAAGAGGTGGTCTGATAATTTATTCTCAAGACCTGCTTTTATTAAAAGTAAGAGTTATAAATATGAACTTAAAAACTAAAATTTTAAATTACTTATTACTAGTCTTATTTGCCATTCCATATCTAGATGCAAGCAAAACCTCACATGTCAAAACAATATATCTTGGCTCTGGTTGCTTTTGGGGAGCTGAAAAGGGTTATGAATTAATGGATGGAGTCATTAATGCAGAATCTGGCTATGCAAATGGGTATGGCATTTCACCAAATTACAGATCAATAACTCAGTTTAAAAATAAGTATAACGATAATAATTTTGTTGAAGTTGTAAAAATCACTTTTAACAGTAATGCTGTTTCCCTTGAAAATATTTTAAAACACTTTTTTGAAACTCATGACCCGACTCAACTGAATAGGCAAGGCAATGATATAGGCACACAATACAGATCAACAATTCTTTTTCAAAATGAATATCAAAAAGAACTCGCAGAGAAAGTTATGGCAGAATACCAAGAACTTTTGATTGAGGGAGATTATGGAAAAATTAGAACTAAGCTGGAACCTTTAGATAATTTCTATCTTGCCGAAGAATATCATCAGGACTATTTAAAAAAGAATCCCAATGGTTATTGTCCTGATCTATCCACAGGAATTGTATTTAATAATAAAGAAAAAAACTTCTTAGATAATGAATATCTCCTTACTGCAAAGCAAATTTTAGTTTTAGACTCACAAAATTATTGTCCTTATTGTGAGAAATTTAAGCATGATGTGACTAGTGGTTATAAAGGAAGCATCCCACTTAGTTACAGAACCTCAGATCAATTGCATGGCCTTGAAATTTCATCTCCAACTTGGGCTACACCATCATTAATTTTTCTAGAAAATGGAAAAGAAGTTTTTTCACATCAAGGCTATATAAATCAAAAAGATTTTTATCAACTATTAGGTAAATTTAAATTAGGAGATTCTGAAGCATATAACGTGGCATTTAACAAAGGAACTGATGAGCGCTTTTGCAAAGAATATCAAATTTTTAAAAATACACCGGATGGTTTATTTATAGACAAACTAAGCGGAGAACCTCTATTTGATACAAAAAATAGATTTGTCTCAAGGTCAGGATGGTTATCTTTCACAAAACCTGTTGAGGGGTCTGTATATGAATTACCTGATAATAGTTATGGTATGAAAAGGACTGAAATAAGATCAGTTTCCTCGAATATACATCTAGGACATGTTTTTGATGATGGTCCAAATGGAATGCCAAGATATTGTATAAATGCCACGGTTCTTGAATTTAAGACGAGAGATGAGATTACTAATGTAAAAATAAAGGAGAGTGCATGAAAGGAAAAATAGCTAGTTACATAACCATTGGAACTAATGACCTTGAAAGAGCAAAAATTTTTTATGACGAATTATTTAGTGAAATGGAAGTTAAAAGTTTCAAGCCAAACGAAAGAAGTTATTTTTGGACTATTCCTGGAGATGACACTATGTTTGCAGTCTTTGTTCCATATGATGGTGAGGAAGCATCTGTGGGTAACGGAAGCATGACAGGTTTTACAATGAAAACAGAAAAAGATGTGAATACTTTATATGAAAAAGCTATATCATTAGGTGCAACAGATGCTGGTGCTCCTGGTCAAAGAGCTACAGGTTTTTATGGAGGTTATGTTAGAGATCTTGATGGTAATAAGCTTACTTTTTGCAAGTTTGGATAGACTTTTTTACTCTGATAGAAATTCATTAATTCTCTCATAAGAATTTAAGAATTCTTCTTTAAACTTTTGAACAGTCTGTCCAGCAGAGATTGACTCATTCACGAGTCCAATACCTTGACCAACCCAATAAGTTTCAAGTTGTTTTGCGCCATCATGACCAATGGCTGCCTGATCAGATATCTTTTTTAAAGCAGGCTCACTAACCATTGTTTGAAGTGGCATTGGCAAGGGCTCTGGAGCATTTTTATCCTCCCATGCTTCAACCCATGGTGAAGAAAGTTGCCTTGAATGTTTACCTGTTCGACTTTTTGATCTCACTGTATGACTTGATGATGCAGCAACTAATTTTTCCTTTATGTTATCAGACGTCTCAGCTTCTGTGGTTGGAAGAAAAACAGATGCACACCATACTCCATCAGCACCCATAGCCATGATGCCTGCCATTTGTTCTCCAGTACAGATTCCTCCAGCAGCAAGTATTGGAACATTTCCATAGGGTTTAAGCGCTCTTCTTACTTCTGGTACAAGAACCATTGTAGAAACACTCCCACAATGCCCACCGCCCTCTGTTCCTGAAACGACAATAATATCAACTCCGGCCTCAGCTTGTTTAATAGCATGTTGTTTAGCTCCAACAAGAGCTGCGACTGGTACATTATTCTGTTTGCCCATTTCTAACATCCATTTTGGTGGAACCCCCAACGCATTTGCTACAAGACTTATGCGATGTGAGAAAGCAACTTCTAAGACTTCTTTTGCGCCATCTAGTCCAGCTCCAAGAACTTCATTAGAGTTTTGTTCTATTTTTTCTGAATCTTTAATGCTTCTCAAATCATTAGCATCAATATCATATTGCTCTAATACATCAGCACGAAATTCGCGATGTTCTTGAGGTATCATAGATCTCAAATCATTACTTGTAAGATTTTCCCCTTTTCCAACATATGAATTTGGGACTAGAACATCAACTCCATAAGGCTTGCCGTCAATGTGTTGATCAATCCAATTTAACTCAATTTCTAATTTTTCTGGTGAAAGCCCAACTGCACCAAGAACACCAATACCACCGGCTTTTGAAACAGCTGCTACAACATCTCTACAGTGACTAAACGCTACTAATGGGAATTCTATATCAAGTATTTTACAAATTTGTGATTCCATAATTTCTTTATTATAAATTTAATCTTATTCTATATTACTTACTTTAAATTTTGAATGAATTAGAATGTGCATATGTTGAGTTTTACAGTTCCTGACATATGCGATACTTTCGATGATCTTAAAATAGGGGACCTATTTTTAAATTCTTATGGCGGTAATGAAAAATTTTATGGACAAATTATCACTGCAAAATGTGAACACTCAAATAGCGTTGTAAAAGATATTGTAAAAGAAAATGGAAAGGGAAAAGTTTTATTGATAGAGCATACAGGCTCGAAGTTATGTTCTATGGTTGGTGATCAGATAGTCAACCAAGCATTTGACAATAAATGGAATGGGATTATTACTAATGGACATATTCGAGATATTGAAATAATTAAAGACATCGATATTGGTGTATATGCAAAAAATTCATTTCCATTGAAAACTGATAAAAGTAGAGGTGTTGGAATTATAAATGTTCCTGTAACTTTTGGTTCTATAAATATTAATCCTGATGATTGGATTTATGTTGATGCTAATGGATGGGTTGTGAGTAGTTCTGAATTAAAATTTTAACTTTTCGATATTTAAGTCTTTTTCAGCCCAAATCTCTTCGATCCAATTTTTAAAATTTTCTCTATACTCTTGATCAGAAAAATAATTTTTATTTTTAAGATTTTCTGGAATTTTATATTTTTTAATTAGCACTTTTACATCTCTCATATCACCATTAAGAAAAGACCAAGAATTTCTTTTGTCAGATTTATAAATTAATGAAAAATCTAGAAGATATTCTATTTCTGTAACAGCAGATAATGCCGTTGCAATACCACCGATTTTTGGCTTTAAAAGATTTTTATATGGTGACTGTTGAATTGCATGTTTTTCTTTAGTATTTCTTGTGCCTTCAGCATAACTAAAAATTGTAGCAGGGGCTCTTGTAAGTCTTTTGCATTCTGCAATTGTATTTTTATAATCTTGAAATTGTAAATCAGGATTTTTTTCAATGTCTTCTTTTGAGTGTCTATTTACAAATGGCATGTTTAAACATTTATTTGCAAGATATACAAAGGGGACCCATTTGAGTTCCTTTTTCATAAAAAACCTAATAAGAGGAATTTTATAGTTTGCAGAGGCAAGAATGATAAAGATATCTGCCCATGATTGATGATTAGATATTCCTAAATACCAATCTTTTGTACTTAAAGTTTCATTATTAATAATCTGAATTTTATTTCCATGAATCAATATCATAATATATTTGAAACCAATAACAGTTAGATCTCCAATAATATTGGAGAACTTAGCTAAAGATTTTTTTATAGATTTGATTGGCAAAAGCATTCTTGGAATGTTTGCAATAGTCAGGCTTGAAAATCCTATGGTTAATTCAACAATTAAAAGTAGAAAAAATACCAAGCCTGTAATACTTGATTTGATTAATTTCATTTTTATTTATTAATATCAAAAGCCAGTTAAATTAGCATATCTTTCTGTATGAAATATAGAATTACCAAATATATTTTCAATAACTCTACTTCTTTTTAAATAGAAACCAATATCATATTCATCTGTAACTCCAATCCCACCATGCATTTGGATGGCCTCGTTTGAAACTAAATGTAAGGTTTCTCCTGCAACAGTTTTTGCGAGACTAGATAGGCGTTGCAATTCATTTGAATTTTCATCTGCTCCATGACTGGCAGCCATGACCGATGATTTAGTTAATTCAAGTTCGCAAAACATTTGAGCTGCTCTATGTTGAAGGGCTTGAAATGTACCTATTAATACACCAAATTGCTTCCTTTGTTTTAGATAATCAATTGTTGTTTCAAATGCAGCTTCTGCATTCCCTAACATTTCTGCAGATATTGCTATTCTTCCAATATCAAGAATTCTTTCAATAGATTCACCACCAGTTTCTAAACTACCGAGTATATTCTCTGCAGGTATCAAAACGTTATCAAAATAAATGTTTGCATAATTTCTTGAATCTGCCATATCAGTTTTGACTTTTTTAATTCCCTCATTGTCTGCATCTGTTATGAAAATTGTTAAACCAGTATCATCTCCTTTGTTTCCAGAAGTTCTGGCAACAATAATCAATGTATCAGCGCTTGATCCATCTACAACAAAAGATTTTTTACCGTTTAGAACATATGAATTTTTTTTCAATGTTGCAGTCATTGAAATATTACGAGGATCATGATGACTGGACTCGTCTATAGCCAAGGCTGTTGTGATCTCTCCAGAAATTATTCTAGGTAAGTATTTTTCTTTTTGTTCTTGATTGCCAAAATTTGTAATGGCATAAGCACCTAGTACACCTGTTGCAAAAAGTGGAGACGGCGTCAAAGTTTTTGCACATTCTTGTAAGATAACGCTTATTCCAGTAACACCAAAATCAGATCCTCCAAATTCCTCTGGTATCAAAATTCCTGCCCAACCTAGAGCGACCATTTCTTTCCACACTTCGCTATCCCATAGTTGTGGATCATTTGAATCTCTCAAATTTCTAAAATGCGAAATTGGTGTTTTTTCTGATGCAAAATCTGAAGCAGTATCTTTTAAAAACTGTTGCTCTTCAGTGAGAATTAGTTTCATACTTTTTTACTAATTAGTTGGCAATCCTAATACTCTTTTAGAAATAACATTTAATTGCACCTCAGAAGTTCCGCCTTCCAAAGAGTTACCTTTTGTTCTTAACCAAGCTCGAGTTAAGTTTTTGTCTTCTTTATCAAACTCATCACCATCCCAAGCAACTCCATCAGTTCCCATCGCAGAAACCATAAGCTCGTGTCTTTTTTTGTTATGTTCTGTTCCATAAAGTTTAAACATTGATGCAGTAGCGCTTGCTTTACCGCCCTCATCACCAGCTCTTTTAAGCGTTAGGCCAAATGCATGTTCTTTAATTTTGTGAGATGCAATTTGAGATCTATAAAAATTATTTTTTATTTTTCCATTTTCTTCACCAACATGTTTTTTAGCAATTGAAACTAGGTCCTTCCCACTACCCATAGCAGATGCAAGACCAAAGTTTGATATGAAAGCTCTTTCATGTTGAAGTAATGCTTTTGCAATAGTCCATCCAGCATTTAGCTCTCCAACTAAATTTTTTTTAGGTACCTCAACATCATCAAAAAAAGTCTCGCAAAAGGGTGATTTCCCACTGATAAGAGTTATTGGTTTTGTCGATACACCTTTACTTTCCATATCAATTAGCAAGAAGCTTATTCCGTCATGTTTTGGTTCCTTAGGGCCTGTTCTAACCAGTGCGAAAATCCAATCAGCTTTATCTGCATATGATGTCCAAACTTTTTGACCATTTACACAAAAATTATTACCAACATCATCAGCTTTTGTTGACAAACTAGCTAAATCCGAGCCAGAGCCAGGTTCGCTATAACCTTGACACCATCTAATTTCACCTTTGATTATTTTTGGAAGGTGTTCTTTTTTTTGTTCTTCAGTTCCATACTCTAGAAGTACTGGAGCAAGCATCCAAATACCAAAACTCAGTAGGGGTGATTTTGCTCCAATCATGAACATTTCTTGATTTAAAATTTTTACCTCATCAGCGGACAATCCTCCGCCTCCGTATTCTTTTGGGACTGTAGGCATAGTCCAACCTTTAGCGCCCATTCTGTCTAACCAAATTTTGGATTCTGGGTTTTTGTACACAGCTTTTCTGCCACCCCACACCTCATCAATTGGAGTTTTTGGATCTGCACCAGTTCTCATTGATTTGGGGCAGTTAGTATCTAACCATTCTTTTGTTTCCTGTCTAAATTTTTCTAGATTATCCATCTTGAGTTAAAAAATGTGTGTATTAACATTTATTTATTATAAGGATAAAAAATTTTTTTTCGAGGATGAAAGAAAAAAAAATCCTTATCAATATTTATTCACATAGCTGAAAGAGTATAATGCTGCAATGTTTACTAGTATCGGTGTTTATGTCAGAGAAAAAAATTTCCCTGCACTTGATGTAAAAATTTTAGATTCTCTTTTGTCTGCTTTGGTTAAATTGCGACCAGAAATTTTTATTGAAAAGGGTCTTGGATACACAAATAAATTTTGTGAGGAATTATTTCACGATGACTTCATTGCTAAAGTTGATTTAATTATTGTTTTTGGTGGAGATGGAACACTTTTAAATTCATCAAGAAAATATATAAATAGCAATATCCCAATACTTGGAATTAACATGGGTAAAGTAGGTTTTTTGACTGATATAAATATAAAAAATTTTGAGAACGCAATTAAGGAAATATTAGATGGTAGTTACGATGTAGAAAAAAGAAATCTAGTTAAAGCTACTTTTGAAGATAAAAATTTATACGGCCTTAATGAAATTACTATTCACTCAGGATCTTATGCGCAACTTATGCGATATAGACTCACTGTTAATGGAAAAATTGTTTATGAACAAAGATCAGACGGATTAATCATAGCTACACCGACAGGTTCTACTGCTTATGCGCTATCTGCTGGAGGCCCTATTATTCATCCAAAGCTAGATGTGTGGACAATACTACCAATGCTTCCTCAAAGTCTTTCATCAAGACCTTTTGTAATATCATCTAATGAGGAAATTTTTATTGAAATCTTAGATGGACCAAATAAAGTTGCGAGAATATGTGCAGATGGTCAAGATGATGTACCTGTAAAATATAATACAAAAATTTTTATAGAGAAATTGGATAAAAACCTTAATTTAGTTCATCCAAAAAGTAATGATTTTTTCGAGGCTTGCAGAGAAAAACTTGGTTGGAGTTTAGATATTTCACAAAACCATAAATTATAGTTTTGATAATAAAAAATTTATCAATTCAAATTATATTCATATCGATAATTGTTAGTTTTATTTCAAATTTTGGTTCAAATGCTGAAATTATTTCTTACTTAACATTCTTAAAATTCGAGATTACATCATATAAAAATATTGGAACCTACTCATTTAGTGAAACTTATTATATTTATAATGAGTGGTGGAGGCTCCTTACTCCAATGTTGCTGCATTTTTCTTTTACACATTTAGCATTTAATTGCTTATGGATTTATATATTGGGATTAAGAATCGAAGAAATTGATGGAAAAATTATTTTTCTATCATTGGTAATCTTTTCCTCGATACTTTCAAATATTGCGCAGTATTTCTTCAGCGAAAGTGCCTTTTTTGGGGGTTTGTCAGGAGTAGTTTATGGATTGATTGGTTTTTGTATGATCAGAGAGTTCGAAGCAAGCAAAAACATATACGAAATGCCACCAGCTTTATATTTGTTTATGATAATTTGGCTTTTTCTTGGATTTTCAGGAGTGCTGGATCTTTTTGGATTTGGATCAGTAGCAAATTTTGCTCATCTTGGTGGCCTTATTTCTGGAATAATTTTTGCTATGATGTATCTAATAATACCTACTAAAAAAATATGACACAGATTAAGAAAGCAATTTTACCAGTGGCAGGATTAGGTACAAGATTCTTACCTGCAACAAAAGCTATTCCAAAAGAAATGTTGCCAATTGTTGATATGCCTCTTATTGAATATGCTGTTGATGAAGCTATTTCTATTGGAGTTGATGAAATAATATTTGTTACTAGTCCAGACAAATATTCAATAAAAACTCATTTTGAAAGATCTGAATCTTTAGAGAATAAACTATTAAAAAAGGGAAAATCTAATTTAGTTGAAAAAATTAATCCCAACAAATATAACTCAATAGAATTTCATTTTATTACTCAAGAGGAACAAATTGGCTTAGGGCATGCAATTTCTTTAGCTGCTGATTACGTAATAGATGAACCCTTTGCAGTTATCCTGCCCGATGATTTATTTGTTTCAGAAGTTCCATGCATAAAGGAATTAAGTGAAGCATATTTTCAAACCAAAAATTCTGTTGTAGCAGTAAATAAAATTGATTCTAATCAAATTCATAAATATGGAGTAATAAAGCCAGGAAAAATCAACAAAAATTTAATAGAAATAGATGATATTGTAGAAAAACCAAATAAGAACAATGCTCCATCTGATATCGCGGTTTGTGGAAGATACATATTAACTCCAGATATCTTTGACTTTTTAAAACTTGTCAAAGAAGATAAATCAGGCGAGATACAATTAACAGATGCTATAAGATTAATGGCTAAAGAAGAACCTATTTCAGCATTACTTTATTCTGGTAAAAAATTTGACTGTGGCAGCAAGCTTGGATACGTCCAAGCAATTATCTCTTATGCCTTGAGTGATAATGAAATCAAAGAAGATATTAAAAAATTTATTAAGAGCATAGATTGAACTTTTTTTTAAATATATTTAAATTATTTCCGCCCGAGGTTGCTCATACCTTGGCTTTAAAATCATTGAATATTCTATACAGAACTAATTTATTAAAACTTTTTTATAAACCAGTTAAAACCCATGATTTTAATTTATTAGGATTAAATTTTAAGAACAAACTTGGAGTTGCAGCAGGTTTAGACAAAAATGGTGACTATATTGATAGTCTTGGTAGCTTGGGTTTTGGTTTTATTGAGGTTGGAACAGTTACACCATTACCACAAGCTGGCAATTCTAAGCCACGAATGTTCAGAGCTTTTGAAGACAATGCAATTATAAATAAACTGGGATTCAATAATAAGGGAGTAGATTATTTAGTTAATAGATTAAAAAAAAGAATCTATACAGGCATTATTGGCGTAAATATTGGTGCTAATAAATCATCGACTGGTAACAAAAGAATTGAGGACTATCTTATTTGTTTAAGAAAAGTTTTTAATCATTGTGATTACATAGCCGTAAATATTTCTTCACCTAATACACCGCAATTAAGAGATCTTCATTCTGATGATAATATTAGAGAATTGCTTGATGCTATTAAAAATGAATCTCAAAAACTAGGTACTTTCAAACCAATTTTTTTAAAAATATCACCAGATGAATCAAATGAAACTATTGAGAACATTTCTAATCTAATTGAATTATCGTCACTATCTGGTCTTATAGTATCAAATACAACTCTTGATAAAAGTTCATTGAATAAAAGTAAAAAAAATTTTGAGGGCGGACTCTCAGGCGCACCTTTAATGAAGAAGTCAACGGAAATGATAAAAAAAATAAGTACAAAACATCCCTCTATGCCAATAATTGGAGTTGGTGGAGTTTTAAAAAAAGATGATTTTCTAAAAAAAATTGAGTTTGGCGCATCTCTTGTTCAAATTTATTCTGGATTTATTATAAAAGGTCCAAAAATAGTAAATGAGATTTTGCAATAACCATGGAGTTGGTAATAATAATTATTATTATCACTTTTCTTATTGGTTCAATTAGTCTTGCGCTTCCAACTAAATCTGCAAAGAAAATATCAAAATTACGAATGGAAGCATCAAAGATTGGTTGTAAGGTAGTTTCTCTTTCTCACTCCAGAATTAAATTTAAAAAAAATGATCCAACTTTAATATGCTACCAAATAAAAAATACAACAAATTTAAAAGACGCTCATTTTATTAGAGACAAATCATTATTTATTCTGTATTCTCCTGTTAAATTAAAATACTCAAATGAGTATGAGAATATAAATAAAAGCGTTCAATTTTTTCCAGATTCTATAAAAGAAATTATATATACTCATTCCACAATTTCCTTTTTATGGAAAGAGTTTTTAGGACTTGATGAGCTAAAAAAAATAGTTAACGAAATAAAATTAATTTAAATTCTACTTGTCAAAGGTACTCATTTAATGTTATTCATAAAAAAAGGAGAATGCTTTTATAACTATGACTACCTCACTTGTAATTGTTGAATCACCAGCAAAAGCCAAAACTATATCTAAGTATTTGGGCAATGAATATATTGTCAAATCTAGCGTTGGCCACATAAGAGATTTACCAAAAGGCAAATCAAAAAATGTAGCAAAAAGAATTACTTTACCAAAAAATATTTCTCTAGAAGAAAAAAAAGAGCTAAAAGTTAAACAAGAAAGAGATAGGTTAATCAGAAGAATGGGTGTTGATCCTGATAATGCTTGGTCTGTTGAGTATCAAATTATTCCAGAAAAAGAAAAGGTAATAAAAGATTTAAAAAAAGCAGCAAAAAATGTTGATCATATATATTTAGCTACAGATCTGGATAGAGAAGGTGAGGCAATAGCTTGGCATTTGAAAGAAGCATTAGGAAATAAGCATTCTTATTCTAGGGTAAGATTCAATCAAATAACGAAAACAGCAATATTAGATTCTTTTTCTGATCCACAGGAAATTGATCTTGATTTGGTAAAAGCTCAGCAAGCCAGAAGATTTTTAGACAGAGTAGTGGGTTTTGAATTGTCTCCGCTATTATGGAAAAAAATTGCAAGAGGCCTGTCAGCTGGAAGAGTTCAATCGGTTGCTTTAAGACTTTTAGCTGAAAGAGAAGGCCTTATTCAAGAATTTATTCCAGAAGAATTTTGGGAGATTTCCATGATTCTAGAAAATGATAGTAAGCAGGTAATTAATTTCAAACTTTCAAGAAAGAAATCAGATCCATTATTAAAAGAAAAAGAGGCACTTGAAATAGAATCATTAATAAAAGAATCATCTTTGAAAATTGATGAAATAGTTAAAAAACCTACCAGAACAAAACCAAGACCGCCTTTTATTACATCAACATTACAACAATCAGCCTCAACCAGACTTGGATTTAATGTAAAAAGAACAATGCGAGTGGCACAAAAATTATATGAAGCTGGCTTCATTACTTATATGAGAACTGATGCTCCCAGCTTAAGCAAAGATTCAATTCAAGATGCTCGGAATTTCATATCTCAAAATATTGGTGAAAAGTATCTTACTAATGCACCAAGAATATATTCAAGCACGGAAAATGCTCAGGAGGCTCATGAAGCTGTAAGACCTACAAATGCTTTCTTAAAAGCATCTGATTTAATTGGAATTTCTGAAGAGGAACAAAAACTTTATGATCTGATTTGGCAACAGTATATTGCTTCGCAAATGCCTGATGCAGAATATTTATCTACTTCAGTAAAAATTAATTTAGGTCAGTACACATTTTCTGCTACTGGAAGAGAAATTGTTTTTGATGGATATTCAAAAATAATGAATTCTTCAGGTAAAGACAAAGACGAAGAAATACTCCCATCCTTAGATGAAAATGAAATTCTAAACTTAAATAAATTAAATCTTGATAAAAAATTCACTAAACCTCCTGCGAGATTTTCTGAAGCTGCACTTGTAAAAGAGCTCGAAAAAAAAGGCATTGGAAGACCTTCGACATATGCAGCAATTATTTCAACTATCCAGGAAAGAGGCTATGTTGAGATTCAAAACAGGAGATTATTTGTAAAAAAAATTGGTCATATTGTTACTGAAAGATTAGTTGAAAACTTTGATAAAATTATGGATTACGACTTCACAGCAAATTTTGAAAATAATCTTGATAGGGTTGCTGATGGAGAGTTAGAGTGGAAAAAAGTTCTCGATGATTTTTATGATGCATTTAAAAGAGATTTAATTTCAGCCTCAAGTGAGGATGGGATGAAAACAAATCAACCAACCTCAACAGATATTACTTGCCCATGTGGAAAAACTAATATGGTTATTAGGAATTCATCAAATGGAGTTTTCCTGGGTTGCTCTGGATATGAAAATACTGGAGATGAAAAATGCAAAAAAACTTTAAATCTCATTTCAGGTGATGAGGCGATAAGTATTGATGATACCGAAGAAGCTCAAAACCTCCTTATTAAGAAAAGATGTCCAAAGTGCGATACGAGCATGGATAATTATTTAATAGATGAAAATCGTAAACTTCATGTTTGTGGTAAAAATCCTGATTGTGATGGTTATCTTATTGAAGATGGCCAATTTAAAATTAAAGGTTATGACGGACCAACATTAGAATGTCATAAATGCGGATCTGATATGCAATTAAAAACAGGACGTTTTGGAAAATATTTTGGATGTCTTAACGATAATTGTGGTGCCACAAGAGCATTACAAAGAAATGGAGAGCCTAAGCCTTTAACTATGGAGCCAATAGATCTGCCTGATTTAAAATGCATAAAATGTGATGATCATTATTTGCTCAGAGATAGTATGAAAGGTTTATTTTTGGCAGCAAGCCAATATCCTAAAAATAGAGAAACGCGTGCACCAAAAGTATCTGAGATTAATAATCTCAAGGATGAATTTTCTTATTCATGCAGATTTTTGCCTGATAAAGACAAACACCTTTATCTTTTGAACGCTCCTGTAAAAGACAAGGATGGAAATCCATACGTTATAAGATATAACAGGACAGATGATATCCATTATGTTGCGTCAGAAAAAGATGGAAAGAAAACAAAATGGACCGCTTCTTTTAATAAAGGGGAATGGAAAGAGAGTTTAAAAAGCTAGTGGAAGAATTCGAACTTGCAAATCATTATCAGGATATAGCGTGTGATATTTTAAAAAAAATAGAAATTGATAACACAGATAAAAATTTGTATTCCCTTTTTTATTTATCAATTGAAGAAAGTATTAGCTATTTTTGTGATGCAATTCATAATGAACTAGATCTAAGTATAAAAGATTTTGATAATTTTAATTTTTCAGAAAAATGTAAATTACTTCAAAATTCTGATTCTATAAAAAATATAATTCAATCAGAAATTAATTCAGGAGGCTTTTTATTTGATTTAGAAAATTCAAAAAAAAATCTCCTACAGGTCCCAGATTTAAACATTATTGCCTCTAGTGCATCAAATGACTTGAATAATTTGCACTCAACACTAAATAAGTACAATAGGTTTTGTTCATTACTTCGCAAATCCTTAATAGAATGCTAAGCTAATTCATACATGGAGAATTTATGACAAATTATTTAGAGCTCGCTCAACTACCTGATGGAACTATAGTTCTTAGACGTTCTGATGATCATGATAATCCAATTGTAAAAATAAGTTTTTCTAATGAATCAAAAGATTTTTTGCAAGGTCAAGAATTAGCAGTCGCAAAAGAAATGATTAAAGCTGGTATTGAAAGTGTTAGTGGAAATGTAAGTGATCTTGACGAATTTCTAGAAAATCAAAAAGGCATTAACAAAAAACCAGTTACTCTTCACTAGTTTTCTCTTATCAATCCAACACTTTTACCTTCAATATGTAATTCTGTTTCCTCTAGATTAATTTCTAAATTTTTAAAGTCAGAATTTGCTGGGATAAGTCTAATTTTTTTATCAGAGAGTTTTTCAAAAAATTTTACAGTAACCTCATCATCATATCTTGCAATTACAATATCACCATTTCTTACCTCTGAAGTTTTGTGAACAGCTATAAGATCATCTTCCATAATGCCAGCATCTTTCATGCTTAAACCTTTTACTCTAAGAAAATAGTCAAATTTTTTGTTAAAAATACTTTTGGAACAATTTACAAACTTTTCAATATTCTCTGTTGCCAAGGTTGGAGAGCCAGCTGCAACCAAACCAATAATAGGATATGCATCAGGCTCTGTGTTGGAATCATTGTTAATTACAGAAATTCCGCGCGATGCACCACTTTCAATTGATATAAATCCTTTTTTTTCTAAAGCTCGAAGATGCGTTTCTGCAGAATTTGGTGATTTAAAACCAAGTTCACTGCAAATATCTGCTCTTGTAGGCGGAAAACCTGTCTTATTAATGTAAATTTTTATACAATCAAGTACTTTATTTTGTTGTGGAGTTATATCTTTCATAATATGTTAATTATACTGAATATATATACAGTATAATATAAATATACATAAGATTTCAAGAAATATGAAAAAAGAAGATTCGAAATTAATTATTGGTATTTCATCAAGAGCTTTGTTTAATTTAGATGAAAGTCATGAAATCTATGAAAAAGAAGGATTAGAATCATATAGAAAATACCAAATTGATAACGAAGAAAATATTCTCGATCCTGGAGAAGCTTTTGATCTTGTAAAAAAAATACTAAAAATTAATAATTTTTATAAAAATAAAGAGAGAATTGAAGTTATTCTTCTCTCAAGAAATACATCAGATACAGGTCTAAGAATTAGAAATTCTATAGAGGCACATGACTTAAATATTAGTAGAGCTGCATTTTGCGGAGGAGAAAGTCCGCATAAATATGTAAAAGATTTTGGAGTTCATCTTTTCTTATCTAGCAGCCTTGAGGATGTTTCACTAGCAATAGATAGTAATGTTGCAGCAGCAACAATTATTTCAACAAAAAAAAATTTTTCTGCAAAGAAATCTAATAACCAACTTAAAATTGCTTTTGATGGAGATGCAGTAATATTTTCAGATGAGTCTGAGATTATTTATCATAAAAAAGGTTTGGACGCTTTTATAAAAAATGAAAAAAAAGCTAAAACTATCTTAAAAGAAGGACCTTTTAAATCTTTTTTAATTGAATTAAATAAAATCCAAAAAGAATTTGATGAATCTGATTGCCCAATTAGGACTGCTTTAGTGACCGCAAGATCCGCACCATCTGATAAAAGAGTTATAAAAACTTTAAGGGAATGGGGTGTAAGAATTGATGAATCTCTTTTTCTTGGAGGATTGCCTAAAAAAGATTTTTTAAAATCTTTTGAAGCAGATATATTTTTTGATGATCAAAAAAATAATATTATCGAAATTTCAAAAGATACACCTTCAGGTCATGTTCCATACGGAATAAAAAATAAAGGACAATAAAAATGGAAATTTTATGTTTTGATATGGAAGGGACATTAACTCCTGAGATATGGGAGCAAGTAGCAAAAAATTCAGGAATAGATGATTTTAATAAAACCACAAGAGATATACCTAATTATTCAGATTTAATGGATTTTAGGTTGGATTTAATGAATAAAAATAATATGAATATTCTGGATATACAAAAAGCTGCGTCTCAGCTTGATCCTTTACCTGGAGCAAAAGAATTTTTAGATAGGTTAAGGGAGAAATTCCAGATAGTTATTTTGTCAGATACTTTCCATGAAATTGCTAAACCATTAATGAAAAAACTTGGCTTTCCTATGATCATATGTCATACCTTAGAATTAAAAAACAATAAAATTATTTCATATAATTTAAGAGACACTAAGACAAAAAAATTAGCAATTAAGAATTTTCAATCTCTTGGGTACAAATGTTTTGCAACAGGGGATTCATATAATGATATTCAAATGTTTGAGATAGCTGATAAAGGATTTTTTATGAATGCTCCAAAAAAAATTTCGGACACTTACCCTAATATTCCATCATTTCATGATTATAATGATCTTGAAAAAGCATTAACAGATAATTCAAATTTTAATCATGAATGAACATTTAAAATTAAAAAATTTTGAAAGACCAAAGCTTCAAATACCTAATGGTGAAAATAGATTACTACTTCATAGCTGTTGCGCGCCATGTGCTGGAGAAATTATGGAAGCCTTATCTGTATCTGAAATTAAAACAAGCATATATTTTTATAATCCAAACATACACCCTATAGAAGAATATGAAATTAGGAAAGATGAAAATAAAAGATTCTGTGACAAGCTTGGTTTTGAGTTTATTGATGCAGATTATGATAAGGATAATTGGTTTAAGCGAGTCAAAGGATTAGAAAATGAACCAGAAAGAGGAAAACGGTGCACAAAATGCTTTGATATTCGTTTTGAAAGATCAGCACTTTACGCTAAAGAAAATTCTTTTAAAGTTTTTGCAACGACGTTGGGAATTTCTAGATGGAAAGATATGAATCAAATTAACGAAGCTGGTTTAAGAGCTGCATCAAGATATGATGAAGTTAAATATTGGGATTTTAATTGGAGAAAAGAAGGAGGTTCTTCAAGAATGATAGAAATTTCAAAAAGAGAACATTTCTATCAACAAGAATATTGTGGATGTGTTTACAGCTTGAGAGATACCAATAAATGGAGAAGAAAAAATAATAGAGATAGGATTATTAGAGGAGTAAAATTTTATTAATATTTTGCCAGGTGTTTTATTTAGAGAATCGTTAAGACAACACATTCCTTTAATTATTCCTGGAACAATAAATGCTTATTCTGCAAAGTTAGCAGAGATGGCAGGTCATAAAGCAATATATCTTTCAGGAAGTGGAGTTGCTGCTGCTTCATATGGCTTACCTGATCTTGGTTTTACTTCAATGCAAGATGTTTTAATTGATGTAAAAAGAATAACTAGTGCTTCATCATTACCACTTCTTGTCGATATAGACACTGGTTGGGGTGATGTAAAAGAAATATCAAAAACAATTGTTGAAATGGAAAAAGCTGGTTGTGCGGCTGTTCATATTGAAGATCAAATTTTTGATAAAAGATGTGGACATAGACCTAATAAAAAATTGGTTTCAAAAACAAAAATGAGAGCTAGACTAAATGCTGCTTTAGATGCCAAAAAACATGAATCATTTTTTGTGATGGCCAGAACTGATTCGATTGCAACTGAGGGTATTGATAGTGCGATTGATAGATGTAGAGAATATATCGAGGAGGGAGCTGATGGCATCTTCCTTGAAGCTGTGACTTCAATAGATCAATACAAAATTTTTAAAGAAAATTTTGATATTCCAATACTTGCAAACATCACTGAATTTGGAAAAACTCCTTTATTTACTCAAGATGAATTGCAAAAAGTTGGAGTTGATATGGTCTTATATCCACTAACAGCATTTAGAGCTATGAGTTTATCCGCAGAAAAAATTTATAAATCAATTATTAAAGACGGGACACAGAAGCCCCTCTTAGATATAATGCAAACCCGAGAAGAATTGTATGAAGTATTAGATTACTATTATTTTGAAAAGCAACTTGACAACAAAATGTTGAATAAGGAAAAAAAATGACAAAAAAATTAGAAGGAGCCGGTCTAAGAGGACAAGTTGCAGGTGAAACATCTCTTTCCACAGTTGGTCAAATTGAGGGCCTTGCATACAGAGGTCATAAGATTGAGTTGCTTGCAGAAAAATCAACCTTCGAAGAAACAGCTTACCTTTTGCTATACGATAAACTTCCTAATCAAGCAGAATTAGATGAATATAAATCATTACTTAAGCAGAACAGAGACCTCCCTAATTCATTAAAAGAAGTACTTCAAAAAATACCAGCTAGCGCTCATCCAATGGATGTAATGAGAACTGGAACATCCATGCTAGGCAACATTGAACCCGAAGGAGATTTTTCTAATCAACTTAATTCAATAAACAGAATGATTGCAACTATGCCCTCAATTGTTACATATTGGTATAAATTTTCTCATGAGGGATTAGATATTGATTTAGTTAATGATGAGGACAGCATGGCGGGACATTTTCTTCATATACTTCACGATAAAGAACCTTCTGATCTTCATAAGAAAGTCATGGATGTATCCCTGATTTTGTATGCTGAACACGAATTTAATGCATCTACTTTTACAGCAAGAGTATGCGCATCAACAATGTCAGATATTCATTCATGTGTTGTTGCAGCAATTGGATCTTTAAGAGGTCCTCTTCACGGAGGAGCCAATGAGAAAGCAATGGAATTAATTGAAAACTGGACATCAAAAGAAGAAGCCAAATCTAATATTATTGAAATGTTAAATAAGAAAGAAAAAATAATGGGATTTGGTCATGCAGTTTATTCTATAAAAGATCCAAGAAATGCTGTCATAAAAGAATATGCAAAACAACTATCCGAAATTTCAGATAACGATTCTCTTTATCAAGTTGCAGAAGAAGTTGAAAAAGTTATGGCCGATGAGAAGAATATGTTCGCTAATGCTGATTTTTTCCATGCTCCAGCCTATTTCTATATGGGCATACCAACAAAATTATTCACTCCAATATTTGTAATGTCGAGAGTATCAGGATGGACTGCTCATTGTATGGAGCAAAGAGGAAATAATAGAATTATTAGACCAAGTGCTGAATATACTGGAGTTGTATCATCAGATTGGGTTGATATTTCTGATAGGTCTTAAAAAATGTCATCGAATTTTGATCTGAATGTCAGACCAGATTTTGATGAATTAATATCTAAAATAGCAAATTATGTTTATTCATATGAAATTAAATCTGACTTAGCATTAGATACTGCTAGAAACTGTTTAATAGATACAATCGGATGCGGTCTGCTTGCACTTAAATTCCCTGCTTGCACAAAGATGCTTGGCCCTATTGTTAAAGATACACATGTCCCTTTTGGTGTAAGAGTTCCAGGAACAGATTATCAGTTGGATCCTATTAAAGGCGCATTTGATATTGGTTGTATTGTTAGATGGCTTGATTACAATGATACATGGCTTGCTGAGGAATGGGGCCATCCATCGGATAATTTAGGTGCAATATTAGCTGTTTGTGATTTTGTATCTCAGCAAAATATTTCTATTGGAAAGGAACCTTTATCCATGCGTGCTTTATTGGAGTCAATGATCATGGCACATGAAATACAAGGAGTCCTAGCACTTGAAAATAGTTTCAATAAAGTTGGTCTCGATCATGTAATATTAGTAAAAGTTGCATCAACTGCTGTTGTAACAAAATTACTTGGTGGATCATTAGATCAAATTAAAAATGCTGTAAGTCAAGCATGGTTAGACGGCCAAAGTTTAAGAACTTACAGGCATGCTCCAAATGCTGGTTCAAGAAAAAGTTGGGCAGCAGGTGATGCAACCAGCAGGGCTGTAAGATTAGCGATGATAACTTTGTCAGGTGAAATGGGTTATCCAGGTGTTCTTTCTGCTCCTATTTGGGGATTTGAAGATGTTTCCTTCGATGGTAATAAATTGTCCTTGCCGCAGCCTTTTGAAACATATGTTATGGAAAATATTCTTTTTAAGATTAGTTTTCCAGCTGAATTTCATGCTCAAACAGCAGTAGAAGCAGCAGTAAAACTTCATAGTGAGATTAAAGATAAAGTTGATCAAATCAAATCAATTAATATAACCACTCATGAATCTGCTATTAGAATTATTTCAAAAGTTGGATCCTTAAATAATCCAGCAGATAGAGATCATTGCTTACAATATATGGTTGCAATTGCTTTGTTAAAAGGTAATTTAGTAGCAGAAGATTATGAAGATTCTGTTGCTAAAGATCCAAGAATTGATGTACTAAGAGGAAAAATGATAGTCAATGAAGATAAAAGGTACTCAAAAGAATATCTTGAAGCAGATAAAAGATCGATTGCTAACAGCATACAAATTCATTTTAATGATGGAACATCAACTGAGAATTGCGAGGTTGAGTATCCAATAGGCCACATGAGAAGACGAGAAGAAGGCATACCGGTATTAGAGAAAAAATTTATGAATAATTTAAATATTACATATACAGAAGAAGTAGCAAATAAAATATTTAAACTCTGTATGGATCAAAGAAAACTAGAGGAGACTTCAGTGTTGGATTTTCAATCTCTTTTGTCTAAGAAAACTCAAAACTAGTAAAAAACCCTAAAAATAAAGCTTTTTTAGCTTTTTGGACTATAATTATCGCCATGTCAGGCAATACGTTTGGAAAAATATTTAAAATTACGACTTTTGGTGAAAGTCATGGACTTGCTATGGGCTGCATATTGGATGGTTGTCCACCTAATATAAGTCTCAGCAATGAAGATATTCAATTAGAATTAAATAGAAGAAAGCCTGGCCAATCTGATGTAACTACACAAAGAAAAGAAGACGATTTAGTAGAAATATTATCAGGAGTATTTGAAGGGAAAACACTTGGTACGCCAATTGGTATGATAATTTACAATAAGGATCAAAAATCTAAGGATTATTCAAATATAAAAGATCTCTTCAGACCTAATCATGCTGATATCACGTATCAAGCGAAATATGGTCATAGAGATTATAGGGGTGGTGGAAGAGCTAGTGCAAGAGAGACGGTTAATTGGGTTGCTGCTGGATCAATTGCAAAAAAAATACTTCAAAAAGAGGGAGTGTCGGTAAATGGATTTGTCTCTGAAATAGGTACAGTTAAAGCTGACGTAATTAATCATAAAGAAATCAATAATAAATATTTCTTTTGTGATGATTCTAAGCTTTCAAATTTAGATTCAATGTTTCATGATTTAATTGAAGAGGGTAATTCTGTTGGTGCTAAATTAGGTGTTATTGTTGAGAATTGTCCAGTTGGGCTTGGCGATCCAGTATTTGAAAAATTAGATGCAAACTTGGCAAAAGCAATTATGACGATAAATGCTGTCAAATCAGTCTCTATAGGTAATGCTGATGAGCTTTTATATTTAAAAGGTTCTGAAGCGAGAGATGAAATTACTTCATCGGGCTATTCTTCAAATAATTCAGGAGGAATTCTTGGAGGAATATCAAATGGAGATGATATAAGTTTAAGTTTTATTATAAAACCAACTTCAAGCATTAAAACAGAAGGAAATACGATAAATAAAAAAGGCGAGGAGATTAAAATCGAGGTTACAGGAAGACATGATCCCTGTGTTGGCATTAGAGCAGTGCCTATTGCTGAGGCAATGGTAAGTCTTGTTTTAGTCGATCATTTATTAATTAACAAAGCACAATGCGCAAATGTTGAACAAAATTTACCATTTACGGAATAGAAATAATGAAAACTTTGTACGACAAACTCTGGGAAGAGCATCACGTAATACAACTAGATTCTGGTGAGTCTCTTTTATATATTGACAGACATTATTTACATGAAGTCACGTCTCCTCAAGCTTTCGAGGGTTTAGAGAAAAAAAATCTTGCACCATGGAGATTAAATGCAAATATTGCTACTCCAGATCATAATGTTCCAACAATTAGAGGTAAAACCTTTGACGTTGATCAAATTGATGACAACATATCAAAAATTCAGGTAGTAGAACTCGACAAAAATTGTAGTAAATTTGGCATCAAACAATTTGATATTACTTCCGAAAATCAGGGTATTGTTCATGTTATTGGACCTGAACTAGGATATACACTTCCTGGAATGACTATAGTATGTGGTGATTCTCATACCTCAACTCACGGTGCTTTTGGTTGTTTGGCTATGGGTATTGGTACTTCTGAGGTTGAACATGTTCTAGCAACTCAAACATTAAAAACAACAAAGCTTAAGAACATGCGAGTATGTTTTGAAGGCAGTCCTAATGAAGAGATTACATCCAAAGATATAGTCTTATATCTTATTAGGAAAATTGGAACAGCAGGAGGAAATGAACACGCTATAGAATTCTCGGGATCTTATATAAAAAGTATTTCTATGGAAGCTAGAATGACAATATGTAACATGTCAATTGAAGCTGGAGCAAAGGTTGGATTAATAGCACCTGATGAAACGACAATAGACTATGTTGAAAAACACTCAAAATTAACTGCTGATAAATTGAATGAGGCAAAAGAATATTGGATGCAATTAAATACTGATAGCAATGCAACTTTTGAAAAGGAAATAACAATAGATGTTTCAAAAATAAAACCTCAAGTTTCATGGGGCACTTCTCCTGAAATGGTAATTGATTTTGACGATAGTATTCCTAGTACTTCAGATTTTCCAACTGATAAAAGAAAGAGCATTGAATTGGCAAAAAAGTATATGGGAATTGATGAAGAACAAAAACTTTCTGAACTTAAGTTCGACAAAGTTTTTATAGGATCATGCACTAATTCAAGAATAGAAGATTTAAGAGATGCAGCAAAGATAGTAGAAGGAAAAAAAATATCTGAAAAGATACTCGAAGCAATTGTTGTACCAGGATCAGGATTGGTAAAAAAAATGGCTGAAGAAGAGGGGCTTGATAAAATTTTTACTCAAGCTGGATTCATATGGCGAGACCCTGGTTGTTCAATGTGTCTTGGGATGAATCCTGATCAACTTAAACCATACGAAAGATGTGCTTCAACATCAAATAGAAACTTTGAAGGTAGGCAAGGTAATTTAGGTAGAACTCATTTAATGAGTCCGAGGATGGCAGCAAAAACAGCACTTAAAGGAAAAATAGGAAACTTATAATGAAATTAAAAGGCAACGAGTTCATTATTGAGGGTATCACAGCGTATATCGACAGAGACAATGTTGATACTGATCAAATTATTCCTACTGAATATCTAAAATCTATAAAGAAATTTGGTTTTGAGGATTATCTTTTTGATGGATGGAGATATTTAGATAATGGCATCCTTGGATTAACTAAAGACCAAAGAAAAATTAATAAAGATTTTATTTTAAATATCCCGCCTTTTGATGAATCAAAAATTTTGTTGTCTAGAAGCAATTTCGGGTGTGGTTCGTCACGAGAGCATGCTGTTTGGGCTTTAAGAGACTTTGGTATAAAAGCAGTAATAGCATCCTCTTTTGGTGATATTTTTTATAATAATTGTTTTAAAAACAACGTTCTACCTATTAGATTGCAAAAAAATGAAATAGATAATTTATTCACCAGTTGTTCAAAGAGTCCTTGTGAAATTAATATTAGTTTAGACAATATGAAAGTTTCTTTAAATGATTTTGAGTTTACTTTTGAAGTAAAAGAGAGTCTGCTTGAAAGAATCATATATAAACTAGATGACATAGATATTACTATGCAAAAAAAAGATGTCATAAAAAAATTTGAATCTCAAAGAATAAAAGAAAAACCATGGATATTTGTAAATGACTAAAAAAATATTAATTCTTCCAGGAGATGGTATAGGAGAGGAAGTCACTTCTTCGGCAAAAGAGGTATTAGATTTTATTATTGATAATTATGATATTGATTTTGAAATAAATACTATGAAAGTAGGTGGTGCTGCATATGATGAGTTTGGATCCCCTTTGCCAGAAGAAGTTTTACATGAAGCAAAAAGATCTGATGCTATTCTATTTGGGGCAGTAGGTGGACCTGAATGGGATAATCTTGAATGGGATTTAAGACCAGAATATGCACTTTTAAAATTAAGAAAAGATTTGGAACTATTCGCAAATCTTAGGCCTGCATTTTTATTCAATGAGTTGGCATCAGCATCGCCGATTAAAAATGAAATTATAAAAGATCTAGACATACTTATTGTTAGAGAGCTTACAAGTGGTATATATTTTGGAGAGCCTAGGGGTTTAGTTGAATCAGAAAATCCAAAATATGCCTTTAATACCATGATTTATAACGAAGATGAAATCAAAAGAATTGCTAAAATTGGTTTTGAATCAGCACAGAAAAGAAATAATAAACTATGTTCTGTTGACAAGGCTAACGTATTAGAGGTTTCAAAGTTTTGGCGAGAAATTGTTACAGATATGTCAAAAGATTATCCTGATGTCGAGTTATCTCACCAGCTTGCAGATAATGCGGCCATGCAATTAGTGCTAAATCCGAACCAGTTTGATGTGATTGTTTCAAGTAACCTTTTTGGAGATATACTTTCTGATATTGCTGCTACATTATCTGGTTCAATTGGAATGTTACCTTCCGCTTCACTAAATAGTTCTTCAAAAGGAATGTATGAGCCATGTCATGGAAGTGCGCCTGACATTGCTGGTAAAAATATAGCAAATCCAATTGCGATGATTGCATCTTTATCAATGGCATTAAGGCACTCTTTAGATCAAGAAAATATTGCAAAAATGCTTGATAATTCAATAATGAAATATGTATCGCAAGGTAACAGAACAAAAGATATAAGTACTTCAGATGAATATTTATTAACATCTGAAGTAAGTTCTAAAATAATAGATATTCTAAAAAATGAAAAATAATTTTAAATTAGCAATAGTTGGAGCATCTGGAGTTGTTGGTCAAAAGATAATCCAACTTTTAGAGGAGATGGCATTAGATATCGGTGAAGTTTTTTTTCTTGGTAGCTCATCAGTTGGAAAAGATATTTTTTTTAACAATGAAAAATTTAAAATACAAGACTTAGAATCATTTGATCCATCAAATGTTGATGTTTCAATCTTTTCAGCTGGATCATCTGTTGCAAAAAAATTTGCTCAATCTTTTATTGACTCAGGAGGCTATGTCATTGATTTATCTTCAGAATTTCGTTACGACGATGACAAATTACTTATTATTCCTGAAGTAAATGGAAATTTAATTAGTAACCTCAATAAGCCCTCGATAATAGCTAATCCAAATTGCTCAACTTCACAGCTATTGATGATTTTGCAACCAATTCATAAAAAATTTGAAATAGAATTTGTAAACATAGCAACGTATCAGGCAGTTTCTGGCACTGGCAAAGCAGCTGTTGATGAACTGAAACAACAAAGCATAGATCCAGATAATGTAACTCCAAAAATTTATCCAAAACAAATAGCATTTAACGTGCTGCCACAATGTGATGTTTTTTTAGAAAATGCATTCACTAAAGAGGAAATGAAGCTCGTATGGGAAACAAAAAAAATTCTTGATCCTAATATAGAAGTGCAGGCCACTTGTGCAAGAGTTCCTGTTTTTAATGGTCATTCTGAAGCAGTATTCCTTAGAACAAAAATAGATGCATCCAAAGAGGATGTTATTGATTCATTAACAGGTATCAAAGGCGTCTCAATTATAGATAATCCAACTACTCAAGAATATCCTAATCCAATTGAAAACGCTCATGATACTAAAGATGTATATGTTGGCAGAATAAGATCTCAGAAAGTTCTTAATGAAACGTGGATTGCTCTATGGATAGTAGCTGATAATGTTTATGGTAAAGGCGCTGCTTTAAATGCTGTTCAAATTTTAGATTTACTTATAACTAATAATAAGCTGTGATAAGAATACTTTTCTTTATATCAGGATTTTTAATTTTTAATGCTCACGCTGATATTTCCATTTCATCACCTAAGCTTAAATTTAATAATCAAGATGAGCGAATTATTGAATTTAGAATTAATGATGAAAAAATTCAAGATGACGATATTGTTATAAAGGCATATAAATCTGATGATATTTTAGAGTATCAAGATTTCGCATATCTAATTTTAAAAAATTATGAGGATTACCAAATCCTTGAAATTATTATAGATAACAAATTCGAAGAGAACTATTTTAGTTTTAGAATTGAGATTTCTAATGAAGTTTCAAAAGATATATTTGTTTTTTTACCATCAAGATTAATAGATTCAGAACAAAAAGTTACAAAAAACATAATTGAAAAAAACTCTTCGCAATTAGTTTACGAAAAAAAATTAATCCCAGAAATATCTGAAGAACCAACAAAAGATGCTGAGCAAATAATTAATGCAGACGAAATTACAACAATGTGGAGTCTAGCTTCTCAATTTAAAGAAGAAACAAATGCTTCAATTTATCAAATTATGTGGTCTATATATTTAGGTAATAAAAATGCTTTTATTAAAGGCAACATTAATTTAATAAGAAACGATATTGATATCATCATACCAACCTCTTCACAAATGACTTCAGTTTCTGATGATGAGGCCAGATCATCAATTTTAAAAATGAATAAAAGTTTTTCAATTGATTTTGCTCCAGCTGCAAAATCTCTTTTAGTTTTAACGGCTCCAAAGATACAAAGTCAAAATGTAAAAATAAATACAAATGAAAAACAAGATGAAAAAATTAAAATAGATCTTTCCCAAGAAAATGCTGTTGATGCAAAAAGTTTTATTGAAAAAAATACAAAGACCCTTGTTATGGATCTTGAAAATGATCCAATATCAAATTTAATTGAAGAATCTAAAAATAAGCCTAATGAAATTTCTGATACAGGCCTAAGTAGATTTGATTTATTATTTGTAGCAATTATTTCTGTCTTATCTGGAATTTTAATAGCATTGATATATATTCAATTAAAATCAAAGAAAGACAATAAAATAAAATATGATTTTATAGAAGCAGCAGATAATGATTCCAAAATAGATGGACTACCAAAAGGCTTAAGTATTGAAAATAATCACGACGAGCAACAGATCGACCTAGCTTACACATATTATGAAATGGGAAATTATGAAGATGCTGTAAAAATTTTGAACCAAATAATTAAAAACTCAAAAATAACTAGCATTAAAACTAAAGCTGAAGAACTTTTAGCTATGATTCAAAAGTGAGATATGCTTGCGTAACCGAGTATGATGGAACTAATTTTTCAGGATTTCAAAGACAACTTAATGCTAAAAGTATTCAAGAATGCATAGAGGTTGCATTACAACAGGTAACACAGAAAAAAATACCTATTAATTATTCTGGCAGAACTGATGCTGGAGTTCATGCACTTTCTCAAGTTTTTGATTTTGAGACATCTATTAATAGAGATTCTAAAAATTGGCTTGATGGTCTAAATTCAAATCTTCCAAAATCAATAAATATTAAAAATATTTCACTAGTATCTGATGATTTTCATTCTAGATTCTCGGCAAAGGAGCGTTCGTACTCATATGTGATATATAACTCTAAAAATAAACCATTATTTTTTAATAGATTTTGTTTTTGGGAGAGTAAAGAGATTGATTTAAGCCTGTTAAAAAAAGAAGCGAAACATTTTTTAGGAAACCATGATTTTAGCTCTTTTAGGAGCTCGAGTTGTAATTCAAAAAATCCTAACAAAAAGATAACTAAAATTGATATAAATGTTTCGGGAAAGTTTATAATTATCTCGATTACTGCGAATGCTTTTCTTCATAATATGGTGCGGATTATTGTTGGTACATTATTAGATATAGCTAAGGGAGAAATAAAAGACTCTGTTATTGATATCTTAAGTGCAAAAAATAGAAACGAATCTGGAAGAACTTTAAGTCCTCAAGGTTTATTTTTTCTAGGACCTAAATATGAATCTAAGCTAAAAATTTCCAGTCCTTTTAAAGATTTATTCGAAAGATTTAAGGTATGAAACCAAATATTAAAATTTGTGGAATAACAGATCTAGATATTCTAGAAAACATTATAGATCTTAACGTTGATTTTGTTGGATTTATCTTTTATGAAAAAAGTCCTAGATTCGTTAATAAAGAGCTTCAAAGAAAACTTAAAAACTTTAATTTTAAAAAAACTAGGCCGGTGTGTGTTTTTGTAAATTCTGATGAGGAATATATTAATGAGATAGATTCTATTTTTGTAAATCCAATATTACAATTTCATGGAGATGAAGAAGAGAACTTTTGTAAATCATTCCGAAGAGATTTTTGGAAAACTGTAGCAATAAAAAATGAAAATGATCTTGGAATGATAGATCGCTATAAATCAGCGAATGCCATATTACTTGAAAATTATAATCCAAATTTATATGGCGGTACCGGCGAAGCTTTTGATTGGACAGTAATAGACAAAATAAATATAAAACAAAATTTAATACTTTCTGGTGGAATTAATTCTAAAAATGTCGATAATGCATTAAGTAAAGGGACTTGGTGCATAGATATCAACTCAGGAGTTGAATATAGTATTGGCATAAAAGACCTTAAGTTGATCGAAGAAATTTTAAATAAAATAAAGAACTATGGACTCTAATAATTACGATTTTCCTAACAATGATGGTTTTTTTGGTGAGTATGGTGGCAAATTTGTCCCTGAAACTTTAATGTATGCATTAGAGCAACTTGAATCAACTTATAAAAAATTATCAAAGGACAAATCTTTTCTTAAAGAAATAGATGAAGATTTAGTAAATTTTGTTGGAAGGCCCTCGCCACTCTACTATGCAGAACGCTTAACAAATCAATACGGTACCGGAAAAATTTGGCTTAAAAGAGAAGACCTTAATCATACAGGTGCTCATAAAATAAATAATACTGTTGGGCAAATATTGCTCGCAAAATATATGGGAAAAAAGAGAATTATTGCTGAAACAGGAGCTGGTCAACATGGAGTTGCTACTGCTACAGTTGCTGCAAGATTGGGACTCGAATGCCATATATACATGGGTACTGAAGATGTTAAAAGACAAGCTCTAAATGTTTATAGAATAAAATTATTGGGAGCACACGTTCATCCAGTAGATTCGGGTTCTGCAACATTAAAAGATGCATTGAATGAAGCATTAAGGGATTGGGTAACAAATGTTGATGACACATATTATATTATTGGAAGTGTTACTGGTCCTCATCCATATCCAATGATTGTCAGAGATTTTAATGCTATTGTGGGCAGAGAACTTATTGATCAGTCAAAACAATTCTTTGATTCTATGCCAGATGCTATTGTTGCATGTGTTGGAGGTGGTTCTAATGCAATGGGAATCTTTTATCCTTTTATTGAAATGAATCAAACTCGATTAATTGGAGTTGAAGCTGGTGGAAAAGGAGTTATGACTGGAGAGCATGCTGCTCCACTAAATGATGGTGAGCCTGGAGTTCTTCATGGTGCCAGAAGTTATTTAATGCAAGATGAATCAGGTCAAGTAAAAGATACTAAATCAGTTTCTGCTGGATTGGATTATCCTGGTGTTGGCCCAGAGCATTCACTTTTAAAAGATTTAGGTAGAGCAGAATATGTAGCAGTTGATGATGATGCAGCTCTAAAAGCTTTTCATGACGTTTCAGAATTAGAGGGAATTATTCCAGCTCTTGAAACAGCTCATGCATTTGCATATTTGGATACATTGATGCCTGAATTAGAAGCAACAGCAAACGTTGTTGTTAATGTTTCTGGAAGAGGAGATAAAGATATTAATACAGTTGCAGAAATTGATGGAATTAAGTTTTGAATAAACTTGAAGAAAAACTATCGTCACTAAAGTCTGCCAATAAAAAAGCTCTTGCAGCCTATCTTGTTGCTGGAGATCCTGATATATCAACCACGTTAGAACTAATGCATTCATTTGTAGATGCAGGCGTTGATATTATTGAAGTTGGCGTGCCATTTACAGATCCAATTGCAGAAGGACCAGTCATTCAAAAAGCTCATGATAGGGCGCTAAAAAATTCTATTTCTTTATCAAATATCATAGACATGGTTAAATTATTTAGAAAAAAAGATAAAGAAACTCCTGTAATTCTTATGGGTTATCTAAACAATTTCATTTCACATATTGATTTAATTCAGAAGTCTGATATAGATGGAGTTGATGCAATCTTGGTTGTTGATGTACCAGGAGAACTCAAACTAAATGACTACGGAATTGATAATCCTAATATAAACGTTATTTCATTGATTTCTCCAACTACTAAAGACGACAGAGTTAGTAAGATTGCACAAAATAGTTCGGGATTTATTTATTACGTGACTTTGAGAGGTGTAACTGGTTCCTCAAATTTAAATATAGATGAAATTAAACGAAACATTGAAAATATTAAAAGTTTTTCTGACCTACCAACACTCGCTGGATTTGGAATAAAAACAGCTGATGATGCAAAAAATCTAGCAAGCTGTTCGGACGGAGTAATAATTGGTTCATCGATAGTCAAAATGATAGAGGAAAAATCTGAATCAAAAGAGTTTAATGAAATAAAAGATTATATTAGAGAAATAAAAACTGCTATATCATGACAAGCTTTAATAGCTTCATAGTAATATCAAAATCAACCTCAAATCGTAAAAATAAGGTACAGTATGTACCATGGAGCACCAGTAAATGGGTCTAGAGCGGCTAATAGGGTTTACTTTTACTTTTGGTATTTTAATCATTGTTTTTTTATTTGTCCTATCTCCTCAAATAGACTATCAACAGGATCAAAAAATTTTAGAAAAACCTTTATTACAAGAGAATATATCAGATAACAGCCCAGAAATTACAATATCAGAAAATCCTGTAAAGGATAATCAAGATCTAAATATCTCTTCTGTTGATAAAGAAAAGTTAGAACTTGATTTATCAGAATTTGATCTATTTGTAATTAGAGTTCATGTCTTATCCTCTTTGGAGGGTGCTGAAAAAATAGTCGTAAAAATAAACAATTCAGGTTTCCCTGCTTTTATAGAGCCATTTGGAAAAGAACAAAATTTATTTGCTGTATATGTAGGACCATTTATTGAAAAGAATGATATTGAAAAAAATCTAAAACAAATTTATGAAGCATCTGATACATCTAAAGGAGAAATTTCTAGATGGAAGCTATAGGGTTAAATATTGCAGATTGGTTCATAATTATAGTTTTGACAGCCTCAGGTTTAATTTCTTTAGCAAGAGGATTTACAAAAGAATTTTTATCATTATTTCTTTGGTTAATTGCTTTTATTGCGGCAGTAAGTTTAGAGTATTTAGCTACTCCTAAAATAAATGAATATATTGGAAATGAAGAAATATCAAAGATTGTTTCTTATATTGTTGTCTTTATGATTTGTATTGTTCTTGGAGGATTTCTAATAAAATTTATAGTTAAAGTTATCAAATGGTCCGGAGCTTCTGGATTTGATAAGTTTCTTGGTGTTTTATTTGGATTGAGCAGGGGACTTATAGTTCTATTTGTTATTTTTTTATTGTTGCCTAGTAGCGTTAAAACGACTGATCTTATTAGCAAATCAAAAATAACACCATTAATTGAAGAATATGCACCACAAATAGAAGCATATTTCAGAAATTTGATAGATAATAAAGATATTGTAGAGGATGCTAAAGAGTTAATTGATCCTGTTATAGAAAACTTAACTCCAGCTTCTGAAGAAGTTAAAAATATTAGTGAGGACTCTTAATGTGTGGAATTGTTGGCATTTCTGCAGAAACAAACGTAGCTGCTGAGATTTACGACTCTCTTTTGATGCTACAGCATCGTGGTCAAGATGCAGCTGGAATGGTTGTATGTGACAAAAATGATAGACTGCATAGCAGAAAATCAATGGGCTATGTTAGGGATGTCTTCCAACAAAATCATATGAACAAACTCTCTGGTAACTATGGCATTGGGCATGTTAGGTACCCAACTGCAGGTGGTGCAGGGAAGGAATTTGCTCAACCAATGTATGTTAACTCACCATATGGCATTAGTCTTGCCCATAACGGTAATCTTACAAATTCAAAGCTCCTAGCAAGTCAATTATTTCATGCAGAAATGCGGCATTTAAATACCGATTCTGATTCTGAAGTTCTCTTAAATATTTTTGCTCATGAGCTTGGAAAGCAAAGAGAAATATATCCATCAGCTCAACATATTTTTAAAGCTGTAACTAAAACTCATAGAAGATGTGATGGAGCATATGCTGTAATAGCTCTTATAACAGGTTTTGGATTGCTTGCTTTTAGAGATGAGAATGGAATAAGGCCACTGACATTAGGGATTAGAAAAGGAGAATCAAGAGACGAATATATGATTGCATCAGAGGATGCGTTATTTACATCTCAAGGTTTTGAAAAATTAAGAGATATAGAGCCCGGCGAGGCTATTTTTATTGATAAAAAAGGTAATTTATTTTCACAACAATGTTCAGAAAATCCTAGAAAAATTCCATGTATATTTGAATATGTATACTTCTCAAGACCTGACTCAAGCATGGATGATATTTCAGTTTATAAATCTAGAATGAGAATGGGTTCTAAACTTGCAGAAAATATTCAGCGTGCTAACCCTGAGCATGATATTGATGTTGTAATTCCGATACCGGATAGCTCATCGACTGCTGCACTTCAATTAGCAGTAGATTTAAAGGTTCCTTACAGAGAAGGCTTTGTTAAAAATAGATACATAGGAAGAACATTCATCATGCCATACCAAGATGAAAGAAAAAAATCTGTAAGAAGAAAATTAAATATTCTTGATCTTGAATTTAAAGATAAGAATGTATTATTAGTAGATGATTCAATTGTAAGAGGCACCACCAGTAAAAAAATTATTGAAATGGCAAAAGAGGCTGGAGCAAGAAAAGTATATTTTGCATCAGCAGCTCCAGCTATAAAATTTCAAAATTTATATGGAATTGATATGCCAGCAATTGGAGAATTGATTGCATCAAATAAATCAGATGAAGAGGTTGCAAATGAAATTGGAGCTGATTGGCTTATTTATCAAACTCTTGAGGATTTAATAAGTTCGGTTCAGACTGGCAATCCTGAAATAAAAGAATTTGAAACCTCAATTTTTACAGGTCATTACATAACTCCTTTGGCTGAAAATTATCTAGAAGAACTAGAGGCATCAAGACAGGATGAAGTAAAACAGCAAAGAGAAAAGAAAAAAGCTTAATTGGGATTTACTATATTTATCGCTGGAATTTCTGCAGAATTAGCACTTTTGACATAAGTTTCTATTTCATTAAAGTTTAAATATCTATAAATATCATCAGCAAGAGGATTTATATCTTCCATATATTTATGATATTCCTCAACAGTTGGAAGTTTTCCAAGAACAGATGCAATGGCAGAAAGTTCTGCTGAAGCTAGAAAAACATCTGCACCATCTCCAAGCCTGTTTGGAAAATTTCTAGTTGAGGTAGAAACAACTGTTGAATTTGCTAAAACTCTTGCCTGATTACCCATGCATAATGAACAACCTGGTACTTCTGTTCTTGCACCTGATACTCCAAAAACATTATAAATACCTTCCTCCATAAGCTGTTTTTCATCCATTTTTGTTGGAGGAACAACCCATAATCTTGCTTTAGTACCATTATATTTCTTTAATAGGGTTCCAGCTGCCCTAAAATGACCGATATTGGTCATACATGAACCAATGAACACTTCTTGTATTTCAGTATTTGCTACTTCTGATAAAGGCTTAATATCATCTGGATCATTAGGACATGCTAGTAAAGGTTCTTTAATTTCATTTAGGTCTATTTCAATTATTTCAGCATATTCTGCATTGTCATCTGGTTTTAAAAGCTCAGGTTTTTCAATCCATTCTTCCATTGCTTTGGCCCTTCTTTCTAAAGTTTTAGCATCGCCATAACCGCTTGCTATCATCCAACGCAACATAACAATATTTGAGTTTAAATATTCAATGATTGGTTCCTTATTTAATCTAACCGTACAGCCAGAAGCCGATCTTTCTGCAGAAGCATCTGAAAGCTCGAAAGCTTGTTCTACTTTCATATTTGGTAATCCTTCAATTTCTAGACATTTACCTGAAAATATATTTTTCTTACCTTTCTTTTCAACTGTTAACAAGCCTTTTTGAATTGCAGCATACGGGATCGCATTCACAAGATCTCTAAGTGTGATCCCTGGTTGCATTTCTCCTTTAAATCTTACTAACACAGATTCAGGCATATCTAGCGGCATCACACCAAGCGTAGCAGCAAATGCTACTAATCCAGATCCTGCTGGAAAACTAATACCTATTGGAAATCTTGTATGACTATCTCCTCCGGTGCCAACACCATCTGGAATTAGCATTCTATTTAACCAAGAATGAATTATTCCATCACCTGGTCTCAAGGAAACTCCACCTCGATTCATAATAAAATCTGGTAAATTATGTTGTGTTTCAATGTCTACAGGTTTGGGATAGGCTGCCGTATGACAAAAAGATTGCATAACAAGATCAGCAGAAAATCCTAAACATGCAAGTTCTTTTAATTCGTCTCTTGTCATTGGTCCAGTTGTATCTTGTGATCCTACCGTTGTCATTCTTGGTTCACAGTAAGTGCCTGGCCTGATCCCGTTTACCCCACATGCTTTACCAACCATTTTTTGTGCCAAAGTAAATCCTGCTTTTGAAGTTTTATCTGGAGTTGGTCTCTTAAAAATATTTGTAGGCTCTAATCCTAATGTTTCTCGTGTTTTATCTGTTAACTGTCTTCCAATAATTAATGGGATTCTTCCATTAGCTCTTACTTCATCAAGCAAGACATCAGTTTTTAATTCAAAAGTACTAATTACTTCATTCGTATTTGCATCTAGGACTTTTCCTTCATAGGGCTCAAGAATTATTTCTTGTCCCATTTGCATTTTTGATACATCAAGTTCAATAGGAAAAGCTCCAGAATCTTCAAGAGTATTAAAGAAAATAGGTGCAATTTTTCCTCCAAAACAGTAACCACCTTCTTTCTTATTTGGAATGCATGGAATCTCATCACCCATATGCCATAGAACAGAATTAGTTGCAGATTTTCTTGATGATCCGGTTCCAACAACATCTCCAACAAAAACTAAAGGATTACCTTTTGCTTTTAATTCATCAATAATTTCTAATGGTCTATCAAGTCCCTCCCTTGGCATTTTGAACATTGCCAATGCATGAAGAGGAATATCTGGTCTTGACCAAGCATCAGTGGCAGGTGATAGATCATCAGTATTTATTTCTCCTGGTACTTTATAAACTGTAAGTTTGATTTGTTCTGCTATGTCAGTCTTTTTTGTAAACCATTCACCTTCAGCCCAAGAATTAATGACTTTCTTTGCATATTTATTATCTTTAGATAACTCTAAAATTTCATTGAATGCATCAAAAATTAAAAGGGTGTTACTCAAAGCATTTGCTGCCTCATCTCCTAATTCATCAATCTTCAAGCATTTAATTAAAGGTTCAATGTTATACCCACCAAGCATCGTACCTAAAATACGAACAGCTTCTATTTTATTAATGTAAGGACTTAGAGTCTTTCCTGAAGTTATATCAGCAAGGAACGCTGCTTTGACGTATGCAGATTGATCAACACCTGCAGGCACTCTTTCTTTTAATAAATTAAGTAAATACTCAGATTCGTCATTTTCAGATTTTAAAAGTTCAATTAAATCAGAAGTTTGATCAGCACTTAATGGAAGTGGAGGTATATTTTGCTTAGCTCTTTCGTCAACGTGTGCTTTATATTCATTTAACATTAGAAATCTCCACTTGTATTTTACTCTTATCAGTAAAAGGCTTCTACTAAATATCAATTTTTATTTAAAAATGAGTTATTATTTTCCTAATTATGCAAAAAAATAGATCAACTACTCCATGCTTAGGGATTTGCTCGACAACATATGGTGACGATGTATGCAAAGGATGCAAAAGATTTGTTCATGAAGTCATAAATTGGCCAAAATATTCAAATGATGAGAGGGCACTTGTAAATGATCGACTAGAAAAATTTAAAATCACCATTCTTAAAGAAAAATTTACTATTGTTGATAAAGATCTTTTTGCTTTAAGACTAAAAGAGAATGCAATTATTTATAACAACTCATTAGATCCATTGACTTGGATCTATGATTTATTTAGAGCATCTGGTACACAAGAACTTGAGTTAAATTATTTTGGTATCAAGGCTATTCAAATTTGTGATTTTAAAACTATAAAAGATGAAATTAATAATGCCCTGTTAGAACTTTCTGAAGCACATCATGAAAGATATTTTAAAAAACTTTAAATAATTTTAGCCAAAATCTTTTAACATTCTTTTTAATTCAAGAGAGTGTTCCTCTTCTTCACCAATCATTCCTCGAGCGTACTCTTCTAAATAAATTGACTTGTTTTCAACCTTATCTAATAAACTGTTGTAAAGACCAAGAGCATGCAATTCATGCTCTAAACTTTCTTCAAGTATATCTTTAATTGAATGACGATTTGTTTCCTCAATCTTTGCTATCTTCTGACTTGGATGCCCATCTAATCCAGCAACAATTTCACCAGCACCTTGAGCATGTAGCAATGATTCATTGGCTTGCTCTTTTAAAAAATTTACAATTGGAATTCTATGAGGACCTGTAACCATCATAGATGAATGAGTATAGCGAACAACACCTGCTAACTCATATTCCATGATCTCATTTAAAACCTCGCATACCTCGTCAGTATTAATTTTGTCCAATTTAATGTACTCCATATATTTTAATATAATAACAATATAAGATAGTTATTATATTTTGTAAACTACTGATATAAGGTTTTTTTTTAATGCAAATCATTATGATAATCATTTGCATTTAAGTTATTTTTAATACTATTAACTTATAGATGGACCAAATAATTTAAAGCGCCAAAATAAAAAAAATGCAATTATTGAATATGCTATGATTGCAATTTGTTTTATGCCTGGAAGGCTAACTATTTTTGCTAACCATTCGTAGCCATTTGTTTTTTGCCAAACATAAATAAAAGCATCAACCCCAACATATTTTTTGCCATCAGCAAATACAACATGTAATTTTTTTAGATATTTATCTTCCATTTGACTACAGTCTTCAAATTCTAAGTTTGATCTTTTTTTATAATGTTTTATTTCCATATTACAAATAAAACATTTTTCATTAAATAATACTTTGCCATCTTTCATGAATTTATTTTATCAATTTTTTTAGTTACTATGTTTATTAACAAGAATAATTTTTCAATAAAATTGAAGAGGTCAAATCATGAAAATTATATTTATTTTTACTTTCCTTTTTTTTGGTTTTTTACATGCTGAAGTTATCGATACTGAAAAAAAAGTCAGTGAATTAAGTGTTGATGAATTAAAACAAATAGTTCGCCAAATTGTTGAAGAGAGTATCGAACAATGTATCGTAACTGGAACTATGGAGGGAAGGGCTAAATTAAATTTAGACGTTCAAGGTGAAGTTGTTGCAAAAATGAGTTGTGAATTTAAAAATGATACAAATGAGTAACGAAAATAAATTTAAACAATTTTTTGAAGAGGGATGGAATAAAATTTTTGGCAAGGAAGAAGATATGTCTAAGTTAAGAACAAAAAGTCTTTATCGTGCAAAAAAAGGAATTCAAAATGTTGGGACCCCACATGATTGGGAGGACTATGAAAAGTATAAACAAAATGAAAAGGATCAAAAATGAAACAAACTAATGTTTTCGATGAATTTATTGATGAATGTTGTTCTAATCCAATAACAGGATATTTTAGAGATGGTTTTTGTCATACGGATGAGATGGATAGAGGTCTTCATGTAGTTTGTTCACTAATAAATGACGAATTTCTAGCTTTTTCCAAGTCTAAAGGTAATGATTTATCTACTCCTAGGCCAGAATTTAATTTTCCGGGGCTAAAAGAAGGTGATTCTTGGTGCGTTTGTGCTGAAAGATGGAAAGAAGCCTATGAACATGGTTTTGCACCCAAAGTTTATTTAAAAAAAACTCATAAAAAGGCAGCTAATATTATTGATATTGAGATTTTGAAAAGTTACGCGATAGATTTAAGTTAAAGTATCTAATTAACTATAGGTAATTGATACCAACACGTTGTATATTTTGGTGACGTCATATTTTGTTTCATTGGTGACCATTTTTTAGTATTTTGCGAGGCATAATAAATTTGAGTTTCATAAGCATTGAGTTGGTCCACATATTTCATGAACTGTGAATTTGCTTTTGGTTCATCTGGATCTTTAAATAAAGAATGCTGCATTAAAGTTTCATTTGTAAACTTGCTTAAAAGAATTCCTGCTTTTGCATAATCATATCCTGATTTATAAATAGGAAGTAAGGCTTTTTTAGCTGCTATTAAAATATCCCTGGTATCGTTTGTTGGATTAAATAGATCTATGGCTTTATAGCCTGTGTGTTGAGGTTTGCGATTATTAAAAGCACTTGTTCGAACAAAAACAGATACTTGAGAACATTTTTGTTTTTCATCTCTTAATTTTTCAGAAGCTCTCACAGCGAAATTGCTTACTATGGGCTTCAAAGCTTTTAAATCTGTAATCTTTGTACCAAAACTTCTGCTAACAACAATTTGTTTTTTGGCTGTAATATTATTTTCTATGTTGAGACATCTTTGTCCTCTAAGCTCTCTCACCGTTCTTTCTAAGACTACGCTAAATTTTCTTTTTATATATCTGGGATCAACATCAGCTAATTGCAGAGCATTAATGATTTTTGCTTTATTGAGATGTTCACTGAGTCTCCTACCAACTCCCCAAACTTCATGTACTGGAGTATGAAATAGAGCGTTTCTAATATCTTTTATTGTAGATATTTGATAAACATTGGTTGATACATTTAATCTTTTAGCTTCATTTAAGGCTATTTTGGTTAGAGTTTTTGTTGATGCTATGCCTATTCTTACTGGAACTCCTGTCCACTGCTTAACCAAGCCTCTAATATGGCAACTAAAATCGTATAGATCATAGTGCTCCTTTAACGAATCTAATTCTAAAAAAGCCTCATCAATGCTATAAATTTCAACCTTAGGAACAAAGCCTTGCAAAATATTCATTACTCTAGATGACATATCTCCATAAAAAGCAAAGTTAGAGGAAAAAACTTGTCCACCCTTGGCTAAAAAAGAATCTTTTACTTTAAACCAAGGAACACCCATACCTATACCCATTTTTTTTGCTTCAGTACTTCTTGCAATCACGCAACCGTCATTATTAGATAAGACTACTATTGGAACATTTTTTAAATCAGGACGGAAAATCCTTTCACAAGAAGCATAAAAGCTTTCACAATCGACCAAAGCTAAAGACATTAAAATTTATTAATAGCAGCAGTAACTGTTCCTACTATTTCTAGATCTTGACCGTGATTAATAAAGATAGGAGGGTACTCTGGATTATCTGGCATTAAACACATCTTTGGTTTGAGCTTTAATCGTTTGCATACAAATTCTCCATCAATGGAAGCAACGACTATACTGTCATGAGTAGGTTTTATACTTCTATCTACTACAAGAACTGCTTGATCAGTAATACCAGAACCAACCATAGATTGACCTTGAGCTCTTACTAAAAAAGTCGCTGCACCATTTTTTATCAAGTGTTTATTTAGATCTATGGGGCTTTCTATATAGTCGCTTGCAGGACTAGGAAATCCTGCATGCACAGATTCAAGAAAATAAGGCACAAATATTGCCGGTAGATTTTCTTCAGAAATTTTTCCGATATAGTTAACTTTCATGAGAATATTTTAAATACTGTATATATGTACAGTATATTTTCAAGATAATTATTTGTAAAGCTTCCAGCTAAAAATGTATTATAAATACATGAAATTTTGGTTATTGTTAGGAATTACTTATAGTTCTTTTTTTCTTTGGTATACAAACCTAAACGGAAGTTTAGATGACAACGAAATTAAATTCTTTTTAGAGAAGTTAAAACAAAATGCTGAAGAAATAGGAGACTCGTTAGATCAAGATCGTTATGCCCGAATTAAAGTTTTTATGGAAGAGGATGACGGCAAACAATTTTTTATGATTAATAATGTAGATTTAGATGAAGATCCTGAAATTATTGAAGGTATTCAAGAAGGTGATTCGGCTGAAATAATTTTAGGTAAGTATACAGATCATGTATTTCCAGAAATTTTTAAGCGAGCATCTCACCCAATATTTATGGGAAGTTCTATACATAGATCAATGGATATAATCGGTATAGAAAATGCAGAAATTTGGGATAGTGTAGGAGTAATAAGATATAAGAGTAGGCGAGCCTTAATGGAATTAGCAACTAATCCAATTTTTGAAAGAAAACATAAGTTTAAAGTAGCTGCTTTAGAGAAAACAATTGCGTATCCAGTAAAGCTTGGTTTTTATTTGGGTGACCCAAGAATAGTTTTAGCTTTTATATTGTTAATAATTGGTTTACTTGTAAGACCAATAACTAGGAAATAGAAAATTTTTCTAACTTATAATCTTTATCATTAATTGATAAAAACCATCCATAATCGCCCCAGTCTCCAAGAACAATTCTTATAGAATCACTAACCTTATGAATATTTGGTCTGTGAGTATGACCGTGGATTAAAAGATCAGGAGTATGTTCATTTACAAAGTCTTGAACAGCTAAAGAACTCACATCAGTGATAGCATTAGATTTTTCTGAAGTTGCTTCTTGGCTTGCATCTCTCATGGAACTTGCAATTTCTTTTCTTTCAATAAGACTTTTGTTTAAAAAATTTGACTGCCATTCTTCACTTCGAACTTCATTCCTAAAAGATATATAGTCTTTATCATCAGTACATAAAAAATCTCCGTGACTAATGACAACATTTTGATTATTAATATCAAGTACATACGGATCAGGTAAAATTGTTATGCCGGTATCTTCGGCAAATGAATTACCAATTAAGAAATCTCTATTACCGTGAATAAAAAATGTTTTTGGACCATCATTTGTGAATTCATACAAAGCTTTTTTAACTTTATTTGAAAGGAGTGAATCATCATCGTCTCCAATCCAAGCTTCAAATAAATCACCAAGAATATAAAAATGAGTACAAACTTGCTTTGATTCTTGTAGAAATTTTAAGAAAGCTTCAACAAGTTTGGGATTATTTTCACTTAAGTGTAAATCTGAAATAAAGCGAGGTTTCATTCACTAACAGTTACTGACTCTATAGTAATTAGATCTACAGGAACATCTTGATGACCACCAGAAGACCCAGTTGCAACGTCAGCAATTTTATCAACAACGTCCATGCCTTCAGTGACTTTGCCGAAGACGGCGTAACCCCATCCTTGTGGATTTTCGCCTGTATGATTTAAAAAATTATTATCTTTGTGATTGATAAAAAATTGACTAGTAGCCGAATGTGGATCCATAGTTCTAGCCATCGCAACAGTTCCTCTATCATTTGGAAGACCGTTATTAGCTTCATTTTGTATTGGTGCTGTTCCACTAGATTTGTTAGTCATATCAGCATTTAAGCCACCACCTTGTATCATAAAACCATTGATCACTCTGTGGAAAATCGTTCCTTCATAATATCCTGATTTTGCAATTGCAACAAAGTTTTCAGTAGTAATAGGAGCTTTTTCTTTATTAAGCTCTAGTTTTATATCTCCATGTGATGTATTGATAATAATTGTTGTCATATCGCCTTCCTTATTTTGTGAAACGGATGCTTCATTAGTTTGATTTGTGCAAGAATTAATTAAAAGCGCAATAACAAAATAGCTTGTGATTAATTTGGATGCTTTAGAGATTTTCACTAATTTAGCTTATATTTAAAGTTTAATTTTATCATTAAAAGTTAAAATTAAGCATATAGTTCTTAAAATGCTTTTTAATTTCCGTGGCATCTAATTTAAATTCTTCTAGTTCATATTTATGTTTATTTTTTTTGATTTTTTTTTGCATAACTAAATAATCATGAATTTTGTTTTCCGTTTTTATATCAAAATCTAAATCTAAATAAGTGTAAATTCTTTTTACTTCAACTAAAGGATTTTTTATAAAATCTGAATAGCTAATGTCAATAATTTGACTTGATGCCAAAAGATTTCTGTCATTCATTCCTTTATTTAAATTATTTGACCAAAATTCAGCAACATCTTTGCCAATATTTGAGAAATCTGCATTTTTTGTGAAGGCTGATCTGATGTTTTTCACAAGACTGCAAAAAGATCCAATAGATTCCTCAGGATTTCTATGAATGTTAATAAATTTTGCATTTGGGTATGCATGCATAATTTCTGGAATATGGGCAATATGACTTGGATCTTTAAATAACCATCTTTTTGGTTTGCCATATAATTCAAGCACTTGAAAAAATCTTTTATGCCATAAAAAAACTGTTTCAAAGCTACAATTTTTTAAATATTCAATATACTCGGGTACGTCAGCCATGCACATGTATACAAAACTTCGTATATTAATAGTTGCTAAGAGTTCACATTCTTCAGGACTTTGCGCTCTAATATGATGCATTGATTTTAATTTTGGAATAATTGTTCTTGCAAATTTTAATTCTGCATTAATTTTCCACTCCCGTTTAGTAATATCAAACTTATTTTTTATCAAAGGTAAAGGAGACATTATTTCCCAATATTTTGGTGATCTATGGTTTTCATCTAAAGCAAGTAGGTTGAATAAAAATGTAGTACCTGATCTTGGTAAGCCAGTGACAAAAATAGGATCAGATATGTCAGGCAAATCCTTATCTTTTATATATTCATAAAGTTTAGATCGCATTTTAAGCCTATTTTTTAGTTGATTTTTAAATGCTATTGAACCGAATAAATTAAACTCATTATTTTTATTTGCTGAATTGACTAGTATTTCAAGTGGTTCAGAATAATCATCTTCACCAAGATTGCCATCAAGATTGCCAAGCATGTTGTTTATACTAATTTTATTCATCTCTTATAAAGTTACTTATAATATATAAGATACATTGATATTAAAAAATCTACAATTTTGAATTATGAATATTCTTTTTTTATGTGTTGGAAACTCTGCAAGAAGTCAAATTGCTGAAGGCTTAGCAAAAGAGATGTTTGGAAATAGTCATAATATACAAAGTGCTGGTTCAAATCCTACTGGTAATATTCATCCTAGCGCAATTTGTACAATGAAAGAAATTGGTATCGATATATCTCATCAAAGATCTAAATCAATTGATAGTCTTGATACTAATTTTTTAGACAATTTAGATTTCGTCATAACCCTCTGTGCTGAAGAGATATGCCCAGTCCTGCCAAGTAAAGCAAGAAAACTTCATTGGTTAAACGTGGATCCTGCTAACAAAAACTATTCTGAGACACAATTAAAAATCGCATTTAAAAAAACTAGAGAAAATATATTTAAGTTATTAAAAAAATTTTACGTTGAAAATTCATGAACGCATTGTGATAATTAGATAATGGCTCCTCAGGTTGGGATCGAACCAACGACCAATTGATTAACAGTCAACTGCTCTACCGCTGAGCTACTGAGGAACGTAATAGCTGAGCATTATAATTAGTTTTTAATATATAAGTAAATGACAAAAGAATTAAAGGTTATATCTGATTTTGAACCAGCAGGCTCTCAACCTCAAGCTATTGAAAGTTTGGTTGAGGGTTTAGGTGATGGTTTACTGCATCAAACTCTTTTGGGTGTGACTGGTTCTGGCAAAACTTATACTATGGCGAAGGTCATAGAAGCTACACAAAGACCAGCAATTATAATGGCTCACAACAAAACCTTAGCTGCACAACTTTATGGAGAATTCAGAGATTTTTTCCCAGAAAATTCTGTTGAATACTTTGTTTCTTATTACGATTATTATCAACCTGAAGCATATGTTCCTACTTCGGATACATATATTGCAAAAGATGCTTCAATTAATGAACATATCGAACAGATGAGGCTGTCAGCCACAAAAGCTTTATTGGAAAGAAAAGATACAGTTGTTATAGCTACCGTTTCTTCAATTTATGGTTTGGGTGCACCAGAATCATATTTAAAAATGGTAGTTCATCTTGATAGAGGAGACACTATTAATCAAAGAGATTTGCTGAGAAGACTATCCTCTTTGCAATACACTAGAAATGATTTAGATTTCAGACGTGCAACTTTTAGAGTAAGAGGAGATACTATCGATGTTTATCCTGCAGATTCTGATAGTGAAGCATTGAGAGTTTCATTATTTGGTGATGAAATTGAAAAACTATCATGGTTCGATCCTTTGACTGGAGAGATTATTAACGATGTTCCAAGAGCGACTATTTTTCCTAAAACTCACTATGTCACACCAAAAGAAACTGTTTTAGGTTGCATAGATGATATTAAAAGTGAACTAAAAGAAAGATTAGAATACTTGAGATCAATAAATAAATTAGTTGAGGCACAAAGATTAGAAGAGAGAACTAACTATGATATTGAAATGCTCAGAGAGCTTGGATATTGCCAAGGTGTTGAAAATTATTCAAGATATCTCTCAGGAAGAAAGCCTGGAGAATCTCCACCATGTCTTTTTGATTACATTCCAAAGAATGCAATAGTTTTTATAGATGAATCACATGTATCAGTTCCACAAATTGGAGCAATGTATAAAGGAGACAGATCTAGAAAAGAAACCCTGGTGGAGTACGGCTTTAGATTGCCTTCAGCTATAGATAATAGACCATTAAAATTTGAAGAATGGGAGTTAATGGCGCCTCAAAGAGTTTATGTATCAGCTACACCAAGCAGATACGAAAATGAGCATCAGGATAATCTTGTTGAGCTTTTAGTTAGGCCAACTGGTTTAACAGATCCTGATGTTGAGATTAGACCAGCAAGCAGTCAAATTGATGATCTTATTGGCGAGTGCAATGATCGAATTTCTATCAAGGAGAGAGTACTAGTCACAACACTTACAAAAAGAATGGCTGAAGATTTAACCGATTACATGAGTGAAAACGGCATAAATGCAAGATATATGCATTCAGACACTGATACTGTTGAAAGAGTAGAGATTATTCGTGATTTAAGACTAGGAAAGTTTGATGTTTTAGTTGGAATAAATTTGTTAAGAGAGGGTTTAGATATCCCAGAAGTAAGCTTGGTAGCAATTCTTGATGCAGACAAAGAAGGTTTTTTAAGATCAGAAACTACAATGATTCAAACGATAGGAAGAGCTGCAAGAAATCTCAGAGGAAAAGCAATTTTATACGCTGACAAAATAACTGGATCAATGGAAAGGGCAATTGCAGAGACAGATAGAAGAAGATCAATTCAAGAAAAATATAATCAAAAAAATAAAATCACACCAAAATCTATAAAAACAGCTGTTAAAGATATTATGGAAGGTGCAAGAATTGTAAAAGGAAAATCAAAGTCAAAAAAAGAAGATATTGAAAAATCTTTATCCTTTAAAATTAAAGACGATACCGTAGAAAATATTAGTGATAGTATTGAAAAAATTGAAAACCAAATGTTTGCATACGCGAAAGATATGGAATTTGAAAAAGCTGCTCTATGTCGAGATAAGGTAAAGCACCTTAAAAGAAAATTAATTGATCTTTAGATTTCGTGCAAGAATGTGCTGCTAGCAACTTATAATAATCCTTAACTCTATATACATAATCAATGGCTTGTTGTCCTCTTGAATAGCCGTTTACATCTTTAATATTTATATCCTCTTCAGTAACCATTCCAAGTTTTTTTTCAATATCTCTCCACCTTATTTCTGTAGGTTCTTTATTTATAGTTTTTGCTATATTAATTATATTTGTTGGCCCAATATTATAGCTTGCAAGTGTTATAGATAGCTGATCTCCACTTGTTTTTCCAAATTTATTTTTATCTATTAATATAGCAAGGTATCTTGCTCCACCATTGATATTTTGCTCAGGATCAAGTCTCTTTTCGACACCCACCATTGCTGCAGTTTCAAGAGTAACCATCATCATTCCCCTTACTCCCATATTAGATTTTGCTCTTGGATCCCATTGTGATTCTTGAAATGAAATCGCAGCAAGCAGGTCTGAATTTAAAGATGTTTCCATAGCAGCGTTCTCAAACATTTGCTTATAAAGAGGTAGACGATTTTCATACAGAGTTGTAAATTTTTCTTTTTCAAAATTGTTTAATGAGGTGTTTCTGTATACTTCGATTAAATTATCTTCACATAACTTTGCCTCTCTTTTTTTAGAATCAAAAATATCACAACCACCTATAATAAATAAAATTAAGATGCTAAAAAAAAAGTTAAAGTTATTCCCCATTTTTAATTATTTTCTTTAAAAGACTTTATAATTGTTATATACAATATTTCAGACTTAAAGAAGTGTCAAAGATTAAAATCTTTTTACTGCAAGGCAAATCAAGTTTTTCAAATTCAAAACTTAACCAACTTAATATTGCATTTAATAAATTAAACAATCTAGATGACGCAATATCATCCTCGGAAATTTTTCTTATATCTGCATATGATAATTTAGATATTGATAAATTAAAAAACATTATCGATGCTGATGATCTAATTAAGGAGTATTCTTTTTATGTTGGACCTCGAGCTGGGACAATATCACCATGGTCATCTAAAACTCATGACATTATTAAAAATGTTGGTATTAGCGAAGTTATGAGAATTGAAAAATTCCTTGGCTTTATTTGTGAATCATACAATAACAATAAAAATTTAAATCTTCATATATTTTTTGATCGTATGACACAAAAAATCTACGATGACAAAGGTGAGTGCATAAATTTCTTAAAAACAAGCTCAAAAAGACCACTCAATTTTTTTAACATATCAGAGGGAGGTATAAAAACTCTCAAAAATGCCAATAAATCCTTTGGATTTGCTTTAAGTGATCAAGAAATACAATATTTATTCGATTTTTACTCAAATGAAAAAAGAAACCCCACTGATGCTGAGTTAATGATGTTTGCTCAGGCAAATTCAGAACATTGTCGACATAAAATTTTTAATGCAAAGTGGACCGAGAATGGTAAATCAAAAAATAGTTCATTATTTGATTTAATTAAAGATACAAGCAAAGAATCACCAAACGGAATTATAAGTGCCTACAAAGATAATGCTGCAATCATTGAAGGTGATCTTGTTGAGAGATTGCATATTGATGATTCTCAAAATTATAGCTTTCAAGCAGATAAATTAAATTCAACTATTAAAGTAGAAACTCACAATCATCCAACTGCTATTTCTCCTTATCCTGGAGCCTCAACAGGATCAGGTGGAGAAATAAGAGATGAGGGCGCAACTGGAAGAGGCGCAAAACCAAAAATAGGAATGGTTGGATTTAATGTGTCTAATTTGAGGCTTCCAAATAAAAAAAGAGAATGGGAATTTGAGCAGTACAAGCCAGATAGAATTGCTTCACCATTAGAAATAATGTTGGAAGCTCCAATTGGAGCAGCTGCATTCAATAATGAGTTTGGAAGACCTTCAACACTAGGATATTTCAGATCATTTGAAACTCCTTTTATTAATAATGTTTCTTACGGATATCATAAACCTATCATGCTAGCCGGCGGTATAGGAGAAATTAGAGATAAAAATAATTTTAAATTAGAAATTAAGAAAGATTATTTAGTTGTTGTGTTAGGTGGACCAGCAATGCTAATAGGTTTAGGTGGTGGAGCTGCATCCTCTGTTTCATCTGGAGAAACTGATGAAGAATTAGATTTTGCGTCAGTACAAAGAGATAACGCTGAAATGGAGAGACGATGCCAAGAAGTAATAAATTATTGCTCATCACAAGACAATAGTTATATAGAGTTTATTCATGACGTTGGTGCAGGGGGACTATCAAATGCAATACCAGAGCTCGCAAAAGATTCTAATCTAGGTGTATATGTCGAGTTGGATAAGATTCCAAATTCGGATCAGTCTATGTCACCCATGGAAATTTGGTCGAATGAATCTCAAGAGAGATATGTTTTAGCCATCCACCCGGTTAACAAAAATAAATTTGAAGAAGTTTGTAAGCGAGAAAGGTGCGTATATGCTTTTGTTGGAAAAACTATAAAAGAAAAATACGTGAAACTTTTTGACAAAGAAAACAACAATTATCCAGTTAATGTTCCTTTGTCAATGTTATTTGGAGACTTACCTATTACAGATATTAATATTCAAAACTATCCATCACCCTCTATCAATGAATCAAATGCAAATGATTATAGTTTTGAGGACTCTCTTATAAAAGTATTAGAGCATCCAACAGTAGCAAGCAAATTATTTCTAATAACTATTGGAGATAGAACAGTTAGTGGTTTAGTTGCAAGAGATCAATTAATTGGACCATTCCAAGTTCCAGTATCAGATTATTCAATGACTCTAAGATCTTACACCTCATATTCTGGGGAAGTCTTATCAGTTGGAGAAAAACCAACAATCGCTACGAATAATCCCAAAGCTTCAATGAGAATGGCTTTGTGTGAGTCACTTACAAATATGGCTGGTGTAGTGATTAAAGGATTAGATTTTGTTCAAGTTTCTGCAAATTGGATGGCTGCAACTGGCGAAAACATTGAAGATATGAATTTAAGGCATGGCGTTGAATCTTTATCAAAATCTTGTATAGACCTAGGGATATCGGTGCCAGTTGGTAAAGACTCTTTGTCAATGCGAACAAATTGGAAAGAAAATTCTGTTGATAGGACTGTTAAAAGTCCATTATCAGGAATAATTACAGCCATGGCACCGGTTGATGATGTTAGAAAATCAATAACACCTGAAATTCAGGTAGGGAAAGATACTAAATTATTATGTATTTCTTTGAACGATTCCAAAAGATTGCAGGGCTCAATATTTAGTGAAATCACTAATACAAATTATTTAGACTCACCTGATGTAGATGATTTGACCTTATTTAAAATATTATTCAATACTATCCAAAAGCTTGTAGAAGAAAATAAGATTTTAGCTCTTCATGATATTTCTGATGGAGGTTTAATAGTTAGTCTGCTCGAGATGGCATTTACTAAGAAAGTTGGTTTTGATATTTTGTTAAATAATATCCAAGCCGATAACTTAAATAATTTTTTGTTTGCAGAAGAAATTGGTTTTGTAATTCAAGTTGAGAGTAAGCTTGCTGATGAAATTAGCAGAAGTTTAAAAAATAAAAATATTATTGCTGAAGAAGTTGCAGTATTAAACTCAAGTCAAAATGTTCAAATATCACATGAGAATAAAGTAATTTTTGAAGAATCAATTATTTATCTTGAAAAGAAATGGAGGGATGTTTCTTTCACAATTCAGTCTCTTAGAGACAATAAATCTTCAGCAGATTCAGAATTAAACTTATTAGATACAAACTATAAAGGACTCAATTCAAGAGAATCATTTAAAAATCCAAATTTACAAATTTTTAATACAAAAGATAAAAAACCAAAAGTCGCGATTCTCAGAGAACAAGGGGTAAATGGACAATTAGAAATGGCAGCAGCATTCACTTTAGCTGGCTTTGATGCTGTTGATGTTCATATGCAAGACCTACTTGATAAAAATATTAATTTGAAATCATTCAATGGCATGGCAGCATGTGGTGGATTTTCGTACGGTGATGTTTTAGGTGCAGGAGGAGGTTGGGCAAAAACAATATTAAATAATGAAATAGTTAAAGATCAGTTTGAAGAATTTTTCACAAATAAAAACACTTTTACACTAGGCGTTTGTAATGGTTGCCAAATGATTTCAAAATTAAAAGAAATAATTCCCGGCGCTATAAATTGGCCAAGTTTTGAGAAAAATTTGTCTGATCAATTTGAAGCAAGATTAGTTCAAGTTGAAATTCAAAAAACTAACTCAATATTGCTTGATAATATGGATGGATGGACTCTACCAGTTGCATCAGCTCATGGAGAAGGTTATGCAAGATTTGAAAACGATAGCTTAAAAAAATTAAATGAATCATCGCAAATAGCTCTTAATTTTGTAAATTCTGATGGTAAGAAAACTGAAATTTATCCTATAAATCCAAATGGCTCTGAAGAGGGTGTTACTGGAGTTACGTCAGACGATGGTAGGGTCACGATCATGATGCCACATCCTGAGAGAGTATTTAGAAAAATTCAAATGAGTTGGCATCCAAAGCATTGGGAAGAGTTTTCACCATGGATGCAATTATTTATTAATGCTAAAAAAATTGTTTAATCACCAAAGCTTGATGTCTTCTTCCCTATAAATAAATTTGTCTTTTTCAATATCATTTAAATAATACTTAAGAGTTTTTTCAACAGTGGGGAAAGCTATTTCGTTCCATAAGATTTTATCTTTATCAAATAATTGAACATCCATACTCTCAAAAGTTGGGCCATAATTATCATCCAACAAATCAGCTAAATAGAAAACATGAATTTGATTAATGTGTGGCAAACTAAAAGTTGTGTAAGGCATAACTATTTTTGCAGCTGAGCCAGTCTCTTCCATTGTTTCTCTTAGAGCACCTTCTTGAAGGGTTTCAGAATTTTCTAAAAACCCTGCTGGCAATGTCCACAAACCCTTTCTTGGTTCGATATTTCTTTTTGCCATTAGAATTTTTTCATTTCTTATACATAAGGCACCAACAACAACATTTGGATTTGTGTAAAAAATAGCACCGCAGTTATTACAACAATATCGCTTTATGTTGTCATTTTTTGGAATCTTAAGCTCAATATCTGAGCTTCCACATGTTGAGCAATATTTCAATTTAGTTCCTTAATTTAAAAGAATTATAGTGTTTTAGAAGTTAAACTTAGCAATATGATAGACAGCATAAAGCAAAAACTTGAAAAACTAAATCCTCTAAATGACAGTAATAAAACTAAAGCTGCTGTTTTCATTGGAATTTTATATTTTGACGATTACATTGAAAGTCCAGAGATTTTATTTACTGTTAGATCTTCAAAAGTTTCAACGCATTCGGGTGAAGTAAGTTTTCCAGGTGGAAAATGGGAACAAGCTGATAAAAATTTATGTGAAACCGCATTAAGAGAATCTGAGGAAGAAATCAATTTAAAATCTAGCAATGTAAATAATCTTGGAGCTTTAAATTATTTAATTTCGAGACATGATATTGAAGTAAACCCTTTTGTTGGATTAATTACTACAAAACAGGATTTTGTTGCAAATGATGAAATAGAAAAAATTTTTACTGTTCCTTTAAACTTTTTGCTAAATCCTAGTAACTTAATAAATCAAGAGATTGAAAGAAAAAATGTAAAGGTAAACATTCCTAGTTGGGTCTATAATGACAACAGAATCTGGGGTTTAACAGCAATGATAACTGCAGATTTTTTGAATATTTGTTTTGATGCAGGGATTGATGTTGATCTGGAAATTATAAGAAGTCAGTATGATAATTAGCTTAGGAAATAAAAAACTCAAGACATCTTCTGAAGATTATTGGATTGCTCCTAATGCAACTGTTATAGGAGATGTGACTTTGTCAGAAGACGTAAGTATTTGGTTTGGTTCAACACTAAGAGGTGACAACGAACCAATTTTTGTTGGCGAGGGATCAAATATTCAAGAAGGTTCTGTTATTCATACTGATCCAGGTTTTAAATGCAGTATTGGTAAATTTGTTACTGTTGGACACATGGTTATGCTTCACGGATGTGAAATCGGAGACGGAAGTCTTATCGGCATAGGGTCAGTAATTTTAAATGGCGCAAAAATCGGCAAAAATTGTATTATTGGGTCAAAAGCTCTAATTACAGAAAATACTGAAGTTCCAGACGGTTCATTAGTAGTTGGTATGCCAGGAATTATAAAAAGGACACTTTCCGAAGAGGAACAAAAAGCTTTATCAATGGGAGCACATCACTACATTGAAAATTATAAGATGTATAAAAAATTGGCTAAAATTATTTAAATATGAAAACTAATGAGATAAGAAAAGCTTTCTTAGATTATTTTAATTCAAGGAATCACACGATAATTGAATCAAGTCCTCTTATTCCAGCCAATGATGAAACTCTTCTTTTTACAAATGCTGGAATGGTTCAGTTTAAAGATGTTTTTCTTGGAACTGAAACAAAAAATTATGTAAGAGCAACAAGTTCACAAAGATGTATAAGGGCTGGAGGTAAACATAACGATCTAGAAAATGTGGGTTATACCCTTCGTCACCATACTTTTTTTGAAATGCTAGGTAATTTTAGTTTTGGCGATTATTTTAAAGAAGAAGCTATCTTATTTGCTTGGGAGTTTCTTACCAAAATATTAAAAATTGAAACAGATAAACTATGGATTTCGGTTTTTAAAGATGATGATGAAGCTGAACTAATTTGGCTTAATAAGATTGGTGTTGATAAATCAAGGATTATTCGTTTAGGTGAGGAGGACAATTTTTGGTCTATGGGTGAAACTGGTCCATGCGGACCATGCTCAGAAATATATTATGATCATGGCGACCATATTGAAGGAACTCCCCCAGGTAGCGAAGGTGATGAAGGTGATAGATTTGTTGAGATATGGAATCTTGTCTTTATGCAATACAACAGGGATTCAAAAGGCAACATGACTCCATTACCAAAACCGTCTGTTGATACGGGAATGGGCCTTGAAAGGATAGCAGCTGTAATGCAAGGCGTAAATTCAAATTATGAAACGGATATATTTAAAGATTTAATTTTATGTTCAGAAAAAATTCTTGGTCATAAAGATAGTGAATCTCACAAAGTCATAGCTGATCACATTCGATCATCTGTATTTTTAATTTTAGATGGAGTAATCCCTGAAAAAGAAGGACGAGGATATATTTTACGAAGAATAATAAGACGAGGCATAAGACATGGCTATAAAATTGGAGCAACGAAAGCTTTCATGCATTTGCTTGTTTCTGATCTTGTTAATCTAATGAGCTCAGCATTTCCAGAATTAAAAAACAAGCAAAAAGAAATTACAAAAGTTATTCAAAAAGAAGAAATTAGATTTTTTGAGACTTTAGAAAATGGTATTGAAATGCTTGAAGATAGTATTTCTAAAATGACTAATAATATAATCTCAGGCGATATTGCTTTTAAACTTCATGATACATTTGGATTTCCATATGATTTGACAGCAGACATTGCAAGAGAAAAAAATATGACTGTCGATGAAACTCGTTTCAACGAATGTATGGATATTCAAAAAACAACTTCAAAAGCATCAAGTACCTTTGTATCCTCACTTCCAGAAGCATCAGGTGTTGAAGAAACTAATTTCTTAGGATATGAAAAGTTAGAGTCGCAATCTGAAGTATTAGAAATATGGAAAGATCAAAAAAGAACAAGAACTGCAAACATAAGCGACGAGGTTTTTATTGCCTTTGACCAAACACCCTTTTATGCTGAGGCAGGTGGTCAAGTTGGAGACAAAGGAAAATTTGCATCTGAGTCAGCTGCTGGTAATATTTTAGATTGTAAGAAGCAAGGCAAAGTTTTTCTTCATAAAGCAATTATAAAAAAAGGTAAGATTAATACCGGCGATGTAATAAAAATGAGTGTAGAAAAAGAAAAAAGAAAAGCTACAGCAATTCATCATTCCTCGACACATTTAGTTCACGCTGCACTAAGAAAAGTTTTAGGTGATCATGTTCAGCAAAAGGGTTCGTTAGTTGACGAGAATAAACTCAGATTCGATTTTTCTCATGATAAACCGCTTACACAAGACGAAATTGTAAATATAGAGGGAATCGTGAACAAAGAGGCTTTAAATAATTTAGAAGTCAAAACTGAAACAATGAAACTTGATGATGCTCTTAAATCAGGAGCAATGGCTTTGTTTGGTGAAAAATATGACGACGATGTAAGAGTTCTTTCTATGGGTGAAAATTCATATTCTGTTGAACTTTGTGGAGGAACACATGTTGAAAGAACTGGCGATATAGGGTTTTTCATAATTACCAATCAATCAAGTGTTGCTTCAGGGATTAGAAGGATAGAAGCAGTTGCAGGTAAAAACTCATTGCAACACTTTAAGAAGATTAGAGATATTAATTCATCTCTTCAAAGTAGCTTGAATGTTTCTGCAGAGGACTTGCAAGAAAAAATTGAAAATCTTATAGAAGAGAATAAACAATTAAAAAAAAATAATAACTCAAAAAAATCTGAAAAGTTAGTTGTTTTTTCTGAAACTCACAAAATCGAGGACTGGAAATTAATTATTGAGCAAGTCCAAATTGAAAATACAAAAGATTTAAGAGGATTGGTAGATCAACAAAAAAATACTAATGAAAAGGTATGCATAATTTTACTATCATTAACAAATGATAAGGTTGCCTTTGTATGTGGAGTTACTAAAAATTTAACTGATTCTTTATCTGCTAAAGATGTTGTTTCAAATCTTTCAGGTCAAATTAATGGTAAAGGAGGCGGCAGGGCTGATTTTGCTCAAGGGGCGGGCGAGACAGAAAATATTCAAGATTTCGTGACTTCTATTCCAAATTCAGTAAAATCTCTCGCAAAATAAATCAAATTAGTACATTTATGTCGGAAATTATTGTTCAAAAATTTGGAGGCACATCTGTCGGGACAGTCGAACGCATAAATGCTGTAGCCGACATTATTAAGAATTCCTCAAAATCTAATAAAATCATTGTTGTTGTGTCTGCAATGGGCGGTGAAACAAACAAGTTAGTTAATTTAGCAAATCACTTTGGAAATAATCCCGATAAAAGAGAATTTGATGCATTGGTTGCTACTGGCGAAACAGTTAGTTCTGCATTATTAAGCATGGCACTTCATTCAAAAGGAGTTAAGGCGCGATCATATTCAGCTTCTCAAATTTCAATTAAAACCACCAATACTTATTCTAAGGCAAAAATTTTAGATGTAGATGCAAAAAAAATATTAGAAGTATTAGATAATAATACTATTCCGATAATCACTGGTTTTCAAGGAATTACAGAATCTGGTGATATTACTACTCTTGGAAGAGGTGGCTCGGATACAACTGCAGTAGCAATTGCCTCTCAAGTCGGTGCTTGCAGGTGTGATATATACACTGATGTAGATGGAATTTATACTACAGATCCTAAAATTGTAAGTAATGCAAAAAAGTTAGATTCCATTACAATGGAAGAAATGCTTGAATTGGCGGGGCAAGGCGCTAGAGTAATGCAAACTAGAGCTGTTGAATTTGCAAACAAATTTAAAGTACCCGTTAAAGTTTTATCAAGTTTTAGTAATAGCAGTGGTACCTTAATAACTTTAAAGGAAGATGGTATGGAAAATGCACTAGTCTCAGGAATTGCTTTTCAAAAAGATCAAATAAAATATACTCTTCATGGCATTGGTGATACACCAGGTACAGCATATAAAATTTTGGGTCCAATTAGTGATGCAGAAATTGAGGTTGATGTTATCGTTCAAAATGTAAGTGTTGATGGAAAAACAGACTTTACCTTCACAGTCTCTTCAGAGGAAAAAGAAACAGTAAATAAAATTATCGAATCAATTAGATATAAAGTGGAGTTCAAAGAATTGATTGTAAATTCAGACATTGCAAAAGTTTCTTTGGTTGGTGTTGGGATGAGATCTCAAGCTGGAGTAGCTAGCAGGGCATTCAAAGCTCTTTCAGAAAATGATGTTAATATTCAGATAATATGTACATCTGAAATTAAGCTAACTATGGTTATTGATAAATCTTTGACCGAAAAAGCTGTTAAGGTTTTACATGAGGAATTCGAGCTAGAAAAATAAATGTACGACATCATTTTAAAAAATTGCAAAATTGTTAATGAAAACAAATCGTTTGAATCTGATATCGCAATAAAAAATAACAGAATCGAATTGATTAACACAAGTATTGATTCTGAAGCAAAAAAAACAATTGATCTTAATGGAAGACATGTAATACCTGGTTTAATAGATGATCAGGTTCATTTCAGAGAGCCCGGACTAACCCACAAGGGAGACATTGCTACTGAATCAAAGGCTGGACTTGCAGGCGGTGTAACAAGTTATTTTGAAATGCCAAATGTTAATCCGACTACTACAACAAATGAAAACCTAACGAAAAAATTTGCAATTGCTTCAGAGAGATCGCTATCTAATTATTCTTTTCATCTAGGTGGTAGCAACACTAACATTGAAGAAATTAAAAATGTCGACATTAATCAGGCAGCAGCATTAAAAGTTTTTATGGGCGCATCAACTGGTGATATGCTAGTAGATAGTATTGATGCTTTAAACGACATTTTTAACTATTCACCTCTTATTGTAGTTACCCATTGCGAAGATCCCAAAAGAGTTAAGGATCGAGAAATTTCATTTTTTGAAAAGTATGGTGATGATTTATCAGCAGAACATCATCATTTAATCAGAGATGTTGAAAGCTGTTATTTATCAAGTTCTCTAGCAGTTGATCTTGCTAAAAAATATGATGCAGACCTTCATGTTTTCCATTTAACTACTGAAAAAGAAATGGAGTTATTTACTTCTGGTGCAATAGACGGTAAAAAAATAACTGCGGAAGTCTGTGTTCATCATATGCTTTTAAATGATACTTACTATGCAAAACTTGGTAATCAAATAAAGTGTAATCCCTCCATAAAAACAGAACAAGACAGACTTGCATTAATCAAGTCATTAAAAGCAGATAAAATTGATATTATTGCAACTGATCACGCGCCTCATACTTGGGATGAAAAGATGAGAAGCTATCCAGATGCACCGGCTGGACTTCCACTTGTTCAACATGGGTTGCAAATACTAATGGATTTTTATCATAAAGATATCCTTTCATTAGAAACAATTGTTGAAAAGTCGAGTCACAATGTAGCAAAAAGATTTCAAATAAAAGATAGGGGATATATAAGAGAAGGTTATTATGCAGATCTAGCAATAATTGATATTGATAAGTCTTATAAAGTTACAGAAGAAAACATCTTATATAAATGCGGTTGGTCTCCATTTCTAGGAAAAACTTTTCCTTCATCAATATATATGACCATTGTTAATGGAAATATTGCTTTTGAAAATGGAAAAATAAACCCTGATATACCTTATGGAATGCAAATAGAATTCGATAGATAAATCACTTATCTTTATATTTGCAAACAGTTATAATCCATTTCTTTTAATTAAATAGGAGAGTTGGCTGAGTGGTCGAAAGCGCCTCCCTGCTAAGGAGGTAACTGGTTTACTGGTTCGAGGGTTCGAATCCCTCACTCTCCGCCATTTTTATGTTTTAATAATATTTAGGAATTATATATATGGAAGTAAATAAAAATATACAAAATTTCTTAGCTGGTTATTCCATTGAGGTAACACCAAATGCAGCTGCAAAAATTGATAATTTTTCAGATGTCTTACCTAAGAACACGCTTGTTTATATTGCACATATTGAAGGCACATCAATAGATGAAATGGTTAATACTGCAAAAAAATTGAAAGACCATGGCTTTGAATCAATGCCACATTTTCCAGCTAGAATTATTAAAAATAAACCAATACTTCATGATTGGATATCCAGATATAAAAATGAGGCTGGAGTTAATCAAGCACTTCTTTTAGCTGGCGGTGCAAATAAACCTTACGGCGATTTTGATTCTTCAATTGATCTTTTGGAATCTGATCTATTTAATAAAGCAGATTTTAAAACTCTTCATGTTGCAGGGCATCCTGAGGGTAGCAAAGATATTGATCCTGATGGATCCAATAGCAATACAAACCAGGCTTTACTTTGGAAAAATGATTTTAATAAAAAAACTGATGCCAATATGGCAATTGTTACTCAGTTTTGTTTTGAAGCATCCACAGTTATAAGTTGGGCAAATCAAATAAGTGATCTTGGTGTTAATATTCCTGTGCACATAGGTATTGCTGGACCGGCAAAACTTCAAACTCTTTTGAGATATTCAATCGAGTGCGGTGTAGGAGCATCAATAAATGTTATAAAAAAAAGAGCAAAAGATATTACAAAATTACTATTACCTTACGAACCAAATAATATAATTTCTGATCTTGCCAATTACAAAAAAGAAAATCCAAGCTTTATAATTGAAAAAGTTCATTTCTTTCCTCTTGGCGGTATCAAAACTGCTGCAAAATGGGCCAAATCTGCATAATATTTATATATACAGAAGTTATACAAAAAATAAGATGCAATTTGTATTAAAAAAGAGCAATATAATAATTCGTATTCTTTAATTAATAGGAGAGAAGATATGAAATTTAATTTAAACTCTATTGTTGTGCTTTCTGTTATCTTTATAGTCAGTTGCTCGATGGAAAATGAATCAACTGCTATGACAGATCAAGGACCAATATACCAAGGGCCTTTTTACAACGAATTTGTAGCATGTTCTCCAGGCCCTCAATTTTCTCAAGAGCTCGTAGCTGAAATGTTAAGTGCATGGGATGATCTTGATAAATCTGAAAATCTTTTATGGGCAGGTATATATGCTCCAAAAGGTGACAGTAATAAGTATGACAACGGTTGGTGGGAACTTATGTGGAACTCAAAAGAAGAGGCAGATGCTGCTTGGGAAGAATGGTCATCTAATCCTGATGCACAAGCCTGGAATGAAAAATATTCAGCGGTTGTTAATTGTGATGGAGAAGGCAGATTTGCTTGGACGTTTTATTTACCAAGAGTCGCTAACTCTTTTGGTGAAGTAGAAGATCCTGAAACAGGATATTTCGCATCCGAATTTATGGAGTGTTCATTTAATGAAGGCAAAAAACCAGCAGATCTTCGAGCTAATGTCGTTGAGTATAATAATTATTTAGACAATCTAGATAACCAAGATCCATATTTCTTTGGAGTATATTACCCAACTTTCGAATATGAAGATGCAGATGTATTATGGGGAAATTGGCATAAAAATTTTGAAACCATGGCAGCAGGTCAAGCTGATTGGGAAGAAAATGGCCAAGAAATGTTAGCTAAATTTAATGAAACTGTTACTTGTAATACTTTTGATTACTATGATAGTTATATGCTTTTAAATAATACTGAGGAATAATACTATTTTCATTGGGAGGTTTAATACCTCCCAATTTTTTTAAAAAAACAAACTAAATTTCTTAAAAATCATGCTCTTCAAGCTTGATTAAAAATATTTCATATATACAATTTCTATACATTTTTGGAGTCCATATGAAATTTAAACTTAGCTTGTTGCAATTATTATTATTTTCCTCATTAGGTTTTGCTATCTCAGTTGATGATCTTCCTGAGCTTAAATATGAAAAATTTGTTCTTGAAAATGGCTTAACTGTTATTGTTCATGAAGATAAAAAAGTACCAATGGTAGCTGTCAATGTTTGGTATCACGTTGGCTCTAAAAATGAAAAACCTGGTAAAACAGGTTTCGCACATTTGTTTGAGCATTTAATGTTTAATGGTACAGAAAATTATAATAGTGAGTATTTTGAGCCTTTTGAAAAAATTGGAGCGACAAGTCAAAATGGTACGACAAATTCAGATAGGACAAATTATTTTCAGAATGTACCAACAAATGCTCTAGATTTAGCATTATGGATGGAATCTGAAAGAATGGGACACATTCTTGGAGTTATTGATCAAAATAAATTAGATGAACAAAGAGGAGTTGTTCAAAACGAAAAAAGACAAGGTGAAAATAGGCCTTATGGTAAGGCTAGAGGAAGATTATCAGAAGCAACTTATCCAAAAGGCCACCCATATTCTTGGACTACTATTGGTTCAATGGAAGATTTAAATGCAGCAAGCTTAGAAGATGTTCAAGAATGGTTCAAAACATATTATGGTCCAAACAATGCAGTTCTTATTTTGGCAGGCGATATTGATCTTGAAACTGCTAAGGAAAAAGTCAGTAAATATTTTGGAGATATACCAAGTGGACCAACACTAACAAAACCAAAAGTTTGGATTGCAAAAAGAACAGAAGACAAAAGAGATGTTATGGAAGATGATGTTCCACAATCATTAATATATATGATTTGGAATGTACCTCAATCTGGTACTTATGATGCAACCGCTCTTGAATTAGCTGCAGGCACTCTTGCAAGTGGAAAAAATAGTCCACTTTATAAAGAGTTAGTATACAAACAACAGATAGCATCAAGTGTTTATGCATACTATTCAGGTAGAGAAATTGCTGGTCAATTTATTATTGCAGCTCAAGTGAATAAGGGAATTGAGCCCCAAAAAGTTGAAACAGAAACAATGAAAGTTTTGAAACAATATTTAAAAACCGGACCAGAAGAAAGATTGCTTGAGAATGAGAAAACACAAACATATTCTGACATTATTTTTGGATTACAAAGAATTGGTGGATTTGGAGGCAAGGCAGACATTTTAGCTGCATATGAAACATACTATGGAGACCCAGGTTTTTTTCTTGATGAGACTAAAGAATATTTAGAAATGACATCAATGGAAGTAAAAGATATTGCAAATAAATGGCTCTCTTCTGGAAGATATATTTTAACAATAAATCCAAAACAAAAAACCTCGATTATTAACTCTGAAATAGATAGATCTGCAGGAGTTCCATATCCATCAGTGGATTCTAAATTAGAATTTATGTTTCCAAAAATTAAGGAAGATTATTTAGATAATGGAGCCAAGATAGTGCTCGTAACAAGAGATGATCTTCCAATTATTGAAATGGAAATAATGTTTAATGGCGGATATGCAATAGAAAATGAAAATAACCTTGGGTTGGTAAACTTCACTATGAGCATGCTTGATGAAGGCACAAAAAAATACAATGTTTTTGGTTATGAAGATCTTAAATCCGAGCTTGGATCAAGTATAAGCTTCGGTTCATCTTTGGATAATTCGTATGCTTCATTAAGCTCACTAAAAATCAATTTTGATAAAACTTTAGATTTGCTTTATGAGAGTTTACTAAATCCAACTTTCCCACAAGAAGAAATCGATAGATTAAAAAAGCTATGGATTTCAAACATTGATGAATCATTGACAACTCCAGCTTCTATGGCTGCTAGAAAAGTTGGCCCTCTGATTTATGGAAAAGATCATCCTTATGGAAAGCCATCAGGTTCTGGAAAAGCAGAGACTGTTTCAAACATAACTAGAGACGATATTGTTGATATACATACAAAAATAACTAATCCTACAAATGCTACATTTGTCTTGGCTGGTGATATCACAATGGATGAGGCAAAACGAATACTAAATAAAAAATTTAAAAATTGGAAAGCAAATTCCTCGAAAAAAATTAATTTAAGTTTTTTTAATGTAAATGATCAAAGAAAATCAAGAGTTTTTTTGATAGATAAGCCAGATGCTATTCAATCTTATATTCTTGCTGTTCAATTATTGCCTCCAACTAACTCTCCTGATGACATAATTATTGATTATATGAATTATGCAATTGCTGGAAGTTTTACCTCAAGATTAAATATGAATTTGAGAGAGGATAAAAGTTGGACTTATGGAGCAAGAGCAAGCATTGGAGGTTCGTTAGGTCAAAGAACAATGCAAGTTAGAGCTCCTGTGCAAACTGATAAAACTATTGAATCAATTCAAGAGATTCTAAAAGAATATAATAGCTACATCACAACTATGCCAATTACTAATGATGAGCTAGATAAAGCGATCAAGGCAAGAACGCTAAGAATGCCTGGTAATTATGAGACAGTTGGATCTTTGCTTAACGGGGTAAGTAATATAGTTAAATATAATAGACCATTAGATTACCTAGATAATCTTGCTGAAAAAAGGTCATCTGTTTCTATTGATGATGTTATTAGTGCATCAACCAAATATATTAATCCTGATAAATGGACTTGGATTATAGTCGGTGATCTTTCTAAAGTTCAAGCAGGCATAGAGGGGTTGGAGCTGGGTGAAATTCAAGTTATAAATGCAGAATAGTTTTTATGAAACATCCATTTAAAACAGATGAATTTAGTGTTGATGAATATATTTCAATTATAAAAGAGTTATGCATTGTTGAGCATGAAGATACTTGGTTTAAAGATAAATCACATGCAAATTTATATCCTAATCTCGAAGATGCAAAGAAAAATGTTTCAAAACCACATTATTGGATTCTAAATGCAATCGATGCTTACGAAGAGTCAAAAAATAATGAAGAACTTGCAGCGTTAGCACAAATCATATTTAAAAATAATTTTTTTGCAGAAAAACTAACTTCAGAAAATGAAAATATTGAAGCAAAAAAATCTTTGGTGGACTCTTTAAAAAGTTTTGGCCTAAGTTCAAATGAAATTTTAGATGAAATTCAGTCGATGCGTACACCAAAATATGCAAGATTTGATGATGAATCTAAAGCTAAAAATTTTATAAAAGGAGTTTAGATCTATGGATTCATTTGCACTAATAACAGGAAGCTCTTCTGGAATTGGTTTAGAAATTGCTAAAAGTTTAGCCAAAAGGGGCCATAATCTTATTCTTACAGCAAGACGTGAAGCATTATTGGAAAAATACGCAAAAGAAATATCTAACAATTTCAATGTCAAAGTAAAATTCATAGCTGTTGATTTAGGATTAACTGGCGCACCGCAAGAAATTTTTGAATTTTGCAAAAATAATAATTATTTTGTCAACATACTTGTAAATAATGCTGGATATGGAATCAAAACACCGTTTCACGAAACTAGTATTGAAGATGAAGAGAATTTTATTAGAGTTCTTGGTACTTCAGTAATTATGACAACAAAATTATTCTTACCTATGATGTTAGAAAAAAATGAGGGAAAAATTATGATCGTATCGTCTGTGGCCGCTTTTGCAGCACCTTCTGCAATTCAAGCATTATATGGACCAATAAAGACTTTTATGAATAGATTTAGTGATTCAATTAATGTTAATTACAACCACAAAGGCATAACATCAACTGCAGTTTGTCCAGGATTTACTTCCACAGGCTTTCATGAGGCAAGTGGAGTCCAAGAGGAAATGGATAGAGTTCCAAATTTTATGGTTTTTTCTTCTCAAAGAGTTGCAGAAGAAGCAGTTAATGCAACTTTAAAAGGAAAATCATTGTGTGTTCCTACTAAAACTTATAAGTTTTTAGTTTTTCTTATTAAAAATATTCCCGAAACAATTACAAGGGCATTAGGAGCAATATTTGCACCTGGAAGATACAACAGAAATTAACCAAAAGAACTATCTGATACGAATGGATTTGACTTTTTTTCATCTGCAAAAGTTGAATTAGGCCCATGCCCACAAATAAATTCAATATCATCACCGAGAGACCATAATTTAGACTTAATAGATGAAATTAAATCATTATAATTTCCTTTTGGTAGATCGGTTCTTCCTATTGAGCCTTTGAAAATAACATCTCCAACGATTGCAAGTTTTGAAAAATTACTAAAAAAAACAATATGTCCGGGAGTATGACCTGGACAAAATAAAACTTCTAACTCAACATTTCCTACAAGAACCTTGTCACCTTCATCTAGCCATAAATTAGGAATACAATTCCGCGTAGGCATACCAAGCATTTTTCCTTGCATTTCAAGTGAATCTAAAAGAAATTTATCCTCTTTGTGGGGTCCATGAATTTCTAACTTCAATATTTCTGACAGCTCCATAGCAGCCCCAGCATGATCAGCATGGCCATGTGTAAGAAGAATTTTTTCTGGAATAAGTTCATGTTTTTTTGCATCATTTAAAAGTATTTCAATATCTCCACCTGGATCAACAAAGGCACATTTTTTTGTTTCTTCACAATAAATAATAGGGGCATTTTGTTGAAATGGTGTAACCGGGTTTATTAATGCTTTTATTTTTGACATTGGTACAATACTTTTATGAGTGAGGATAAATTAAATAATCATTTAACAAGTGAATCTTACCTAAGTCTAAGAAAACCTTCAAATGAAGATGATGAGAATTTTATATCTGGAATTTCTTCATCTTATCAAGCAGCAAAACTAAGAAGCGCTTCTTCTAATAAATCTATTGAAAACTTTCATTCTCCTGTCAATTTTTCTTGGAAATCTTTTTGGAAAACTTTTATTTATGAAAATCTACCTCCTGTAATATTTTCACCTTTAGCGACCTTATTGCTTGAGAGTTCTTTAAGTAGAGCATGGCATGTAAGTCAGAATAGAATGTTGATAGCGGTCTCTACAAAACATCATTCACTAAAGGATATTATTCAAATGTGGTTAGTTGTTTATCCTGGCTCATGGTTAATGAATGTTGGCTTATACTTAGCATTATTTTCTGATAATGAATTAATACAAAATATTGATCCATTTCATATAATTCTGGCCTACTTAATGTTGTTTATGCGAAGGCTAATTATTGCAACTAAATATGGTTACTTTCGTCCTGAAGATACTGAAAGATTATGTTTGCCGGCACCAGATTGGGATAGGAACAAAACTAATAGAAGACTTGTCGGTCAAGGTTGGCTTCAACCATGGTTATATCCTGGCATTATTGAGGACGAACTTACTATAGCAATGGATGAAAATGATATATGCTTGCAAGGAATACCTATTGAATTAGAAGAAGATTCGGCTTCAGATGTTTCCGCTCAAAAATCAAGTTCGCTATTTCCTCCAAAAACTAGTGCGACAAAATTAAGAGAAATAGCATCAGGATTTCTTCTTTTTAATATTATTAAATCTATTTATGACAAACCTACATTCATTTACTTAAGATTGCTTATAGTAATATGTATATTATCTATTACGGTTACTCCATTTTTGGCAAAATTTTTGACAGATATTGTTTTATTTGGTGTAACTGCTCAGGAAAAAATAATTTCATCTGCCACTTTGATTGGTTTTTTTAATGGTTTTCAAATAATGATGTTTGGTTTGGTCTGTGCTGTAGATTATGAAAGAAGATATCAAACTTCAAAAAAACTTGGTGAAATGGTCTCTTATCCTGGAACAATTATTCAATCCGTTTTCGATAGTGCTAATAAAGCCTCAAATGTTTATATTGATTTGCAAAAAAGAGTAAATGTGTTTGGGTGGATGAATATGCGAAAAGTATTGAGATCTTTTGGTGAAACCTTCTTCTTAAGAATACAAAGCTATACCTCAATTTTGATTGCTTATTCTTTGTTTTGTGTGGCAATCTTAAATCTCATTATTTGGACTGAAATGAGGCATCATATCTCGACTATTGCTGTTATAGTTGTAATAACAGCTTTAATCTCCAGTATCTGCCTTTTTGCAATTTTTAAAGCAATCAGACTCCAGTCTCTAAGCGCACAACATAGAGATTTTGTAAGAAACCAAATATTTATTATTGAAGAAGAAATATGGGAATTAAAGCTTAACGGCTCTGATCAAGAAAAAATAAATGATCTTCAAAGTGCAAAATCTTTACTAGAACAGGTTGATGAGTCAATCAACTATAGAGAGCTTATATATAAACCAGCAACAATTTTAGGATATGCTGCAAATAATGGTGTTATTGGTTCTGTTCTAGGTATTGTATTAACTGGATGTTTATTTGCAGTACAAGGTTTTGTTTCAACTGGCATAGAATACGACATTAACGGGTGGTTTGGACCATAAATCAATTTTCATTGATTTCATATTGAAGATATACTTTTTTTAATTTTTATATAAAATGTGCATCATATTAAAGGAAATATAACAATATGAGTAAAAAAAATACTAAAGACGAAGCTTTAAAGGCAGTTAAAACTATTACAAAAGAGATTTCTGAAAAATCGCTTGAGCAAGAAGCCCTTGAGGCGGTTAAAACTTTAATTCTTTGGGCTGGCGATGATCCTGAAAGAGAAGGACTCATTGATACACCAAAAAGAGTTGTAAAAGCATACAAAGAGTTTTTTGCTGGTTATGATGAAGATCCTGAAGAAATTTTAAGCAGAACTTTTGAAGAAGTTGAAGGTTATGATGATGCTGTAATTGTTCGTAATATTAGAGTAGAGTCACATTGTGAACATCACATGGTTCCAATTGTAGGAGTTGCTCATATTGGTTATATACCAAAAAAAAGAGTTGTGGGAATTAGTAAATTAGCAAGACTTGTTGATCTTTTTGGAAAGAGACTTCAAACACAAGAAACTATGACAGCTCAGATAGCAGATACAATTGATAAAGTTCTTCAACCGAAAGGTGTAGCTGTTGTAATTGATGCTAATCATCAGTGCATGAGTACCAGAGGTATTCATAAAACTGAATCAAGCACAATTACATCAAGAATGTTAGGAACCTTCAGATCAGATCATAAAGCTAGAGAGGAATTCATAAGTCTTATTCACTCTCCAAAAAAATATTAAATGACCAGATCTCTGGAATCTTCCAGTATCAAGCCTAAAATTCCTATAATACTTGCTTCAGGCTCTGAGAGCAGAAAGCAAATGCTCGAAGAGGCAGGTATTATTTTTGAAGTAATAGTTTCATCAACAGATGAAGAGTTATTAAAAAACAAAATATCCTCTCTCCCATTCAGCGAACAAGTTATTCATTTGGCAAGAGCGAAAGCAAAATTTATAAGTGAAGAAAATCCTCATCATGTAATCATTGGGGGCGATCAAATGTGTGTTTATGGTGATAAACTTCTTAATAAACCTGGCACAAAGAAAAAAGCAATAGAAAGCCTAAAAGTTTTATCAAACCAAAAACACTATCAGCATAGCGGTGTATGTATATTTAAGTCGGGTGAATGTTTGTGGGAATATTCGGAGACTGTTGAATTAAAAATGCATAATTTGTCAGATGATGAGATAAAAAATTATGTAGATATGGAAAATCCAATCAATGCAGCAGGCGCTTATAAATTCGAGTCATTAGGATGTAATCTTTTTGAATATGTAAATGGTTCATCACACACTGTTAGAGGAATGCCTTTAATATCATTATTAAGTGCGTTGAGAGATTTAGATGTAATTGGTTTAGAATAAATTTATGAAAAGCTTAAAGTCTTTCAAAATATTTAATTCCCTTAATGGTAAAAAAGAAAAACTAAATCCAATTGACCCAAATCACATAAAAATATACGCATGCGGCCCAACTGTATATAACTATGCACATATAGGTAATGCGCGAATGGCAGTTGTTTTTGATACTTTAGTTCGAGCTTTAAGAATTTTTTACCCAAATGTTACATATGTATCAAATATCACTGATATTGATGACAAAATTATTGATGCAGCAAATGAACAAAATATAGAAATTTCTACAATTACTGAAAAATATACAAAAATCTATAACGATGATATGGCTAAGCTAAATGTGTTAATTCCAGATATCCAACCAAAAGCAACAGAATACATATCAGAAATGATTGAATTAATAGAAGATTTGATTATTAAAGATTTTGCATATGAAAAAGATGGACATGTTCTCTTCCACGTGCCTAACTATTCAAACTATGGCAAGCTTTCAAAAAGAAATAGAGAAGAGCAGATCGCTGGGAGTAGAGTAGAAGTCGCACCATTTAAAAAAGATCCCTCAGATTTTGTTTTATGGAAACCAAGTTATGATTCGCAGCCAGGATGGGATTCTCCATGGGGTATTGGACGACCAGGTTGGCATACAGAATGCTCTGCTATGTCAAAAGAAACACTTGGCCTTCCTTTTGATATTCATGGAGGCGGCAGAGATTTAATTTTTCCTCATCATGAAAACGAAATTGCTCAAAGTTGTTGCTCAACCGCACATATTGATGATCCAACATCCTATGCAAAGTATTGGATGCATAACGGGTTTGTAACTATTGAAGGTGAAAAAATGTCTAAATCACTTGGTAATATTATTCTTGTTAACGAATTAACAGATTCACATCATGGAGAAGTAATTAGATTAGCTTTGTTATCTTCCCATTACAGACAAAATTTGGATTGGAATGAAAAGATAATTTATCAATCTAGTAAGCTTCTAGATAAACTATATGAAATAAAAAAAGATTTAAAAAATGAAAAAACATCAAAGATAAACCATAAAAACACTGATGTCATAAGTGCTTTAGCAGATGACTTGAATACTCCTGAGCTTATAGTTAAGTTAAATAAAATTATAAAAGAATATAATTCCTCAAATAAAGATAAGCAAAAGACCAAAGATCAACTCGATTTGATTTCAGAAGCATTAGGTATTTTAAAAGACGATTCGTATAAAAAAGTCTCGCAAGAACTTGAAGAAAAAATTAATACATTAATCGCAGACAGGACTAAAGCAAAAATTAATAGAAATTATGATTTGGCAGATAAAATTAGGAAAGAGTTAACTGACCTGGGTGTTGAAATAAAAGATACTAGTGATGGTACTGATTGGAATTTAAAAATATGATAGAAAATACCCAAATTAAATTACCAAAAACATTTACGTGCCTTGATGAAACTTTGTCTTTATCACAAAAAATTTTATCAATCGCAGTAGATGATACAAAAACCCTTTTTCATACTCCTGTAGTGTCTTCGCATAATGGAAATTCTATTTCATCAAGGGTTATGGTTTTAAGAGAATTTGATAAAGAAAATAGAAAAATGAGATTCCATACTGATTATAGAGCACAAAAAATTCAACATTACAAAAAGAACCCAACAGCTACCGTTATTGGTTATGATCCTGATTTAAAAATACAAATAAAGTTGCAAGGTAACATAGTGGCACATTTTAATGATGAGATTACAAAAGCAGCATGGGATGCCTCAACAACACGCTCAAAAAAATGCTATTCAGTTAAGGGAGGCTCAACAAAAATTATTGATGATCCCTCTGACTATGATATTAAAGAATTTAATGTTGAGGATGGCTACAAAAATTTTGCAGTATTGATTTTTACATTTAAAACTCTAGAATTTTTATTTCTTAAAGGTTCTGGACATAGAAGGGCGTTACATAAATGGGATACAGATTTTCAATCTTCTTGGCTTGTTCCGTGATAGTTGTGGTGCCCTCTGTAGGAATCGAACCTACAACTAATCCTTAGGAGGGATTTGTTATATCCATTTAACTAAGAAGGCTATAATCTATTTTATTTAAGCATATGATCAAAAATACAAAAAATAATAAATTTTTGTTAGGGTGTATTTCTTTCATTGTTTTTTCAAGTTTTATTGCCTCACTAATCCAAACTGGTTTTAACAAAGTTGATATTGAGCTAAAAACACTTAAAACAGATAACGGTCAAACCTTGGTTTATGATCTTTATAAACCTAAGACAGCTTCAAACGAAAAAAAGGTTCCTTTTGTAATTGTTGTTCCTGGTTTTCAAAGATCAAAAGAAGCTTTATCAAACATAGCTATAGAGTTGTCTAGAAGAGGTTTAGCAGTTGCTTTAATTGATCCATATGCCCAAGGAATGTCATCATCATCAACAAGTAGAATAGCTGCTACTACTCAGGGATACGGAATGTTTGCTCTTGTTGACTATGCGTATGCTGGCAATTTTCCATTCGTAGATATAACCAAAATTGGTTCAACTGGTCATTCTATGGGTGGAAATGCAGCAATAAGAGGCGCAGATTATTTTGGTAAAGAAGCTATTAAAGAAAAAAGAACAAGCAAACTTCATTCAGTGTATGTTTCTGGTTATGTTTTAACTTTGAGAGATAATATCCTACGTGATTCAAAATCAAACATGGGCATTAGCTATGCTCTATATGACGAAGGTGCTTTCAGAAATGAACTCAAGGGTTGGGATGCAGGCAATATGGAGATTGCGCCAGAGTCATTAAGAGTTATTAATAATATTTTACCTATAGATAAACAGATAAACAAAGTAGAACTTGGAAAATATTATGGTGACAAAAAACAAAGCACAGTCAGAGTAATTTTCAATGAAAAACTTTTGCATCCATTTCAACCATACAACAAAGAGGCAACTTCCAATCAACTAAACTATTTTGAAACAGTATTTGGTTTTCCTAATAACATAGATTCTAATGATCAAATATGGCAATACAAAGAATTATTAACATTGCTTAATATGATCGTATCTTTGGTGATGTTAATACCACTAACTAGAAGTTTTTTATCTTTAAATTTTTTTAAAACACTTGTAAAAAATGTCCCAAATCCATTACCAGAACAATCTAAGAATGGAAAAATAGTTTTTTGGGGTATATTTTTTGTAAGTGCTGCTATTGCGTGTTTAACTTTTATTCCAATGGTTGATCTTGCAAAAGTTTTATTTGTTGATGCTGCCAACAGAGAGCTTACTTGGTTTTTTCCTCAAAGAATGAATAATTCTGTCATGTTATGGGCCGCATTAAATGGAACACTTGGTATAATAATTTTTGCTCTGTCATATTATTTTTTCGGTCGCCATCATGGGGTAAATAAATCATCATGGGGACTAGAAATTACGATAAGCGATCTTGGAAAAACTCTTCTTCTTGGATTAATTATTTTTTGTTTGTACTATTCAATATTATTTTTTATTTATTATTTTTTTCATGTTGACTATAGATTTTGGTTTATAGGTGTAAGAGTATTTCAACTAGAAATGCTGTTAGTTTTATTAATGTATTTTCCATTATTTTTTATATTTTTCTTTTCGAATTCCTTAAGAGCAAATGGAGCAATGCGATTTAAAAATCAAGCTGAATGGAAGTCAAGATTAATAGCTGGCTTAGCAAATTCTCTAGGCCTTATTTTGATAATCATTATTCAATACTCCGTCTTTGCTGCGACAGGTACTGTGTATTGGAGTTCTAATTCTACAGATTGGTTAAGCGTAAATTTGTTATTTGGAATTGTTCCAATGATGTTTATTCTACCTTACTTCAATAGGATATTTTTTCAAATGACCGGTCGCGTTTATTTAGGACCAATAATCACTTGTTTAGTTTTTATTATGATTCTATCGACTAACACTGTTATATATTTGCCTTTATAATCTTATTTATTTAGCATATCCAATTTATAATACTCATATGAAACTAACTTTACCTGATAATAGTTCAAGAGAATTGCCTAAAGGTTCTTCAGGATATGATCTTGCAAAGGATATTGGACCAGGACTAGCTAAGTCAGCAGTTGCTATGACAATCAATGGAGTTCAAAAAGATCTATGTGATGTTATTGAAAACGATGCATCAGTTTCTATTATCACAATTGATTCAAATAACGGCATTGAAATAATGCGCCATACCTTAACTGCTCAGGTTTTAGCTCGAGCTATTAAAAATCTCTATCCAAATTCAAAATTAGCTATAGGCCCAACAATTGAAGACGGTTTTTATTATGATGTTGAGTCCGATGTAGTCATCTCCTCTGACGATCTCATTAAAATCGAAGACGAAATGAGAAGAATTATTAAAACAAAATCTGCTATTACAAAAAAACTGGTCTCAAAGTCAGAAGCATTAAAAATATTCAAATCAAAGAAAGAATCTTATAAAGAAATTATCATTAATGAATCTGATCAGACTGACAGCTTTCAACTTTATTTTCAAGACGATGAAAATTTTGTTGATCTATGTCGAGGACCACATTTACCAAGTTTAAGCTTTATTGGGGCTTTTAAACTTACAAAAGTTGCTGGTGCATATTGGAAAGGAGATTCAAAGAACTCAATGTTAACTCGGATTTATGGTACTGCTTTTAATAATGATAAAGATCTTCAAAACCATCTTGATAATATTGAAGAGGCTCTCAAAAGAGATCATAGAAAGATTGGCAAAGAGATGAACTTATTTCATTTTCAAGACGAAGCACCAGGAATGGTATTCTGGCATCCAAATGGATGGACTGTATATAGAAATTTAAGGAACTTTGTAAGAGATAAACTTCAATCTAATGGTTATATTGAGGTTAATACACCTCAAGTAATTGACAGAAAATTATGGGAAGCATCAGGACATTGGGATAAATATCGTGAAAATATGTTTATTACAGAAATTGATGAAGAACATGCAAATGAAAAACGAATTAATGCACTTAAACCCATGAACTGTCCTGGGCATGTTCAAATATATAATCAGGGAATAAAATCTTATAAAGATCTGCCATTAAAATACGCAGAATTTGGTTTATGTCACAGATACGAACCTTCTGGCACAATGCATGGGCTTATGAGGGTTCGTGCATTCACTCAAGATGATGGACATATATTTTGTACAGAAGATCAGATAGAGTCTGAGACAAAATTATTTATAGATTTTTTGTCCGAAATTTATGCAGATTTAGGTTTTACAAAATTTGATATTAAATTATCTACTAGACCAGAAATGCGAGTTGGATCAGATAAGACATGGGATAAAGCTGAAGAAGCCCTTGAGTCAGCAATAAATAATTTAGGACACCCTTACAGAATTGATCACGGAGACGGAGCATTCTATGGACCAAAGCTTGATTTTGTTCTTACAGATGCAATTGGACGAGAGTGGCAATGTGGTACTTTTCAATTAGACTTCAATTTAGCAGAAAGGCTTGATGCCCAATACGTTGGTGAGGATGGCAAAAAGCATTTTCCAGTCATGATTCACAGAGCAGTTTTAGGTTCGTTTGAGAGGTTTATTGGAATCTTGATTGAAAACTATGCAGGAAAATTACCTTTATGGCTTGCACCAATTCAAATAATGATTGCTCCAATAATATCTGATGCAAATGATTATGCAGACACCGTTAAAAAAGAATTTGTTAATAATGGTTTTAGAGTTGAAATCGATAAAAGAAATGAAAAAATAAGCTATAAAGTTCGTGAACATAGTTTATCTAAAATTCCATATATTTTAGCTTTAGGAAAAAAAGAAATTGCTGATAATACTGTAAATGTAAGAAAAATAGGCAGCAAAGACACAAATACCATGAAAATTAAAGATTTCTTAAACGAACTAAAAACAGAACTCAAAGAATCTAATAAATGTTAAAGAGATTTTTGCTAAAAATAATTAACATCTATATATATTTAATTTCGCCTTTTACCGTTAGTTCTTGCAAATATCATCCAACTTGCTCAAATTATGCTCGTGAGGCAATTGAAAAGCACGGAGCAATAAAAGGATTTGTTCTTGCAGTTAGAAGAGTGCTCAAATGCCACCCTTTTTCTAAAGGAGGATATGACCCGGTTCCAGAAGAATAAATTATTGATATTTGCTTGTATTTTCCATTAAAATAGCTTAATTGATAAAGAAAATTTTATATCTCTTTTAATAGATAGATTTGTATTTTAATGATATGATTTTTTCATTAAAAATTTAAATGTGCCTTAGGGGGGTTTTTATGAGGATTTTAACGAAATTTACGGCTTTAGCTTTTTTTGGCCTAACCTTTTTTACTTCAACTCTATTTTCTCAAACAATTGAGGAAGTTATTGTTACAGCTACCAAGAAAGAAGAATCACTTCAGGATCTTGCATTAGCTATTGAAGCTTTTGATTCAAATGCAATAGAAGAGCAGCAAATAACTGATATGCTTGATCTTACAGAAGCAGTTCCTGGTCTAGGTGTTGCAAAAGGAATCGGATCTGGATCCAGATATACTGCTAGAGGTATAGGATCATTTGGTACTGGTGCAGCTGTTTTGACATCATTTGTTGTTGAAACAAACGGCTTAAGTACCGGTGGTGGAATTGGTGCAGATATGAGCTATTTTGACCTAGAAAGAATAGAGGTCTTAAAAGGTCCTCAGGGTACTCTTAGAGGACGAAATGCTACAACCGGTGTAATAAATTTCATAACTCAAAGACCAACATCAGAATTTGAAGGTTATTATGATGTTCAAGTTGGTAATTATGATCATACGAAAACATCAATCGTTACGAATGTTCCATTTGGTGATAGAGTTCGATCAAGACTTGCAATAATGCAAAACAAAAGAGAAGGTTATGCAGTTAATTTAGAAACTGGAAATGATTTTGATGATAGAAACGAACTTGGTGCAAGGCTCTCATTAGATTTTGATGTGAATGACACAACTATCATTCAATTTACTCATGAATACTTTAAAGCTGACGATAATAGACCTCAAGAGCAATATACACATTGTAAGAAAGATGACTTTTTTGGTTGTAGTCCGTATGAGTTAGGTGAAGTTGGTGTTGTTACAGATACACGAGGCCATTATCAGGGCGCATTTAACCTATTTGGTCTTCTTTATCCATTAGGCGATCCAATCTCTGACACTTTTGCAAACAGCAAAAGACACGGAGGTTATGACTATACTTATTTAGACAGAGAGCCAGTTCATAAAAACGATGTCAATAATACTCAAATTGATGTCATTAAAGAATTTGATAATTTGACTCTAAATATTAAAGCAAATTATCAAACTGTGTACAGAAGACAGATGAATGATAATGATAACACCGTAGCTACTTTACCTCTTCAGGGAGCTTTAGTTGGTTTGGTAGGACAAATGGGAGACTACACAGTTTGTTATGGTATAGACAATGCTTCAGGTAAAGAATCATTTGATATTGGGTTTTGTGAATCTGGTAACACAGATCGTAACTACGATTTTTCTGTGACAGAATATTATGATCAAAATATCGATATTAACCTTGTATCCAGTTTTGACGGGCCCGTAAACTTTGTTGTCGGCGCATATCAATATTTATCAAGAGCTGATAACGAGTATAGAACTCAGTCAGTTGGTACTTCGATGGTAGCAAAAATGAGATATCATCCATATGTAAGTGTTTTACCAGTTCTAGGCCTGCCTGACTTTACTGGATTTGGTGGACTTGCATTTTACCAAAATTTAGGACTTGCAGCAGGTGCTGCAGTCTTCGGCAATCCAGTACCGATTACAAACCTTTTCCTTGGTGGTGGATATGAAGCTCCGCTTGAAGTTTCTGGTTCACAAAACGATGAGCACGTAACTTTAGATTTACAATCTTACTATGGTGAACTTTATGTTGACCTAAGTGATACGACAAAGCTTACTTTAGGTGCAAGATATAATAATGATCACGTTGTATCTCAAAACGTTAGTGGTATTTCTGATGCTAACATGGGTGACTATGATCTAGTTGCTGCACAAGGTAATTACAGAAGATGGGTTGACGTAACACCTACTAATGGTCAATTACCTAACACATCTTTCTCATATAAGGTTGCTCTTCAGCACGATTTCAGTAACGATGTGATGGGCTATATGTCATTTACTACTGCTGAAAAATCAGGTGGATTTAATCCAACCGATACTGGAATACCAGATCCTTATGATCCTGAAGTAGCTGAAACATTTGATATTGGTATGAAGGCAATATTTGCTGATGGTGCCATTAGATTAAATACCAATATTTTCCATGACACCAGAGAGGGTTTCTTGGTTGGATATATTGAAAATGCTTCAGCAAGAAACTTCAATATTGATGGTGAAATTAAAGGTTGGGAAGGTGTTTTAAATGCCTATCTTAATGATACAACAAGACTTGATGTAACATGGTTATTTGCAAAGTCTGAAATCACAGGCGGTGCCCTTGTCGATCCATTAAACATTAATGGTTCAACAATGAAAATCAATAATATTGATCTAGTCACACAATACAATACATCATTAGCTGGACTGGAAGCTCAATTAGCTGGTACGCAGGGTCAATTAGCACAAGTTAATGCTGGTATAGCTCAATATACAGCAGCTCTTCAAGCTGCAGATCCTGTTGGGTATGCCACTTTAGTTGGACAGGCTGCAGCACTTACTGCTGGTATTGCACAACTTAATGCTGGTATTGCAACGGTTGAGCAGCTAATAGGTTTTGCCGGAACAGGATTGTTAACTGCTGCTCTTACTGATGCCGGTGTTGTATATAAATCTGCTGGTTTCTTATGTACTGATGTAGCTCTGCCTTTGGGTGGCCTTGACTGTACATCACCAACAGTTCCAATTTCAATAGATGGAAATAGATTACCTGCTGCGCCTGAGCAATCCTACAGCATTGCAATCAATAAGGTGTTTCCAATGAGTAGCGGGGCTATCTCAACAAGATTATCTTATAAATACACTGGATCAATTTATGGTGACCCATGGAATAATGCGAGATCTTATATTGGCGCAAATTCATATATGGATGCAGTTGCTACTTATGAATCAAATAACAATTGGTACGTTGGTTTATATGTTAAAAACATAAGAGATGACAGAGATATAATCTATATTAGAGCAGGAAGTAATTTACAAGGTGGTAATAACTATGTAAATGTCTCAGAACCAAGACAATTTGGTATTAAGTTTGGTTCAACTTTTTAATATAATTTTTTAAATATAAAGCCCGGTTTGCCGGGCTTTTTTTTGAGTATTTAAAATGAATACAAATTTTTTTTCTTATCATTCACCTGAGATTACAGTTTCAAAAGATATGTGTGATTACAATGGCCATATGAATGTTACTTACTATTACAAATTATTTGATTCAGTTTATTCATCTTTTTATATCGAAAAACTTGGATTTGATAACGAATATTTAAAATCTGGTTTTTCTACATTTACTCTTGAGGATAGCATCAGATATTTAAGAGAATTTAAACTCAATGATAAGGTTCGCCCGTTTTTTGAGCTTCACAATGCTAACGAAAAGATGATGCATTTTGTTGGAGTCTTATTAAATGAAAATAATGAAATAGCAGCAATTTTCGAAACAGTTTTGGGACATGTAAATTTAAAAATTAGAAAAATAACTGCATTCAGTGATGAAAAGTGTACGTTTCTGCAAAACTACATAAAACAAAACAAGTCTAATGAAGACCTTCCTTTCCAAATACGATTAAAAATTAAATCTTTAAGAAATTAATAAAGACTATTTTCTCCAGCCACCTCTGTCAAATATTCTTAGATAAGTTAGTTGATCGTGTTCTGAATCATTTATTACTTTGCAGTAGTCGCCAGATTGAACCAATACAACATCACCGGATGTGAGCTCATATGAGTCTTCATGCTCAACTCCATAAGACGGATCAGAACCATGACCCTCATCAGAATTCATGTATTCTACGACTTCCATCGTTCCTCGCCCATTTGTTATAACATAGACTACATCTGAGTCGACTAATTTATGTCCAATAGTCGATTTTCCAGGTTGAATAACTGTTTTACTTGCGATAACTCTTTGCAAAAGATCATTAGTCCAAACAGCATAATCATCATTTACTTTTTGTGGCGCACCGCCCACTCTAAAATTATTATATTTTTTTGCCATTAGATTCACCTCTTGATGATTAATTATAATTAAATACTTTGAACTAATCATCAATTGTTTATAAATTTATATAAATTTTGTTATTCAATATAAATCAAATATAATTATCAGACGCGTTTTGATATCAGCTTGCCAGCGTTTAACAAATTGGCTAAAGAGAGGAATTAGGGAGTTCCTTTTATTTGCTGTAAAAATATAAGGAAAAAAAATGAGTAAAACATACACAAATCCAGAAACAATTGGTCTTCATGCTGGGTGGAGAAAAGATGATAGTACTAATTCAGTTGCCGTACCAATTCATCAAACAACTAGTTTTCAATTTGATGATTGCGATCATGCTGCAAATCTTTTTGCTTTATCAGAGCTAGGAAATATATATTCAAGAATCATGAATCCAACGTGTGCTGTTTTAGAGGATAGGATTGCTGCTCTTGAGGGTGGTGTTGGAGCTTTGGCAGTTGCATCAGGACAAGCTGCGTCAGCTTATGCAATTCAAAATATTGCAAAAAATGGCGATAATATAGTTGCATCATCACATCTTTATGGGGGTACATATAATCAGTTTAAAAATGTAATGTCTGATATGGGTATCGATGTTCGATTTGTTGATCCTGCTGATCCACAAAATTTTGCAGATGCAACCGATGATAAAACAAGAGCTTATTATGGCGAAGTTTTGCCAAATCCAAGTTTTGAAGTTTTCCCGATGTCAGAAGTTGCTGAAATAGGAAGACCATTAGGCATTCCGCTGATTGTTGACAATACAGCTGCACCGGTCATTTGCAAACCTTTTGATCATGGTGCTGCAGTTCTGATTCACTCAACTACAAAGTTTATTGGTGGACATGGAACATCTATCGGAGGAATTATTGTTGATAGTGGTAATTTTGATTGGGAGGCTTTTCCAGAAAGACAACCAGCAATGAATACTCCAGATCCTTCATATGGAGGAGCTGTATGGACTGAAGCTGTAAAACCTTTAGGTCCAATTGCATATATTCTCAAAGCAAGAACTACTATTTTGCGTGATATGGGCGCTGCTATGAGTCCTTTTAATGCCTTCATGTTTATTCAAGGATTAGAAACTCTTGCATTAAGAATGAGAGAACATACTTCAAATGCAGAAAAAATTGCAACCTATTTATCAAATCATGATTCTGTAGAAAGAGTTATTTATCCATCTGTTATGGAAGGTTATGCTAAAGAAAGAGCTGAAAAATATTTAACTGGCGGTAATGGTGGCCTTATGGGATTTGAAATCAAAGGTGGAATAGAAGCAGGTAGAAAATTTATCAATGCCTTAGAGATGGTATATCACGTTGCTAACATTGGAGATTCACGAAGTTTAGCTATTCATCCTGGAAGCACCACACATAGCCAATTAAATGAAGAAGAGTTATTAGCAGCTGGTATAACTCCAGGTTTTGTTAGATTGTCGATTGGTTTAGAGCACGTTGATGATATTATTGCTGACTATGAACAGGCTTTAGCAAAAATTTAAAAATTTTGAGTCAGGAGCTAGTCACCTTTGTCATATTAGGTGGCGCAGAGAGATTAAAAGGTCTAAGTATTCCTCAACATGATAAGTTTGAGGAAATAGTCTCATCTAATTTTGAAAAATCAGAGTTAGAAAAACAATTAGACAATATAATTACTCAAGCTAAAGGACAATTAATTGTTCTTTTGCCTCCATCAGCGTTTCCAACTAAAGCCGCAAGAGATTTATTAAAAAAAATATCTTTAATTGATCAGTCAACTTGGGGTTGGTTTAATTTAAAAGATAAAAAAGATTTTTTTCAAGGACTTAAAAAAGTGTCAACAATTGTAAGAAGCATTCCAAATCTTGATCAAGGCATATATTTTAGTAAAAGATTATATTTTTCAATTGGCGGAATAGGACTTTTTAGTGGATCTCCTTTTAAAGAAATATCTAAAAGGCTATATGCGAGAATTGATCCCCAAAAACCATTACCAGCACTTATAATTAGGTCAAAAAATTCGGATTTATTTTAATGAATGATACATCTATCCTAGTAGCAGATAAAATAAGTTATAAAATTAATGAAATAAGATTATTTCATAACCTTACTTTTTCTCTAAAAGAGGGTAGCGCATTACATATTTGTGGTGAAAATGGATCGGGCAAATCCACACTAATTAGGATTATATTGGGGCTTACTCAACAAACAAAGGGAACAATAAAACACTGCACTAAAAATAAAATATCTTACCTTGGTCATAAAAATGCCTTAAAAAGCTATCTAACCCTTGAAGAAAACTTATTATTAATGGAGCTAAACAATATGAAAGGGCTAAAAAAATATGTCGAAATATTAGATTTAAAAAAATTTCTTGATGTTAGAGTTGCCAATCTTTCTTTTGGCCAGCAAAAAAAACTTGCTTTATTAAGAGTTTTTTTAAACAACTCCAATCTTTTAATTTTAGATGAACCATTCGTTGGTTTAGATAAAAGTACGCAAAATTTATTAAGTAGTTTTTTGAATAATGAACTCACTCAAAAAAAAGCTCTAATTTATACATCACATATCGAATGTGACTTGAATTCAGAAATATTAAATTTAAATAGTAACTAATGAAAATAATTTATATAGAATTCCTAAAATTAAAAACTAAGGCAAGAAGCTGGATGGGACCAATATTAGTGTTTTGGCTCATATTAATTGCATACCCATTAACAGTTGAGTTCTTAAAAGAAAAGTTAGTAATTGGTTTCTTTTCAGTTCTCTGGATAGCAATTTTGATCTCAATGATGTTTGCTGCTGAAGATATCTTTACTGAGGATTATAATGATGGAACTTTAGAACAAACTATGATTGTAAATTCCTCCTTCTCTTTGATTGTTGGTGTAAAAATTTTTATATATTGGTTATTTATAGGAATCCCAATTTCTTTGCTAAGCTTTATATTTTCACTTGGAACATCAGAAAATTTAATAATTAGTTTATTAGTATTGCCAATGTCGATGATTAGCTCTTATATATTTTTAAATATTTTTGTTTTAGGAAATGCATTAAGTTTAAACAAAGGAAGTGTTTTAGGAGCAATAGTAACAATGCCATTAGCTCTTCCTGTTTTGATTGTTTTAGGTAAAAGCGTATCAGCAATTCAATTGGAATTAAATTTCACTGGGTTTATTTTTTTATTGCTTGGAAGCTTATCAATTATAATAGTTATAGTACCGACTGTTATATCTTATATAATTAAAGCACACTTAGAATAGTTTTAAATACACTGCATTCATGTACAAAATTATTAAAAAATTCATACATCAATTTGCTTCACCAAAGTCTTATTTATTGAAAGTAGATAGGTACTACACAGCAATTTTCTATCTTTCTATATTTATATTTTCTTTATCTGTTTTTTGGGGACTATTTTTGACTCCAGAAGATTATATTCAAGGGAATTCTTTTAGAATAATTTATTTACATGTTCCGGCTTCATTTGTATCTCAATCGCTGTATGCGGTTATGGCAATTTCTGGAGTCTTCTACTTAATATGGAGAGTTAAGCTTGCTGCATATCTAATTGTTGCAATAGCACCAATTGGAGCAATGACAACATTTATTGCATTAATAACTGGAGCTATATGGGGGATACCCACATGGGGTACTTGGTGGCAATGGGATGCGAGAATAACATCTACTTTGATATTATTTATAATGTATTTAGGTTGCATTTCACTTCATAGTTCATTTACTAATTACGAAAGGGCAGATAAATTATTGTCATGGCTTGTAATAATTGGAGCAGTTAATCTGCCTATTATAAAAAAATCCGTAGACTGGTGGAGTACTTTGCATCAATCTGCATCAATTACACTGACTGAAAAGCCCAGTATTGATCCAGTAATGCTATATCCTTTAATTGGATCTATTATTGGCTTTGTCGGATTAGTAGTTTGCTTAGTTTTACTGTCTTCTAAAAATCAAATCTTGATTAGAGAAAAAACTAAGACATGGATTAGAGATTATGTTTAATTTTGCATTTAATTCTTTTGCTGAGGCCTTATATATGAATGGTCATGGTATTTATGTTTGGACTGTTCTCGCAATTGTAATTGCAAGCTTATTAATTTTTTTTATCAGTCTCAATATAAGAATTAAGAAAATTAAAAAAAAATTAAATGAACCCAATTAGAAAAAAAAGATTATTTAATGTGTTGCTCGTCCTTTTGTTCTCATTTGCAGGTATTTCGCTAATTCTTTATTCACTTAATTCAAATCTGGATTATTTTTTTACACCATCTGAACTAATGGACAAAGAAGTTCCTAGCGATAGAAGAATAAAGTTAGGAGGCATGGTTTTAGAGGGTTCGGTAGTTCGAGCTTCATCGGAAATTTTATTTACTGTAACAGACTATGAAAACTCAATAAATGTAACTTATAGAGGTATAGTACCAGACTTATTTAAAGAAAATAGCGGCGTTGTTGCTTTAGGATTTCTTGATAATCAAATGTTTTATGCGGAGGAGGTTTTAGCAAAACATGACGAAAACTATATGCCACCAAACCTAGAAATTAAAAAATGATAGTAGAGATCTCTCATTTCCTAACAATTTTGTCTGCTGGATTATTCTTGTTAACTGCATTATTTAGCTTTTCTTTTGATAATAAGAATATAAATGTAATAAACCTTACTTCAAAACTCTATAACCACTCCTTTTTATTGTTACTAAGTTCTTTTGGTATTTATATTTTCTTAGCAGCTAATGATTATTTCTCTGTTCTTTACATTGCACAACACTCTAATACTAATTTACCTCTCTTCTACAAAATTTCTTCTATATGGAGTGCTCATGAAGGTTCTATGTTTTTATGGATAGTTTTTTTGGCTTTGTGGGGATTTTTTTATAACATTAGTACTTCAGTCAAACAACAATTAAAAGCTTTATCAATAGGGGTTATAGCGCTCATCATAGTTGGGTTTTTATTTTTTTTATTATTTACCTCAAATCCTTTTGAGACAATTTTACCAATTGCTCCATCAAATGGTGCCGATATTAATCCAGTGCTTCAAGATCCTGCTTTAGCAATACATCCCCCAATTTTATATCTTGGTTATGTAGGATTTGTCATAGCTTTTGCTAATGCTATTGCTTTCTTAATAGAAGGAAACTCAACTATTAAATGGGAATCTTTTGTAAGAACTTGGTCTCTAGCAGCGTGGGCTTTTTTAACTGTAGGAATAACACTTGGGAGTTGGTGGGCTTATTATGAACTAGGTTGGGGTGGTTACTGGTTTTGGGATCCAGTTGAAAATGTTGCTTTGATTCCATGGCTTCTTGCAACCGCTTTTATTCATTCGGTTTACGTTTCTGCAAAATCATCAACTCTTAGAATTTGGACAGTACTATTATCAATATTAGTATTTTCTATGAGTCTATTTGGCGCATTTATAGTTAGATCTGGAATTATCGATAGTATACATTCATTTGCGAATGACCCTACAAGAGGAATGTACTTATTATTATTTACATCAATAATAATTTTATCGGCATTTTCTTTATTTATTTTAAGAGTAGATAAGTTAAAATCTGAAAAAAAAATAAAAACTTTTTCAAAAGAATCATTCGTCTCGATTAATAATATAATCTTCGCCACTTTGGCATTCACAACTATTTTGGGTGTTTTGTATCCCTTAATTTATGAATATCTATTTGATCAACAAATTAGTGTTGGAGCACCATTCTATAATGCGATTTTTATTCCAATTACGCTTATAGCAGGATTCTTTATGATTTACTCTATTAACTCAAAATGGAGCACATCAAATATTAAATCCAAGTTACTAAATGCAACAACTTTGTCTTTTGTTTTAAGCTTTTGTTTAATGGCTATTTTTATGGCATTAACAAAAATAACTAATATTTGGATCATTACATCCATTTTTACAGGAATGCTTATTTTTGTAAGATACCTCATCGTAATTTTTTTACTTATTAGTAAAAAGAAATACTCAAATCCTTTTAGCATTCTTGCCCATCTTGGTTTAGCCCTCTTAATAATATCTATTGCCTTGAATAATGAATTATCATCCGAAAGGGCAATTCTTTTAAAATTGAACGAATCTAGTTCTTTTGAAGATTATAAAATTAAATTTCAAAATATTGAGCTTGAAAATAATGATAACTTTGATTCAGTCAAAGGCACTTTTATTTTTGAAGACAGATATGGACAAGAGTTTACGCTTTTCCCGGAAAAAAGACGTTACTTTGCAAGAGGACAAATCACAACAGAGACTTCGATATTCCCAACAATACTTAAAGACATTTATATTACATTAGGAGATCAGCTGGAGGATGGAAATTGGGTTGTAAACATTCAGTTTAATTATTTTATAAGATGGATTTGGTTTTCGACATGTTTGATGGCTCTATCAGGAATTTTGCTTTTATATTCTCTTAACAAAAATAAGCGATCATTGTTATGAAGATATTGTTTAGATTAAGTATCTTACTTATACCTATGTCTTTAATTATCTTTTTATTTGTTTATTTAAAAGAAGATAAATTTTATCCTGGAGCAGATTTTAGAAATTTTAATACACCTGCTTTTGAGTTACCTCTTTTAGATAAAGTTAATACTGTTACTAATAAAGATTTAGGTGATGAATATATTCTTAATATTTGGGCAAGTTGGTGTATAACATGCTTAGTTGAACACCCATATTTAACACAACTTAAATCAAAAAAAATTCCAATAGTTGGCCTCAATTATAAAGATGAAAAAAATGAAGCAATTAATTGGCTTCAAAAATTTGGTAATCCTTACGAACTAATAATTTATGACTATAAAGGACAATTTGCATTAGATCTTGGTGTTACCGGAGCACCAGAAACATTTTTAATTCATAATGATAGAGTTTTAGTTCATTATCAAGGCGAAGTTAACGAAAAGGTATGGAAAGATGTGTTTAAGCCAATAATTGAAAAAGAAGGTCTATTTAATGATTAAAAAATATCTATTGCTAAATTTATTTTTCTTTACCTCTTTAATTTCTGGAACTCCACTCTATGAATTTGATAATTTAGAAGACGAAAAAAGATTTTATAAGTTAATTAAGGAAATAAGATGTCCAAAGTGCACCAGCGGATCTCTAGCTAGTTCAAATGCTCCTGTTTCTGAGGATTTAAAACTTAAAATTGTTGCAATGATTAAAGAAAATAAAACTGATAATGAAATAAAAGAATATGTAATTAAAAGATTTGGTCAGGGAGCAGTTTATAATCCAAATTTTGATAAAAAAACTTCTTTTTTATGGATATCACCTTTTATACTATTATTTCTTGCTTCGTTGACATTTATATTTAGAAAAAAATAAATGATCTACATATATATATTGTCGTTTTTTGCTTTAATTCCAATTTTTAGTTACGTTTTAAAACAAACCACACCAAATAAAGGTTATGTCATTGGTTTGTCTTTGTTGATGATTGCTTTATGTATTTATTCATTTGTTGGAAAAACATCCTTCTTGGGATCATTCAAAATGCATATTTTGAATAAAGAAATTTTGGAGCATATTTCATCAAATGTAATAATTCCTATTAAAAAACATGAAGAGTTATCTTCAGTAATTAAAAAAGAAGATCTTACAAAATGGTACTCAGAATATATCAATAAGGCATTAATTGAAGAAAATCTTATATCTGCAGAGGACTTAATTTCAAAAAGTGAAAGATATTTCATTACTAATGAAGAAAAATTTATTTTTTACTCTTTTTATAAGTCCTTAAGGGATAAAAGATTTCCTGAATATTCTCAATCAAAATTTGTTATTGAATTTGAGCCAATTGATAACTGTGACATTGGTAACTCTGAACTTAAAGCATTTATTACTAACGGTCCAGATTTGCCAATAGCTTTAATAGAATTTCCAACTCTACAAGAAATCACAATAACAAATGATTACTCATTAATTCCAGGTTTTGATATATCATCTGCTATATTAAATAATGAATCAATTGATCTAGAAATTAACGTTTCATGTAATGATTCAGTCGGTAAAATATCTTTTAATTCAACATTTCTCTTAAATAGTAGTAATCTTTTTAATTCATATAAAATTCAAGCAAATCAATGGTTAAAAAAGGAACAATAGTTTAATATATTAGGAAGAAATTAACTCTTCATAATGCAATTAAAACATATAAAACTAGCAGGTTTTAAAAGTTTCGTAGATCCAACGAAAATAGCATTTCCAACAAACTTAGTTGGTGTAGTTGGTCCTAATGGTTGCGGTAAATCTAATGTAATTGATGCGGTGAGATGGGTGTTAGGTGAACTTTCAGCCAAAAATTTAAGAGGAGATTCAATGGCTGATGTCATTTTTAATGGATCAGACCTGAGAAAGCCCTCAGGTCAATGCAGTATTGAATTATTATTTGATAATTCAAGTGGAAAAATTGGTGGTGAATACTCATCCTTTAATGAGATTTCAATTAAAAGAGTTATGACTCGAGATAGTCAGTCAAATTATTTTATTAATAGTACAAAATGCAGAAGAAAAGATGTTCAGGATCTTTTTTTAGGAACTGGGCTTGGCCCAAGTTCATATGCAATTATTGAACAGGGGATGGTAAGTAGTTTAGTTTCAGCAAAACCAGAAGATCTTAGAACACATATTGAAGAAGCAGCCGGAGTATCTAAATATAGAGAAAGAAGAAGAGAGACTGAAAGTAGGATCAAAAGAACTAAAGAAAATCTTTCGCGTGTAAAAGATATTAAAGATGAAATTTCAAGATTAATAAAAAGGCTTGAAAATCAGGCTAAAGCTGCTGAAAAATATAAAAAACTTAAAGAAGATGAAGCAAAGACAGAGCTAGATATTGCTATTGTTTTTTCATTAAAAGCAAAAAATAGCAAAGACCAACTTCAAAATAATCTAGATGCTCTAAATCGTGACTATAAAATAAAAGATTCAGAGGTTAAAACTAAACAATCTAAGATTGATGAATTTAGAACACAAAATGAGGCAGTTTTAAGCTCGTATGAAGAGTCTCAAAAAAATTATTATTCTATTGGAGCAGAGGTTGCAAGAAACGAACAAGATATTCACAACTTAAAAAATCAAAAAAAACAATTCAAAGAAGAACTTTCAAGAGTAGAAGATCTTCATAAAATAGCTATTGAGAAAGCAGAAGATTTTGAAAATTTGTCACCAAAAGAAAAAGCATTACGACTTTTAGATAGGATAATTAACACATTAAATGAAAATGGCTTTGTTAAAGATCGTGTTAAAGAAAATGCTTATGAATTAAAAGATTTATTAAAAAATATATTTCAAATAGCATCAGAGCAAACAAAAAGCATTTCAGCTGACTATATTGAAAGAAAGACTAAGCTTACAAAAGATATAAATGACATAGATAAATCAATTGAAACAAAAACTGAATTACTAAATGACCTTATTTTGAATAGTTCAATAGCTGAAGAAGCACTTAACAAAATAAGAAAAGAACAATCAGCTGTTGATAGCGAAGTAAAAAAATTAGAAAGTGAAAGATCTATCGCAGAGCTTGATTTAAGATCCATATCAGAAAAAATTACTAATTTAAGAGTAGAACTTAAATCACATGAAATACAATTAGATTCATCTAATAAAAAAATTAATCAAGCAGGTATAAATATAGATACAATTAATTTTGATAACTACGAGAATTTAGATGTTGAAGAATTACAAAAAAATATTGAGATTTTGCAAGAGAAAATCTTAAAGTTAGGGGCAATTAACTTAGCAGCACCAAATGAAATTGCAGAAGAACTCAAAAGAAAAGAAGAATTAGATTCCCAGTATGATGAATTAATAGACGCACTTGAAAAACTTTCAGCTGCTATTAAGAAAATTGATGAAGAAACAAAAACTAGATTTAAAAATAGTTTTGATGCAGTAAACGCAAGGATCAAAGAAGTCTTTCCAAAACTTTTTGGGGGTGGTTTTGCAGAACTTTCTCTGACTGAAAATGATACTCTTAACGCAGGAGTTGTTCTGATGGCCCGTCCTCCTGGAAAGAAAAATACTTCAATTTCGCAGTTATCTGGCGGTGAAAAAGCGTTAACAGCATTAGCACTTGTATTTTCAATATTTGAGTTGAATCCTGCTCCTTTTTGTATGCTTGATGAAGTCGATGCACCATTAGATGATTTAAATACGATGAGATTTATAAATATGGTTGAAGAAATGTCAAAAACTATCCAATTTATTTTTATAACTCATAACAAAGTATCAATGGAAAGAAGTGATCATCTTATGGGAGTCACAATGCAGGAAGCTGGTGTATCAAGAATGGTATCGGTTGATGTTAATCAAGCATTAGAATTTGCAGAAACGTAATGCAAAATAATTTTGAAATATATCTAATAGGTTTTTCAGTTTTAATTTTTTTAATTTTAACTTTTTTCTTCATTAGAAAAATATCAAATTCCAGCGAGCTTAAGATGAAAATAGAACCTGTTTCGGATTCATTTGATGAAGATGATTCAATAAATATAGATAATCAAAGTTCTTTTGACTTTAATGAAAAAGTTGATGAAGCCAAAGAGCTACAAAACAAAGAGCAAGAGCTAGCCATACTAAACCTAATTTCTGTAGATAAATCTGATTTTAATATTAATCAATTTTTTGGAATCATGAATAACCTAAATACAAAAAGTAAGAACGGCTATTTTTCATATTTAGATATAAATAACAAAGAAATATTTAAAATAGTTAATGCTATTAATCCCGGAACTTTTGATGAAAATACTTCAACCTTCGCCATTTTAGTTGTTGCTGATCTTGCAAGTGTAAGCAATCCTACTAATGCATTCCAAGAAATGATTAATTTTGCATATATGTTTTCAGAAAAGTTTCATTCAAGTATTTGTGATGCAGAGAGGATGCCAATAACAAAACAAATGATTTCTCATATGGAATCAAGAGCTCAAGAAATTATGCGTTTAAGCCAACTTAATAACTTTAAAGAAGTATCAAATTAGGATGACAGACCCATCAAAGATAATTATAGAACTCGAAAGTAATAATAGTAGACTATTTAAAGAAAGCGTAATTGAAAAAAATTTACACAATGAGGAATTTCAAGAGGGTTTATCTATGTGTTTAGATCCACTAATTACATTCGGTGTAAAACAAGTTCCTGAATCTAAGGAAAAGACCAATCACTTATCATGGAAGGAGTTTAAAGAGAAGATCAATCTTCTTGTTGATAGAGAAAAAACTGGTCATGCTGCAAGAGATTTAATTATAGAATTAATGAAAAGATCATCAGGTGATCAATGGAATAATTGGTATCGAAGAATTCTTATTAAGGATTTAAGATGTGGTGTGAGTCAAAAAACAGTTAATAATGTAGCAAAAAGAATGAATCTTGATTTTAGTATTCCAGTTTTTTCATGCATGTTAGCTCATGATGGCGCAAAGCATCCTAAAAAAATTATTGGCGAATGTTTAGTAGAATATAAATATGATGGAGTAAGAGTTATCGCAATTGTAAAAAAAGGAAATGCTACTTTATATAGCAGAAATGGAAAAATTTTTTCAAATTTTCCCCATATCGAAGAAGCTTTAAGTTCTTCAAAATATAATAATTTTGTTTTTGATGGAGAAGTAATGAGTAATGATTTTCAAGAGCTAATGAAGCAAGTCCATAGAAAGTCTGGTGCAAATACAAAAGATGCATACTTAGCTTTATTTGATATCTTGCCTCTCAATGAATTTAACAATGGTGTAAGCAAATTGAATTCAATTGAACGAAAAGAGGTCCTTAGAAAACTAGATAATAATTTTAAAGATTCTATAAAATTAGTTGATTATGAAGTAATAGATTTCGATAATCCAAAAGGACAAGCAAAGTTTGCCAAGATGAATAAAGAAGCACTTGAAATGGGCTATGAAGGACTAATGATAAAGCCTAAAAATGATCTTTACGAATGCAAAAGGAGCCATGCATGGTTAAAAATAAAACCATTTATTGAAGTAACATTAAAAGTAACAAGTATTCAAGAGGGTACAGGTAAGCATGAGGGCAAGTTAGGCGCATTCACTGTTGAAGGAACAGATGATGGAAAGTTTTTTTCTTTAAGTGTTGGAAGTGGATTAACTGATGAAGATAGAGAAAAATTTTGGTTAGCTAAAGATAAATTAGTCGGTAGACTTATAGAAATAAGAGCAGATGCAATTACTCAAAGCTTAGATAGTGAAACCTATAGTTTAAGGTTCCCAAGGTTTAAAAATTTTAGAGGATTTGAGATAGATGAAAAATTATAAAAAATCGATTTTCATTAAAATGAATTCTAAAATATTTCTATTCATGTTTGCTTTTTTAATCTTGTCTTCATGTGCAACAAAACCACCAAAGAATCCTGATAATCTATGTTTAATATTCAAAGAAAAAAGAAGTTGGTATAAGGCTGTAATGAGGAGTGAAAAGAGATGGAAGGTACCTCCTTATGTGCTAATGTCTTTTATGTATCAGGAATCTAGCTTTAGACATGATGCTAAACCGGCAAGAGATAAGTTACTTGGTTTCATCCCTTGGTTAAGAGCCTCAACTGCAAGAGGTTATTCACAAGCACTAAAAATGACTTGGGAAGATTATCAAAAGGAAACTGGCAATACTAATGCTAAACGTTCATCATTTAAAGATTCAGCCGATTTTATTGGTTGGTATGCGGCCAAAGGATATTATCAAGGGTTTGAAAGAACCGATGCAAGGTCTTTATATTTAGCTTATCACGAAGGCTATGGTGGTTTTAAAAAGAAAACTTACAGAAAGAAACAATGGTTGATAAAGGTTGCTGACAGAGTCCAAACAAGATCAACAAAATATCAACAACAGTATTGGGGATGTCAAAAGCAACTCAAACGTAAATGGTTTTTCTTTTTTTAAGTCTTAAACTTCTTTAATTTTAAGGTTAAGTTCTTTTAACTGATCAATATAACTTTCACCAGCAATAGCAGATTTTTTTGAGTTATTTAATAAATATTTTTCACAAACGTATTGTAAATCTTTTACAGAGCACTTCTTAACTCTAGATCTAAAATTAAGTCTTGCTTCTTGTGATCTATTATCTAACTCACTGGAAAAATCATTCATAGCCTCTCCAAATGGCGATAAAGGCTTATCAATACTAGAAATAACTCCAAGTATGCCTTCATCTAAGTGAGATGTTTTAATATTGCTTATTCCCCAATCAATTGATCTTTTAAATTCATTAAATGTTTCGATGCAATTAGGATCCCTGTAAGAAAAAAATTTGAAGGTTTTATTTTTTGAATCTTGGCTTGCACCAGCACCATAAGCACCACCTTTTTCTCTAATTGCCGAATGTAAATAGCCATTTCTTAGCACAGCACCCAAAACCGTTAATGCAGCAGAATCATTATGATCAATATCTACTGATGGAAATGCTTCAGCACAAAAGCATACTTGTGATCCAGTTATCCATGCATATGAATCTTTTTGCGATTCAAGAAAAAGAATTTTTTCAAAGTTTGAATTTTTATCAAAATCACTCTTAATTTTTAAATCCTGCAAGTCTATAGATGAAGCTATGAATGTGTATATAGGATCATTAGATATTTTAGATTTAATTGCTTGCAGTGAATCTATATAACTATCTATATTTTTTTCTTTAGTAATATTTTTATACAAGCTCGACGTATTACTTATAAATCTTATCCCGCCGGTAAAATCATTAGTTGAAGCTATATTATTTATTTGAGCTGCAGCACTACTCATTGATAAAATATGACCATTTTGAATAATTGATTTTTCATTATTAGCTGAAATAAAACCTAACAATTCTTGAATTCTTTCTGACTCATTAAAATTTGATTCTTGAATTGTTTTTAACATTAAATCTTGCATTTGATTTTCATTTCCTTTTAAACACTTACTACTAATTTTTAACGCTAGTTGATAATTTTTATTTGTTTCATCTGGAATTACACTAAAAGATGCTGAAATACCACCACTTATAAGAGATTGCTTTTTTTGAATTAATTCATAGGATTCTGATCCCAGTCCAATATTTGTAATATTGTCAGAAAAAAGAGAGGAGATCTCTAACTCATTTTTAGTTAAGCTTTTGCATGGAAAAATCATTGAATGATATACAAGACCATTAGTTCCTGTTTTGTAAAAGTAATTAGCATCACTTTTATTTGGTGAAATATATGATCTCTTTAGTGGGATATCACTTTTAGTAACTTTTGGTAAAATTTCAGGATCATCTACTTGTGATTGTCTTTTTTCAAGAGACTTTGCTATATAAGCTATTTTATTTTTATCATCAATTGAAAGTGTGTTTGTGTATTTATCAAGCTTATCTTGAATTTTCTTTTCAATTTTCTTATTAAAGTTAACATCCGGTATTAAAGAATAATTAACTCTATGATTATTTTCTATCAAATTCTTAGATATAAGACTTTCAATATAATTTTCTTTATTTAAATTATCTTTAATGCTATTAAAAGCCGAATCTAAATCAAGAATATTTAAAGGATTATCATTGTGAATGCATGCCGGCAAACAACTTAACATTACTTGAAGACCAAAGGGCATACCAGATCCTGTAATTTCCCTTTGTTTTATTTCTAACTGATGAAGTGATGACATTACAAGTTCCTTCGGGATGCCATTTTCAGTAAGATCATTTAAACAATCAAATACTAATTTCTCAACTTCCATATGCTTATTAGATTCAACTCCTTCCAGTCCTACAGCAAAGACAAGTTCTTTTTGATCAGCTTCAAGTCCAGTTAATGGAGAAAGAGATTTACCCAAATTTGTATTTTCTAATATCTTTCTAAGTGGTGATGCAGAATTATCTAGTAATATACTTGACATTAAATAAGATTCTAATAATTCAATTGGATTATGACTTTCTTTCAACAACCAGCTTAAGACAACATGATGATTATTTTCATCACCAGGTTGTGGATTGTAGAAGTCATAGGCAACTTTTGGTTCTGATATTCTTTTTTCATTTTTGACAGCAATTTCTTCAAGCGAAGGAGTGAATTTGTTCAAAACATTTGCATGTATATAATCCTGAATTTCTTTTGGACTAATCTTTCCAAAAGTAAAAAAGGTTGCATTGGAGGGGTGATAATGTTTTTTATGAAATGAAACTAAATCCTCATGAGTAAGATCAATAATATTTTCTGGATTTCCTCCACTATTATGTTTGTAAGTTGATGATGTATATAAATTTTTTGATAAACCATGCCATAATTGACTAGTCACTGAACTCATGGCTCCTTTCATTTCATTAAAAACAACTCCCTTAATTTGAATTTCACTTTCGATATTATCGTTGTCTGAAAATTCTAGCCTATGGCCCTCCTGAGCAAAATCGAGCATGTCTAATTTTGGGAAAAAGGATGAATCAAGATATACCCCTAATAAGTTTTTAAAATCTTTATTATTTAAAGTTGCAAAAGGATAAGCAGTCCAATCACTTGAAGTGAACGCATTCATAAAGGTATTTAGAGATCTTCTAATCATCATAAAAAAAGGATCTCTTACAGGATACTTTTCAGAACCACATAATGCAGTGTGTTCAAGTATATGAGCTACGCCAGACGAATCACTTGGAATAGTTCTAAAAGCAACCATAAATACTTTTTCATTGCTTTTTGAATCTAAATGAATATGTTTGCATTTAAAATGCTCATCCTCATAAATTTGTGCATTTATATCAAGTAATGGTATATATTTTTCGTCTTGTATTTCAAACATAAAAAAAGTTGTTAAAATAATATAATGAACAAAATAACTTCTCTAATCTGTGTCTTATTAATTTTTGGATGTGCTAGCACTCAATCGAATATAAAAATTAACTCTGTTGATACATTTAATCTTGATAATTATAGCGATTTTTATATAAATATAAATGATTCATTTTTAAGTGCTGAAATTGATCCAATTGAGCTTGAAAAATTTTCAAATAATTTTAAAAATGCATTGGAAGAGAAGGGTCTTTCCTATGATAAAAATTCTAATTTAACTTTTGAAATCAATATCACAACTAAAGATAAAATTGATGCAGATAGGGGATCTCTAGGTTATTACTACTATTCACCTTATTACTATAATAGATATTCATTTAATAATGATGTTAGAACTGTAACTGAAAATATCTTAAGAATTAATCTCAAAGACAAAGAACTTGATACCACAGTTTGGACAGTACTTACTGTTTGGAGAAATGGTTCATCAAGAGATGTTACAACTGATGATGGATCAAATATTTTAATTGATGAAATTATGTTGAGTTTTTTATAAAGCTTAGTTCTTGCTTGAAGGAATATCTTTAAACGCAACTCCTTTATCTGCTCTGGGATCTTGCGGTAAACCAAGAACACGTTCAGCAATAACATTTTTTAAAATTTCATCAGTTCCACCAGCTATTCTAAGTCCTGGAGCTCCCAGCCAAGCATTGTGAAAACTTTTAATATCTAAATTCTCAGTTCTTAGCATTCCAGCCATATCCAAGGAGTCTATACCAAAGTTACCAATATCTTGCAGCTTACCAGCACTAACAATTTTTGTAATAGATGCTTCTGGTCCTGGTGTTTGACCTTTTGAAAGGGCTGACATTGTTCTCAATTTTGTATTTTTTAAGCCGCTTGCTTCACAATACCAATCTGCAATAGATTCACGAGCAGCTTTATTATTTAAAAGTGGTTCACCATTATCATCCTGTTTTTTAGCCCACTTAAAAGCATCTTCAACATCAGCGCCGTTAGCATCTCCAACAGCCAATCTCTCATTCATTAAAGTTGTGATAGCCACTTTCCAACCATCACCAATTGCTCCAAGTCTTTGTGAATCTGGTATCTCTACATCATTAAAGTAAACTTCATTAAAACTTGAACTTCCAGTAATTTGTTTAATTGGTTTAATTTCTATGCCAGGTGACTTCATATCCACAAAGAAAAAAGTCATACCTTTATGCTTTTCAACACTTGGATCATGCCTAACAACTAAAATGCCAAAATCAGAAAAATGAGCACCAGATGTCCAAACCTTTTGCCCGTTTATTATCCACTTATCTCCATCTTGGACAGCTTTGCTTCTTAGTCCTGCAACATCAGATCCAGCGGATGGTTCAGAAAATAATTGACACCAAATTTCTTTACCTTCGGCCATAGGAGGTAAGTATCTTTCTTTTTGCTCATCAGTAGCGTACTCCATCATTACTGGACCACACATCCCTAGACCAATTTCAAAAATACCTTTTGGTACGTCAAATTTTGATTCTTCATTACCCCATATAATCCTTTCTATCGCGCTGGCTCCAATTCCCCCATACTCTTTTGGCCAATGTAACATTGCCCATCCTGCATCATATTTCTTTTTTTGCCATGATTTGGCTTCTTTTAGTGCATCCTTGTTAGCAAAATCATTTGGCTTAGAATTTCCACTTTTATATTTTGCATTTTCTTCAAGCCAAGATCTGCATTGTTTTCTAAAATTTGCTTGTTCTGTTGTATCGTTGAAGTCCATTTTTATAATCCTAGTTAATATTTGACTGTTCTAAACTTGTAACAAGTTTCTCTTTCCAATTACTCATCGAACCTATATTTAATGATAGAAGTTTTGATCGTCTATAAAATAAATGACAATCATATTCCCAAGTAAATCCATTGCCTCCATGAGTTTGAATATTTTCTTTTGAGCACAATTGAAATGCTTTTGTAGAACTAACCCTTGCAGTTGCAGAAGCAGATGGAAGGTCAGAAGAGTTTGTTGACAAGGCCCAAGCAGCATAATAACAATTAGATTTGGCTAATGTTAAAGAAACATACATATCAGCAAGTTTATGTTTTATTGCTTGAAAAGAGCCAATTGGTCTTCCAAAAGCATATCTTTCTTTTGCATAACCTATCGCCATATCAAGCGAAGCTTGTGCCCCACCTATTTGTTCATAACTAAACAATACAGCTGCTTGATTTATAATTGATTCGTATTGTTCCCAACCACTGATCTCATCACCAATAAGAGAACCTTCTACGTTATCAAAATCAATTTGAAAATGACCTCTACTTTCATCAATATTTTTCTGGTGTTTTATAGTAACTCCAGAGGAGGATGTATCTACCAATCTCAACGAAATGCCAGAATTTGTTTTTGCCACTACAATTACATGAGTAGCAATTTTAGCGTCAGGCACTGCTATTTTTTTGCCATTTATCAAACCATTATCACAACTTACCAAAATATTGTCACGACTAGGTGCCATAAAATCTTCGGTAACAGCAAGTGTGCCTACAATTTCACCTGATACTAACTTTGGAAGTAATTCTTTTTTAAGTTCATCATTTGCATAATTAATAATGGTTTCTGTAAATAAATATACTGATGAAGAAAATGGAACAGGAGCAAGAAATCGACCTAATTCCTCAGCAATCACACATAGCTCAAGATGTCCAAGGCCTAAGCCATTATATTTTTCTGGTATTCTTATCCCAGTCCAACCGAGTGAAACAATTTTTGCCCATAAATCATTATCCACATATGATTCATTCTCAAGAACAGTTCTATTTCGTAATAATGCATTTTCTTTAGAAAGAAATTTTTTTGCTTCTTCTTTTAGCATTTTTTGATCATTTGAAAAATCTAAGTTCATTTTTGAATATTAATGTAAAATAAAAGCTTATTATAAAGTAATCTTTAATTTTTTAACATTTATGAGTAATGAGATAAAACCTAGCAAACAACTACCGTCATACTTAAAAAAAATAGAATCAGGTGGCTTATTAATTGGTTTTATTTATGTTTTAGTTTTTATGTCTATTCTGGCTTTAATTATTTCTCAAATAACACAATCTACAAATTTCAATAATACTCTTTCAGCAATAGATGAAAGGGTTTTAATAATTGAAGAGCAAATAAATATTGCAGATGAAACTAATAATGATTCTCTAACCGAAATATCTTCATCTATACAGTTTTTAGATAGAGAGGTGAGAAAATTGTGGGATTTAAGTAATAAAAAAAATAGAGTCGATATATCTAAAATAAAAAAAACCATCGATGATATTAATGAAAATCTACAAAATTTGAACCTTAACATGGGTAGTGCTGCTAAAAATATTAAAGGTAATAAAGATCTTGTAGACAAAATTGAAAGGCAATTAGGCAATATTTCATCTATTGGAAAAAATTTAACAGAACTTAAATCGTCAATAAGATCGCTGGAGACACAAATAATTATTATAGATGACTCTATAGTTAGCCTAGAGAATTATAAAAAACAATTAAATCAAGTTATAAACGAGGTTCAAACTGAGATAGCTTCAATAAAAGAGAGTATTATTAAAGAATAAAGATAAAGATTAATGAATAAGAAATTTTTACAAGTATTTCTATTGCTAGCTTTCATCCCTTTAGCAATATTAATTGGCTATGGCATTATTGTATTGGCTCCAATATTTTGCTGTTTTCTTGCAATAAATTCATATAAGTTTAATAATTTTAAAGAGATGTACATATGGATAGTTGTAGGGACCATAAGTTTTCTCATTGCTTTGTACATGTTGGGGGTTTTATGAGTTTTATTTTCAAGTCATATTTAGTTATTGTCGGTATATTTTCAATTGTATGCGGCTTATACACCATCTTTTTTCCAAATTTAGAATCTTTCTTTTTACCATTTGGTGAAATTGAAAGAAATACCCCACTTGCAACTTTTGTGCGTACTTTAGCTGGTATTTTTGTTGCCGGCGGTTACATTATGGTGAGATTTATTTTCTCTTCATCTAGAGTTCAACTTGGAACTGTTTTAATATATATAGTTTTTTGCATGTTAGTTGGAAAATTATCTGGGATGTTCTATGAGGGCCTATTCCAATATGATTTAATTGCTTTTTTTATAGGTTTGTTAACTCTTATCGCATTAATTTTCTTGTATAGACAAAGAAAAAATCAAATTAATTACGATTTGTAATTAATAAATTTCTTACATATAAATAAAAATAGGCTTTATAATGCTGCAATCTGGGGATGTGGTGGAACTGGTAGACACGCTTGGCTTAGAACCAAGTGCCGCAAGGCGTGGGGGTTCGACTCCCTCCATCCCTACCAATATTATCGCTTTATGAATTATAGAATTTTATTATCTCTTTTAATTATCCCTTCTTTATTGAGCGAAAATAAGACAATCGAAGTAAGAAAAATTATTAATTCTGATGATTTTGCTCAAGAAAAAAATTCATACTGTAAGAACAGATCTGATCCGAGCATATTGACATGGTTTGAAGATTTTAATGGTGATTCACTTTCAAAGGAGAATTGGCAATACTCAGTATCTAACGGTTTTAATTATAATGGACAATACATTTCAGGCTGGGGAAATGGTGAATTACAGTACTATACAAAACCTCAACGAAATACTAGATTTAATGAACATCATCACATAGATGACGTATCTGGTGAAAATCTTATTCTGAAAGAAAAAATTGAAAACGAAAAAATTAAGAATGTAACTAATAACTTATTTATTGAAGATGGATATTTGAAAATTCAACCAATCTATAACAAAAAAAAACCATATTTTGGATTTAATTATACGTCAGCGAGAATCAATACAAAAAGCTTAAAGTCATTTACTTATCCATCAAAAATAACTATTTGTTTCAAGGTACCAAAAGGTATTGGTTTTTGGCCAGCTTTTTGGCTAATGCCTGATAAAGATGTGCAATGGCCTCAAGGTGGTGAAATAGATATAATTGAGCATAGGGGAAGAATTTCAAATATTGCTAGTTCAGCTTTGCACTTTGGCAAGACTCCAACAAACAAATCAACACTTGTTGGTGAAGCTTTAATTCCTAGAAAAGTAAGATTTATTGATAAATTTCATTCTATTACATTGAAATGGTTAGAAGATGAGATAAGTTTTTATTTAGACAATGAAAGTGAACCTTATTTTCGAATTGATAGTAATCACCCAGAATTTAAAAAATTTAGTTATCCGTTTAATTCCACATACTATATGATTATTAATGTAGCTGTAGGAGGAATTTATGATGATTATTGGGTGGATTATGATGCATTTTGTAAGAATAGATTATGCACAAATAAAGAAAATCCTGATCAGCAAAGGTTTATAGTAGATTGGATTGAGTATGAGCTTCTTGTTGAATAAGTTTACAAAACTGCATTTCTATATATAATTATCACCGATGAATATAACTACAACACATAACAGACGGGTTTTAGCTATTTAAGCTGGGACATTGTTATGTATATTTGACCCAGCATTTGCTGGGTTTTTTGTTTTTAGGAAACTATGAAAAATTTTATTACAACGTCAGAATGGGCCAAAGATGAACTTCAAGATCTACTTGATTATGCTAGCTTTTTGAAAAAGGAAAAATTTCATAAAACGTTAGAAAATAAGTCTGTTGCTCTGCTTTTTTTTAATCCATCAATGAGAACAAGAACAAGTTTTGAAGTAGGAATTAATGAGTTAGGTGGATATGCAGTGATATTACATCCTGGAAAGGATGCTTGGCCAATAGAATTTAAACCAAACGCTATAATGGACGGTGATAATGAAGAACATATCATTGAGGTTGCAAAAGTTTTATCTGATTATTGTGATTTAATTGCTGTAAGAGCCTTTCCTAAATTTCAAAATGTTGATGAAGACATTAGTGATATTATTTTAAGATCATTTGCTGAGCATTCTTCAGTCCCAGTTGTAAACATGGAAAGTATTACACATCCTTGTCAGGAGCTAGCTCATATTCTTACAATGCAAGAAAAATTAGGTGATCTATCCAATAAAAACTATCTCCTTACATGGACTTATCACCCTAAACCTTTAAATACTGCTGTTGCCAACTCTTCTCTTCTTGTTGCTAGCAAATTTGGTATGAACATCAAGCTTTTATGCCCTAATAAAGACTATATTCTTCATGAGAGCTTCATATCAGAGGCTCAGTCAAATTGTAAAAAAAATAAAAAATCATTTTCAATACATCATGATATTAAAGAAGCTTATGAGGGTGCGGATATAGTCTATGCAAAAAGTTGGGGATCATTAAACTACTATGGAAGTGTTGAGGATGAAAAATTAATAAGAGATAAATATAAGCATTTTATTGTTGATCAGGAAAAAATGGATCATACAAATAAAGCTTTATTCAGTCATTGTCTTCCATTAAGAAGAAATATAAAAGCAACTGATGAGGTAATGGATTCTAACTATTGTGTCGCAATTCAAGAAGCACAAAATAGAAAACATGTTCAAAAGTCATTATTAACCAAATTAATTGGAAAAAAATTATGAAAAAAATAGTATTAGCATTTTCAGGCGGTCTTGATACAAGTTTTTGTGTACCTTATTTAATTGAAAAGAATTTTGAGGTGCATACAATTTTTGTTAACACAGGTGGTATATCAAAATCTGAAGAAAATAAAATTTCAAAAAGAGCAATTGAGCTAGGTGCAAAAAAACATATTAATACAAATGTTGATGTTCAACTGTGGGATGAAATTATTAAACCACTTATCTGGTCTGGGGCATCCTATCAAGACAAATATCCTGCTTTATGTTCTGACAGATATCTAATAGTGAAAGAGGCGATCAAATTATGCAAAAAATTGAAAACTAATTATATCTCTCATGGATGCACTGGAATGGGTAATGATCAAGTAAGATTTGATTTATCTATTCAGTCTTTTGGTAAATTTAATACGATAACTCCAATAAGAGAGATTCAAAATAAAATTTCTAATGTAAGGGGCTACGAAGAAGATTTCTTAAAAGAAAGAGGATATAAAATTTCATCACTTAGTTCAAAATATAGTGTTAATGAAAATCTCATGGGAGCTACTATATCTGGTTCAGAAATTGACCAATGGAAGAAACCATCAAATGAAAGCTATATCATATGCTCAACTCCAGAAAATTATCCTAAAAAAAGTAAAAAAATTACAATTGATTTTAAAAATGGAGTAGCTAAGAAATTAAACAATAAATCAATTAAAGGCCCTGATTTGTTAAAAAAACTAAATGGAATTGGTGGAAAATATGGTATTGGAAGAGAAATCTTTGCAAGCGATACTATCATCGGCATTAAAGGAAGATTTATATTCGAAGCACCTGGCATAACTATCCTTCAAAGAGCTCACAGAGCACTTGAGGAGGCAGTTTTTACTGATAAGCAAAACTTTTTTAAGCCAATAATAGGTAAGAAGTGGGTTGAATTGGTATATGGTGGATTTTACTTTGATCCCCTAACAAGAAATTTAGAGACTTTTTTAGAGGATATTCAAAAATCAGTAAATGGACAAGTAACTTTAACATTGAGTTCTGGCAGAGTGGACGCTATTTCCGTAGACGCAAAAAAAATACTTATCAGCAACGAAGCAATATATGCACAATCCGCATCTTGGGGGGTTGAAGAATCACAAGGTTTCATTAAATTGCTTGGTCAAAGCACTGCAACTTGGACAAGTGTTAATAAAAAATAATTATGGATAAGGCATTTACTAAAGAAACAGTCCTTAAGTTATTGGGTGGAATGAGTAGTGAAAAGGAAATAAGAAAATATCTTGAAAGGTTTTCATCAGATGATTACAGGTTTGCGGTTATTAAAGTTGGTGGCGCAATTATAAGAGATGATTTGGAAAGTTTAGTTTCCTCATTACTTTTTTTAAACGAAGTTGGCCTAAGACCAATTATTGTTCATGGCGCAGGGCCAATGCTATCCAAAAAGCTTGAGGAGTCAAAAGTTAAGTTTTCATTTAAAAATGGACAAAGAATAACCACTGACGAAGTGCTTAAAATTGCTATAAGGGTATTTGATGAAACTAATAATCAACTATGTAAATCGCTTGAAGCAAATGGAGTAAATGCCACTCCTATAAACCAGGGCATCTTTACATGTAAAATTAAAGATAAAGATCTTGGGCATGTTGGTGAAATAGTAGAAACTAATTCCGAAGAGCTAAAAAATATTTTATCAACTCAGTCTATACCTGTAATATCTCCACTTGGAGCAACAGAAGAGGGTGAATTTGTAAATATTAATGCTGATAACGCGACTATAGCTATAGCAAAGGAAATTTCACCAGATAAAATTATTTTCTTGAGTGAAACCGGCGGAATTTTAGATGAACAAGACCAATTGATTTCTACGATAAATATTAAGGATGATTATGATAAATTGATGACAAAAGATTGGCTTCACTCAGGCATGAAATTAAAGTTAGAACAAATAAAACTTTTATTAAATATATTACCAACCAGTAGTTCGATATCTATTACAAAGCCAATTAATCTCAATAAAGAGTTATTCACAGATGCAGGTTTTGGAACTTTAATTAAATCTGGACACGAAATAAATAAAAAAGATATTTTAGATCATGAAGAACAAAGGTCATTGCAGTTAGTTCTTGAAAAATCCTTTAATGGAAAGCTCGTAAGTAATTATTTTGATAACGAGAATAAAGAATATTATTTAAGTTCATGCAAAAGAGCTGCTATTGTGATGACTTTTGAAGATTCCATACCTTATATGGACAAATTCGCAGTTATTGATAAAGCTAGAGGAGAAGGATTAGGTAATGCAATTTGGAAAAGAATGTTAGTTGATCATTCAAAGGTATTCTGGAGATCAAGGCCAAATAATTCTATAAACAAATTTTACATGCAAGTATGTGATGGTTTTCAAAGATATGAGGATTGGAATATTTTTTGGATTGGAATAAGTGATTTAAAAGAATTAACAAAATGCATTGAATCTGCCTCTAGTAAACCAGCTACTATAAATTATGAAAAATAAATTAAATATTGCAATGCTTGGTGGCAGAGGGTATGTGGGCCAAGAAATAATATCTATTTTAGATAATCACCCAAACTTAAATCTTACTAAAGTGTTTTCAAGTTCTAATGCAGGTGCGCAAGTAAAAAATTCTTGTAATAAAGACTTAAAATTTTCCCCGTTAAAAAAATCCGAAATGAATATAGATGGTGTAGATGTAGTTATCCTAGCAATGCCCAATGGTAAAGCTAAATCATATTTTGATATCATTAATAAAATAAATAATCAAATTATTTTTATTGATATAAGCTCTGACTTTAGAACAGACAATGCTTGGCATTATAGACTGCCTGAATTAAGAAAATATAATGGTTCAAAAACCATTAGCAATCCTGGTTGTTATGCAACTGCAATGCAATTATCAATAGCACCTATTATGGATTTAGTCGACGGGGATATTAATTCTATTGGTATTTCTGGCTATAGTGGGGCGGGAGCAACTCCTAATTCAAGAAATAATCAATCAAAACTGGAAAATAACCTAATTCCATACTCACTATCTGGACATGCTCATGAGAATGAAGTCAGAATGAATCTTTATAAACAGATCCATTTTTCTCCCCATGTAGCAAGTTTTTTTAGGGGTATATTAGTAACATCAAAATTAAAATTAAAGAAGAAAAACAGCGTAGAAAATATTTTTAACATGTATAAAAATTTTTATGAAAATTCTAAGTTAATTAATATTAAAAAAGATATTCCAATGATCAATGAAATTATAAATACTCATACTGTTGAAATAGGCGGGTTCTCCCTTGATGAAAATAAACAACATTTGACACTATGTTGCACTTTAGACAATCTTCTTAAAGGAGCAGCAACTCAGGTTATTCAAAATATAAATGCTGCTTGTGGTTTTGATGATTTAACAGGAGTTAACTATGAATAAGAAGATATGGAACACAAAAAATATTAAATCATCAAAAGAAATAGATTTATTCTTATCATCTGATGATATAGAGCTTGATAAATATATATTTGTTCATGACATTGATGGAACAATTGCGCATGTAAAGTCTTTAAGGTCAATTGATATACTGAAGGCTAGTGAAGAGTCAAAAATATTAAAAAAACTTAAAGAATTAAAATTAAATTATATTAATGGTTCATTTAAGTTAAGTAATAAATATGAAGATTGTCATTCTGCGATTGAAATTTTCTTGATAAAGGAATTAGGCGATATTGGGAAAAAAATTCATACGGGTAGAAGCAGAAATGATCAGGTTTTAGTTGCAACTAGATTATTTGCAAAAGAGCAATTAATTAATATTAAAAATCAAAATAAATTAATTGCAAGTAAGTTTTTAACACTAGCATTTAAACATGAAAAAATTCCAATGCCAGGATATACGCACATTCAAAGAGCTATGCCATCCTCGTGGGGCTTATGGTTTGCATCATTCGCTGAATCTTTCATTGATAATATTGATTTAATAATTAAAACAATTGATTGGATTGATTCAAATCCGCTTGGTACTGCAGCTGGATATGGTGTCGCCTTGCCACTTGATAGAAAAAAGACCACTAAAGATTTAGGTTTCAATCGAATACAAATAAATAGTCTCTATGCTCAAAATAGTAGAGGTAAATATGAAATGCAAATAATAAATACTCTTAAACAACCTATGCTTGATTTGAGAAAATTTGCATGGGATATGAGTTTGTTTTTGTCTCAAGAGTTTAATTTATTGTCAATTGATAATAAATATTCAACTGGATCATCAATAATGCCAAATAAAAGTAACCCTGATGTTATAGAGATAATTAGAGCTAACTATTCAATTCTTGCAGGTTTATCCTCTGAATTAGAAAACCTATTATCATTACCAAGTGGTTATCACAGAGATCTTCAACTCACCAAAAGAAGTTTAGTTTCTTCTTTTATTATATGTTTTCAAACATTATCTATAATTCCAGATATTCTTAAATCAATTAAAGTAAATAAAACAAATTCAAGCAAATACATCAATGAGGATATGATGATGACTGATAAAGTATACGAATATGTTGCTACCGGTATGTCTTTTAGAGATGCATATGATCTTGTAAAAAATAATCCAGTTGACAAAAAAATTAACACAGTTAAATCTAAAAATTATTCACTAGGTTCTCCAAAAAATCTTGAATTAAACATTCTCAAAAAACGACTGACAAAGATAAGATAGCTAAATGTCATTACCAATTAGATTCAGAGTTGTTTTTATGTCATTTTTGGCTGTTTTTATTTGTTACATAGACAGAGTTAACATTTCAGTAACTATTATTCCTATGCAAGAACAATTCGGTTGGAGCGAATCACAGGTTGGACTTATTTTGAGTTCTTTCTATATAGGCTACATGATTTCAATGACAGTGGGAGGATATTTAGCTGATAAATATGGAGGTAAAAGAGTTTTAGCCTACGGACTTCTTCTTTGGTCATTTTTTACAATTATTACACCAGCATTTGCTTACAGTGGCTTTTTTCTTTTAATTTTTATTAGAATATTAATGGGACTAGGTGAGGGTATCACATTTCCATCATGGCATTCTTTATACGCAAGATGGATACCTTTTAATGAAAGAACAAGAACAATTGCAGTTACCAATAGTGGCATAGCAGTTGGTACAGTATTTGGTTTAGTTGTAGCAGCCTTGATTATGGAGAATTACTCATGGGAATGGGTATTTTATTCGTTTGGTGCTTTAGGTGTTTTCTGGTTTTTTTTCTGGCAAAAATTAGTTACTTCATATCCAGAAGATCATAAAAAAATAACTAAATATGAACTTGATTTAATTCAAAGAGAGGCTCCTGCAAGCTCTGCTGCAAAATCAGTACCTTTTTATGATTTAATTAAAAATGGACCTTTTATTGCAATTGTCATTGCTACTTTTTGCAATAACTGGTCTTTGTACACTTTTTTGTCATATCTACCAAAATACGTTAATGCTTCTGAATTATCTGGAGGGCTTGGGATTGATTTAGATTCTGGAACTTTTATTTTACTAATTTTAATTCCAAGCATTGTTTCAGTTTTTTCATTAATTTGTGGGGGTTTTTTAGCTGACAGCCTAATCAAAAATGGTTTCAAAATTATAAAGGTAAGAAGGTCAGTAAATACAATCGGCTTTTTTGGTTCTGCAATATGTTTGACTATTATTCCTTTTCAAGAATCAATTTTGTTAATAATATTATTATTATGTTTGACAAACATTTGTAGCGGAATAGCAGCTGGCGGTTTTGGCGTAAATCACGCAGATTTGGGTCCTAAATATACTGGATCACTAGTAGGAATCTCAGGAAGTCTTGCGATGATTGCAGCTATTTTAAGTCCAATAGCTGCTGGATTTATCTTAGAATTGACTAACTCATGGAACCTTATATTTTTTATTTGTAGCAGCGTTCTAGTATTTGGCGGAACTTATTATTTAATATTTTCAAGTGCAGATAAACAGTTTGAATAATACTCTTAGTTTTTAGCCATTATTTGAAAAAAATTAAAAATCTCTTGAGATGTTCTATCTCTGGCTGTTCTCCACTCAGTAGTAGTGGAGTTATTTATTATTTCTCTGTTTAAATTAAACACTAAAATTCTTGGTATTCCCTCCGAAGGAGGTATATCAAAATACTCAATTAAATTCATATTTTTATCATACCTGCCAACATCTATATACATAATATTGAAGTTCTTATCAGTAAATTTCTTTACTGAATTAATCTCAATTGTGCCAGAAAAAATACGGCAATCTGGACACCAATTAGCCCCAAAGATAATTATTGGTTGTTTTTGCGAATCAATTGATGAATCGATAAAATTATCTAAATCAGATGTGTTATATATTTCTGCATTGTATGGAAGCGGAAGTGGATTAGTAAGAATATCTGCATCATTCAGTTTAATTGACTGAGAATTAATATTTAATGTAATAGCCAAACAAGAAAATAGCTTAAAGATTTTTTTTAAAGCTTTTGTCATATGAATTTACAAATAATAAATTTTTTTATATTGTAGTGTTAAATCATAATAATAATACTTAAAAGGGATAATACAATGATTTGGATCAATAGATTGTTCTTATTCGCTATGTTTTTAGTTTATCTACCAATTGGAATTTGGGCTATATTAGATCCAGTTTTTGGAGCCCTTGAGATGGACTTGCCTTCTTTTTTAGAAGCAGTTGGTTTAAATATTGCCTCAGAAATTGGATATAGTGAAATTGCTGGCCTATACGGGGGTTTAAATCTTTGTCTGGGAGTAGGATTCTTGATTGGTATTTTTAAAAAATCTATTGGTATCTTTTTTATTAAATTTGTTATTTTTCTTGTAGGGTCTATTGCTTTAGGTAGAGTTTTATTTTCTCTATTGCCTACCACACCTTCATTTTATAATGCATTTTTTATATTTGAGATATGCACATTTGTAATTGGTATATTAATTTTATATTTTAATAAGAGATTAGAGAGTGTTACTAAGTATTAAAATATATAATAAATAAGATCCTACAAATAAAGATCCTATAAATCTAATTATCCTTAGATCAAATTTTTTAGAAGAGTAATTCAATGCTATTAAAAAAAACAATGCCGTAAATAAAGCCATAACTATAAAGTCTCTTGAAATAATACTCGGATTTAAATATGTTTTTGAAAAAAAACCAATAATTGGAACAACAATAACAATATTCATTACATTTGATCCTATAATATTACCAATAACCATTTCGTTCTTTTTTTTCACAATTGCTGAAATAGTTGCAGCAAGCTCTGGTAAGCTAGTTCCAATAGCAATAATTGTTAGTCCAATAATTAATTGAGGAACTTTTAGTATTTCTGCAATACTTTCTGCATTTGAAACAGCAAAATGCGAACCTCCAATTAATGCAGCCAAACCCACAATAAGAAAAAAAAATGTCTGATTAATATTGCTTTTTGTTTTTTCATGATTGATATCAATATTTAAGTTTTTAGTTTTATATGTAACAAATAAAAAGACAAGAAGAATTAAAATCAGAATTAGACTTTCAAATATATCAATTCTCAGATCATATAGAGCATATCCAAGAAAACAAGCTGCTAAAAAAAAGGGGATAAACTGAAGAATTGGAGTCGAAGTCGGTCTATATGAAATACCAATACATGAAACGCCAAATATTAGAGCTATATTTGAAATATTTGAACCCACAACTGTCCCCATAGCTATCTCTCCCGTATTGTTGATAACAGATGATATAGCTATAAAAATTTCGGGAGCAGATGTCCCTAAGGCAATTATAGTTAATCCTATAGTGAGTTCAGTTAAACCAAGTTCTTTTGCTAATAATGATGAACTATCAATGAATTTATTTGCTCCCCATACAAGAATACCAATCGCAAAAGCTAGCCAGAAAAAATTAGCAAATAAGGCCATAAGATATTTTACCTCAAATATTGTTTCAATAGATTATGTTGAATTAAGTAAAATACAATATCATCGTTAAGAGTATTAATATAAAATTAGATAATGAAATTAGACAACTTATTTTCAGTCAAAGATAAAATAGCAATTGTTACTGGTGGATCTAGAGGAATTGGCGAAATGATTACTTCTGGGTTGTTAGCAAATAAATGTAAGGTATATATATCTGCAAGAAAAGCTCCTGCTTTGCTGGAGAAAGCAAAAGAATTAAGTGATGAATATGGATCAGAATGTATTCCGATTCCATGTGACTTGAGTACGAAAGAAGGAGTAGATTTATTTTTTAACCAAATAACTGAATTGGAACCAAATGGTATAGATTATTTAATAAATAATGCCGGAGCTGCATGGGGTGAGACTTTAGAGGAATTTTCTGAAACAGGCTGGGATAAAGTGATGGACCTCAATGTAAAAAGTATGTTTTTTATGATTCAAAAATTTAAAACTATTTTAATAAAAAAAGCTACTATCGATGACCCATCAAGAATAATAAATATTGGATCAATCGATGGATTAAATGTACCAGCATTCGAGACATATTCTTATAGCACTTCAAAAGCAGCCGTTCACCATTTGACAAGGGTGTTAGCGGCAAAATTAGTAAAGGAAAATATTCTTGTTAATGCTATTGCTCCAGGACCATATCCAAGTGCAATGCTTGGCTCTGCAGTAAATTCTGATTACTCGGATATTGAAAAAAGAAATCCAAGAGGAAGAATTGGCTCGCCTGAAGATATTGCCGGCCTTACAATTTTTTTGTGCTCAAGAGCCGGCGCGTATACTGTCGGTGAGACAATAACCTCCGATGGAGGAATTGTTAAAACAACAAGCCACAATTTGGGATAACTTATTTTTTTGCTTTTTTAAAGGCTTCGACTAGTAAATTTTTCATCCAAATATGGCCACCATCTCCTTCATCATTTTTATGCCATATTAAAAAATACTCCATCATCGGTATTTCAGCAGGAATTTCAATATATTTTAAATCATTTTTTTCTGCAAAACTTTTCGTTGCAAATAAAACCACATCTGTTGAACGAATTATTTCTGGAGCTATCAAAAAATGCTGACATCTAAGAGCAATCTCTCTTTTATATCCAATTTTTTCTAATTCGATGTCAATTAAATGAAGACCTCTTTTTCTATTTGAAACATTAAGATGACGTTGGTTCAAAATATCTTCAATTGATACATTACTTTTTTTTGATAACTCATGGTTATCTCTGTGTGCAACTACAAAGGAATCTTCAAATACTTTCATAGAATTTATTTCATCAGAAATTGGAATTACTGGATCCACAACAAAATCTAAATTATTTGTTGAAAGAGCATGAACTTGATCATGTCTTGAATAAGCATAACTGCCAATTGAAACTCTTGGAGCGTTACCATCAACTATCTCCATTAAATATGGTAAAACCCTACTTTCTGAGATGTCACCGAGTGATAATTTAAAATTTCTTTTTGATAACTTAGGATCAAACCCATCAGGCTCGTTCACACTTATTTGCATCAAAGTCAATGCACTTTGAATATCTTTAATTATGTTTTCTGTTTTTTGAGTAGGAACCATTCCAGAGCCTGTTCGAACAAAAAGCTCATCATCAAATTTTTCTCTTAGTCTTGATAATGCATTACTTACTGCTGGTTGTGTTATACCAACAACGTTTGCTGCTTTCGTTAAACTCCCCTCTGTATATATTGCATTGAGTACAACAAACAAATTTAAATCGAAAGAACTAATTTTCATATAGATTTGTAATTAACATAACGTTATGATTAATTATTAGCAAAGATGTATTATTCATAGAATTTATAATAGTAACAAATTATACGATATAAAGGGAGATAATTTTTATGTTACCAGAACTTAGACCTGAAGCAGCAGACTTATTAAATAGAGTAAATGATTTTGTTACAAATGAGTGTTTGCCTAAAGAGGAGGTTTTTGAAAGTCAAATTAAAGATGGTGATGAACGTTGGAATAGTTATCCTAGTGTAATAGATGACTTAAAAGAAAAAGCTAAGTCTTTGGGTTTATGGAATTTGTTTTTACCAGAAAGTGAATTTGGTGCTGGACTTACGAATTATGAATACTCTCATTTAGCAGAAGCAATGGGTGTTTGTCATATTTCATCTGAAGCAATGAATTGTAGTGCGCCAGATACTGGAAACATGGAAGTTATAGCAAGATATGGCAACGAGCAACATCAAAAAGAATGGCTTCAACCATTATTAGATGGCAAAATTCGATCTGCATTTGGCATGACTGAACCTGGAGTAGCATCTTCTGACGCAACAAATATGAGGGCGACAGCTGTTTTAGATGGAGACGAATACGTAATTAACGGAGAAAAATGGTGGACTTCAGGTGCAGGAGATCCTAGATGTAAAATTATTGTATTTATGTGTGTTACAAATCCAGATAATGCTAAGCATCAAAGACATTCTCAAATTCTTGTTCCAATGGAATCGGACGGCATTGAAGTTCAAAGAATGATGCATGTATTTGGCTATGATGATGCACCCCATGGCCATGCGCATTTAAAATTTAGAAATGTAAGAGTGCCTAAAGAAAATTTATTATTGGGAGAAGGTAGAGGTTTTGAGATTGCACAAGGGCGTTTAGGTCCTGGAAGAATTCATCACTGTATGAGAACAATTGGCGCTGGAGAAAGAGCATTAAAATTAATGTGCGAGAGGGGTATCGATCCTAGTAAAACACCTTTTGGAAAAAATATTGCAAACCTTGGAGCAAACTTTGACTATATAGCCGAGTCTAGAATTGAATTAAATGCAGCAAGATTGTTAACATTAGACGCTGCAAATAAAATGGACACGGTAGGCAATAAAATTGCAGCTAGTGAAATTGCACAAATTAAAGTGTTTGCACCTCAAGTTGTTTTAAAAATAATTGATAGAGCAATCCAAATGCATGGAGGTGAAGGTGTATCTCAATTAACGCCATTAGCCTCAATGTATGCTCATCTTAGAACTTTACGACTAGCTGATGGACCTGATGAAGTCCATAGAAGAGCAGTTGCAAGATATGAGCTTGGTAAATATATTCCAAGATAATTTGAGTAATAAAAATTTAATATTTTACGATACAGAAACAACTGGAATTCAAAAAGATTTTAGTCAAATTCTTCAGTGTGGATCAATACTAACAGATACAGATTTATCTTTTTTAGATCAACAAAATGTAGGTTGTGCACCTCTTCCATGGGTAATACCTCAACCTCGAGCAATGCTTACAAATAAAAAAATAGAGCTTTTTCATTCTAATGTTTCTCACTATCAAATGATGAAAGATATTCAAATAAAATGGAAAGAATGGTCCAGCGAAAACCCCTCAATTTTTGTTACTTTTAATGGACATGCTTTTGATGAAGAGCTTATAAGAAGACAGTTTTGGTGGAATTTACTCGAGCCATATACAACAAATACGAATGGAAATGGTCGACTGGACTTGATGTTAATGTTTCACAATATTGCTTCGTTTTTTAGTAAAGAAATTAAGATTCCATTGCATGAAGGTGGGCCTGAAATAAGTTATAAGCTAGAACATCTTGCCAAGGAACACGAAATAGATGTTGGCGATGCTCATGATGCAATAGCGGACTGCAAGTTTATGATTTACCTTTTCAAAATTATTAAAAAATCAATTCCAGATGTATTCAATTCTTTTTTAAATATTTCCACTAAAGATGGTATTAAAAATCTTTTACATAGTGATGAATTTTTAGCGTTAGGTGAAATTCATAGACGTCATACATTTAAATACCCTGTAGTTTTTTGTGGTTCTGATCCTTCAAGACCTAATGATATTGTTTTCTTTGATTTAAGTTTTGAGCCAGAGGAAATATTAAATTTAAACTTTGCTGAAATAAATAAAATTATTCAGTCTGGCGGAAGAGACGGACCACTTAAAAAATATAAAATTAATAAAACTATTCCAGTTTGTTCTCATAATTTATTAAATCAAATAAATCATTTCGACATTGATCATGCAGAGCTTCAAAAAAGAGCTGATCTTGTTAAGAATGATATTGATTTTCAAAATAAAGTTTCACAATGTATGGAAGATAGAATAATGAATTATCCTGAACCTGAAATTTTAGAAAGCAAAATATACTCTGGTGGGTTTCCTAACCCGCGAGACAAGGATTTAATGCAAGAATTTCATTTAACAGATGATATTAAAGAAAAAGTTAAAATCTCCAGAAATTTTAATGATGAAAATATTAGATTATTAGCTGAAAGAATAATTTGTACCAATTCAAGTGGCGACATACCAGACGATATTAGAGAAAGATATGACGATCTAATTATAAAAAGGACACATGAAATTGGCCCATGGGGGTCTTTAGACAAAACAATATTAGATACAGAAAAACTTATTAAAAATGTATCAAACAAAGAAGAACTTAATATCTTACAAGCCACAAAGAAAAAATTAGATTCTATGAAATGACGGAGGGTTTTTCACCCTCCGATTAATGAAAGCCAGCATATCTAATAGGGGGAGAGGAGTGCTGACATACATTATTATATATATTTATAATTAATTATCAATATTTTGTATGATTATTTTTTCATTATTGTATCTACTTTTTATGTTCAATATATAAACATATATTAGTCAGTTATTTGTTCTACAAAAAATTCTGTATAATTCGCACGTTTACAATTAAAACATATAGACCCGTAGCTCAGTTTTGGTTAGAGCGCTGCATTGACATTGCAGAGGTCGATGGTTCGAGTCCATTCGGGTCTACCAAAATTATAGATGACAGATAAATTTAAACTAAAAGAATATATTAGAACAGTTAATAATTTTCCTATTGCTGGTATTAAATTTAGAGATATTACCAGTTTGATTGAAAATCCCTCTGCTTTCAAAATAACCTGTAATGAACTTTCAAACGCTACCTCTAAATATCGAGCTTCTAAAATTGTAAGCATTGAGAGTAGAGGTTTTATTTTTGCAGGCTCCGTCGCTAATGATTTAAGCTTGCCTTTTGTACTTGCAAGAAAACCAGGCAAACTTCCTAATGAAACACATCAAAAAAGTTTTGATCTTGAGTATGGTAGTACTTCAATAGAAATTCAAAAAAATACATCAATATCTGTCAAAGATAAAATTGTTATTATCGATGACCTTATAGCAACAGGAGGCACTGCTATTGCTTGCGCTGAGCTTCTAGTTGAAAATTTTGATGTAAAAAAAGAAAATATTCTTGTATTGGCAGTTATTGATTTGCCTGATCTTGGTGGCAGCAAAAAAATAGATAATCAAGGCTATAATGTAAAAACACTTATTAGTTATTAATCGTAAATAATATATAATCATATATCGGGGACACATGAATATTTCAAAACTTAATTATTTTTTTACTATTATTGTTTTATCAAACATATCTTTTTTTATTGGCGCTAATTATTTTCCCGATGAAAATTGGAACTCTGCCTCTCCCGAATCTCAAGGAATAGCCTCTTCAAAAGTAAAAAAATTAATTGATTTAACATTTTTAGATGATGCTACTCAAGGGGTAGTTATTATAAAAAATGGTGTAATTGTTGGAGAGAAATATGCAGATTCACACAATATGCTTTCTCATGGCACATCATGGTCTATGGCTAAAAGTTATTACGCAGCTTTAATAGGAATATCTATTGAAAAAGGTGAAATTCAAAGCTTGGATGATCCAGTTGTTAAATATCTTGATTATTTTAATGACGAAAGAAAGAATATAACAATTAGAGATTTGCTAGATATGTCTAGCGGTCTTGAATTTCCAGATCACGAGCATGAAAAAATGTTTTTTCAAGAAAGTCACCTCGACTATGCGAAATCTGTTAAGTACGAAAAAGATCCAGGCACAAAGTTTGAATATAATAATGCAAATTCAATGATTCTAGGAGATATCCTTTATGTAGCAACAAATAAAAAGGCTGATATCCTTTTAGAGGAAAGAATATTAAAACCTATTGGCATAACAGACTACAAACTATGGAAAGATGAAATGGGTAATGTTCTTACTTACTGCTGTATTGACATGTCTCCAAGAGACTATTCAAAATTTGGCTTATTGTTTGCAAGAAATGGTAATTGGAACGGTGAACAAATAATACCTAAGAATTTCATTAATGAAACTTTTCAAGTTGTATGGGAGACACCTAATTGGTGGACAGACTACAAGAGGTATTACTCATTACATTGGTGGGTATCAAAATATGATAGTGAGAGTAAAATATTTAACACAAGTGGAAAGTTTGGACAGTTTACATTCGTCGATAGAGAAAACGATATAGTTGTAACAAGAGTTACTAAATATACTCAGCCTAACTATGGAGATGTTCAAAAATGGGGACCAATAAAAAGACTCAAATGGGCAGGAGTAGAAAACGCTATAAAGACTGCAAGAAGATTATTAGAGCTTGGCTTGGTCAGCGAAGGACCTTCTGTCAATACTCCAAAAACTGATCCTGAAGGGGAATCTGATATATTTTATGAAAAATATCCAGAAGTTATAGATGCTATTGCAAATTTAAGTAGAAGTTAAATCAGGTCCAAACAAATAATATCATTGGTATAGATACAACTATTATAAGAATATCTAGGGGTAAACCTAACCTCCAATAATCTGTAAATTTATAATTTCCAGGACCCATTATTACTGTATTACATTGATGACCAATTGGAGTTAAAAATGCACAACTCGCTCCGACTGCAACAACCATTAAAAAAGGTTCTACCGCATATCCTAAATCAATACCAATACTGGCAGAAATTGGAGCCATAATTACAGCAGTTGCTGCGTTATTGATAATATCTGTAGTTATCATGGTGACAATCAGAATGATAAAAAGCAACCAAAATAAACTCATTGATGATGCATAAGACGAAATTCCATTTGAAATTATTTCTGTCAAACCAGTAGTTTGGAGGGAGGTTCCAATTGGTATCATAGCTGCAAGCATAATAATTATCGGCCAATCAATTTCTCTATAAAAATTACTATCAATAATTTTAATTCTTGCAAATGCTAAAACACAAAAAAGAAATGCTGCAGCTGTTGGCAAATAATCAAGTGAAACAAGAATTATTGATATTAAAAAGAAGAAAATTCCTTTAATTAATCTACTTCTACTAGGAATAGTTTGAAGCTCCCTTTGTCTTAAAGGCATTAAACCTAAATGTTTAATTTTGTTTGTTACATCCTCTTCATCTAAATCTCTAATACCTATTAGTAACACATCTCCAGCTCTAAATGTTTGTCTTGTAAGCCTAGTTCTATATTTAGCACCTTTTCTCCATAGACCTAGCAAGTTTAGTTCTTCATATGCTAGTTTTAAAAAGAAATCATATTTTCTTCCAATAAGTCTTGATCCTGGAGTAATCATTGTCTCAATCTCTTCTAAATCTTCATCTTTAAATGAATGTAACTCTTCAGGTATAGAAAAATTAAAAATTTCTAATAAAGAACTAATCTCATCAGGCGGAGTTTTGATGACTAATATTTGGCCTTCTTTAATTCTAAGATTATTTTTAACTTTTTTTACAGAACCACTGTCAGTTACTATTCCTATAACCTCAGTATCTTCCCCAGCCTCTTTTTTGAAGCCAGATAAAGTCATTCCTATTGCAGAGCTTGATTTATTTACCATAACTTCAAATAAGTAACCTTTTAGATTAATTAATGAATTTTCAGAACTTTTAACTTCTCTGAGTTTAATAAATTTATTTCCAATAATTGATATAAACAAAATGCTTATTATCGTGATTAACATTCCAACATATGAAAAATCAAAAAAATTAAATCCACTAGAATCAATTTCGGCTTTATATTCAGAAATGATTATATTTGGTGGAGTGCCAATAGCAGTGTTCATTCCTCCAACAATACAAGCAAAGGCTAAAGGCATTAAGAATTTAGATGAGTGCCAATTCATCTTTTGACAGATATTTAGTGTTATGGGAAGCAATATTGCAAGTGCACCTATATTATTAATGAATGAAGACAGCAATGCTGCAATGAACATTAAATAAAATAAGAATTGAAATTGTGTAAATGACGAAAACCCAACCATCTTACCAACTAAACCAGCTAGTCCTGAATTTTTTAATCCTTGACTAATTATTAAAACAAGCGCAACAGTAATGACTGCAGGATGTGCAAAACCTGAAAATGCTTCATTAACCGGTATTATTCCAAAAACAATTAAAACAAAAAGAGCTCCAATAGAAACCGCATCATATCTAAACTTTCCCCAAATAAAAAAACCCAGAAGAATAATTAATGTTGCTGAAAGTATGAATTGGTTGCTTAGTGATATTGAGAGTATGAACTGATCATTCATATAAAATCCTAATTATTTGGGCATACTTTCTACATAAAGTGATGTTGACGGGTATGCAAAATCTGAGTTATTAGATTTAATTATACCCATAATATTAAAAATTAAATCCTCTTTAATTTTGTTAAAAGCAACAAAGCCCACAGGATCAGAATAAGCAACGATAAGCATATCAATTGAGCTTGAGCCAAGTTCTACAACTCTTACTACTGGTTCAAGCTCAGGATCTGAAGAAAAATCTTTGCTATTAATAATATATTCCTTTATTTCGTCTCTGATTTTTTCTAATTGCTCAACAGATGTTGAATAAAGTAAATTAATTTTCCAATTAATTCTTCTATTCTCCATTTCACCATGATTAATAACTTTAACGTCTGATAAATCTTTGTTTGGAATAATCATTGGTGCTGTATCAAATGACTTTATGACAGTAGACCTAAAACCAATATTATCAACTATTCCATGGAGTTGACCAGAAACCTCAATTCTATCGCCAGGCTGAAATCTGTGCTCACCAATAATTAATATTCCGGCAATTAGATTTTTAAAGAAATCTTGAGCGCCTAGAGCAACTGCAACTGAAAATAAACCTAGTCCAGCAACAAGTGGACCAATTTGTATGCCAAAAATATCTAATATAATTGCTAAACCTATTACCCATACAATAAATTTTAATGCTCTTTCTAACCACATTTGCATAGATGGTGTTAACCATGAGCTTGTAGAAAGTGCTGCAAAAATTGGCTTAATACTGTTTGCTAAAGCACTAAAAATGGTGAATATAACAAATGCTTTAACTATGTTTGTGGCAATATCACCAAATGTTCCTGATAAAGGCAAGATTAACGTACAAATATATAGTGCAATCGTTATAGGAATTATGCCAATAGGCTTCCTCAAAGCATCAAGAATCTCATCATCAATACTTGATTTTGTTTGAGATGCTAATTTCTGAAGAGAATTTAAAATTACAGAGATAATGAATCCTCTGAACAACATTGCCATTAATATGACAAAAAAAGAGCTTATTATTGAACCAAGATCTACTCCAAGAAAACCTGTAGTCCAAACATCGCTTACAAGATTTATAAAATTATCCATAACTGTTATGTTTTTTTAAATAATATGATGCATTTTAATGGTTTTAACAACACTTTAGCAAAATACAATAAGAAAATTTATCTGGAAGTCTTATCTTTTATTAGATAGGGAAGATATAAGAGATAAAAAAGTGTCAATGCAATTGGTGTTGTGACAAGCAAATGATATGGAGGATCTGGAAACATATCCATGAGGCTAGCGCCATCAGGTTTTGCCATTAAATACCAAAAATTTGCTGGCTCACCTAAAAAATAGTTAATTAGATATGTAATAGGCAGCAGAATAAATAAAGTAATTAAGATAACTGAAAAAACATCTTTTGCATAAGGTCTATTATTTAATGCAATTGTTGCATACATTACACCTACAATTATCATTCCATGCCCGATCATAAAATATAAGTAATCCAAATCAATATATAAAAGATCTGGAGTAATTATTGCCATAGTGGCACCAGCAAGTCCCCAAAAGAAAGCACAATTGTATAAAATTTTTGGTCCTCCAAGCAAAAACCAAACTATACATATTTCAGATAAATCACACATATGAAAAGGCAAAACTTCTTTCCAGCTGTATGGATTTTCTAAAAGATATAAATCTTTATAAGGCGAAGTAATAATATGAGCAAAAACTATACCTGCAATTATTTTGGACATCAAAGCCTTACTTTCCTGACTTTTTGTTTTATATATTTTAGGCAAAAACACTGCAATAGAGATTATTAATATCATTGTTAAGATATGTGTATTACCAAATAATACAAACTGATTCATATTAATAATTCTCCCTATAAAAGAATTATAGACTTTTTTTGAAAGATATATGAAGTTTTATTATATTGTCACAGAATTGTTTAAATATACTATTTTAAATTTTTTAACAAAATTTGTTCGGTAAGAATAGCTGGTAGAATTAAAGGATCTTGCATACCTGGTCTCCAAAATACATACAAAGGAACCCCACTTCTTCCATAACTACTTAACACATCAAGTATTTCAGAATCCTTGTTGGTCCAGTCTGCAACAACATAATTAATATCATTAACTTTTAAATAGTCTTTTACAGCCTTTCTTGATAAAGCAACTTTATCGTTAGCTTGACATGTAATACACCATGCTGCGGTAAAATTAATTAAATAAGATTGATTAGCTGCCCTATATTTTTGTTCAATATCTTTTTCCCAAATAATATTCCCCTCAGTAAGAATATTTTCACCATTACTTTTATTTTCATAATTTATTTGAGTCATCTGAAAACTAAGAAGTATAAGTCCAAAGACTATGAGTAAAACTTTATAGATTTGCTTATTAACTTTTATAAATATCCATGTCAAAAAACTAATTATAAATACACTAATTATTAGAGAAACCAAAGAATTCAAATTTGTTTGAAGACTAAATACCCATAACAACCAAATAGCAGTAGCGAACATTGGAAAAGCTAAAAATTCTCTCAAAGTGACCATCCATTCACCAGGTTTAGGCATCTTTGAAATTAAAGCAGGATTAAACCCAAGAATTAAGTAAGGTGCTGCAAAGCCTAGAGCCAGCGATAAAAAAACAGGTATCGTTATTAATGAGGGTTGAATTAAAGCGTAGCCTATTGCTGCACCCATAAATGGTGCAGTGCATGGTGATGCAACTACTACAGCCAGCACACCTGTCATAAAGGAACTAAAATATGATGAGTCATTAGATCCTATTGAACCCAACCTTGATAAATTAGTTCCAATATTAATATCTAATAAAAGTATTAAGCCGATAATAAACATCAATAAGCACAAAAAAGCAACAATGACTGGAGATTGGAGTTGAAAACCCCATCCAGCAAATTCACCAATTGTTCTAAAGAACAATAAAACACCAGCAATTATTAAAAATGTTGCAATAACACCCAATGAAAAGATAAAAGAATGTATTCTAATTTTACCTGCCGAATCTCCACCCAAGGAGACAAAACTCAAGACCTTCAAAGAAATTATTGGGAAAACACATGGCATTAAATTTAATATCAAGCCACCTATTAAAGCAAATAATAAAGCTTGAAAAATTGATATTGAAGTATCTAAAGAAATTTGTTCGATATTTGAATCAATTAAAAAAGTTTCATTAGAATTAATATTTAAAACTCCTGAAATTTTATCTTTAACCTCTAAACTTGCCAGTGGAACTTCAAGAAGCCAATTGTTCTCCTCTTGTTTAAGATTTTGTATTTTTGAGTGAGCGGTCAAATTTTGATCGTCAGAAAAAAAATGAATATCCTCAATATCTTCATTAAATGAAAACCTAATTTCTAATATATTATTCTTAACTTTAGCAACAATTGGGAGAGTGCTCGCTGGAACCATATTAATCCATTTTGCAAGATTGTTATCTAAACTTATGTCACTAAAATTAGTTTTTACAGTTGCTGATTCAGGAACACATATATCATCACATATTAAAAAATTTATATTAGCTTCAAGATAGAAGTCATTAGAAATATTTGTGTTTTTTAATTTAAAGGGAAAAATAACAAAATCAGAATACCCATATGTCATTAATGGTGGATATGGAATTAAACTTGGTTTTGGCCAAAATGTATCAGATGCTGTTACTAGTTGATTATTTGATGTTTTAAAAGACCATTCTACAGTTAATGGACCTCCTGAATCTCCTGGATTTTTCCAGTAGGTATGCCAATTTTTTTGCATATCCATTTTAATGCCAACAAAAATTTCATTATTTTCATCAAAAAAGGCATTTTGCTTAACAATTGATACTTTTGCATGACCTGTATCAACATAATCAGCATTAATAACATTTACTAAAAGAAAAGGAATAAGAAGTAATTTAATTAATCTCATAAGCACATATTACATTACAAAAAAATAAAAAGGGACGCTATGCGTCCCCAATGATTCAAATTCTAAATAATTTACTTACCTAGTATTTTTTTTGGTGTTTTAATCTCAATTGTCCTTGGTTTTTTTTCTTCAGGAATTAATTTCTCTAAATTAATTACAAGAAGACCATTTACCAATTCTGCACCTTGAACAACAACATCTTCAGCAAGTGTGAATTGTTGCTTAAATGCACGTTGAGCAATTCCTTGATAAACAACCTCTTCCTTGCCATTAATAACCTCAGTATTAGGGCCCTCATGACTTATAGTCAGAGCTCCATTAGCAAGTTCTATTTGTATATCATCTTTTGATAATCCAGCTACAGCTATCTCAATAGCAAATAAATTACCATCTTTTCTAATGTTGTATGGTGGATAACTTGAAGACCTATCTGAATTCTCAGAATGTCTTTGTAATCTATCAAATAATGGTTCGAAACCAAGTACACGTGTTGTGAAAAATGGATCTGTAAAGTTAAGTATCATAATAGTCCTCCTTAAGCGACTAAAAATGCATCCCGAAGGCATGCTGTTTATATAAATGAGAACCTTTAAAGCGCCCTCATTTAATATGTATGAATAAAATGCATTTTTTCAATATGAAGTATTAACTTTTCTTAATAATCAGATATTATAATAGTGAACTTTTTTTCAACATTAATGTCTAAAATAATATGCAAACAAGACGGTTGTTAACATTTTTACTTATTATTTCACTGCCATCTTTAGGTGACGATGATACTTATCCTAAAGTTGATGAAATATGGAAATTAATTACAAAAAGCAACAAAGCTTCAATATCTTCAAGTGAAGTTTTATATTATATGCCTAGCGATGCCTTCAATACATATCAGGCTAGAGCCTTTAATGATTGGGATACATTTTCGGTTGTTGATTCAAGAAACTTAGTACGACTAAGTACTGGAAATAAAGTTAAGATACTAGATTACAAAAATAATAAAAAAATCGTAAAAGTAAGGCTTTTAGATGGACCAGATAAAGATAGAAATTATTATATTATTACAAAAGATCTTATTAAAAATTTTTCAAATATGGAGAAAAGTTAATGAAAAAATATTTATGTTTAGTATTGCTAACTTCACTTACAACTAGCTGCGTAAATACATCACTTCAGCCAGATGTAGTTTCAAGATCAGATGCTCAAAAACAACAATATGTTGTATTTGGTGTAATTAAAGATATTACAAATGTAACAATTGAAGGAGATAGAGAAGTTGGTTCATTAACAGGAGCTGTTATTGGTGGAGCAGTTGGTAATAATGTAACTGATTCTGATCCAGAATCAGATATCGCTTCAGTTGTTGGAGCATTAATTGGTTCTGCTATTGGATCAGAAGTAGGTTCTGCAGCAACTAAAAAAGATGGCGTTGAGTTACTTATTGAGACAGATGCTGGTAAATTTATCTCAATTATTCAAGAAGTTAGTAGCTATTCTTATTCAGTAAATCAAAAAGTTAGGATTATAAAAAGAAATGGTAAGTCCAGAGTAATACCATTTGATTGATGACTGAAGAATTTAATATTATTTATAATAAAGCACTAGACCTCCTTTCTAGAAGAGAACATTCTAAGGAAGAAATAAATCAAAAACTTTTAATAAGATTTCCTAGTGAATCAGTAAATATCAAACTAGTCATAGAAAAATTATCTAAAAATAATATATTAAATGATGAGAGGTTTACTGAGATTTATGTTCTTAGTAGAAAACGAAAAGGGTTCGGATCTAAAAAAATTGCATTTGAATTATCAAACAAAGGGGTAAATGAATCGATTTATTCAAAAATAATTTCTAATGAAAGCAATTGGGAAGAAGTTGCAAAAAAAGCATTTAATAAAAAGTTTAAAACACAAAAGGATGCTGATTTTAGAATACAACTTAAGCAAAAAGCTTTTTTACAAAATCGTGGTTTTACTTTTAAAGAAATTGAATCAGTTTTTAATTAGTACATGTTATGATTCCTTGCTATGTCGTATGAGGTTTTAGCCAGAAAATATAGACCAACAAATTTTAGTGAAATAGTTGGACAGGATCATATTGTAAAAGCTCTTTCAAATGGAATTGAACATAAGAGAATTCATCAAGCATATATATTTGCCGGCACACGTGGTGTTGGTAAAACAACAATTGCGAGAATATTAGCGAAGTGTTTGAATTGCTCATCAAAAGAATCACCAGTATCTGTTCCATGTGATGAGTGCAATAATTGTAATGAAATAAAAATTGGTAGACATCTTGATTTCTTAGAAGTTGACGCGGCATCAAAAACTGGTGTTGATGACATGCGGGAGCTTTTAGATACTATTCAATATAAACCATCAAATGGAAGGTATAAAATTTATTTAATAGATGAAGTTCATATGTTATCAAAAAGCAGTTTTAATGCTTTATTAAAATCTCTTGAGGAACCACCAGCTCACGTAATTTTTATTTTTGCTACTACAAATCCTGAAAATATTCCGAAAACTGTTCAGTCAAGATGCCTGCAATTGAACTTAAAAACAGTATCCAAGGATGAATTAACTGATCATTTCAAAAAAATAATGAAATCTGAAAAAGTTAAGCATGATGATGAAAGCCTAAGCTTAATAGCTGAAGCAGCCTTGGGGTCTGTTAGAGATGGTTTAACATTGCTTGATCAAGCAATTGCACATGGAAACGGAGAGCTAAATAACAAAGATGTAAAGGATCTTTTGGGAACTATTGATGACTCTTTTATACTTGAAATGCTTGAGTCAATTTTTATAGGCGATGGAGAAAAAGCTTTTAATAGTTTTTATAAAATTGAAGAACTTTCTCCAGAGTATGAAGTAATTTTAAAGAATATAATTTCAATTATTCATAAACTATCTATAGAAAAAATCTTAAAAAACTCTAACGATGACTTGATAAAAAATTTAGCAGAACAAGTAGATGAAGAATTTTGTCAATTATTGTATGAAATTGCGGTAAATGCGTATTCAAAGTTTAATGTGCATCCAAGTCCAAAAGAAGCACTGGAAATATGTATTTTACGAATGCTAGCATTTAATCCTATAAATACAATTTCACAAGAAAAAAATGCTACAAGAATTGAAAAAAAAAATCCAATAAGTAATAGAGGGATTAATAAAAAAGTTGATGAAATAAAACCTAAAAAACGACAAAATGATTTAAAAATAAATTCTCATGAGGAATGGAATATTCTATTTGAAAAATTAAATTTATCGGTCTTTGCAACTAATTACTTTAGTAAATTATCGTTCAAAGAATATAAAAATAATGAAATTTTTCTTGAAGCTGAAGAGGATTTTTTAGATATACCAGTTAAGGTTGTTGAAGAATTCGAGCAAGAATGTTCAATAAAACTAGATCAAAAGATTGGAGTTAAATTAGAAATAGGAAATAGCGAAATATCTCCAGGTAATGAAAAGAAAATACAAAACGAAATCAATACCAAACAAGCAGAAGAAAATATTAAAAATGACGAAACTATTCAAAATTTTTTAAAAAAAATTGACGGACGAATCGTTGATGATTCAATAAAACCTATTAATTAAGATGGACCGTGAATTATTAAATGAATTAATAAATGCTTTAACTATTCTGCCTGGTGTTGGAAAAAAATCAGCACAAAGAATGGCTTTGTATCTACTAGATAAAAATAAAGACGGCGCTTCAATTCTCGCAGACACTATTAAAGACTCACTCGAGCATATATCTAGATGTGAAAATTGCAGAATGTTAACCTCTAACAATTTATGTAAAATTTGCAGAGATGAATCAAGAGATAACGGATGCATCTGTGTTGTAGAAAATCCCTCTGATGTTTTAGCTATAGAATCTACAGGAGGATATAAAGGTAAATATTTTGTTTTATTGGGAAGATTATCACCAATAGATGGAGTAGGTCCTAAGGAGTTAGGCATAGATTGTTTATTACAAAATATTAAAAATTCTGATGTTAAAGAAATAATAATAGCAACTAGTTCAACAGTTGAAGGAGATGCAACTGCTATATACATAAAAGATCACATAAAAGATATTAAGATTTCAAGAATATCTTATGGTATTCCTATTGGAGGAGAGTTAGAGTATGTAGATGGCAATACAATTGCAAGAGCAATCCAAGGAAGAGTAAATTTAAATGTCGATTAAATCAGATTCATGGATCAGAAAGATGTCCTCTGAAAAAAAAATGATAGAACCATTTTCAGAGAATCAAGTTAGGGTTGATGATAGTAACAATAAATTAATTTCATATGGTGTATCCAGTTATGGTTATGATGTTCGCTGTTCCAATGAATTCAAAGTTTTTACAAATATTCACTCAGCAGTTGTTGACCCTAAACATTTTGACGAGAAAAGTTTTGTAGATGTTACCTCTGATGTTTGTATTATTCCGCCTAATTCATTCGCCTTGGCGAGAACTATAGAATATTTTAAAATACCAAGGAATGTTTTAACTATATGTTTAGGTAAATCAACCTATGCAAGATGTGGAATTATAGTAAACGTGACACCTTTAGAACCCGAATGGGAAGGCCATGTAACCTTAGAATTCTCAAATACAACTAACTTGCCAGCAAAAATTTATGCAGGAGAGGGAGTTGCGCAAATGTTGTTTTTTGAATCTGACGAAGTTTGTGAAATAAGTTACAAAGATAGGGGTGGTAAATATCAAGGACAAACGGGAGTAACATTACCCAAGACTTAATAATTCTTCGAGCGTTAAAGTGTCCGTTCGATCTGGACCAATGTCAATAATTTTAAGAAACATGTGATTTAATTCTTTTACGAGAAAATATGTAGTTTCTCTTTGTTCATTTTTTCTGATTCTTTTAACAACAACACAATTTAACTCTTTAGAATCGAAATTACACTTTTCTTCTCTGACAATACTATAAAAATTTTCTTTTACGTTTCCATCTTTTAACTCTATAAGGTTCAAAGAAAAATTCTTTTTATTTTTCATAACATTTAATCTAATTTGTATTTGAGCATTAAGAGGATCAAGAATTTCTAATTTAGAACTTATAGATTTATCCCACTCATCTCTACCTTCAGAACTTATGAAGTCTTTTTTATTTTTGAATGATAATTTTTGATCCCTATTTACAAACTTTGGCCTAACTTTAATCTCATAGAAATCAGAGGTTATATAATCATCTTTAAATAAAAATGTAGAATTAAAATAAAGCGAAGCTACAGCATTTCTTGCTTTAAAGCTGAGTGTTTTGTTTTCATTATTGATTTCAAGTTTTCTAATACCAACTATTGTTATTCGATCAGAAGAGAATTTATATTTAGCCTCATAGGGTAATATTTCATTAGCTTTGATATTAAAAACTAAAAAAATAATTAAAAATAATTTATATTTCATTATATTTAACCAACATTAGATTTTTTTTTTGATTATAGGTTTCATTCTCTAAATTATAAATAACTTTATTATCTTCAAGATAAATTTTGTTTTCGCATAGATATTTAATCACTTTTGGATATAGTAAATGCTCAACTTTATGAATTCTTTTAATTAAATTTGATTCAGATTGATTTGGCTTTGTATTAATTATTCCTTGCGCAATTAATTGTCCAGAATCTAAAATTTCATTTACAAAATGAATGCTGACACCATGGAATCTATCATTATTTTTCATAACCTTTGCATGAGTTTGAGTTCCAGGATATTTAGGTAATATTGAAGGGTGAATATTAACAATTCTACCTTTAAATTTATCTGTTATCATTCTTGGGAGTATTTTCATAAAACCTGCTAGCACAATTAAATCTAATTCATTAGAACTCAAGAAATTCAATAATGCTTGATCAAAATCTTTTCTTTTTTTAAATTCCTTAAAATTTATTACTTTAATGAGAATTCCATTTTCCTTGGCTATCTGCAATCCAAGAGCTTCCGGATTATCACTGATAATTAAATTATAGAAATTTGATTATTAGAAAATTTTTCCTTAATATGCCCAATCTCATATGCTTTAAAGCCGAAACTAGAAGCTGAATTGATCATTTTTTTTGAGATTGTCTTATCAACTATTAATACCATTCCAATGCCACAATTAAATATTCTATACATATCTTCCATTTGCAAATTGCCATAATTTTTTAACAAAGAAAATATTTCAGGAACATACCACGAATCATTATATATTTCTGCACACAGATTATCTGGAATTGATCGAGGAATATTTTCTATTAATCCCCCTCCAGTAATATGTGCCATACCTTTAAGAGCATACTTATCAATCAAATGGATTATCAATTTTGGATATAGAAGAGTTGGCTTAATAGCTAAATTTGCTATTTTTTTATATTCTATTTCATCAAGATTAGAATCTTTTAATATTTGTCTTATTAAAGAAAAGCCATTAGAGTGCGGACCGCTAGATTCAATTCCAACTAAGATGTCACCAGAGCTAATAGAATTATTGTTTATTATTTTCTTTCTATCGACACAACCTACCGCAAATCCTGCTAAATCAAAATTATTATCGAGATAATGTCCAGGCATTTCTGCTGTTTCTCCGCCAAGGAGTGAACATTTAGATTCGTTGCATGCTCTTGCAATGCTTTTTATTATTTTTGCTGCCTCATCAACATTTAATTTAGAAGATGCAAAATAATCTAAGAAAAAAAGCGGTTTCGCACCGCAAACAATTAAGTCATTTACACACATAGCAACCAAATCTTGCCCAATAAAATCCAAGGAATTAATCTCTTGCGCAAGACTTACTTTTGTTCCGACACCATCAGTGCATGCTACCAAGACGGGATCTTCATAATCTTTTCCCAATGAAAACATGCCAGCAAATCCACCAAAATTACCAATAACATTTGGGCTATGAGATTCAACTACATCATTTTTTATCTTGTCAATTAAATCATTCCCAGCACTAATATCTACGCCAGCATTTTTATATGGATCATTATGTTTAATGTCTTTTGTCATTTAGAATGGTAGTTGTGAAACATTTATATTTTAAGCTTAAGAAATTTTTCCTTATAGTAATCATTATCTTTTCAAATACATCCTTTGGGAAGGAATTTAATGAACTTTTTATAATAAATGAGCCAATATCTAACTCGTCTGAAATAGAAAAAACAATAAATAAATCTTTCAACAGAATGATTTACAGACTAATTGGAAAAAATGATCCTTCGTATATATGGAAAATAATAAACTCAGGAACAAGCAGAAAAGATCTTATTAAGTCTTATTCTATTAAAAATATAAATAATCAAAGCTTTCTTGTTGTTAGCTTTGATGAAAAAAAAACAATTTCTAAGCTTAGAAACCTATCTGTTCCAATAGTCGGTTTTGACAGACCAGTAATAATGATTCTTATTAATTTCCAGCCAGAAAATAAATCGCCTTATTTTTTATCTACAAATTATCAAAAATCAAATTTTGAGAAAAGCTTAATTCCAATATTAAACAATCTTTCCAAATCAAAAGGTGTTTTTTTGGAGTTGCCTATTTTTGATTTAAGAGATATTAAAAATAATGCAGAATTTAATCTCTTAGAAGACCCCAAAAAAAATATTTTAGATAAATATAGTTATGATTTTTTAGTTGATATTAATATTGCGAATATTGGATATCTATCATGGAATATTACTGGAGACATTAATAAAAAAATATCTGGCATAGATTCTGATAAGCAGATGATAATAGAGATAGAAAATTATTTAACATCAAAAATTGAAAAAATTTTATTGTCATCAACGCTAGATTTTAGCAATGAATCAAACATTGATATTGTAATTGAAGGAATTAAAGACTACCAAGATTATTTAGCATCAAGAAAAGTTATTGAAAGATTATTGAGTATCAATAATATTGAAATCATGAGTTTTGCAAATGAAAAAATAACTTACAAAGCAGATATTTATGGCAAAATCGAAACTTTTAAAAAAGAAGTTCAAAATATACCAATATTTTCCTTTATAAATATAGAAAATGAACAAATATCTTTATCATATGTCAATTAGTAGATATTTTATTTTTATACCAAACTTGCTTTCAATCGTTAGAATTGGGCTCGTTTATCCAATTTTGAATAATATCTCTCTAGGCAATTTTCAATTAGGTATTATGTTTTTTATCATTGCTGCCATAACAGATGCAGTTGATGGTTTTTTAGCAAGAAAAATGAATTGGAAAACCAATCTTGGAAAAATTCTTGATCCCGTTGCAGATAAGTTACTGCTTTCAGGGACTATTTTTATATTATGGTTAAATGCTTATATACCTTTTTATATTTTTGTTATTTTTTTTAGTAGAGACGTCTTAATACTTGTAGGAGCATCAATTCATATGTCGGTAATAGAATCTGAGGTACCACTCCCAAATATTTTGGGTAAAATAACAACAGCATTTCAAATAGTTTATATTTTACTTATTCTTATTTTTCAATCGTACAGTATAGAGATTTCATTAATTCTTTTAGATATTTTAATTATCTCAGTAACCATCTTAAGTTTGATGGTTTATGCAAATAGCTGGTTTAAAAGCTTGAAAACTTATAATAATGAATAAACCAAAGCAATTAACATTTCCTTGGAACAAGAATACTAAAGTAACTTTTAATAATTTTTATATAGATCCAAAAAATATTAATTTAGTTATGGATTTAAAAGATGTAACTATAAATGATGACTTTTTTATCTATGGTGTTAGTAATTCAGGTAAGACATATTTACAACAGTCTCTTTGTAACTTTTTTCAGCAGCTTGATAAGTCATCTATATATATCCCATTGAATGAAGCTATTAAGTATGGCGTAAATATTCTTGATTCCATTGAAAATATTGATTTAATTTGTATTGATAATCTTGAATTAATTGAAAAAAATCTTGAATGGCAAATTGCAATTTTTAATTTAATCAACAATACAGTTTTATCTAATTCAAAATTATTTTTTACAGTATCAAAAGATAATGGAAGTTTAAATTTCAGCATGCCTGATCTAGATTCACGAATAAAAAAAATGCAGTCCTATGAGCTTTTTGAAGTTCAAGAAAATAACATTTCAGCAGCTTTGCAGCATATTGCAAAATCTAGATCAATAAATTTAGGAGAAGCTGAAACTAGATATTTATTAAAATATTCCACAAGAAGCATATCTTATCTGACCAAGATTTTAGATAAATTAGATAACACATCCATGGAATTAAAGAGGAAGATAACAATTCCTTTAATAAAAGAATTTATTTAATTTCGCATAAAAAACAATAATAGATTAAATTAAGATTTTTATTAGGCTCTGTAAGGTTTTCATATTTTAAAATTATATTTTTAAAGTTTAAAAACCTTGAATCAATAGAAAAATTTATTCCTATGTTGGTTATAAGTTCTGCAATAAAAACATCAAAGGGATCTAATGATTTTTTATAAACAACAGATTTATAGTCCTCTAATTTTGCTATTTCTGCTGCGGATGTTATGGCATCATCTAAGTTTCCTATTTTATCAACAAGTCCCTTTTCTTGAGCAGTAACACCAGACCATATCCTGCCTGCTGCAATTGCTAATATATCCTTAAAATCCATATCTCTATTTTCAGCTACTTTTGTAACAAATTTCTTATAAGTGTTATCAACTCTGGATTGGATTGCTTTTGTAACATACTCTGGCATTGGCATTCTTGGGTCCCATTCACCTGATTTAGTTTGACTAATCCCATCGACTTGAATTCCTACGAACTCGTATAAATTTTCAATAGTTGGAACCAATCCATATACACCAATACTCCCAGTTAAGGTTGTTTCTTGGGCCCATATTTCATCAGCAACTGTTGTTACCCAGACACCACCAGATGCAGCAATACCACCCATCGATGCAATAATAGGCCTTCCAGTTTCTTTAAAATCATCTAGAGCGTTAGTTATTATTTCGCTTGGCCAAACTATGCCCCCGGGACTATTAACTCTTAAAACAATTGCTTTAACATTTTTATCATCTTTTGCTTTATTAATATTAGATGCAATAGTTTTAGATCCAGCAATTCCAAGAGCCGACTCAGTTCCAGTAATTGTTCCTTCAACATTTATTACAGCAATAGTATTTTTTGATTTATTTTTTTCTTTATTATCTTGAATAAAATTATAGTATTCATAACTTGAGATACCTTCAGGCCATTCATCACTGCTATCTTCATCACCATAATTTGAAATCATATATTTTTTAATTTCTTGCCAAGTCATAATTCCATCTACTAAATTATTTTCAAGTGCCAATTCGGGCATATCAGGAGTATTAACCATTAACTCATAAAAATTATCACCATATTTTTGTATATGTCCTTCCTCAAGATCTCTTGAGGTTTCTATCATCTGAGTCATTTCTTTCCATATTGGATCAATAAAAGCACTCCATGAAATTTTGTCATTTTCAGACATTGAGTTACGTGTATATGGCTCAGGACCAGTCTTAAAATCGCCTGCAATAAAAACATGATAGTTAAGTTTTATATTTTCATAGAGATCCTTGTAATATTCTCTTTTTCTTGAAAATCCGGACAGCTCAACTACTCCAAGATTCGTATTAACAAAAACTTTATTTGCTTGTGAACTAATAAAATATGAAATATTTCCATAATTTTCTGCATATGAAATTACAGGTTTCCCACTATCTTTAATTTGTTTAACCGCTTTGGCTATTGCAAACGCTGAGGACCAATACATGCTTAGGCCAGATACATCAATATATACAGCCTTAAGATTTTCATCCGATGCCGCAGAATTTAAAATTTCAAGTAACTTTGATTCTTCATGCTGATCAACATCAATATTATTGGTTAGTAGCATTATTGGGTCTGTCCCACTTATTGCTGTATCCACAACAACTCCTGAAGGCTCAAAATATAATATTTTGTCTATAGTATTTATCTTTTCCTCTTTGGCAAAGATAGAATAAAAAAAAGATATTATAAATATTGTAATTAATAATAAAAAAAAGGCAGTCACAATATTAACCAAAACCTTTCTTGATTTAGTTAAAAAAACATCAACGGTAGTAAGAAAAGATTTTTTTTCGATCATAAATGACTCCAGTTAAGTTTTAAATAATAGTATGGTTACTATTTTTGTCAAGTGTATTTGACAGCAAAGATTTTCTTATTATTCTTGGTGCAAAAGAACAGTGTATAAAAAATGAAACAATAAGTATAAGTTCAAATATATCAAATATATAAGGTTTCATGCCAAAAACCTTAAGAGAGATAAACAAAAAATAAATCAATAATACAAAGCAAAAGCTTTGATAGGATTTTATATTAAGATTTTTTGACAAAAAATAAAATACAAAAAAAGGCAAGAACCACAAAAAAAACAGCACCTCATTTGTTCTCCCTTGAAAATACAGAATTATCTTATTTAAAAATAAAAGCAAGATAAATGAATTGGTTACGAATATAAGTTTTTTAACACTAAGCATTGATTTTTTTTATTAATTTGGCAATTCTTTTTCCAGAATAATTTGCAATAGTATATTCTTCTGGAGTTAGGTTGTTTGCATTATTAATTATCTCAACATGAGAGGGTCCATAAGGCGTTCCGCCCCCAAGAGTACTATGTAACTGTTCAACTGAATATGGAGTTCCTAATATATACATTCCTTGATGCATCATATAGGTTATTAAGTTAAAAATTGTTGTCTCTTGTCCACCATGCATAGATCCTGTTGAAGTAAATGCAATACCCGGTTTGTCTTGAAGTGAATTTGATGCCCAAATGTCACCAGTTGAATCTAAAAAATATTTTAAAGAAGCTGCCATGGCCCCAAATCTGGTTGGAGAACCAATAGCAAGACCAGAACAATTTATTAATTCTTCCTTTGTACAAAAAATTTCACCTTTTTCTGGTAGCATTTTTTCTATTTTTTCATTTGATGCTGATACTTTTGGAACTGTTCTTATTTTGACATGAACTTGCTCTTCTTCAGCTCCGTCAGCAATAGCATGTGCAATATTTTTCGTAGAACCACTAGCTGAATAAAATAGAATTAATAAATAATTTTTGTTCATTTGTAAAATTGACTTATCATGCTCATCATGAGAAACAAAATTATAACTCTGATATCTGTAATTGTATTAACAGGATGTCAAAAATTTGATATTGATGTATATAACGGACCAGACACTTCCTTGGAAAATTTAAAAGGAAAATGGGTTGTAATTAATTATTGGGCAGATTGGTGCCCACCTTGTTTGAAAGAAATGCCTGAGCTTGTTAACTTTGCTAATGCAAATCCAGATATAAATGTTTATGCATTTAATTATGATGAATTAGAAATTTCTGAATTAAAGCCTCAATTAAAAAAATTTAGTGTAGATATTCCGTCAATTATTTCTCATCCAAGAGATATTTGGGGAATAAAAACACCTCAAACAATTCCAGCAACATATTTTATAAATACAGATGGGGAGCTTGTCCTATCTTTGTTTAAGCCTCAAACAGAAGAAACACTTACAAACCAGTTAAGAGCTGTCCAATAAGTTAAATAAAAAATTTTCTTGTATCAATAGCTCAGGATTAATTCTTACTGAATTCACGTAAACTGACCAATGTAAATGAGGACCCGTCACTCTTCCAGTGCTGCCAACCGAACCAATTTGATAACCAGACAAAACAACTTCGTTAATAGAGACATTAATGTTATCGAGATGACTATATGTAGAAATAATCCCATACCCATGATCTATCATTATAAACTTACCAGAATAAAAAAAATCACCAATCAAAATAATTTTTCCATTTGAAGGGCTGACAACTTTTGTTCCATTTGGAGCAGCAATATCTAGAGCAAGGTGAGGCGATCTTGGCTTATTATTTATAAATCTTTTCTTGCCATATCTGCTTGATATTATTCCTTCAACAGGAACTATAAAATTTAAATTTGGATAATTTTCTTTTGAGTAAATTTTAAGAGCTTTTTTAATTTCTTGAGATTCTAGATATGCTCTATTTGAATCCTCTTGGCTTAGTTCCACTTTTGATTGATCCTTAATAACAATTCTTGATTCACCAAAATTTTTTGATCCTACAGTAAATTTTTTATTATTAATATTTAAAACTTTGCCCTGCATTGAAAATGACGCTGCTGCAATTAAGTATTTTTGATTTTTATGATAAATGTAAGAGTATTTATTGTTCTCAATATGATTTTCATCAATTAACATAGAAATCAAATTTCCAGGCTCAATATTTTGGTTATTTCCAAAAACTTGACTTGAAGACAGCAATATAAAAAAACAAAATATTTTAATCTTCATTTTTTGATTTAACAGAAAGCTTAGCCTTGCCTTGGCCAAATCTTGCATTTAATATTTCATTTTCACTCAGCTCAACCGAAGATCTAATTGCTTTGCCATTTTTATTAGTAATTATGGAATATCCTCTTTCAAGTATTGAAAAAGGATTTAATATTTCAAGTGACTTTGAGTATTTATCAATCTCTAATTTTTTATTGCGCATTAAATTTACATAAATTTTTACTAAATCTTCATTTATTTTAGTAAGACTATTTTTAATCCTTTCTGTTTTAAGTATTGGGCTTTTTAAAAATACTGAATTTTCTAAATTGTTTAATAGCTCTTTTTTATTTGAAATCAATGATCGTAATGATTGATTAAATCTTAACTCAAAGGTATCAATTTTTTGAGAGAGTTCTCTTATGTATGTGACTGGATTTTTAATCTTAATTTTTAATGTATTAATTTTATTTAATTTTTTTTCAAAACCAATCTCAAATTTTGATTTTAAATCATTGAGTAATTCATTTAATTTTGTATTTATATTAAATAATGTCTCGCTTGCAATTTCTGCAGCTGCAGTTGGAGTAGGAGCTCTAAGGCTGGATGCAAAATCGCATATTGTAAAATCTATTTCATGGCCAACACCTGAAATAATTGGAATGGGATAGTTGGCAATTTCTCTGGCTAAATTTTCATCATTAAAACACCATAAATCTTCTATTGAACCTCCACCTCTTGAAATTATGACTGTATCAACTTTATTATATTCATTCACGTCATTGAAAGTTATTATTCTTTCTAAAGAATCAAGCAATGATTTGGCACCAGAATCTCCCTGAACTATTGCAGGGCTTATAGAAACATTTGCTGATGGTGCTCTTCTATTAAGGGTGCTAAGAATATCTTGAAGTGCTGCAGTTGAAAGTGAAGTTATTATGCATATATGTTTTGGAAATTTTTTTAAATCATCTTCACTTTTTATGTTAAATAAACCTTCTTTATTGAGTTTTTCTTTGAGATTTTCAAATTGTTGCATTAAATTTCCATAACCTGCAGGTTCAATAGACTTGACGATTAATTGATAATCTCCTCTTGGAGCATACAAACTAATTTGACCATTTAGTATGCACTTATCTCCATTTTTTGGTCTGAAATTAAGTTTAAGATTTTGATTGCGAAACATTGCACATCTTATTGCTGCGTCATCATCTTTTAAAGTGAAGTAGATATGTCCAGAACTTGGTCTGGAAATATTTGAAATTTCTCCAATTACATTAATATTGTTGAAAGATCTTTCTAAAATATTTTTTGCAGATTTGTTAAGCTCATTAACAGAGATAATTTCTTTATTCTGATCTACAATTGTTTCATTCATAATCAAAAGTATAACTTTTTATGTCAAAGAATTTACATTCATCAAAAAATTTCTTAATTCTCTCTGGCGGAGCTTCTCTAATTGGTCTAGCACCTATTTTTGTTAAATTAAGTGAAATGTCACCATCATTGATAGCTTTTTATAGAATGTTTTTGGCGTTACCAATATTGTTTATTTATAACTACTTAATTAATGGAAAATTTTATTTTTCAGTAACAAATAAAAAAGTAATAATATTGTCACTCTTTGCTTCTTTAGCATTTTCAACAGATTTAATTTTATGGCACTGGAGCATTACTATTACAAGCATTTCAAACGCTACTATAATTGTAAATTCAGCACCTATCTTTGTTGCAATATTATCTTTTTTTATACTTAAAGAAATTCCAAACAAGGAATTTTTTGTTTCATTTTTAATAACATATCTTGGTATCTTTGGTTTGATATATTTTTCTAATAACTATACTAGCGGAAAAATATTTGGAGACATTCTATCTTTAATAGCTGCTCTTTTTTATGCAACGTATTTATTTTTGATTTCAAGACTGGGAAGAGAGCAATCAATAAATATAATTTTTTATACAACTTTATTCTGTTGCTTATTTTCAATACCAACTTCAATATTTGAATCAAGCAATTTTATACCATCATCATTGAATGAATTTTTAAATTTATTTGCTTTGGCTTTTTTATGTCAATTTGGTGGACAATTTATGATTACACATGGAATTGCCAAAATATCTGCATCTTCTGGATCAATAGGATTGCTTATGCAACCAATAACTGCAACCGCGCTTGCTGCCATAATTTTTACAGAATTTTTGAACATGGTTCAGATATTTTTTATATTTGTAACACTCATAGGAATTTATTTAGCAAGACTTAACATCTCAAAAAACTGAATAATTACAAACACTTGTGATCAACATATTTAAAAAATATGGATTTATTTTTTCGCCTCTTTATAATGGCAAAGCCAATATATAAAAGATTTTTGGTTGATGGGTGATTAGCTCAGTTTGGTAGAGCATCTCGTTTACACCGAGAGGGTCGGCAGTTCGAACCTGTCATCACCCACCATTGTTTGACTTGCACTTTTAACTTAAATGGATATTATGCAAATCAAATAAAAAGTGGTCCGGTAGTTAAACGGTTATAATTCCGCCCTGTCACGGCGGCGTTCGGGGTTCGATTCCCCGTCGGACCGCCATATAGTTATGAATATTGTTATTTTAAGTTTATTAATATTATGTTACTCACTGGTTTTGGGCATAATTTTTGCTCAAGTGTTACTAACTGCTCCAGTGGTTTTTAAGGTACTAGATGATCAGAATGCATCTAATTTCTTAAGAAAAATTTTTCCAAGATACTACTTATTAATTTTTTTAATAACTTTGATTGCCTTACTAATCTCTTATCTTTTTTTTAATTTAGTTGATATTTATATTGCGTTAGTTGCAGCAGTTTTTGCTTTTACTGGTTATATAATAATTCCGCTTACTAATCTTGCAAAAGATAGAGGTTGGGACTCAATGTTTAAGTGGCTGCATAATTTAAGTGTATTTAATACCCTAGTAATTATGATCGCAGCTATTATTCAAATAGTAAGAGTAACTTATTTATAATTTGAACATTAATTAATACAAAAATAAATGGAACTATTGCAAGATCTGGAACAGCGAAATTTCTTGAGAATATTTCTGGGGATAAGCAAAAAGATTCTAATTTAATAGGGCAATTTGGTGTTGGTTTTTATTCGGTTTTCATGGTTGCGGAAAAAGTACAAGTAATTTCAAAATCTGCAAATGAGAAATCTGATAAAGCAATTATGTGGGAGAGCAACGGAGAGGAAAAATATAAACTTAAAGAAGTAATTAAAGAAAATTTTGGTACTGATGTAATTATCTATTTGAATGAAGAAAATACTGAGTATGCAGAGGAAGGAAGAATAAAATATTTATTACAGAAATATTCACAATATATTAATTTTCCTTTGAATCTTATTTCTGATGAAGATAATTCTATAAGAATTAATGATGCGGATGCTCTTTGGTTAAAACCAAAAAGGTCTATTAAAGATCAGGAATATATTGATTTCTATAAATTCATATCTTTTGATCAAGAAGATCCATTGTTATGGATTCATAACAAAGTTGAAGGTAAAAATGAATATTCAAATCTATTGTATGTGCCATCAAAACCTCCTTTTGATCTATGGAATAGAGAGTCGCCCCGCGGAGTAAAACTTTATATACAAAGAGTGTTCATTATGGATGATGCTTCAAATTTTTTACCGCTTTATTTAAGGTTTATTCGGGGAATAGTTGATGCCAGTGATTTGCCTTTAAATGTTTCCAGAGAATTGCTTCAAGAACACCAACTTGTTGACGTAATTAAAAAGAGTATTACAAAGAGGGCGCTTGAGTCTCTCAAAAACCTTAAAGAAAAGTCAGTTGATGATTATAAGAAATTTTGGAACCAATATGGTTTAGTTATTAAAGAGGGACCAGCAGAAGATCTCGAAAATAGGGAATTAATTGCAAGTCTGCTATTGTTTTCATCTTCAGCCTTAGACTCCCAATCCGAAGACCATTCTCTTGATGACTACATAAATAGAATGAAGCCTGAACAGAATAAAATATTTTACTGTGTTGCAGATACATTTGAAGCTGCTATTAATTCGCCGCATATTGAAGGATTAAAATCTGAAGGGAAAGAGGTTCTTCTTTTAACGGATAGAATTGACGAATGGTTAATGGCAAATTTGATGGAATACAAAGGTAAAGAATTAGCAAATGTTGCCAAGGAAGAGATTAAGCCTAATGAAGAAAAGAAAATCTCTAAATCAGATCAAGAAATCATTTCTAAAGTTAAAAAGCACTTAGGAGATAAGGTTTCTGATGTTATTGTTAGCTCTCGACTTGTTGATTCGGCTTCATGCATATTATTACCAAAGCATGAGCCAGGTTCACAACTAAGAAAAATTTTAGAGGCTGCTGGACAGGATATAGCTTCATCACAACCAATATTTGAAATAAATTTAAAACACAAGTTATTAAAAAAACTCAATACAATGAAGGGTAAACAATTTAACTCTTTTGTTGATTTTCTATATGATTATGCAATTATTGCTGAGGGAGGATCCCCAAGAGATCCTGCAAAATATTTAAGACAGCTTGATAAATACCTCGCTTAAATGACAAAAGAAAAAATAGCAGTTCTGGGGGGAGGAAGTTTTGGAACTGTTCTTGCAAACATAGCTGCATCAAACGGATCATCCGTGTCATTATGGGTAAGAGATTCTGAAAATGCTTTAAGAATAAATTCTGAGAGCTCCAATTCCCAATATCACCCTGAACTAGAGTTATCATCAAACATTATTGCTTCTGATGATTTAAAATATGTAATTGCAAATGCGCAAATTATTTTAATAGCAGTACCAAGCATAATTTTTGAGGATGTCATAGAAAGAATCAAAAGCTTTGTTGACAAAGATGCGATGATAATTTCTTGTACTAAAGGAATAAAATCAGATCCTTTTAGATCAATGACAGATATTATTCACTCCAAAATAGACTTTGCTAATGAAAATAATGTTGGAGTATTAAGCGGTCCTAATCTTGCTAAAGAAATAGCAGAAAATAAAATCGCAGGTACTGTAATAGCAAGTAAGAATAATTTATTAATTTCTAAAGTAAAATCTCTTTTATCATCAAAAACCTTTAAAGTTTTTTCAAGCAATGACATTCAAGGAGTAGAACTATCCGGTGCCCTTAAAAATGTTTACGCAATCATTTGTGGAATTGCAGAATCATTAAATGTTGGAGAGAATGCCTTGGGCTTAATTCTTACAAGAAGTATGGCAGAAATGAGTAGATTTGCTGTCGCTAAAGGAGCAAATCCTATTACTTTTTTAGGATTATCTGGTATGGGCGATTTAGTTGCGACATGTACATCAAATCTTTCTAGAAATTTTCAGCTAGGAGTTTGCCTTGGTGAGGGTTTAAGTTTAGAAGAATCAAAAAATAATGTTGGTCAAATAGCGGAAGGTCTAAGGACTTTGGAGGTTTTAAAAAAAGAAGCTGAAAAATTAAATATAAGTATGCCATTAGTCAATTCATTGCATAATTTAATCAATAAAGATACATCGCCAAAAATATTAATTGATGATCTTATTAATAATCCGCACGAAGTTGATGTAGAATTTACATTTAAATAGGTAAAAGATGAGTAATATTAATAAAGAAGAAATTCTTAAAGGAAGTAAATGGGTAAGATTTATATTTATGCTTGGATATGCCTTTGTTATAAATTTTGCTTTAACTATTTGTATTGGATTAGCTTTCATACAATTTTTATTTTATTTACTTACATCAAAAACAAATCAGTCATTATCAAATTTCAATGAAAATATTATTGAATTTTTTAAGGATACTTTAGCTTTTCTACTTTTTTCAACTGAGGAAAAACCATTTCCATTTAAAAATAATACTTTATCCGATGATTTAGATGAGTCAGACGTTGAAGAAAGTAATGAGTCAGCTGATGCAATAGAAGAAGACAAAAAAGAGTAATTATTCTTTAATAGTTTTTTTTGCGGATTCCATTGTTTGAAGTATTAGAGTATTGATTGTCATCGGGCCAACACCACCTGGAACTGGTGTATATGCAATTGCATTATCTTCAATACCATCTAGATCGATATCACCACACATTTCAGGATGAAATCCTGCATCAATAACTACACTACCTTTTTTAATCCAATCAGATTTAATAAATCTTGGGATACCCACAGCACCCACAATTAAATCAGCATTTTTTATTATATCTTCAATATTTTTTGTTCTAGAATGGCATATGGTTACTGTTGCATTTAAGTTAAGTAGCATCATTGCCATTGGTTTGCCAAGAATTGGACTTCTGCCTACTACAACAGCATTCATACCCTCAATTTTAAGCTCATATTCTTTTATCAATCTTATTATTCCAGCTGGGGTGCATGATCCATATGCAGGCAGACCCATTGACATATTGCCAAAACCGAGACAAGTAACCCCATCAACATCTTTTTCTATACTAATTTCGTCAAAACACTTTCTTTCATCTATTTGAGAAGGAACTGGGTGCTGAAGAAGGATTCCATGAACTTTATCATCATTATTTAACTTTTTTATAGTTTTTAAAAGTTCATCTGTTGATGTATTTTCTGGAAGCTCTATAGCTATTGAATCCATACCAACACGCTTACAAGTGTTTCTCTTCATTTTGACATAAGTTTCAGATGCAGGATCACTACCAACAAGTATTGTTGCTAGTGTAGGCTTAATACCTTTTGAAATAAGATCACGCACTTCTTTTTCAATATAAACCTCTGTTTTTTTTGAGAGTTCTTTTCCGTCAAGTACTTTAGCTTTCATTTTATTATTATCTCATTAAAAAATATTTATGCACATCAAGTTTGATTATTTATTATTTAAACCTTAATATTTGCATCCACGGGGTATAGCGCAGTCTGGTAGCGCACTCGCTTTGGGAGCGAGTGGTCGTAAGTTCGAATCTTACTACCCCGACCATGTGCGCCTGTAGCTCAGCTGGATAGAGCAACTGCCTTCTAAGCAGTGGGTCAGGAGTTCGAATCTCTTCAGGCGCGCCATTTTAATATAAAATGTATTTATGTTTAAAGTTGCAGCATTATATAAATTTCACTCTATTGAAAATCCTTTAAGTGTTCGACATATGCTTAAAAGTAATTTAGATAATAATTTAGTAACAGGAACTATTCTAATTGGTAAAGAAGGGTTGAATGGAACAATCTCAGCATCAATAAAGGATATGAAAAAGGCAATATCTATTATCAAAAGCATCAAAGGATTCGATGACATTAATATTAAATATTCCAAATCAAAGATTAAACCGTTTACAAGATTAAAAGTTAAAACTAAAGAAGAAATAGTTACGATTGGGGATAAGAAATTAGATCCAAGCATAAATTCTGGTATTTATGTTGAACCAAAAGATTGGAATAGTTTTATAGCTAAAGATGATGTTCTTCTTATTGATACAAGAAACAATTATGAATACTCGATCGGCACTTTTAAGAACTCTATAAACCCTAGAACAAATAATTTTAGGGAATTTCCTAATTGGGTAAAAAATCAAAAATTTTCAAATAAAGATAAAAAAACAAAAAAAGTAGCTATGTTTTGCACTGGCGGGATTAGGTGTGAAAAAGCAACATCTTATATGAAAAAAGAAGGATTTAAGAATGTCTTTCATTTAAAAGGAGGCGTTCTTAAATATTTTGAAGACATTACCACTGATCAAAGCAAGTGGATTGGTGAATGCTTTGTTTTTGATGACAGAGTATCGCTAGATCATAATCTTGACGAGGGTTCTTATGATATGTGTCATGGATGCAGAATGCCTATTACAAAACAAGATAAAGAATCAAAATACTTTATTAAAGGAGTCTCATGTCCAGCATGTTTTGCATCTAAAACTGATGAACAAAAATCTAGATATATGAGTAGACAAAAACAAATTGATCTTGCAAAAAGTAGAAATGAAAGTCACATTGGACCTAAATAATTAAGTAACATGAAATTACCAATATTATATTCATTCAAGAGATGTCCTTATGCTATGAGAGCAAGAATGGCATTTTATCTTTCAAATTTAAAATGTGAGATTCGTGAAGTTAGTCTAAGAAATAAACCAAAAGAAATGATCAGAATATCTCCAAAAGCAACCGTACCGGTTTTGGATAACAATAATGAAGTTCTTGATGAAAGCATGGACATAATTAATTGGATTATTAAAAAAAATAATCCCTTTATAGTTAAGCACAGTAATGTTGATCAAAGCTTTGTAGAATCAACTATTAATTTGTTTGATAAAAAGTTTAAATTTCATTTAGATAGATATAAGTATGCAACTAGGTATAAAAATGAGGATCCTATTAATCACAGAAATAGCTGCCTTAAAATATTAGTTAATCTAGAAAATAAATCTAAATACGAGCCCTGGTTCTATGGAGCGCATATTGATAAAATCGATATAAGCATCCTTCCATTTATTCGTCAATTTAGAATAGCTGATGAACAATGGTTTGATTCTCTAAATTCAATACCAAATATTCAAAAATGGCTTATCTTTTTTTTAGATTCTGATATTTTTAAAAACATTATGATTTCTCTCAAACCATGGGCAAAAAAAGATCAACCCATTATTTTTCCGTAATTAAATAAAAATAAATTATTTTATAATTTTAATCTATAATGTCTCGATTCATGGCGGGCGTAGCTCAGTTGGTTAGAGCGCTGGATTGTGGCTCCGGAGGCCGTGGGTTCGAACCCCATCGCTCGCCCCATATGAACTATTATTTATGGATATAAAAAATGAGTAGCAAAGTAAAAAAATTAAAAAATCTTGAAAGAAAACTAACTGTATCCATCCCGGTTAATGAATACGATTCAAGGTTTGATTCAAAACTAAATAATGTCAAATCAAAAGCAAAGCTAGACGGGTTTAGAAAAGGTAAAGTCCCTAACGATGTTCTTAAAAAACAATATGGAGCCTCTATTCACGCTGATGTGATTAATGAGCTCATTCAAGCATCATATCCTGAAGCTATAAATGAAAATAAGCTTAGGCCTGCTGCTTCACCAACAATTTCACTTGAAAATGAAGATTCTACAAAACCGATTGTATATTCAGCAGTAATAGAAGTTTTTCCAGACATTAAAGTTAAATTTAGCAGATGGAAAAATTACGAAGATTTTAAAATTGATATAGAAGACAACGATATTGATCTAGCAATTGAAGATATTCTAAAAAGATATGGGAATTGGAAAGATGTTAAACGTTCAGCAAAAAAAGATGATCAAGTAATTATAGATTTTACTGGCACAATTAATGGTGAAGATTTTGAAGGAAACTCTGCAAAAGACTTTAAGCTTGTTCTTGGAAGTAATTCAATGATACCCGGTTTTGAGGATGCAATAATTGGAAAAAAAATCTCTGAATTTAAAATAAAAACTGTATTTCCTGATGACTATTTTAAAAAAGATTTAGCCGGAGTTAGTGCTGAGTTTGCTATTAATTTAAAAAATGTTCAACAACTCGAAATAGCAAAATTAAATAAAGATTTGTATGAAAAACTTGGAATGGATGTTAAAGATAAAAAAGCATTTAAAGTTGAAATTCATAAAAGAATGAAAAAAGAAGTTAAAGTTCAAGAAAAAGACTTAACAAAAGAATCTGTATATGAGCTTTTATTAAAAACTAATGTATTTGATGTTCCAAAAGTTACCGTTAAAGAGCAAGCAGATCTTATGAGAAAAGATGCTTTGATGCGCATTGGTCATTCTGAGGAAAATGCAGGCGAAGATCTTTTTCCAATTGACACCTTCATGGAAAATGCTGAAAAAAGAGTTAAGTTAGATTTGTTGTTTGCTGAATTAATAAAACATTATGAGATAAAAGTTGATAAAGAAAAAATAGATATATTTATTGAAAAAGAATCAAAGAAATATAAAGATGCTAATCAGTTCAAACAATGGATCTCTACTCAACCACAACAAATGGAACAATTTAGGATGATCATTTTAGAAGAGCAATTACTTGAAAAATTACAAAATGCACTCAAATCTAAGGATAAGATGATAAAATTTTCAGAATTAGCTAAAAAATAAATTAACAATGAGTAATATAAATTCAGCACTAATACCTATGGTCATCGAACAAACTCCGCGCGGAGAGAGATCTTTTGACATTTACTCAAGACTTCTAAAAGAAAGAGTTATATTTTTATCTGGAGCAATTGATGATTACATTTCTAATGTGGTCGTGGCCCAATTATTGTTTTTAGAATCTGAAAATCCTGAAAAAGATGTTTCTATATACATTAATTCACCAGGAGGAAGTATTTCTGCTGGATTGGCAATATATGACACTATGCAGTTTATTACCCCGTCAATTTCTACTTTGTGCATTGGACAAGCTGCAAGCATGGGTGCTTTGCTTTTAGCAGGAGGTGATAAAGGTAAAAGATTTGCATTACCAAATTCAAGAATAATGATCCATCAACCATTAGGTGGATTTCAAGGTCAAGCCTCTGATTTTGAGATACATGCAAAAGAGATATTGCATATGAAAAAAGTTGTCAATGAGATTTTATCTAACCATACCGGCCAATCATTAAAGAAAGTAGAAAAAGATACGGATAGAGATAATTTTTTAGATGCTGAATCCGCAAAAACATATGGTATTGTTGATAAAATTTTAAATGAAAGAGGAACAAAATAATGGCAAGTGAACTTAATTCAGATAAATTAAATTGTTCTTTTTGTGGCAAAGTTCAAGATGATGTCAAAAAATTAATAGCAGGACCAAATGTATACATTTGCAATGAATGTGTTGATTTATGTAATGACATTATCGAAGAGGAAATTAAAAATGATGAAGATAGACCGTTAGAAGAATTACCATCACCTTCAGAAATTTTTGCAAAATTGGATGAATATGTAATTGGACAGGATAAAGCTAAAAAGGTTTTATCTGTTGCCGTATATAATCATTACAAAAGACTAAAAAGATCAAGTTCAAAAGATTCAGTTGAATTACAAAAAAGTAACGTTCTCCTATTAGGTCCAACTGGTAGTGGAAAAACTCTTCTTGCTCAAACAATGGCAAGAATTCTTAATGTGCCATTTACAATAGCCGATGCTACTACCTTGACTGAAGCTGGATATGTTGGTGAGGATGTTGAAAACATTATCCAAAAACTCTTGCAAAAAGCTGACTATGATCCAGATAAAGCTCAGCTTGGAATTGTTTACATTGATGAGATAGATAAAATCGCAAGAAAATCTGATAACCCATCAATTACAAGAGATGTTTCTGGTGAAGGTGTTCAACAGGCTTTATTAAAGTTAATTGAAGGAACAGTTGCTTCCATTCCGCCCCAGGGTGGAAGAAAGCATCCTCAACAAGAGTTTATCCAAATAGATACTTCAAATATTTTATTCATTTGTGGAGGAGCTTTTTCAGGTTTAGATAAGGTCATTGACCAAAGAAAAAGTAATATCGGTATTGGTTTTGGTGCTGAAGTTGGTAAGAAGTCAAACGTATTATCTATTACAAACAGTATAGATGATCTTCAACCTCAAGATCTTGTAAAATTTGGTTTAATTCCTGAGTTTGTTGGAAGGCTTCCAGTTATATCAAATCTTCACGAATTAGATGAAAATGCATTAGTTAGAATTTTAAAAGAACCAAAAAATGCTCTTGTGAATCAATATAAGTATTTATTTGAAATTGATGATGTAGAATTAATTTTTAGAGATGAAGCGCTTGAATCAATTGCTAAGAAAGCTATTAAAAGAAAAACAGGCGCAAGAGGTCTTAGATCAATTATGGAAGAGTTACTCATGGAAACAATGTTTGACTTGCCAAATAAAGATCTAGAAAAAGTAATTGTAGATGAGAATAGTATCGCATCTAGTTCTGAACCTATTAAACTATTAAAATCAAAGAATAAAAAAAGCTCTTCTGCTAATTGATTTTTTAGTAATAGTCCTTAAGTAAAAGTTATGAAAGATATAAAGGTAGATTTGCCAATAATACCCCTTAGAGATGTTGTGGTATTTCCTGGCATTGTTACAACGCTTTTTGTTGGTCGTCCTAAATCTGTTGAAGCTTTAAATGCAGCTATGTCATCTAATAAAAAACTTGTTCTTGTTAGTCAAATAGATCCTTCAGTTGAAGATCCAAATTTTTCAGATATTTACAAATCAGCATCAATCAGTAATTTACTTCAATTAATTAAATTACCTGACGGAACTATGAAAGTTCTTGTAGAGGGTTTTAAAAGATGCAATATAGAAAATGTTGTAGAAAAAGATTCTTATTCAATTGCAAGAGTAATTGAACTAAATGATGTACCCCTAAAAGATCAGGACTCAGTAAATCTTGTTCGCTTAATCAAAGCCAAATTTGAAGACTATATTAATGTTACTAAACGCATTCCTCCAGAAATAGTTTCGACAGTAGATTCCTTAGATGATCTTTCAAGACTATCAGATACTATTGCAAGTCATCTTCCGCTTGAAACATCAAAAAAACAAGAAATTTTGGAAGCTATCGATTTAAAAGCCAAGTCTGAAATGATACTAACTATTTTAGAATCTCATTTAGATGTGGTAGATGTTGAGAAAAAAATTAGAGGTAGAGTTAAAAAACAAATGGAAAAGTCACAACGTGAATACTATCTCAATGAACAAATAAAAGCAGCACAAAAAGAATTAGGTGAGATTGGAGAAGAGCCAGATGAACTAGATTCGCTAGAAGAAAAAATTAACACCTCAGGCATGCCAAAAGACGCTTTAAAAAAAGCAAAAAGTGAGCTCTCAAAGTTCAAGCACATGTCTCCATCTAGTGCTGAAGCTTCTGTAGTTAGATCTTACCTTGATTGTCTTATTGAAGTGCCATGGAAGAAAAAATCTAAAGTTAAATCTGATATTCAAGCATCCCTAGATATATTAGAGGAAGATCATTATGGTCTTGAAGAAGTTAAAGAAAGAATAATTGAGTACCTTGCTGTTCAAAAGAGAGTAAAAGCTATGAAAGCGCCTGTATTGTGTTTAGTAGGACCTCCAGGAGTAGGTAAAACATCTCTAGGAGAATCTATAGCAAGAGCAACAAATAGAAAGTTTATAAGAATGTCTCTTGGTGGTGTCAGAGATGAATCTGAAATAAGAGGACATAGAAGAACTTACATTGGATCTATGCCTGGAAAAATTATTCAAAAACTTTCAAAAGTAGGAGTTAAAAATCCATTATTTTTACTGGATGAGATTGATAAAATAGGAATGGATCATCGAGGTGACCCCGCTGCGGCTCTTCTTGAGGTCCTTGATCCAGAGCAAAACAATACATTCAGCGACCATTATTTAGAAGTTGACTATGATTTATCAGAGGTTATGTTCGTATGTACTGCAAATAGTCTTAATATTCCAACACCCTTACTAGATAGAATGGAGATTATTAGAATTCCTGGTTATATTGAAGACGAAAAACTTAACATTGCTCAAAAGTATTTATTACCAAAACAAATTGAAAGAAATGGCCTTAAAAGTAATGAGTTAAATATAAAAAAAGAAGTTTTATTATCTCTCATAAGATATTACACAAGAGAAGCTGGCGTTCGGGGACTGGAAAGACAAATAGCAAAAATTCTTAGAAAAGTTGTCAAAGATAGATTATTAAAAAAAGCAGTCTCAAAAAAAGTTACTAACATATCTAATAAAAATCTTGATAAATATTCTGGCGTTAAAAAATTTAAATATGGAATAGCTGAAAAAGATAATGCTATTGGACAAGTAACTGGTTTGGCTTGGACTGAAGTTGGCGGCGAATTATTAACCATTGAAGCTTCAAATATAAAAGGTAAAGGAAGGATTATAAAAACAGGTTCCCTTGGTGATGTAATGCAGGAATCTATTCAAGCTGCTTTAACTGTTGTTAGGTCAAGATCAGACTCCCTTGGTATAGATTCAGATTTTTATGAGAAATATGACGTTCATATTCATGTCCCAGAGGGTGCTACACCAAAAGATGGACCAAGTGCTGGAGGTGCAATGGCAATTTCATTGATCTCAGTATTTACTGGAATTCCAGTGAGAGCAGATACTGCAATGACTGGAGAAATAACACTTAGAGGACAAATTTTGAAAATTGGTGGTTTAAAAGAAAAGTTACTTGCAGCAAAAAGAGGCGGTATCAAGAATGTTATTATTCCAAAAGAAAATATGCCTGACCTCCAAGAAATTCCAAAACAAATTACTGATTCACTTGAGATAAAACCTGTTGAATGGATTGATGAGATTATTAACTTTGCATTAACAGATGAACCAACACCGCTGCTTAAAAATCAAAAACTAGCTAAAAGTAAAAATGCTAGTAAAAAATCAACAAAGTCCTCTGACAAACAAACTCACTAAAACCTTTATTTGCTTGACTTTTCAACGTAAAAAGCTTTTCATAGAGAAGTATTTATTAAATAAAATTACATTGAGGAGTATTTAATATGAATAAATCAGATTTAGTTGATTCAGTTGCAAGTGATGCAGATATTTCAAAAGCTTCAGCAGCGAGAGCGGTTGATGCAGTTTTGGGTGGTATTGGTGATGCGCTAGGAACTGGCGATTCAGTATCATTAGTTGGTTTTGGTACCTTTTCTGTAAGACACAGAGCAGCAAGGGAGGGTAGAAATCCTCAAACAGGAGCTGCTATGCATATTGCTGCATCAAAAGTACCTGGATTTAAAGCTGGTAAAGGCCTTAAAGATAAGGTTAAAAACGGCTAACTTTAGTTAACTCTTAAAAAGGGTGCTTACGCACCCTTTTTTTATTTTATAATATGCACCATGCTTGAATCAGTAAGAAATTTTTTAACCGGACCAAGACTTGTTTTTATTATTGCAATTTGTGCATTACCATTCGTCTTTCTTGGTACATCATCCTTAACTACTGTTTTTAGTGGCAGTATTGGGACTATTAACGGTGAAGAAGTAACTGAATGGGACTTTCAAAATGCATCTGCAAAAGTTAGTCAAAATCTTCAAGATAGATTTGGAGAAGATTTTGACATAAATCTTTTAGGTGAAGAATTTCAATTAGGCCAAATTCGTCAAGAACTTATAGCTGAAAAAGTATTGCTTGCTGAGGCAAGGTCTATTGGATTAATTAATAAAGAGTCTATAAAAAATGCCAAAAAATTTATTGTCACAAATCAAATGTTCTTTGACGAAAACGGTATGTTTGATGAAGGCATATATGGAGCAAGAGTTAATGCGATGGGCCACACTAAAGAAACCTATATTGATCTTGTAACAAAATTGTTGGCATCACAAGAGTATAGAATTGCATTAGGCTCTCTTGATTTTACATTTGAAAATGAATTAAGAGATCTTGCAATACTTCTTGAGAAGCAAGTTGACTTAGATTTTATAAAAATTGATTTTGATTTACTTTCCAAAAGCATTGATCTTACCTCTGATCAAATTAAGGAATTTTATGTAAACAACCAATCTCAATTTTTCTCAGATGAAAAACGATCAATAAAATATTTTATTTTAAATTCTAATGATTATGAAGATAAAGTAACCATACCTAATAATTATATTGATGAAGCCTATCAAAACTATCTTTCAAATATGGGTAATAATATTCAAAAAAGAATTTCTCACATAATGATTGATAAAAATAATTATTCAAATGAATCAGAAGCTTTTGAAATAATAAAAAAGGTTGAAAATGAAATTATTAATGGAACAGATTTCGAATCATTAGTATCAAAATATACAGAAGACATAGTTACAAAAGATACAGGAGGGGACTTAGATTATTTTTCAGCAGATATATTTCCTGAAGAATTTGCAAGTGCTCTTGAAAGCGTTCAATTAAATGAAACATCCGCAATCGTAGAAATTGAAACCTCATTTCATATTTTAAAAGTTACAGAAGTGCTTGAACAAGAAATTAAGTCTTATGATCAAATGAAAGAAACACTGAGCTCCGAACTAATTGCTGCTGAATCCCTTGCACTGATGAATGATGATCTTGTTTTGTTAGATGATATGTCTACCGGTAACATAACAATTGATCAAGCTAGCTTAGATTTAGATAAAAAAATACAGTCGTACGAAAATTTTTCTTTATCTGATTTTCAGTTTGAATTAAACGACCCAAGAATAGATGAATTTATTTTTTCAACAAATAATATTAATAAATTAGGAATCATAGACTTCGAAGATAAAATTTTAGTTTTAACTACAACTCAAATTACAGAGTCTAAGCTTATGGATTATGACCAGGTGGAAGACAAGGCTAGAGATCTATTAGCTTTATCAATTGCTGAAAATGAAATTATAAATATTACAAATAAGTTATCTGAATTAAAGATTGAAGAAAAAGAATTTGCTTATATTGAAGAAAATGATTTTATTACTAATGATTCATATGTAAATGTAAAAAGATATGCATCTCTCATGCCTGCTGAAATCTTAGAGGAAGTATTTAAAAATACTGATGGAGCTACAGTGTATTTAGATTCTAACAACAAAGATAAATATATTATTGATATTAAAAAGTTTAATGATGCCACTTATGAGGAAATAGAATCTGCAATTGAAAACTATAGAACGTTTTCATCAGAAAGATATTTTGATTCAATTGCGTCTATTATTGACGAAGATTTATTTAAAAATGCAGTTGTTAATATTAATTTAGATGGTTTTTAAAATGCATAAAAAATATTTTTTAATCTTAATATCTCTATGTTTTATTCATAGCTGTGGGCAAAACATATCACCGGTAGATTCTGGATTAGAAAATCAAATTTTCCATTTTGGAAATGGTGCTGAGCCGCAAGGTTTAGATCCACATATTGTAACCGGTGTCCCGGAACATCATTTACTGATATCAATGTGTGAGGGATTAACATCATCTAATCCAAAAGGAGGAGCAAGCTTACCAGGCGCTGCTGAATCATGGGAAATAAGCAATGATGGAAAAAAATATACTTTTTTCTTAAATAAGAATGCTAAGTGGTCAAATGGAGATCCTGTAACAGCATCTGATTTTGTTTGGAGTTGGAAGAGAATTCTTACGCCATCATTAGGATCACAATATCCTGATATGCTCTATTATGTAACTGGTGCATATGAATTCCATAATGAAATAAATAACAATTTTGATAATGTTGGAGTAAAGGCTATTGACGACTTTACTCTTGAGGTTAATCTAAAAAACCCAACACCTTTTTTTCTTGGTCTTCTTAGTCACTATAGTACTTGGCCAGTGCACAAAGAAACTGTTTTAAAATATGGAGATATTGATGATAGAAATGGTGAGTGGACTCGCCCAGGAAATTTTGTATGCAATGGCCCATTTCGACTTAAGTCATGGGAACTAAATAGCAAAATAATTGTTGATAAGAATCCATTCTATTGGGATGCAAAAAAAGTAAAACTTAATGAAATACACTTTTATCCAGTTCAAAATACAATGACTGAGGACAGAATGTTCAGAGCAGGCCAACTTCATTTAACTAGCAGTTTACCTTCGCAAAAATGTCCAATATACATTGAAGAAAATAATCCAAACTTAAGAATAGATCCTTACATGGGAACATATTTTTATAGATTTAATACTAAACATCCAGTTCTTAAAGATGTAAAAGTTAGAAAAGCGCTAGCTTATGCTATCAATAGAACTCAATTGGTTGAGAAAGTTACTAAATGCGGTCAAATACCTGCTTATTCATTTACGCCTCCTGGTTCAGCAGGATATCAGCCTGATACGGAGATTAAATATGATCCATTGTTAGCAAAACAATTATTAGTTGAGGCTGGATATTCTAATCCAGAAGATTTTCCAAAATTAGAAATATTATTTAATACTAATGAAGATCATAGAAAGATTGCGTTAGCCATTCAGCAGATGTGGCAAACAACTCTTGGAATAGAAGTTGAGTTAGTCAATCAAGACTGGAAAGTTTATTTAAATAGAGAAATGATAGGTGACTTCCAAGTCTCAAGAGCAGGTTGGATAGGAGATTATGAGGACCCAAATACATTTTTAGATACTTTAAGACCTAATAGAGGTAATAATAAAACTGGTTGGGAAAATAAAAAATATGACGATTTGCTTGAGCTTGCCAACTCAACCAATGATACAGAGAAAAGATATAATCTTCTTATGCAAGCAGAAAGAATACTGATCGATGAAATGCCTATTGTTCCTTTGTATACTTATGTTAGATCTTATCAACTATCAGAAGATGTAAAAGGGTATTTTCCAAATTATTTAGATCATCATCATCCTAAATATATATACTTAGAAAGAGATTAATTTCTGTATGCTAAGTATTTTTATTAAAAGAATTTTAATTTCAATTCCTGTTCTTTTAGCAGTAGCAAGTATTACTTTTTTTCTAATTAAACTTGCTCCTGGTGGTCCATTTGATGCTGATAAAGCAGTCTCACCACAAGTTCTAAAGAATTTAAACGAAGCATACAATTTAAATGCATCTCAATGGCAACAGTATTTAGATTATATGTCTGGTGTAATCAGAGGTGATTTTGGTCCTTCATTTCGTTATCCAGGAAGATCTGTAACAGAAATGATTACAACTGGTTTGCCGGTTACATTTGAGCTTGCAATTTATTCAATGCTGATTGCTTTGTCTATTGGCATTTTTTCTGGAGTTCTTGCTGCACTTAAAAGAAATACATTTTTAGATTATGTACCGATGGGAATTGCGATGATTGGTATTTGCGTACCAACTTTTCTAATGGGCCCTTTATTGGTATTAATTTTTGGAATTAATTTTGAATTGTTACCAGTCTCAGGATGGGGACAACTCCCAGGAGATAAATTACTACCATCCATTACTTTAGGATTTGCATATGCTGCTTATATAGCAAGATTAAGCAGAGGAGGTATGTTAGAAATATTAAATCAGGATTTTATAAGAACTGCTCGGGCCAAAGGTCTAAATGAAACGCAGGTTGTTACTAAACACGCGATGCAGGGTGGACTTATACCTGTTGTATCATTTTTGGGTCCTGCAATTGCTGGACTTCTTGCAGGTTCTTTTGTTGTTGAAACAATTTTTCAAATTCCTGGATTAGGAAGATTCTATGTTGAAGCAGCATTCAATAGAGACTACACAATGATATTAGGAACAACAATTTTTTTTTCTGCCATGATTGTTTTTTTTAACCTAATGTCAGATTTAGCAGCACTTTGGTTAAATCCAAGATCAAGGGATTTATCATGAGCAATAATCCTTCTCTATGGTCCGATGCAATATATAGATTGACTCGCAATAAAGCAGCAATGATTGGTGGGTCAATTTTGATAGTTTTGATTTTGTGTGCTTTTGCTGCTCCTTGGATCGCACCATACTCTTATTACGAACAAAATCTCGACTTAGGAGCTACTGCTCCATCTTCAGCACATCTATTAGGAACAGATATTTTAGGTAGAGATTTATTAAGCAGAATACTATATGGGGCAAGAATATCTCTTCTTGTTGGTTTTGTTGCAACGGGAGTTGCATTGGTGATTGGAGTGTCTTGGGGAATTATTGCTGGATATGCAGGTGGTAGAGTTGATTCCATTATGATGCGAATAGTTGATGTGCTTTATGGCCTTCCTTTCATAATTTTTATTATTTTGTTGATGGTTATTTTTGGAAGAAATCTTTGGTTATTATTTGGTGCAATTGGTGCTGTTGAATGGTTGACTATGGCAAGAATAGTAAGAGCTCAAGTGATTGGTCTAAAAAATCAAGAGTTTGTTCTTGCAGCAAATGCAATGGGAGTTGGAAACTTTCTCATGTTCAGAAGGCATTTGTTACCTAACATATTGGGCCCTGTTGCAGTCTACGCAACATTGACGATTCCACAAGTTATGCTGTTAGAAGGATTTTTAAGCTTTTTGGGGTTAGGTATTCAACCACCAATGAGTAGCTGGGGCACTTTAATAAAAGATGGAGTCGAATCAATGGAAGAGTATAGCTGGTTGTTAATTTATCCAGGTATAACATTTACTATAACTTTATTCGCCCTAAACTTTTTTGGTGATGGTTTGAGAGATGCTTTAGATCCAAAAACTTCTGATAATTAAAAAGCTCTTATCGCAATCTTTATTATTTGACCGGGCATTAATTTTGAAGTTTTAAAATCATTTAATTCCTCAATGCTCTTTACACTCACATCAAATAAATCTGATATTTTGTATAAATTATCTCCTTGTTTAACTGAATAGAGTATTGTTCTTTTTTTTGATTCTATATTTCGATGAATGTTTTTATTACCAATAGATAATTGCTGGCCTAATTTAAGTATTGCATTTCTGTCAAGCGAATTTATTGCAGTCAACTCTTTAATTTCAATCTTATATTTTTTAGCAATGCTCCAAAGAGTATCTCCTTCAGATACGATATGCATTTCATATGGAATAAATGTATTAGACTTTGACTTGCTCAAAGGTATTAACAAGGTATCGTTCACTGATAATAAATCACTATTTATATAATTAATTTCCTTAATAATTCTAACTTCAGTGTCATATTTTTTTGCTAATTTCCATAAACTATCTCCAGATAATACTTTATGTGATATCCAGTTAATCTGATTTACATTTTCAAAGGGACTATCAGGACTGTCTAGTAAATAAGTTTTTTCTATTGGCACATAAAAAATGCTTTTATCTTTTGGTGCAGAAGCCCATTTTGTATAACCAGCATTTAATTTATATATAAGCTTTGGTTTTATACTTAGATATTCGCTAAGAGTTAAGATCTCAACTTGACCAGGTATCTCAATTTTCTTTACAACAGATTCTATTGGGATGTTAGGTAGAAGAATTCCATATTTTTCAGCATTAAAGATTACTTCTCTTATTGCAACGTATTTAGGCACATATTCTGTGACTTGATTTGTTAAATTTAACGACCAAAAATCATATTTTAAACCTCTACGTTTATTTTTTTTTATTTGTTTTTCAAGATAAGTAGGCCCAGCATTATACGCAGCAAGAGCAAGATAAATATCATTATCAAACCTCTCAAATAGATATTTAAAATATCCAATTGCAGCATGAGTTGATCTATATGGATCATGTCTGTCCTCATTCCACCATGATCTCTCCAAGTTAAATGCTCTTCCGGTGGTAGGCATAAACTGCCAAAGCCCAACTGCACCAGAAGGCGAAATTGAAAAGGGATCATAATTACTTTCTATAAAAGGAATCAGAGCAAGCTCAACAGGAAGATCTGCAGCTTCAAGTTCTTGAATTACGTAATAAATGAAATAATAGGATTTATCTAAATATTCTGTAAATTTTTCTAGATTAGATATGTGTTTATTGATATAAAAATTTGTTTGCTCATCAAGAATATACGGTGATAAATCTGTTTTTGTCATCATATATTCCCATACATCTTGTGGTTTTTCTTCAACAACAATAACTTGAGGTTTTTGTTCCTCAATTGAAATAACAGAACTAGGCATACCTAAATCAATTTGTTGACAGCCAAATATTAATAAAGAAGCTGTAATTATTATTAGAAGTTGTCTTTCCATTCTCTTAAGGCAGAAAAAATATTTAATTCACTTAAATCAGTATTAAATTTTTTTCTTATTATGATTTGAAGGCTCTCATCATCACATCGTAAAAAGGGATTAATAAGTTTTTCCTCTTTAATACTTGTTGGGAGGGTAGGTATATTCTTTGATCTGAGTTCTTGAACTTTAGATAAACTATCTCGTATGTTTTTATTCAAAGGCTCAACATGATTTGCAAACATTAAATTTGCTGTTGTGTACTCATGCCCACTATAAACTATTGTGTTTTCAGGAAGCTTTTTAAGCTTCAATAAAGATTCATACATTTGATCAAATGTACCTTCAAAAACTCGTCCGCAGCCAGCAGCAAATAGTGTATCCCCACAAAAAAGAATCGGATCATCATCACCGTCATTATAAAATGCAATATGATCTAAAGTATGACCTGGAACTTCAATAATCTTAAAAATTAATCCGTTTACTAAAATTTCATCTCCTTCAACCACTCTATGATCCACAGATTTTATTTGATTATTTGGTCCAAAAACCTTTAAGTCATATCTTTTTCTTAAATCTTCTATACCTCCAGAATGATCATAATGATGATGAGTGAGCAAAATACTATTCAAAGTTAGATCTTTATTTTTACTAAGATATTCAATTACAGGATTAGCATCACCAGGATCAATTACAATTGACCCTTCATTAGTTGTGACTAACCAAATATAATTATCACTAAAAGCTGGAATTGGTTCTACTTTAATCATATGCAAATTTTAATTTAATTTTATGAAAACAGTAAATATTTATACTGATGGTGCATGCAGAGGGAATCCTGGCCCAGGAGGTTGGGGTGTTTTGATTCAGTATCAAGATAATGAAAAAGAGTATTTTGGAGGTAATAAAAATACCACCAATAATCAAATGGAACTTCAAGCTGCCATAGAGGGTTTAAAATTACTTAAAGAAGTATGTATTGTTAATTTAACAACAGATTCAAAATACGTTATGCAAGGCATAACAAGTTGGATAAAAAAATGGAAAATTAACAAATGGAAAAATTCTAATAAAAAGGATGTTAAAAATAAGGAGCTTTGGATAGAGCTAGATAAGCTTTGTATGAAACATGATGTAAGATGGAATTGGGTAAAAGGCCACACTGGGCACGAACAAAATGAAATAGCAGACATACTAGCTAATAAAGGTATAGATAGTTTAGAGTAAAATTTATGGCAAAAAAATACATCATTCTTGATACAGAAACTACTGGGTTAGAAGTTGAGCAAGGCCATAGAGTGATTGAAATTGGAGCAGTGCTTTTAAATGATAGAAAAAAATCTGAGGAACATTTTCATTCTTATTTAAATCCTGAAAGATTGATTGACGAAGAAGCCACAAAAGTTCATGGAATATCTAATCAAGATCTTGAAGATAAGCCCTTGTTTCAAGAAATTGCTGAAGAGTTTTTAGAATTTATCCAAGGAAGCACATTAGTTATTCATAATGCAGATTTTGATGTAGGATTTTTAAATAATGAATTGAACTTAGTTTCTTCAAAATATCCAAAACTTGAGGAAATATGTGAAGTTATAGACTCACTGTCATTAGCAAGGGAAAAATTTCCTGGCCAAAGAAACTCTTTAGATGCATTAGCTAATAGATTTGATGTAACTGGTTATGACAGAACTTATCACGGAGCTTTGCTGGATGCTAATATTCTTGCAGATGTTTATATGCTTTTAACTGGCGGCCAAAGTAATTTTGAATTCAGTAATGGGAACTCTACACCATCATTAGAACAGAAAAAATCTAATAAAGAATTTTTAACCAATGGATTTAAAATTAAAAAAATTGAATCATCAAAAGACGATATTAAAGAACACAATAAAAGACTTGATGACATAACTTCAAGAAATAATGTTGATACTATTTGGAATAAAATAACTTGAAAAAAATTGTCACAAGATTTGCACCAAGTCCAACTGGAACTTTGCACATTGGTGGAGTTCGAACAGCACTTTTTAATTTTGTATATGCTAAACAAAATAAAGGTGAATTTTTAATCAGAATTGAAGATACAGACAAAGAACGCTCTTCAAAAGAGTATGAAAAAAATATATTAGAAAGTCTTGCAAGCGTTGGTCTCATACCAGACCAAACACCAATTAATCAGTCAGAAAGAAATGAAATTTATATTAAAGCAGCTGAAAAGATTATTGCATCAGGTAAAGCTTATTGGTGTGATTGTTCACAAGAGGAGTTAGACGAAATGCGTCAAGAGCAAACCGCTGCTGGGAAAAAACCAATGTATGATGGTAGAAGCAGAAATCTTGGACTAGAACGCTCTGAAAATACAGTTTTAAGATTAGCGACTCCAGAAGATGGCGAAATAATCGTTAACGATATTATTAGAGGGCAAGTAAAATTTGAAAACAATGAACTTGATGATCTTATTTTATTGAGAAGTGATGGATCTCCAACATATCATTTGTGTAATGTTGTTGATGATTTTGAACAAGGTGTTTCTAGTGTTATAAGAGGTGAAGATCATCTTAGTAATACTCCAAGACAAATACATATTCAAAATGCCCTCGAATATCCATCCTTAGAATATGCTCATCTTCCATTAGTTCTTGGTAATGATAAAAAAAGGCTTTCCAAAAGACATGCTGCAACTAGTTTGGAGGAGTACAGAAATTTGGGTTATCTTGATTCTGCTATCTTAAATACTTTAGCAAGACTTGGATGGTCAAAAGGGGAAAAAGAGGTTTTTTATATAGATGATCTAGTTAAAGATTTTAGTTTAAGCGATGTTCAAAAAGCAGGTGCAATTTTTGATATTTCTAAATTGGATTATTTAAATATTCAGCATATGGCTAAATTAACGCTCGAAGATTTTATTGATAACTTAAAGCCTCATTTAAAAAATCTAAATATAGATATTAATTTGCATCCAAAAGCAAAGGAATTAATTGAAGCTATGAGAACTTCAGCATCAACATTTTCTGGTGTTGCAAAAAATCTCTTCTGTTATTTCAATGAAATAAGTGAATTTGATGAAAAAGCTATACAAAAGTTTGTTATAGGATCAGAAAATATCTTGTTAGATTTAAAAGAAGAAATTGCTAGATTAGATGTCTGGGATGAACCATCAATTGATAGCGCCTTAACTGAATATCGAGAAAAAAATAACCTATCGGTGCCTAAAGTAAATCAACCAATAAGAATAGCATTAACTGGCTCTACAAACTCACCATCATTAGGCTTAACGTTGTCTTTATTTACACAAGAAGAAAGCTTGAAAAGAATTGAGCAATTAATCATAAATATATCCACTAATTAATATCTGTTAAAAATTGATTTTTTTTAAGTTTTTGGCTTACAATTAGGGTATATAACTATGAATAACGTTAAATAGGGGATAATAATGTTAAAAAAAATATTTTTTGTACTTCCATTAATTTTTACAACATACTTTTTTGCACAAGAGTCAGAAGATTCAGATGTTGAAGAAGTAGTTGTTGTTGGTTCGCAAATTAAAGGAGCGACTATTACTGGTGTTTTGCCTGTTACAGTGATATCAGCTGATGATATGGATGCTATGGGTATAGATTCTGGTGATGAGCTTTTAGATAATATTGCTGAATTTGGTCAAAATACTTTTAACCAAAATGAATTTAGTGGTGGTTATAACGCATCAAGAGGTGATGTTGGTGCATTCAACTTAAGAGACATTGGTACTGGTAATACACTTACATTGATAAATGGAAGAAGATTAGTAACATCCCCAGGTTATCAAACAGAGCCAATTCTTGGGGGAACAATACCCGTAATGACAACCAACTCAAATGCTATTCCCTCATATGGTGCAGATAGAATTGAAATATTAAGAGATGGTGCTTCAGCTATTTACGGTGCCGATGCTCTAGCTGGTGTTGTTAACACAGTTCTTGATAACGATTATGTTGGAATGAAAGTTAGATTTAAGTCTAGTGCTTATGATGGTTTTGGGGCAAAAGATAACAAAATGAGTTTCCAGTGGGGGGATGACTTTGGTAAAACTAACATTTCAGTATATCTAGATATTTATGATAGAGACAAAATTTCTGGTTATGAAGATCCAAAGTGGAGAACAATGGATCCAAGAATCTATCCTGGATTAAGTCCAAATCTTTATGGCTTATCTGCATGGTCTGATACTTCATGGAGACAATCAAATTCTGCAGGTTATTATGGAGTCTGGGATGCACCAGGTGTTGGATCACGTTGGCATTCAAAACCTTTAACTGATTCAGCATGTGATTCAACATCATCTAATGTTTATTTTGATGCTGAAGGAGCATCATGTTTAATTAGAACTGGTAGCTCTAGTAGTTCATATAGAGGTTATTATAACGAGCCAGGTCTTAATGATATGAGACCTGATTTAGAGAGACAAAATTTGTATGTTTTTATTAATTCAGAGCTTGCAAGCGGTGTTGAAACCTATACAGAAATAGGTGCATATCATTCTCTTGCTCAACAAAATAGATGGCCAGGCACTACACTAGGTGCTGGTGGTTGCGCAAGTTCAGGTACTTGTACTCAACCATATCTAGTTCCAGCATCGAATTATTGGTTAAATCAATTAGTGAATTCTGATGGTGACAAATTCGTAGATCGAAGCGATTTCAATCCATTAGGCCTTTATAAGGCAAGACATAGATTTGATACTCCAAGAGGATATGATTCACATAGAACAACTTTAAGATTTGTTCAGGGTTTTAGAGGTAACACAGGAACATGGGACTGGGATACTGCAATCGTATGGTCTCAAGCAAAATCTAAACAAAATAATACTGGAAGACAATCTATGACATTATTGGATCATATGTTGGCTCTTAACAATGACCAAGCGTATAACCCTTTTGCTGGTCCAGGTATTAATGATGAGGATCCTTTTACTATTAGCATTGTTAGAGATAATTACTCAAGCTTGTACATGTGGGATCTCAAGTTATCAAATCCAGATGTCTTTGATTTACCAGCAGGTTCAGCAGGTATGTTAATTGGATTTGAAGCCAGAAAAGAATCTTATGTTGATGGTAGGGATCCAAGAATTAGTGAGCCTACTTACGTAGTTCCAGTAGGACCAAGACAGGGATTAGCATTCCCATTAATTTCAGATGTTGTTAATTCAAGCGCAACACCTGCTTCTGGTGGTGGAAGAACTACTTATTCTGCATTTGTTGAATTAGCTTTGCCTATTCATTCAATGATTGACGCTCAACTTGCAATCAGAACAGAGGATTCAAGTGATTATGGAGATGCTACAGTGGGAAAATTTGCAATTGGTTTCACCCCAATTGAACAAGTAACTATAAGAGCATCAGCTTCTGAAACATTTAGAGCCCCTGCATTAATACTTATTAATGAGGGTTTCTTAGGAAGAAGCACCTCAACTAATGACGCGTTACTGGATCTTGCATATGGTGATGATCAACTTGATTACTCAATGCAGAGAATTACTGCAGGTAATCCAGGCCTTACTCCAGAGCTTGGAGAAAACTCATCTATTGGTGCAGTTATTGAGCCTATACAAGATCTAATTATTACTGTAGACAAATGGAAAATCGAAACAGAAGACACTATAGGTGCTTTTGGTATGACTAATGCAGTTTTATTAGACGCATTAATTAGAGCAGAAGGTGGTGCATCACAATGTTCAGGTAATCCAAACGTTATAAGATCACCTTGGGGAGGTGCAGATCCTGAGCGTGGAACATGGAGCTCATCCTTGTGTCAAGTTGGCGATGTAATGCAGGTTAATGATTATTACGTTAACAATGATACTAGAACCATTGAAGGTATGGATACAAATATTCAATACTCAATAGACACTAAATTTGGTGACTTTGGAGCAAAAGTTACTCATGTTCATTATGATACTTACGAACAAGAGGCTGGCGGAGATGCTCAAAGATTAAGTGTAGCTGGTGGACCAGGTGGATTGCTTGAAGGTTTAGCTCCTGTTAGAGGTGTTGATAATCTTCTCGGATTAGATGGACGTATTGAAAATAAATACACCATGAAATTATCATGGAAGCTTGGACCATACCAAGTATTAGTTTCTGGAACATTCTGGGACGAGTTCTTTGAATCAGGCCATACTGAAACTATCGATGGTGTAAGAACTATGTGGACTGTTGATGCAATGGATATGACTAATGTTACTTTAGGATATACATTTGATAACGGTCTAAGAATTAGAGCTGCTGTAAAGAACCTTGAAGATAATAGAGCACCTTTAGCTGATGAATATATCGGAAGCTTCTGGGGCGATCTTCATACTGACTTTGGAAGAAACTACAGCGTTGAACTTTATAAAAAATTCTAATAATTTTTTAAACACTAAAAGGGGAGTCTTGTACTCCCTTTTTTATTAAAAAAACTTTATGAAATTAAAAAATACATTCATATATATAACGTTGATAATTTTCAGTCATTTTTCAGTCTCTTCAGATAATAATGAATTAATTACCCCATATAATTTAAATGAAAAGTATTTAGATTATTTAACTCCCTATCAACCTATTGTTGGTCAGTCTGGAATGGTAGTTTCACAAAATTCACTCTCATCAGATGTTGGAATAAATATTCTAAACCAAGGTGGCAATGCAGTTGATGCTGCAGTTGCAGTTGGTTTTTCTTTAGCTGTAACTCTTCCTAGAGCAGGGTCTCTTGGAGGCGGTGGCTTTATGCTTATTTATATGAAAGATGAAAATGCAGTCATTAATATTAACTACAAAAGTGAATCATCAAGAAACGCTTCAAACACTTCGTTATTTGGTAATGAAGAAGCTCCAAAAGATTATGATAGAAATATAGTTAGATATGGCTATAAAGCTATCGCAGTGCCTGGAACTGTTGCAGGTCTTTTAAAAGCACATGAGTTATATGGATCTATGCCGCTAAGTATTTTATTAAAAGATGCTATTGAGCAAGCTAAAAATGGAATAACTGTAAGTTATGATTTAGAAAATGCTGTTAGATATACCAATCAGTTAAAGGCTAACGTAGAGTCAAATAGTATATTTTTCAAAAAAGGCGATCCTCTTAAAGAAGGAACAAAGTTCATTCAAAATGATTTAGGAGATGTTTTAGAACTTATTGCCGCAAATGGCAGCGATGGTTTTTATAAAGGTCTTGTTGCAGAAAAAATTCAAATGGCAATGAAGAAAAACAACGGATTTGTTGATGCAATAGATTTAGCTAACTATGAGGCCAAAGTTACAAAGCCATTATCAATCAACTACAGAAACCATATTATATTTGCTTCAAATCCTCCATCAGTAGGTGGTTCTGTAATATTGGAATCTCTTAGTGTATTGGAAAATTTTGAACTTAAATCATATGAACCAAACTCATCAGAGGTTTTACACCTTTTAGCTGAATCATTGAGAAGGGGCCATATGGACAGATCAATCAATATTGGCGATCCAGTATTTTATAATGATTACACAAATGAATTAATTTCAAAGAAAAGAGGCAAAGAATTATCTAAGTCAATTAGTATAGATAAAGCTACAAAAAATAGTGAGATCTCTCCATATTCAAATTTAACTGAGGGTACAAATACCACTCATTATTCAATTATTGACAAAGATGGCAATGCTGTCTCCAATACATTCACACTTGGTTATTCTTACGGTTCAGGTGTAACAATACCTGGAACTGGAATTCTTATGAATAATCAGATGTCTAACTTTTCCTATGATTATGACTCCCCTTCAATTTCTGGAAGATTTGCAAATCCGTTAAACAGATTAGAACCAAACAAAAGATCAGTTACAAATATGTCACCAGTAATGACATTTGAAGATAATGAATTAAGATTGATTACGGGTTCTCCTGGTGGTGCAAGAATTCCTGCAGCAATTTTAAGAGTTATAACAGGCGTCATTGATTTTGATCTATCAGTCAGTGATGCAACGATGCTACCAAGAATAAATATGAACTTTACCCCTGATGAATATCTAGAATACGAATCAATTGTCAGTAAAGATACAGTTGATAATTTAGAAAAAAAAGGCCATTTGATGATTCAATCTAAATCAATTGGTGGCACCCAAAGTATCTATTCAATAAATGGAGTAAATTATGGATATAGTGATTTAAGAAGGCCTAACGGCGGAGTATCTATACAGATTAATTAACTCTATAGTTCAGTGGCGGCTCTCGATCTCCAAGCAAAGCTTTATATTTAAAATCTTTTCCAACTCTCTCATTAAGTTCTTTTTTTGCTTTAATTATGATCTCAGGATTTTTATAGATTTCAATTGCAGAAGCACTTAAAGTTTTTACCGCAAGTTCTGCTCCTTTTAGTCCAATTGAAGTTCCACCAGAGGCAACAGCCTGCCATGAATGAGAAGCTGTTCCGGGTACCCACGAAGCTGCTCTCATTCCAGCTGTAGGCACAACCCAACTTACATCACCAACGTCGGTAGATCCATAACTATGTGAAAATCTATAATCTTGAATTTCCTCTTGAGAGCCTATCAATTTATCGGGCTTTATAAAAGTTTGATATATCTCTTCTGCATAATTATTCTCTTTTTGTGTGTATTTTATTCCACCTATTTCAGATAAATTTTTATGAACAATTTTCTGAACGGTTTCATTGGGCAATAAAGAATAATTACCATGCATTACTTCGTAAGTCATTTGAGTTTCTGTTCCTTTGGCAGCACCTTCAGCTGTTTTCACAACTCTTTGAAATAACTCTTCGACATTTTTCATATTAGGATGTCTAACGTAGTAATAAACTTCTGCAATATCAGGAACAACATTTGGAGCTAAACCTCCCTTAGTAATAACATAATGGATTCTAGATTCTTGTGGTACATGTTCCCTCATCATATTCACCATCATATTCATAGCTTCAACTCCATCTAAAGCAGATCTTCCAAGCTCAGGTGATCCAGCAGCATGGGCTGATATTCCTCTAAAGGTAAATTTAGCAGATTTATTTGAATTCGAGGTTCTTGAATTAGCTGTATTAACATCATCCGGATGCCAATGAAAAACTATATCCACATCTTCAAAGAGTCCATCTCTTACCATATATACTTTTCCAGACCCGCCTTCCTCAGCAGGAGTGCCATAAAACCTTATTCGACCGTCAATATTATTTTCTTCTAACCATTCTTTTATAACTACTGCTGCCCATGCTGAAGCAGCACCAAATAAATGATGACCGCATGCATGTCCGCCTCCAGTTTCATTAGATATTACTTCTTTAAAAGGTGCATTAGTTTGGGCAAGGCCGGGCAAAGCATCAAATTCCCCTAATATTCCAATAACTGGCCCATTATTACCATACTCAGCAATAAATGCTGTTGGTATATTTGCAACTTTATATGTAATTTTAAAACCTTCCTCTTTTAAAGATTCTGCCAAGGCAGTAGAGCTTTTGATTTCTTGATAACCAAGTTCAGCATAGTCCCATATGCTTAATGCAATATTTTCAAATTTATTTTTATGTTTATTAACACTTGATTCTATATCTGAGCCAAATAACGAAGTACTTATGACAATTATCGATGTTAATAAAATTAAGTTAAAAAGATTTTTTTCTTTCATAAATAGCAATTATTCTTCAAATTCATTTAACGGCATTGCTGCGGTATTAAATCCTGCATCAACATATGTAATTTCTCCTGTAACACCACTTGCATAATTAGAGCATAAAAATGCAGCTACATTTCCAACCTCTTCAGTTGTCACAGTTCTCCTAAGCGGTGCACGTGATGAATGTTGCGAAAGCATCTTTCTAAAATTTTTAACACCAGACGCAGCAAGAGTCTTGATAGGTCCGGCTGAAATAGCATTGACCCGAATATTATCTTTACCCATGGATGCTGCTAAAAATCTAGTATTAGCTTCTAAACTTGCTTTTGCTAATCCCATTACATTGTAATTTGGTAATGACTGCATTGAACCTAAGTAAGTTAAAGTTAGAAGGGCAGAACCATCATTTAAAGCTGGTTTTGCTTCTTTTGCCATTGCAGTAAAACTGTATGAGCTTATTTCATGTGCAATTTTAAAACCCTCTCTGGTTGTAACATCTACAAAATTACCTTCTAACTGATCTGCAGGTGCAAAGCCAATAGAATGAACGAAGCCATCAAATGAACTCCAACGTTTTTTAAGCTCCACGAAGGAATTTTTTATTGAATCATCTGAAGATACATCACATTCTATTAAAATATTAGAGCCATATTCTTTTGCTAACGGTTTTAATTTTTTTAGTAATCTTTCATTTTGATAGGTAAAAGCCAATTCTGCTCCCTCACGATGCATGGCACTTGCTATACCAGAGGCAATAGAATACTTATTTGCCAATCCTGATATTAAGATTTTTTTGTTTTTTAAAAGCATATTAATTTTTATTTATTTATATAATAATAAATTGTAAAAGATTATGTATTGTTTATATATTTATATTTTTAAATTCTAATGATCAAAAGACTCAAAATATCTTTCTATAAAAACGTTTTTACGTACTTTTCAAAGATTTCAATAAAATTAGTGAATATTTATATAAAATCAAAATCTTCCAAAAAATCACACTTTTAAAGCATTTCTTTAACTTTTACTGAAAAAATTTATATATTTTGTATACAATTTTTTCACCTTTTCTTAAAAAATAGGGTATATTCTGCAACCTTAATTTAATTTGAGGGAATATATGACTAATTTATTGAGATTTAGGTCTTTCTTAATGGCTTTATCTTTGGTCTCTTTTGTTGCTATTGCGCAAGATGTTGAAGAAGTTACTGAAGTAGATGCTGATTCAGATGAATCAATTGAGGAAGTTATCACAACAGGTTCTAGAATCGCTAGAAACCCGCTAGAAATGGCACAACCAATTACCATAATTTCAGGTGATGAAATAAGGCAAAGAGCATATACAAATGCTGCATCAGCTTTAACGGATTTACCAGAAGTTGGTTCAGTTAATTCATTATCAGGCGATCAAAGCTCAATGGGAGCTGGACAACAAGTTGCTGCAAACTTTGGATTGGGATCTTCAAGAACTGTAACGCTTGTTAATGGTAGAAGATTTGTAGGGTCACAATCACCAACCGGTGGAGCTGGACTTGGTCTTGCGGTTGATTTAAATAATATACCAAGCGCGATGATCGATAGAATTGAAGTAGTTCCAGTAGGTGGTGCAGCAGTATATGGTGCTGACGCTATTGCTGGTGTTGTTAACTTTATTCTTAAAGATGATTTTGAAGGAGCTGAAATTTCTGTTAATCAATATGATTATGCGGGAATGGATACTGATAATAGCTTTAACTTAACCATTGGTGGTAATTTTGCTGATGGAAGAGGAAACATTGTATTAAATGCTCAAGTTGAGGATAAAGGGCAAGTTTTTTATGACCAAGCTAACCAAAGAATTCAAAACTGTCTTGGTGGTTTTTGGTACGAAAATCCAAATGATTCAGGACAAGATATATATGCAACACTCGGACATACATATCAAAAAGCTTTAGAGTCAACAAGAGGTGCAAGCCTTCAAGATGCTAACGGTTATAGATCATACGGTGATTTAAATGGTGATTTATGTCCCCATCTTGTTTCTAACCCAGTTGAAGGTTTATTAACTGCTATGGGTGATAATGAAGTAGGAGCTGTTGGTTATTCAGGAAATGGTAACCTAAACTTAAATGGTTCTGCTCCTTTATGGTACATTTTTGGTGCACCTGGTCAGTTAACTGCAATGGATCCAGGTGTTCCTTATGGTAGAAACTACTATACACGTGGATCAAGCATTTATAACATTCAAGATAATAAGATTTTAAGAGCTGGCTTTGAAAGAAAAAATATATCTGTTTTTGTAAAATACGATATAAATGATGATCATCAAATGTATTTTGATGTTTATAACAATTCTTTTAAAGCAGAAGATGATGGTTCATCATCATCAGCACACTACAGTGACTATTGGTTTGGTTATGTAGATAGAGATAATTGTAATGCTGGTGGATATGTTGCGCCATGGGCTGGAGCTACTTATAACGGCGATGGCACAGGTACTGCAGCAAATTGCTGGACATTATCTGGAAGTATCCCAATATATACTGATGATCCTTTCCTTACGCCTAATTCTGTAGCTATCATGGAAGGACTTGGTTACAGTGCTACAAGTCCAGGATATTTACAAAAACTTCATGTTGATCTTTCTCCAACACTCAGAGGGGATGGTTTCAATAACGAAAGTACAACACAATTTTATTCAATGGGTGTCACTGGTAATTTTGATTCTATGGGCAGAGACTTCAATTATGAAATTGGATATAGTTGGGGTGAGACAAGAATTATGGCTGATGAGCCATTTGTTGTTGGAGCAAGATTTGCTGCAGCTATGGACTATGACATAAATCCAGATACTGGCGAAATTGATTGTAGATTTAATTATGATCCAACATATAGACTACCTGCAACTCCAGCGTTTGCTTATGATTCCTCGTGGGGTTCATATTTAGCTGGCGGTATTGGACTTGGTAGTGTTGGTGATTGTGCTCCTTACAATGTAATGGGCTTTAATAACCCAGAAAATGCTGCTGCAAAAGAATATTTCACGTCTGTAGCTACTTCAGGTTCAACTTTAAATCAAATGTCAATGTTTGGTTCTATATCAGGATCTATAATTGATCTTCCTGCTGGACCATTAGAATTTGTTCTTGGTTTTGATAACAGAAAAGAAACCGCAGATTACTTAGCTGATCAAATGGCTCTACTAAGTGTTGCTATTAGAGGATCCCAAACAGAAAGTACAAATGGACAGTTTAATATTGATTCTAAGTATATTGAGCTTTCTATTCCAGTAGTGTCAGATATGCCGTTTGCACAAGATGTAAGGGTCGACTATGGTTATAGAGAATTGGAGAACACTAATTCTTTAAGAACAAATAAATACGACGTTGATGCATTAAGTATATTCTGGAGAATTAACGATGAAATTGCTGTTAGGGCTTCAGAACAAACAACTACAAAGTCACCAAACATTGATGACTTATATGGTCCTTTAAATCCAAGTTTTCAACAAGCAGAAGATCCTTGTGATGCTAGATATGTTGCTGATGGAGATTTTCCTGCTAATAGAGCGGCAAACTGTGCATCGATAGGTATAGATACTTCTACGTTTAGAAGTTTCGTTGCTGGTGGTACTGTTCAAGGTGTTTCCGGTGGTAACCCAAGACTATTAGATGAAAGTGGTGAAACAAATTCCTACGGTATTATTTACACACCTTCAAACGATTTCTTTGACGCAATTGGAAATGTCTCAATGTCAGCAGATTACATAGAAATTCTTCTAACAGATTATGTAACAACATTTGCTTTAATTGATTTTATGGAGGCATGTTACGATGCAGCTTCATTTCCAAATAACTTCTGTGATAGTTTCACTAGAGATCCTGAAACAAACCAAGTTAATGGATTCTCTGTTGGAGCTGGTAATGCGGGTACTATAGATTTTGGTACTTACATTTACAGAATTAACTGGGATAAAGACTTTTCAATAGGAAATCTATCACTTGCTTGGAGAGGTTATCAACAAGATAAAAGAAACCAAGCTGACTCTGGAGATCCAGCTGACTTAGTTGACAAAACTGGTTATGCATCTGATCCTGAGTGGGTTCAAGATTTAACTATTGGTCTAGCTAAAAACGATCACTTCGCATACTACAAAATGGATTTTGTTGATGGTGGATATATCAATAAACAGCAGACCGATATAAGAGCAGACAGATACATCGGTGCAAGTGGACAACCAATGACTGAATATGATGGCTATTTTACAGATACAATTGGTTATGTATATACACCAACAGAAGATATCACTCTTGCAATAAGAGTATCTAACCCTCTTGATCATGATGGATCAGAAGATAGATATCAAGTTGAAAGAGGAACTCTTCTTATTGGAAGAACTATATCAACATCTTTTAGTATTAAATTCTAAAAGGTATTTGATTTAAAAAAGGGGCTTTAGCCCCTTTTTTTTATGAAAAATCTCATATTTTTTTTATTTTCATACTAGTTTATCTATGTTAGCTTAATGACATATGACTAGATTTCTTTTATTACTAGCCGAATCAGGATTTATTCCTGATGCTTTAATTAAAATTGCTGCAAGATATATTTCAAATAAGCGCATAAGTAAATCTAATATTGATTACAATAAGCCTGAAATCATTAGTGCGCTTTCTAAAGGTGCTGTTGCTGAAAAAACATCTGATGCCAATAAACAACATTATGAAGTTCCTCCTGAATATTTTTACCATGTTTTAGGAACAAATCTAAAATATTCTTGTTCGCTTTTTGATAACGTAAATTCATTAGATGAAGCAGAAACATCTATGCTTGAGCTTTATATAGAAAGAGCTAATATTAAGGATGGTCATGAAATTCTCGATTTGGGTTGTGGATGGGGAAGTTTTTCTTTATATATAGCCAAAAAATATCCAAATACAAACATTACATCAGTTAGTAATTCTAGCGACCAAATTACACATATTAAAAATGAAGCTCGAAAAAGAGGGTTACCAAACATCACAGCCTATAAAATGGATGTTAATAGTTTAGAGTTAAATACACAATTTGATCGAATTATTTCAATTGAAATGTTTGAACATCTTCGGAACTATAAATTAATTTTAAGCTCTCTAAACAATCTTCTAAAACCTGATGGGAGATTATTTATCCATATTTTTTGTCATAAAAAGTTAACTTATTTTTATGAAATGAAAAACAATTTTGATTGGATGACAAAGTATTTTTTTCAAGGTGGAATTATGCCGAGCAAAGATATTTTTGAGTATTTTGACGATGAATTAGAAATTATCAATCAATGGGATATTAATGGAAACCATTATTCAAAAACTTGTAAGGCATGGTTAAATAATCACTATATAAATAGAAAAAAAATATTAGACGTATTTCAAAAACACTATGACAAACCCAAAATTTGGTTCAACAGATGGAGAATATTTTTTCTATCTTGTGAGGCATTCTTTGCATTAAATAATGGTAAAGAATATTTCGTTTCGCATTATTTATTAAAGAAAAAGTCTGGTCACGAATAAGTTCAGCCTGTATCTTATAAATTCATCATGTACAATAACGTCTTTTTATGGGGCTATAGCTCAGCTGGGAGAGCGCTTGAATGGCATTCAAGAGGTCCGCGGTTCGATCCCGCGTAGCTCCACCATCTTATAACTGCTATTCCATTAAAATCATGGACAACACACAGACATTAATATTAAAAAGTTTTCAATTGATCAATAATTATTAATATCTTTAGATATCATTCTTTTTTTAACAAGAAAATTTAAAGCCAATGACAAGAGCAATGAAATAATTGCCCAAAAAGTCAATGTTATGGCCCAATCTTTTAAAAAGATCCCAAGCGTTTCATTTTCTTGTAATTTTAAAACTAAGCCTGTAAGAAGTCCGCTCAATCCAGTTGGCAAGAAAACTATTAAAGTACCATTCGTAAGTTCAAGAATTGCAAGGGTTAAGCCTATGATTAACCAAACATTTCCAGAGTATAGAAGGGTTTCAATTATCATTTTTAACTTCTTTATTTACTATTCCGTCAAGAAATAGTTCAAGTGTGCCAAGAGCTTTGGTTATATCAGACGGGATAAAGAGTGTCTTTGTTTGATTAGAAGAAGCAATATCTGAGAGTCCTTCAACTTGCCGTTTCATAATTTCATAATTTATTGCGGATTGACCATTATTATTTATAGCTTCAGCAATCAATTCAGTTTGCTTTGCATCTGCCTCCGCTTTAATTTTTACGGCATAAGCTTCAGCATCTGCCTCAACTTTCACTGCTTCTGCCTGTTTTTTTGCTTCATAGAGTTCAGCATCTGCCTTTAGTTCTACACTTCTTTTATCGCCTTCGGCTCTTGCAATAGCTGCTCTTCTTTCTCTTTCTGCATTTAACTGCTGTCTTTGTGATTCCTTTGTTTTTTCATCAACTAAAACATCAAGTATTTCTGTTCTAGTTACCTCAACACCCCATACTTCTGCAGCTTTTGAAAGTCTTGCAGCAATTTCTTGATTCATTGCTTCTCGACTTGATTGTAGATCATCTAGCTCAAGTTTTCCTGCAGCTGAACGCACAACTGAGATAGCAGTATTTTCAATCGCAAGATCTATATTTCTAATTCTATACACTGATTTAGCAGCATCTAGAACTCTAAAAAAAACTGTAGCAACTAACTCAACTTCAACATTATCTTCTGTAATAACTGACATTTTAAATGGAGGTAATTGTCTTTCTAAGATATCTACCCGAAAAGCAACCCTATCAACAAAAGGGACAATTAAAGATAATCCAGATTCTAAGATTCTAGTAAATTTACCAAATCTCTCAATAACAAAAACTTTTGATTGAGGCACAATTTTAATTGATAAAAAAACTACATAGATGATTAAAACCACCAAGACAATTAAGACGATATCACTTACTGCAATGCCCATATTTCTTCTAATCCTCCATATATAGATAATAACATCTGGATTTTGGTATCTCCAACGAAATGAGTAATATAATTGTAGTACATTTATTATTATAAATTTAAAGTAATAATATTAAAATTTTGTTTACATTTTTATTATTTATTTTATTGTTTTGTAAAAATTTACTTTCTCAATATTACAAAGAAGTAACTAATTTTGAATTTAATGTGAAAAGAACACAAAAAAGGATTGTGATGCTTTTGTTGCTGAATATGATAAAAGTAATTAAGTTACAGCAAAAAGATTTGTGCGCATGCTAAGAAGCTAGAGTTATTAAGTTACCTAATGACTTAAAGCTTCTTCCGCCATCATCATGAAAACTACTTAAATATATTCATACTTAAGACTCTCTATGTTTTGAATATTCTTCATGGACATAGTCTAATCTCTTGAAGAAGGGACTAGTTGGTTCCAGTTTTGAACCAATAGCTCCACCATTTAGAATACATAAATCCCTTATATTTAACGTGACCATATAGTGACCAATATCTAAAATGGTTAATAATACTCTATGATCCAGTTACCTTCGTGATCTTCAATAAGCGCTGAACAGCTTTCACACCAATCGCCATCATTCATATATTTAATTTCATCGTGTTGTCGAATTTCTGCATGATGTATGTGACCACATATAATTCCGTCATACTTTTTCATTCTTGCGTAATTAACCATTTCTGCTTCAAACTCACCGATGAAATTTGTTGCTATCTTAGCTTTTCTTTTAAGATATTTTGATAATGACCAAGGTTTGTAACCAAAGAATGCTCGTATTTTATTTAATAGATAATTGATATTAATTAATCTATCGTAACCCCAATCACCTATATACATTATTCTTTTACCAAATTTTGTTCTCATCAAATAATCAAACATATCACCATGCACTACAAGATATCTATTCTTATCAACACCCACGTGAACTATTCTATTATGTGTTTCAATATTTCCAATGTTAATTGTTGGAACTGTTCTTAAGAACTCGTCATGATTACCACTAATCCAATAAACTTCTGCATATTTTGAAATACGAATAAGTTGTTTAATTACTTTATTATGATTATCTGGCCAATACCATTTTTTTTTAAGTCTCCAACCATCAATAATATCACCGACCAAATAAAGCTTTTTTGTTCTAACTTCTTGAAGAAATTTTAAGAGTTCTTTGTCTTTGCAGTGTTTGCTACCTAAATGTAAATCTGAAATGAATACACTATTATGACCAATATCGTTTTTCATCTATGTTATTCCAATAGTTATGGTTATCCTTAAATAAAAAGTTTTTAATTAAATAAATGGACATACCTAAATATCCCATCTTTTTAAATCTTCTACTGTCTTGTCCAAAGTAATGTTTAGCAATTTTAAATTTCTTTGGATCATATTTCCTCGATAAGTGAAAATCCTCCGATGTTGGATACTTGCATGGAAATTTACCATGCTCATAAAATTTATCTTTACGAGTAAGTAAATATGCTCCTACAGCAAAAGGAATCCACTTTGACAATATTTTATTTAATACATTAAATATTGAGAAACTTAATTGAGCCCCTAGATCTTTGTCGTAACATTTAATATTTAGTCCTATTAAATCTAAATCCTCTACTTTCATTTGTTTTAAAGTATCGTAGATTACTGTATTTGAAAAAAATCTAACGTCAGCATCTATAAAAAGAATATATGGAGTGGTTACTAAATATGCACCGTTATTTTTGGCAACTGAGACAGGCCCACCCTCAATAACTTCAACATCCAACCAATCTTTATGATTTTCAATAACTCTTCTTGTATTATCAGTTGAACAATCTGCGATATAAATTCTTATGCCTTCTATACCTTTTTGTTTCTTTAAACAATCAAGCAAATAATAGATATAGGATTCTTCGTTTTTACACGGAACAACGATTGTAAGGTCGTCTTTCATTATTACTGTTTTCTTAATCTTAATTAAAAACAAACAACTATATAAAATATAATGTAACTGATAATTGTTAAATAAATGCAACAATCAAGTGTAGATTTGGTTATTATATTTCAATCAAAAAAGTTTCATGAATGAGACAATTATGTGAAATATAAAAAGACATATTTAAAAAATCCAAAAAATAATTAATATACAAACATGATAACTAATAATAGAAGAGAGTTTTTAAAACTTGCTGCAAAGTCTTCTGCCTTATTTATTTTGTATACTTATACTGGAGCTTTAAAGAGCTCTGTCCTAAAAAGTACAATCAATGACTTTTGGGATGGTTCTCTATTATCAGACCCACTTGGTTTATTTGATTTACCTATAAATTTCTCATACAAAGTGCTAATTTCATCTGGAGATATTATGGCTGATGGACTTTCATATGGCAGAAGACCTGACGGAATGGCAGCATTTAAGTTAGATGATGGAAATAATGCTCTTATAATAAATCATGAAACAGATAATTTAGATAAGAGGCTTGACCCCATATCTGCATATGATAAACGTAATGGTGTTCCTTATGATGGTGGAACTACTACCTTAATACTAGACTCTAGTGGTAAAAAAGTAATTGATTCAAGAAGAAGTCTTACAGGAACAAAAAAGAATTGTGCTGGGGGAAAAACCCCATGGAATACTTGGATTTCATGTGAAGAAACCTACGATAAAGATCATGGTTATGCATTTGAGATTTGTCCAAAAACAAAATTCTTAGATGGTTTCAAAAGATTATCAGAAATGGGCAGATTTAAAAGAGAAGCTGTCACGGTAGATATTAATGATAAAAAAGGCACTATATATCAAACAGAAGATGACCCCATGGGCTTGTTTTATAAATTTACACCATCTATTAAAGATAAGTTAGACGGAGGAGGTGTTCTCGAAGCTCTTAAAATTAAGAACTTAGAAAGCACTGAGAACAAAGATGGTTCTATAAAATCAGGCGATTCTTTTCCAGTTGATTGGGTCCTAATTGATGATCCAAGTGCTTCGAAAAAAAGAACAAAAACTCAGGGTAAATCAAAAGGTGCAACTATCTTTTGTGGTGGAGAAGGAATAATTTTTACAAATGATGCTAACTCAGAAAGTGTTATTTATTTTACTTGTAAAGACGGCGGTCAAGCAGGCCTGGGTCAAATTTGGTCATATGCTCCAAGTAAATCTAAAATCACATTATTTTATGAATCAACTGATACAAAAGACTTATGGGAAGGAGATAATATTAATGTCACACCGTGGGGTGATCTCATTATCTGTGAGGATAATGATAGCAATGCATGCAGATTAATTGGTTGTACTCAAAATGGTATGCTTTATCCACTTGGAAGAGTTGCTGGTAATAGTAGCTCAGAAATTGCTGGCATTTGTTTTTCATCTGATGGTAATAATATGTATCTAAACATTCAAGATGAAGGTAAAACAATTGTTATTAATGGTGACTGGAATCGTATTAAAAATTTCAGAGACAAGTTTGATGCCAAGAAGATAAATTATTGACATAATTTTTGATTAGTTAAAATTTTTTAAACGTTTTTAGCTTAATATTAGTTTTTGTGAATAACTATTTTTAACTTTCTACCAGTGGCGTAATCCATCATTTCTTGTATACTAACTTGTGATTGATAGGACAGTCTCACATATCCATTGCCATGACTTAAATATATGAAAGCTGGCTCATCAAAATACAAACTTAAATTTGGTAAATGGCTCCATCTTTGTTCTGTTGAATCAAAACCTTTTTCAGGGTCAGGAAGATCACCTTTTTTATATCTGGCTAAAAAGCCTTGTACACTTCCAGATGCAACAACCTCTTCATCAATTTCAGGAATCCAAAGTATTTGATTACCGTAGGTTAAATCATCGTTTACATAGTCCATACCATTTAATTCAACAATTACAGTCTTTATTTCATGTGAATAACTCAATGAAGAGAAGATTATTAGAAAAACTAAAATGTAATGTTTCATGATTATCTAAAAATGTTAATTTAAGCACATCTATTGAACTTCAATCATGTTCCTTATGTGTGAAGGTATAGAAACTTTCTGAAATTTTTTGTTACTTAAAAGTGAATTTTTTTATACTGGATTATTGTGATTGATGACGAATGTTTTTGATTGAAACTTAGAATATTTCCGTGATTTGACTGTAGAAACATATTTATAAACTACCTCAACATTTTCTAAATTAATAGTTATCTGCACATATCCTTTGTGTGAGCTATTTGTATAAATTAAATTTTTGTTTGATTGTAAATATTGATCATCAATTTGATTAGCATAATCGCCAAACATATCTACAGCGTTTGGAGAAGAGATTGATGGCGCTCCTATCTCAATACCAATAAAACTATTTTTATTATCATAAAGATTTGATAGCCAAGATGAATGGGTATCCCCAGCCAAAATTATATTTGATTGATTATCTCGAATTGTGTTATAAAATTTTTCTCTTTCTTTAGGATACCCATCCCATTGATCTGTATTCCAAGGTAACTTTTTACCTGCAAGCTCGAGATATATGTGCATATATTCTGGAATTGAAGATTTATCAATTTCCATAAATTCAGCCGGCATATATTGAGGACCAATTAGAATTTGCTGACCAAATATTGACCATTTGCAACTTTTATCAAGCACATTTTCTATCCATTTAAATTGTCGATTTCCTAGTAATTTTCTTGGTTTTTGTAAATCTTTTTTATAAGACTCAATATCAAATGTTTTATCAGAATAATATGAATTCAAATCAAGCTGTTTGTCTCTTGATATTAATCTTGTATCTAGCATTAGCAATTGAAATAAATTGCCAACTTTAAAATCTCTCCAAATAGTTGTTTTATTTTGATTTTCTCTGATTGGCATCCATTCATAGTAAGCCTTTAAAGCATTTATCTTTCTTTCATAAAATATACCTTCATCTAAAGAGTGATTTTCTGCACCATTTTTCCATGTGTTATTTGTGAACTCATGATCATCCCACACAACAATCATAGGCTTTGTCTTGTGTAAAAGTTGAAGATCTTTATCACTTTTATATTGAGCATGCCTTAATCTGTAATCTTGAAGTGAAATTAACTCATTAGAAGGAATACTGACTCTATCAAGTTCTGCAGCATTCTCAGATGCATATCCATTTTTATCATACTCGTACAAGTAATCACCTAGATGTAAAACAAGATCAATTTCATCGTTATTAGCTACGTCTTTGTATGCATTAAAAAAACCAGCAGGATAATTTGAGCAGCTACAAAAGGCGATATTAAACTCATCTGGATTATAAATGGGTAAGGTAATTGTTTTGCCAATATCAGAAAATTGATTATTACAACTAAATCTATAGAATACAGATATTCCGTTATATTGTTCAGGAATTTTTACATCAACCTTTACTGTAAAGTCATTATATTCTGATGCTTTAGTCCGACCTTGATTAATTATATTTATAAAATCAATATTATCTGATATTTCCCAATTGACTTGAATAGAATTGTTACTGCTTTTTGTTAATTTTGTCCAAAGAATTACATTAGTATGTGTTGGGTCACCGCTTGCAACACCATGATTAAAAAATATCTCTTTACTTTTATTATTTTTTGATCTTAGCTTTAAACTTAATGAGGTCAACAAAAGGGTAAAAAATTTTAAGAATGAGCGTCTTTGCATAATCAAATAAGTAACATAACTTTAGAAAATTTATTATTACAAATTTAATATAATAATTTTAAAATTTTATGTACATTTTGAAATTTGTTACCGAAGTGTAACAAAAATGTATTCATACTTGAGATTCTCTATGTTTTGACTATTTTTCATGGACATAGTCTAATCTCTTGAAGAAGGGGACTAGTTGGTTTTAGTTTTAAACCAATAGCTCTACCACTATTGGAGAATATATATGTCTAGTCTAATGAATGAGCCTTTTGATCTGCCATGTGGTCAAACAATTAAAAATCGTATCTGTAAAGCAGCTATGACAGAAAGAATTGCAAAAGGTGATAGCCTTACTCACCAAGGGCATATAAATTTATACAAAACTTGGGCAGAAGGAAACATTGGAATATCTTTAACAGGTAATGTTCAAGTAGACAGAAGGCATGTAGAAGGCCCAGCAAATGTAGTTATTGATGAAAATAACTATAAGCAACAGTCAGAGATGCTAAAAGCTTGGGCTAATGCTGGCACAAAAAACAATACACAATTATGGATGCAGATATCCCATGCTGGGAGACAAACACCTGGAGAGGTTAACTCTTCACCACTTGCGCCATCAAACGTAAGACTCAAAATTCCTGGTAAGAGTTATGGCAATCCAATCCCAATGACCGAAGACGATATATTAGACGTAATTAAAAGATTTGTTTTTACAGCCAAGGTAGCAAGAGATTCTGGTTTTACTGGAATTCAAATCCACTCAGCGCATGGATATCTTTTATCAGAATTTTTATCTCCCGATATCAATCAACGAAAAGATGATTGGGGTGGAAGCATTGAGAATAGAATAAGAGTTCATCTTGAAATTATAAAAGAATGCCGAAAACAAGTTGGTTTTGATTTTCCAATTTCAATGAAAATTAATTCAGCTGATTTCCAGAAAGGTGGATTCAGTGCAAGCGACTGTATTCAGGTAGCAAAAATTCTAGAGACCGCCGGCCTTGATCTTTTAGAGATTTCTGGTGGAACATATGAACAACCAAGACTAATTGGTGTAGATGATATTAGTATTAATCCAAAGAGAAGTGAAATAAGAAAAAAAAGCACTATTGCAAGAGAGGCATATTTTCTTGAATATGCCAAAAATATCAGAGAGGCAGTTTCTCTACCTTTAATGGTTACAGGAGGATTTAGATCGAAGGAAGGAATTGAAAGTGCCCTTGGTAGTGGTATCTGTCAAATAGTTGGCATAGGAAGACCTTTGTGTGCTGATCCAATGTGTATTAAAAAAATGATGAATGACGAATTATCAATATTACCGTCTTATGAAAAAACACTCTCATTAGGTCCATGGATACTATCTCCATCGAGCCCTTTTACTATTATCAAAGCAATAAATGCATTTGGTGCAATGGCATGGTTTTATCAACAAATCAAAAGAATGGCAGAAGGCAAAATGCCAAATCTTAAACAGAAGCTATTTGATGCATTCAAATCTGATGGAAAAGCTGACAAAAAAGCAGTAAAAGATTATTTAAATTACTAATTAATTTTACAGATTATCAGCGTAATTGTGATTTGTCTGACTATGATGTTCTTCATCTGCTCGCACGCACTTTATGACATCTGATAACTTTGCATCTGATCCTAGGCCGTAATAATTTATTGCTAAATGGGGAGCGGGGGTATTTTCTACTTTACCTGATTCAACCATTTTAAGGTAATCGGTATAACTACTAACTGCTTCATCTTCAAAGTATCCAATCATGCGATGCGCAGTTCTTGTAAAAAATATGTACATGATCACATAAAATATACCAAATAACAGTTGCGAGAAAAGAACTATAAAACGTTCTAAAATGTTGGGTTTGGCAATTTCAATAAAAAACATCAGATGCATACGTTCATTTTCAGCCTCAGCAAGCATTTCTCTGATTTGAGCACCATAACCTGTTTTCATTTTACGTAAACTCTTAAAATGCATCCAAACACCTGCAACCATACCCGGAACTCCAGCGACTGTTTCTAAAACAACCGCTCTATGACCATACCTTTTTAAAAAAAAGCTATCAGCGATAAGTCTAAAGAATTTAGTCATAGAAAGAGCAAAAAAATCAGATAATTTTGCTTGAGTCTGTTTAATTAAGGTAATCATAATAAGTAATATTTATAATATATTATATATATAATTTATTTATAAGTATATATATTTTTTAAATATATTTGACAATATTAAGCATCCCAATTAAATTATATTAACAATTAGCATATTTTTCTGCTAAACACTAATCATATAGAGGGGATATTATATGAAAGCATTCGACTATAAATTTTTTGCAATATTTTTTGCATTTTTTTCGTTAACCATTGTTGCTGATAATCCTGTAGATCCAGATGAAACAGCTACTGAAACTGTTGAAATGTCTGAAACAACAGAAAGTGCTCCCATGACTACAGCTGTAGATGAAGGAGATGGAGATATTGAAAACGTTGTTGTAACAGGTTCAAGATTTGAAATATCGCAATATAAAACTTCACAACCAATTACCGTAATCACTGGAGATGAGATAAAACGAAGAGGTTTTACAAATGCTGCAGCAGCTGTATTTGATTTGCCATCAGTTTTTGCTACAACATCTACTTCTGGTGAGCAAACTGGTCTTGTAGCTGGACAGAGGATTGCAAATAACTTTGGCTTAGGTTCTGGTAGAACACTTACACTTATTGATGGAAGAAGATTTATTAGTGGACAACCTATTGCCTCTTATGGATCTGCTGCAACAGGTGCAGTTGATTTAAACAACATTCCAACACGACTAATCAAAAGAATAGAGATTCAGTCAGCAGGTGGATCAGCAGTTTATGGCTCAGATGCTATTGCTGGTGTTATCAACTATGTTATGGATAGAGAATATACAGGATTCGGAATAGATTATAATTTCTCAAAATCATATCTTGGTGACAGTGATGATGTGAATGGTGATCATGCGCTTGCACTTACTTTTGGTGGAGATTTTGATGATGGTAAAGGACATATTGTTGTAGCTATTCAAAGAGATGAACAAGAAGAAATTCAAGTAGGTCAATTACATAGAGAAAGAGATTGTAATGAAAGAATAATACAAACAAGAACTTATGCAGATGGTAAAACATACCAAAGAGGGTATTACTCTCCAGATATGGTTTGGCCTAATGCAACCGTCCCACAAAGTGAAATTGGATTATGTACTGTGCTCCATCGTTTACCTTTTGAAGGAGCTGCTATGGATCCTAGAAATTTTGCTACAAGATTAGTAAATTGGAGTGTAGGGGCATATGATCCCATAGGATATTATAACTTCACCACATCAGGTGATATGGTGCCTCAAATTCTAGGTACTTCATACGGTAGTGGTTTCTTCCGTTATGGTGGAAACAATCTGGCTTCAGATAATGCTGAAACAATAAGAGCTTCATTAGAAAGAACGAATTTAGCTGTATATTTAACTTATGACATTACTGAAAACACCAAATTTAAATTAGATGTTTACAGTAACCGTGCAGAATCACGAGAAGGTGGATATTCAACAGGCGGCCCTTATTTTTATGACGGTTTTGGTGGTGATTTGGATGGTGGATATTATAACTATCCATTCTTAACTTGTGATTATCCATATTTTTCTGCTGCGACAACTACATTTTGTAATTCATTGTGGCCTGAAAGTACTCCAGCAGCAGAGAGGGGTATGTTGATTAGAAAGACTCTAAGAGATCTATATTCGGATCCAAGAGGACAATTCGAAGAAAACCAAACTGACACTAATTCATATTACATTGGATTTGAAGGAACATTTGAATTAAGAGGAAATGAAATGAATTGGGACGTTGGCTATAACCATGGTTCTGTTGACATTTTCGCTTCATCAGAAGATATTGTGAGGGAAAGATTAGTCACCGCTACTGATGTTGGTATAAATCCTGCTACAGGTGAAATTGATTGTAAGATGAACTATGTTGCTAACTATCTTGGCCTAACTTATGGTGCAGCTAATCCATATGATTCAACTAGATATCATCCAGTAGGTTTTGGTTCAGCTGGTCTACCTGGAGACTGTATTCCATATAATCCGCTTGGCTTAAATTATAATAATCCTGCAGGTGCATATGTTATGACAGATGTAAGAAGGGAAACACATAATACTCAAGATATATTTTATGCAGAACTAAGTGGTGTTGTTGGTTCTATTCCAGCTGGCGATGTTCAGTTCTCAATGGGAATTGAAAATCGTGAGGAAAGTCTTCAATTTGTTGGAAGTTCAGTTCAAAATCTTCTCTTAACAAGATCAACACCTATTGTTGATAATGTTAACAGTTATGACACTGATGAAAGATATGTAGAATTTTCTGTTCCATTGATTGACGATGATATGGGTCTTACTTTTAAAGGTTGGGGAATCAAAGAGTTAAGATTAGATGCTTCATACAGAGAAATAGATAACTCATTTAGTGGAACATACAGTGTAGATGCTGCCAATATTTATATGCAAATATCTGAGGGTGTTGCATTAAGAGGTGGTACTCAATCAGCTGTAAGAACTCCTGATCTAGTAGATGTTTTTGAGCCACAGAGAACATCATACAATAGTGCACAAGATCCTTGTGACTATAGATATATAGACCTTGGTGTAGATCCAGCTATGAGAAGAGCAAATTGTGAGGCCGAGCCTTGGTTCGTTGATCCTTTTGATAGTAAAATTGTAAATAGAACAGCAGAAGGTAGGTCTGGAGGCAATCCTAATCTTTTAAACGAACTTGGTGATACAACCACAATAGGCCTTATCTATCAGCCTACTGGAGATTGGATTAAAGGAGATTTATCTGTAGGTATAGATTTAGTTACTATCGAAATATCTGATACCGTTGAGTCATTTTCAGTTACTCAAAATATGAATGCATGTTATGACTATGCTGCACAAGAAGATAAGTTCTGTAATACGTTTACAAGATTAACAGATCCTGCAGACGTAGATGCTAACAATGCACTTGGTGATGTTATAGACTTTATACTTGCAAAAAATAACGTTGGTGTTAGAAATTTTGAAACTTATATCATCAATCTTGACTATAGTATAGAGACAGCAGTCGGTGATTGGGGTTATAGATTTAGAGGATATAATCAACAAGAATTTGAATCTGCTCCATCATCAAATCCAGATGACTTAGTAGACTATACTGGTCAATATAATGAACCTGAATGGATTTATGACATGATGTTTACCTTTAATAAAAATAAATGGGGTGTCTTCTACATGCTGGACGGAGTCAGTGGAGGATATATAAATATTCTGCAAGATATGGAAACTCAGCCAGATCAATATATCGGGTTAGATGGAAATCCTATGACAAAATTTAAAGGCTACTTTACTGATCGAGTAGCAGTGACTTATGAAATTGGTGAAGAAACCTTTGTTGCAGTAAACTTATCAAATCCATTTGATCTTCAAGGAGATGAAAGCAGATTTGATAAAGAAAGAGGATTTAGACTTACTCAGAGCTTAAGCATTGGTATAAGCCATAAGTTTTAATCTTTATTAAATTTTAAAGGAGGGCTTGCCCTCCTTTTTTTATGTTATAAATGAGCATGAATTTAACTCTTTACCAAGTAGATGCTTTTACAAATGATTTATTTAAAGGAAATCCTGCTGCAGTTATTTTTTCAGACTTAAATGATCCAAAATTAATGCAACAAATAGCTTTTGAAAACAATCTTTCTGAAACAGCGTTTATTTTTAAAAAAGATGATGAATATTATATAAGATGGTTTGCGCCACTGTGTGAGGTAGACTTATGTGGCCATGCAACTCTTGCATCGGGATTTATATTTTTTAATTATATTAAACCAGAAGCAAGTGAATTTGTGGTGAATTCTAAAAAAAACGGAATCCTAAAAGTTATAAAAAAATCAAACAAGCTTTTTTTAGATTTTCCTATCGATGATATTCATGAATGTGAAGAGACAACAATACTAGAAAAATGTTTTGGTAAAAAACCAAATGAAGTCTTTCAAGGAAGAGATGATATTCTTTGCATCTATAATGATGAAAATTTTATAAGAAACCTTAATCCCGATTTTAATCTTCTTAAAGATATAAAAAATACTAGAGGATTTATTGTTTCTGCTCCTGGTGATAACTATGATTTTGCATCAAGATGTTTTTTTCCTATTACTGGTGTTGATGAAGATCCCGTAACAGGTTCGGCACATACTACTTTATCTGCATATTGGTCAAAAAAATTAAAGAAAACTTCCATGAATGCTGTTCAACTTTCACCCAGAGGTGGTGAATTAGAGTGTTACTTAGAAAACGATAGGGTATTTATTGGTGGTAATGCAAAGCTTTTTATGAAAGGGACGATATATATTTAGATCTTAACTATTTGCTTGCCAAAATTTTTACCTGACAGTACATCCAATATATATTTAGATCTTAACTATTTGCTTGCCAAAATTTTTACCTGACAGTACATCCCTTAGAGCTTCTGGAGCATTTTCTATGCCATCTTTGAAGCATTCTCTGTATATTAACTGATTATTTAACACCAATTCAGATAATTCTTTAGTTGCATTTTCCCATTCATTAAACCACTCAGTAACAACAAAAAATCTATGGAAGGGTTTATTTTTATGTGATGACAATATTTGAAATGGAGTTTCAGCCTCCAACATATTTGTAGCATTATATTGCGATATAAAACCACAAATTGGTACCCTTGAATTTTTATTCAATAATGGAGATATTGCTTTTGTTACATTACCACCAACATTTTCAAAATATATATCTATACCATCCTCACAACTATTAGATAGGTCTTGAATAAAATCATCTGACTTATAATCAACCGCATAATCGAAACCAAGTTCATTTTTAACATACTCACATTTTTCTTTCCCACCGGCGATACCTACAACCTTACATCCATAACTTTTAGCAAGTTGTCCAACAACTGAACCAACTGCACCAGATGCTGCAGAAACAACTATAGTTTCTCCTTTTTTGGGTTTACCGACTCTATTTAATCCAAAATACGCAGTTCTTCCAGGCATACCAACGACACCTAAGTAGGCTGAATCTGTAATTTTTGAATCTGGTACTTTAAATAAAGTTGGATCGGTGTCTTTAGTTGTAATATAAGTCTGCCAACCATTATGAGAACAGACTTTATCACCCACTTGATACATATCTGAGTTACTTTCAACAACACTCCCAATAGTTTCACCTGTCATTGGACGACCAAGCTTTGCTGGAGCTGCATATGACATTGAGTCGTTCATTCTGCCTCGCATATAGGGATCAATAGACAAATGACTTACCTTGATAATAATCTCATTCTTTTTAATATGAGCAATTTCTTTAATATCTTTTTTCCAACAATCATTAGTTGGAACTCCGTTAGGTCTTTTATCTAAAAGCATTCTCGTATTTTGATAATTCATAGTATTAAATTAATCCTGTAAGTTTTCGAAAGTGTTTTCTGCATACTGATTTATAAATCTCGTTACCGCCAATTTCAACTTTATTGCCTTCAGTAATAATATTATTTTTATCATCTGTTCGAACCACCATTGTTGCCTTTTTATTACAAAAAGCACAAATGGTTTTAAGTTCTATTAAATTATCACTTACAGCTAATAATTCAGAACTACCCTCAAATAATTCACCTTGAAAGTCTGTCCTGATACCATAGCACATTACTGGATAGTTTAATTCATCTGCAATTTTACCTAACTCTCTGACTTGTTTTTTTGATAAAAATTGTGCTTCATCTACTAAAATACAACTTAACTCTTTAGATAGATGTTCTTTAACGTAATCAAAATAATTGAAATTTTTATTTGCTACTGTTGCTTTAGCTTTGAGGCCTATTCTGGACACTATATTGCCCTCAGATTTTAAAGCAGTTTCTTCTGGTATAAATAACAATGTCTTATGATCATTTTCAATGTAATTATGATTAGCTTGAAGCAACAGGGTAGATTTGCCCGCATTCATAGTAGAATAAAAAAAATGAAGTTTAGCCATGCTTAAATTATATATAGTTTCATGAAGTTATGAATGTTTTCATTGAAAGAGGCATAACTCATATAGATCTTCATGGTCTTAGACATTTTGAGGTTGATGATCGTATTTATGATGTGATCTTAAGGCATCAATTAGACTTACCTCTGATCATAATATGTGGAAATAGCAATACTATGATAAATTTAGTAAAAAAAATACTATTAGATAAAAGTATTACATTTTCAGAGCCAAGATTTGGTATTATACGCATTGAGAAAATTTGAAAATGAACATTCCAGACATACTATTATTCGAAGATCAATTATCTGAAGAGGAATTATTGATATCTAATTCAGCAAAGGAATATTGTCAAAAAGATTTAATGCCAAGAATTGTTGCCTCAAATAGAGAAGAGTTATTTGATAAGGAAATATATAAAGAGTTTGGCTCAATGGGTTTTTTAGGTGCTCCCATCCATGGTTATGGATGCCCAGGTGTCAGTTATGTTTCTTATGGTCTTATTGCTAGAGAAATTGAAAGAGTTGACTCAAGCTACAGATCTGCATTTAGTGTCCAGACTTCTTTAGCAATGTATGCAATATATAAGTTTGGTAATGAAACTCAAAAAGATTTTTATTTACCAAAAATGGCAAAGGGTGATCTTATTGGATGTTTTGGTCTCACAGAATCGGAGGCAGGGTCAGATCCATCGTCTATGAAAACAACTGCAAAAAAAGTCGATGGGGGATATAAATTAAATGGATCTAAATCATGGATTACAAATTCTCCCATAGCAGATGTTTTAATTATTTGGGCAAAAGATGAACAAGGAATTCTTAGGGGTTTTATAGTTGATCGTGATTGCAAAGGACTATCTACTCCTTACATTGAAGGTAAATTTTCTTTGAGAGCGTCTGCTACCGGCCAGATTTTTTTAGATGACGTTTACGTGGAAGATGAAAAAATTCTTCCAGAGGTCCAGAGCTTTAAAGGTCCATTCTCATGTTTGAATATGGCAAGATATGGCATTGCATGGGGTGTAATGGGCGCAGCTGAATTTTGCTGGAATCAAAGTCTTAATTATTCTTTAGAAAGAGAACAATTTGATAAACCGCTTGCGTCTAAACAATTAGTGCAAAAAAAGCTTGCTGATATGCAAACAGAAATTACTTTAGGACTTCAGGCTTGTCTAAGAGTAGGAAAGTTAATAGACAGAAATGAGTTTAAACCAGAAATGATATCCTTAATAAAAAGGAATAATTGTGCAAAAGCATTAGATATTGCAAGATCTGCCAGAGATATTCATGGCGGTAATGGTATAAGTGATGAATACCATGTTATACGCCATTGTATGAATTTAGAGGCTGTAAAAACTTATGAAGGTACTGACGATATCCATGCTCTAATACTTGGTAATGCGCAAACGGGCATAGCCTCATTCTAATCACATTAATATAAATAATATATATATATATTTAAGGCATATAATATATAAAACATGATTAAAACAAGAAACTTAAGAAGGTCTTACCTAACAGGTACACAGTCTGTAGATGCTATTAAAGGTATTGATTTAGATATCAGCAGAGGCGAATTTATCTCAATTATGGGTCCCTCAGGCTCTGGTAAAACCACACTAATGAATATTATAGGTTGTTTAGATTCACCATCGTCAGGTGAATATTATTTAAATGATAAATTGGTGAGTGAATTAAGCGATAATGAGCTAGCAACAATAAGGAATAATGAAATTGGCTTTGTTTTTCAATCATTTCATTTACTAGCAAGGAATTCTGCATTAGACAACATAATGCTTCCACTGAAGTATGCTGGCAAAGATAAAGTTTCTGCTTTAGAAAGATCCCAAGAAGTACTTAAACAAGTTGGACTTTCTGATAGAGCCTCGCATACTCCTGCAGAATTATCAGGAGGACAGCAACAGAGGGTTGCTATAGCAAGAGCACTCGTAAATAGTCCAAGTATTATTTTTGCAGACGAACCAACAGGAAATTTAGATTCCAAAACTGGAGCAGAGGTTATGTCACTATTTAAAGATCTAAACGCAAATGGACAGACTATAATTCTTATAACTCATGAAGAAAGTATTGCTAACCAATCAAATAGAATTATTACAATCATGGATGGTCTGATAAAATCAGATGTAAAGGAGTAGTATGAAAAATTTATTATTATCAATATCATCATTAGTTTTTCTTTATGGTTGTGGAGGAGGCTCTGATACTTCTGAAACTCAATTTTATAAAACTCAAAAAACAACACCTCAAACTTTAGATGTATCAATAGAGGCTTCGGGCGCAATAGAAGCAATATCTTCAGTAGAAATTAAATCAAAAGCATCAGGTGAAGTATTATTTTTAGGAGCTGAAGTAGGAGATTCTGTTAATAAAGGATCTACGCTCGCGCAAATTGATCAAAGAACAGCAAATAACATTGTTGATCAAACTTTATCTGATCTTGAAGCAGCAAAAGTAAGACTGGTAAATGCAGAATCTCAATATGAAAGAGGTAAAGAGCTTCATAAAAATTCAAGCATTTCAGATAAAGATTTTGAAGATATTAAAGAAAATTATGCTCAAGCGAAATCAACAGTTGTAAGAACCGAAGTTTCTTTTGAAAATGCAAAAATATCGTTAGATGATACATTGGTTAAGTCGCCAATTTCAGGCACTATAATTTCAAGACCCGTTGAAGTTGGTCAGGTTATTTCGTCTCCAACTTCAGCATTTGGTGAAGGAAGCATACTTATGACTATGGCTGATTTATCAAAGGTCAGAGTTCGTGCTCTCGTAGATGAAATAGATGTTGGCAAGGTGAGGTTAGGCCAATCTGTATCAATAAAGGTAGCTGCATATAGGGATAAAGAATTTATAGGCACTGTTACTAAGATTGAACCTAAAGCTTATATACAACAAAATGTTACAACTTTTCCTGTTTTAATTGATATTGATAATAAAGAAAATCTTTTGTTAATTGGTATGAATACTGATGTTGTCATTCAAATACTTAATAAAGACGTCTCACTTAGTGTTCCTACAATGTCTTTAAGAACTAGAAAAGATATCTATACTGCAGCAGCTGTTCTAGATATTAAAACAGAAAGTATTGATGAGTTTTTAAAAAATAATGTCGATGGTGAAAATTTTAATAGATTCATTATTATTAAGGATTCTAAAAAAGGCCCTAATCTGCAATGGGTTAAAGTTGGAGTCTCAGATTTATATAATGTTGAAATAATTGAAGGATTAGAAATAGGTGATGTTGTTTATATTCTCCCAAGCAAAAGTTTGTTTGATTATCAGGAACGCTTTAAGAAGAGAGTTGAAGGCTCTTTTAGCTTTGGATAATGTTAGTTGAAGAATCAATAAGATCTGCTGTAAGCTCTATCAAAACCAATGGTGTTAGATCACTTCTAACAGCATTAGCGATCATCATAGGTACAGCAGCAGTAATTGCTGTTATAGGAATAGGTAGCAGCGCTGAGAAGGCTCTTGAGGCAAGAATTGATGATCTTGGACCAAGAACCTTATCAATTTTTCCTAGTCAACGTAAGCGTGGAGGAATTTCTCAAGGTTTCAATCCATTAGTCATAAAAGATGCAGAAGCATTAGCTAAAAATACAGAACATAATTGGATGATTGCTCCAAGAATGTCAGGCAATCGTCAAATTAAATACAGAAATTCAAATATTAGTGCTGAGATCAATGGTTTTCTTCCTATCAACTTTGAAGTAAGGGGTTACGAAATAGGTATTGGAAGAATTTTTACTGAAAAAGAAAATTTAGGTCGAAAAAAAGTTATTGTCCTTGGTTCTAAAGTTCCAGGCGAGTTAAAAACATCTGCCAAACAACTATTAAATCAAGATATTCTTGTAGCGGGAACAACCTATAAAGTTATAGGTGTATTAAGCGAAGAAGGTTCAACTGGTTGGCAAAATCCAGATGATGATTTATATGTCCCAATCTTGACTGCAGCTCAAAGGATATTTGGTACTGAAAGGCTTGGGAGTATCAATGTAGGAATTTCAAATGAAACAAATGTAGATTATGTAATGATGACCATTGAACAGATTCTCCGACAAAAACACGATATAGGCCCTGGTGAGGATAATGATTTTAGAATTAATGACTGGAGTCAATACTCAGACTTGAGACGTCAAGCAACAGGTATATTTACAGCACTTATTGCTGGTATAGCCGGGATAAGTCTTATTGTCGGCGGTATAGGTGTTATGAATATCATGTTGGTTTCTGTAACAGAGAGAACAAGAGAAATAGGCCTAAGAAAGGCATTAGGAGCAACACAAAATTCTATTATGATGCAATTCATCGTTGAAGCAGTTCTTTTGTGCATACTTGGTGGTTTGTTTGGTGTAGTTATTGGTATTTCATTATTACTTTTGTTCACATCATTTAACGACTGGATTTTTTCTGTACCGGTAAGTGCTGTTATTGGATCAATTACATTTTCAGCGTTAGTTGGATTATTTTTTGGAATTTGGCCTGCAAAAAGAGCTGCAAAATTAGATCCAGCTACTTCATTACGATATGAGTAACTTAAAAGTTATTCAATTATTACCAGAGTTAAATATAGGCGGCGTTGAGAGGGGAGTCTGTGATCTATCAAAAGAATTAGTAAAAAGAAATCATGAATCTTTTGTTATTTCTAATGGAGGAGAACTAGAAAAAAATATCATCAACTCTGGAGGCAACCATATCAATCTTCCAGTTCACAAAAAAACAATAACATCATTTTTTTTATCTAAAAAACTAGCTGAGGCCTATAACGAAATTAAACCTGATATTATTCATATCAGATCGAGAATTCCTGCATGGATTAATTATTTTTCTATGAAAATGATTAATTTCAAAAAACCAATTTTGATTTCAACATTTCATGGTTTATATAGTAAACCTTTTTATAGCAAGATAATGGCAAAAACTGATCATACTATTGCAATATCTGAAACGGTTCTTGATTACATTGTCAAAAATTACAATATTAAAAAAGAAAAAATATCTCTTATTCACAGAGGTTGTGACCATAACACTTTTTATAAGAAGGATATTGAGGAAAGTTGGCTAAAAAAGTGGTATGAAGATTTTCCCGAAACCAAAGAAAAAATAATTCTTACTCTACCTGGGCGTATAAGTAGATGGAAAGGACACGAATCATTTATCAAGCTCATAGCCTCTTTAGAGAATTCTTATCATGGATTAATTGTTGGGCCTACTGCAAGAAATAAGAATAAATACATAAATGAGCTAACAGAACTCACAAAAAAATATGATATAGAAAAAAATATCACTTTCGTTGGTAAGCGATCGGATATTGAAAATATTTATAGGCTTTCTGATGTTGTTTATAATCTTTCTTCTAAACCTGAGCCCTTTGGGAGAACAACTATTGAAGCAATAGCAGTTGGATCGAAGGTGGTTGGCTGGAATCATGGAGGAACAGGAGAAATTTTATCTGAGTTGTTTTGTGAAGGATTAGTTGAGCTTAATAATAAAGAGGATCTTAAAAATACAACTATATCTGTCGCCAATTCAAAAAACCTCCCATTAAAAAATACATTTACTTCAGAAAAAATGATCAATAAAACAATTAATTTGTATGAACAAATATCTCTAAATGAATAAAAGCTTAAGAAAAATAAAAGATTTTGGCATAAAAAATTACATTGAAAACAAAATATTTAAGTTCTCTAAGAATATATTTATATCTTTTTTTCTTAAGAATAGTGATGGATTTGTTTTAACAAAATATAAAGTCTGGATGAAAGAAAATTGGAATGACAATACATTTATATTTTGTTATTTCGGATCATATGGCAAATATCTTTCTAATATATTAGAAACTTTTAATAAAGATTATGTATTTTTAGATATTGGCGCAAATCAAGGCTTATATTCACTAATAAGTGCAAAAAGCAATTTTTGTAGAAATGTTTTGTCATATGAACCAGTATGCTCAACTTTTAAGTTATTAAATGAAAATATTAATAAAAATCTTTTAAATGAAAAAATAATATCAATAAATGCAGGTATTTCGTCTGAAAACAAAGAAGCAAAGATATTTTTTAATGAAAATCATTCAGGTGAAGCATCACTAACAAATAATGCTTCAACGAATTCAGAAACTATAAAATTAATTAATCATTCTGTCTTAAATGAACAAATTGAAAATGACCATGATTTAATTGTAAAAATTGATGTAGAAGGCCACGAAGAAGTTGTTATAAATGAGTTATGTAAAATTGATAAAACAAATAACATTAAAATTATTGTTTATGAGATTGATGAAAGATGGACTAACCATATAAATATTAAAAATATTCTTATGCAACAAGGTTTTAAATCGTTTGAAAAAATTGGCGGTGGCAAACATTATGATATTGTTGCCAAAAGATAATTGTTAGATTAATTTTTCTAATTGATAAGATAATTTCTCAACCTCTGCAAAAACATCGTTATAAATATTTTGTTCTTCTAAGACTATCTTATTAAGACCATCTGCCATTTTTTCATATTTGATATATCCTATTTTTTTATCATTAATTAAGTTATTAATTTGATTTACAATTTTATTTTTTTTGAAATATTTCATATTAAATACATAAGTGCTCCCTTTGGTTGAAAGACTTTCATAAACCATGTTTACACTATCTTGAGTAATAAATTTGATTGATGCTCTAACATAAAGTTCATCAATGTTATTGTTTGATAAAACTATATTGGAATACTTTTCTAAAATTGCTAATTTATTCATCATTTTTGCAGTAGTGCGCCTTGAAGTAAAAATAAACCATTTTTTATTAGGATAGAGTGAATAAATATATTCAATTTGTTTTATTAATTCATTTTCATTGAACTCATAGTGCTTATTTCTACCACCCAACGCAATTAAACCAATATTCTCATCTGGGACTTCATTTGAGACTTTCGCAAGAGAGCCCTCGTAAAAAACGACATTATTTTGATTTTTTAGACTATCTCTATCATGAAGAGGCGCACAAATTATATCGAACTTTCTTTTGTTGAAGGATGGTGTAAGGATAGCGATATTTTTACATTTTTCATTTTGATATTTTTTTACATCAATTAATTGAGCATAAACTTTATGACCAGCACCAATTATTAGATCATAGAAATTTTCTTTGATATCACTCAAATAAGTATAAATTGGGTATAAACCTTTGACATTTCTTTCAGTAATATTAATTATTTGAGTTTTTGATAGCTCATCAAGCAAAACTTTCACTTGTTTTTCATGACCAATTTTTCCGTCTTTAACCCATAGTACATTCATATATTTATTACTCTAACGTAGAATGTTTTGTCTTTCCATCTTTAGCCTTCTATGCAAATAACTTTTCTTAGGATACAGTTGTTAAATATGTTATTTATGTATTAATAATAAAAAATGACAAAGCAACTTAATGAAATTGCCAGAAATCTTATATCACAGTATGGAGAAGAGGCTGAGACAATTGCAATGCTCCGAGCTGCAGAATATGCAGCATCTCAAGATATTAAAAATTGGAAAGACTGGGAAGAGATAATAAATTTAATTAATTCATTTAATAATTCACCAAGCCACGATGGCTAAATAAACTTTTGTTACGATTCTACTTATAGGATAATAATAATTCTTAAATGAGCAAACCATCAAAACAAAAAATTATTAAATCTTTATTAGAGTCTTCTTTTAATATTCATCTATTGGAGATTACAAATGAGAGCTATATGCATAATGTTCCAAAAGATTCAGAGACTCATTTCAAAGTAATTCTTGTCAGTAATGATTTTACAAATCTTGCGTTAGTAAAAAGACATAAGGCTGTTTATGACACTTTAAAGAATATCATGAATCAAATTCATGCCTTATCTCTGCACATATTTGATATAGAAGAATACAAATTAAACCAAGATGTTCAAGATTCTCCACAATGCGTAAACTAAAATGAAATATACTGAGAGCTATTTTAATTTTGTCGTCAAGAAACCTTTATATATTTTATTCTTCACTTTTTTATTTATATTAATAAGCTTTTTTGGCATTAAAAACTTTAAACTTGATGCTTCATCTGATGCTTTAATTCTTGAGGGAGATGAATCCTTTAAAGTTTATCAAGAAACAGAAGAAGAATTTGGTGATTCAAGTTTTTTAATAATTACAATAGAGCCTAAAGAGGATCTTTTTTCTCAATCTTCAATTGATCTTTTAAAAAGCCTTCAGTCCGATCTTAAAAATCTTGACGGTGTTGATTCTGTATTATCACTGCTTGATGCACCAATCTTTTTTCAACCCAAAGTAGGATTAACAGAAGTTGCAGATAATCTCAAAGACATACAAACACCAGGAATAGATCTAGCTGCTGCCAAAGATGAAATTATTAATAATCCTATTTATAAGGAATTAATTATAAGTAATGATGGATTAATTACAGCTATGCAAATTACTCTCAAAGCTAATAATGAATATAATGAACTGATTTCTAAAAGATATGAAATATTAGATTATTTAACTTCATCTAAATTAAAAACTAGTACAGAAACAAAAGAAAAACAATTTGAGTTTGATTTAATCAATGAAAGAATAGGTGAAATCAATGAAGAGAGTACAACTTTTAATGCAAATCTAGTAAAAAATATAAGAGATGTTTTAGACAAGTATAAAAATACGGCAGCTATATACCTTGGTGGACCTTCAATGATAGCCACCGATATGATGGAATTTATTAAAAGTGATCTAGTTCTGTTTGGAAGTTGCGTAGCCTTGATTTTTGCAATTATGCTATATATGTTTTTTGGAAATATTTGGTTTGTTGTTTTTCCAATATTAAATGCTTTTTTAACTGTGTTTGTAACCTCAGGTTTTCTTGGTTTTATGAATTGGAAAATAAGTGTTGTTTCATCAAATTTTATAGCTCTTTTGTTGATTCTAACTATTTCCTTGACTGTACATGTTTTAGTAAAAATTAATGAATTAAAAAAAGACAATCCAAATTTTAATGATGTTTTAGTAAATGCCATGAAAGAAATGATTACGCCATGTTTTTTTGCTGCCATCACTACTGCGGTTGCATTTTTGTCTTTATTAATGGGTGACATTAAACCAGTGATTGAATTTGGGAAAATGATGGCATTTGGAATCTCAATTGCTTTCATTTCAACATTTTCATTTTTACCATCCTCTTTAGCACTAATTTCTAATCCTAAAACATCTGACAAATTATCACTTCATCTAATTACAAATAAATTATTTGCTTTAACTAAAAATTATCCTTCTTTTGTAGCAATGGTATTTATATCTACCTTCATAATATTTGTGTTCGGTGCAAGTAAAGTTGATGTAGAAAATAGATTTATCGATTACTTTGATAGTGATACAGAAATATATCAAGGTATGTTAGAAATAGATAATAATTTAGGAGGAACCGCTACCCTTGATATTATTATTAATCAACCTAAAGAAGATGAAATTCAAATAGATGAATCGTTTGACGATTTTTTTGAAGAAGACCTTTTTGATGATGACTCGAGTAGTGCATCTGGATATTGGTGGAACATATATTCGTTACAACAGTTAGAAGAAATTCATGATTATTTAGATTCTTTACCAGAAATTGGTAAAGTTCTTAGTGTTGCAAGTGGTATAAAATTAGCAAGAGAAATAAATGACAATAAGGATCTTAATGATCTTGAGCTAGCATTGCTTCGATCAGTATTGCCAGAGGACATAAGAGAATCTTTATTGTATTCATATATAAATGAGGATGATTCTATCGTTAGAATTTCCACTAGAGTTAACGAATCCTATGAAGCCCTAAATAGAAATGAGTTATTAAAAAAAATTGATAGTGATTTACAATCAAAATTTAATCTTAAAAAAGATCAGTATGAAATAACAGGCCTTGCTGTTTTATATAACAATATGCTTCAGTCGCTTTTTCAATCCCAAATTGGGTCATTGGGCTTAGTTTTTAGTGTAATAGCACTCATGTTTTTATTAATTTTTAAATCTATTAAAATTATGTTAATTGGCTTAATACCAAACTTATTTGTAGCTTCCTCAGTAATTGGCTTATTGGGATTATTATCTTTACCATTGGATATAATGACTATTACTGTTGCAGCAATTAGTGTTGGTATGGCCGTTGATAATTCTATTCATTATATGTATAGATATAAAAAAGAAATGAAGCTTAACAATAAAAATATTTTAGAATCACTTAAAAATGCACATCTCACTTCTGGCAGAGCAATTTTTTACACTGCAGCCACAATTGCTACAGGTTTTTCGATACTAGTTATTTCAAACTTTTTTCCCACAAGGTTGTTTGGTGTTTTTACAGCCGTAGCAATGGTTCTTGCATTTCTTTCTTCTTTAACTATTTTACCTACCATGCTTTATAGATTGAGAGTGTTTAAATAATATTATGGGTCCTTTAGATGGAATAAAAGTTTTAGAATTTTCTGGTATTGGTCCAGGACCTTTTTGCGGAATGATCTTAGCTGATCTTGGTGCTGATGTTATTAGACTTAGCAAGGATACTCAAAAAGGATATGGTAATGTAAAAGACGTTCATAATAGGTCTAAAAAGACAATAACAGCAGATCTTAAAAATCCTAAAGTCGTAGAAGAAATAAAAAAATTAATGCAACAAATGGATGTAGTATTTGAAGGTTTTAGACCTGGCGTAATGGAGAAGTTAGGAATTGGTCCTGAAGAATGTCTAAAAATAAATCCAAAGCTTATATATGGACGTATGACAGGTTGGGGTCAAAAAGGCCCTTTATCAAAAACGGCAGGACATGATATAAATTACATAAGCATTGCTGGCGTTTTAAACTCTATCGGGAGAAGGGATTCAAATCCAATCGCTCCTTTGAATTTGATTGGAGATTATGGTGGTGGTGGTATGTATCTTGCTGTTGGAATACTATCGGCATATATCAATCGTTTAAAAACTGGCGAAGGTCAAATAATCGATTCAGCAATGGTTGATGGAAGTCTTTCATTGATGTCTTTTTTCTACTCGTTAAAGCAAATGGATCATTGGAAAAACGATAGAGAATCTAATTTGTTAGACGGGGCAGCACATTTTTATGATACTTATGAATGTGCAGACAATAAATTTATAGCTGTTGGCTGCCTTGAGCAAGAGTTCTATGAAATTTTTTTGACTAAATTAGAAATTAATAATAAAAAATTCCATGATCGTATGAATAGCGCATTATGGGAAGAACTTAAAGAAATAATTTCAAAAAAAATAAAATCAAAAACTAGAAATCAATGGGAGGAAATTTTTAAAAATACAGATGCATGTGTTAGTCCTGTTCTAGATATGGATGAGGCAATAAAACATCCTCATAATTCATCCAGGGATGCATTTATTGAGATTGATAATTTCATTCAACCAAACGCTTCTCCTAGATTTTCAAATACTCCATTAAAAATTAAACATAATGCAAAAATTATTGGTTCAGATAACGACTCAGTCTGTTCAGAGTATCAATTAGATAAAAATCTCTTTAGCTAAAAAAATCCATACTATTTTTATATGTTTTAGCATGTATTTCTTCTAGTGGTATATCCATGAGATAGGAAATTTCTTTTGCAATATGAGTTAAATAACATGGTTCATTTCTATTATTTTTAGTTTTAATAGTTAGATTTTTAGGAATCAAATACGGACAATCAGTTTCAATCATTAATTTATCTATTGGAATATCTTTTATACTTGTTCTTAGTTCTTGATTTCTTTTTTTATCGCATATCCACCCAGTTAAACCAATATTTAATCCAAGGTCCAAATAATCATTTAGTTGAGATTTAGTGCCGGTAAAACAATGAACAACACCTTTATTAATACTTTTGGAGTATTTATGCAAAATTTTCATAAAATCTTTGTGAGAATCTCTTTGGTGAAGATATAAAGGCAAATCATTTTCAATTGATAATTTTATTTGCTCCTCAAATGCAAAAGATTGATCTTCATAGCTTGAGAAATTTCTAAAGTAGTCTAAGCCAATTTCACCAATAGCATGAGGATTCATTTTTCTTATATATTCATCAATAACTACTATGGTTTTTTTATTTACCTCTTTTGCATTGTGAGGATGAATGCCAATGGTAAAAAATGTTTTATCATTGTGCTCATGATAAATGTTATAAACTTTTTCGATATCATCGATAGATGAACAAGTTATTAAAAATTTTTTAACATTATTTTCTAACGCTCTGCTTATAACCTGATCTAAATCTTTATCAAATTTGCTACTACTAAAATTACAAGCTATATCAAATAGTGGATTCATATTAATCATAATATTTTATTAATTTTAATTATGAACTAAAATCATTTAATCATGAATAAATTTGATCAATTTCAAAGTGCTATCGAACTTCAAATTTTTGATGATACCTCATTTACGATTATTCCAGATAGTAGGTACTTTGTAGGCAATACACCACATGGCGGCTATCTCACAGCTTTGATGCATAAGGCTCTAACATCACTTTTACCCCATAGCGTTGCAATCAGCTCATCTGTTCAATTTCTTGATCGAATTGATACTGAGGAAATAAAACTAATAGGGGAAGTTTTTAGACTTAGCAAAGGCTCATCATCTGGCATCATTAAATTAATGCAAAATAATAAGATATGTGCAACTTTTATAGGAACGTGTTCTGATTTTGAATATATGAAAGGTATCAATGATCTTATTACAGAACTTCCAGAAATCTTTAATTCAGTAGAATCCAATAAATACCAAACAATGAATTATGACAAAATATCCAAAGGTTTCACTCCATCTTTTGTTAAACAACTTAATTGTGAGGTCCATCCTGATCATGCTTGGTGGAACAGAAATGAACACTCAAAAAATAATGAGGCCAGATGTTCAGCTTTTTTAGAGATGGATGGTGGAATTCCTGATCAATTTTGTTTATCTTTTTATTCTGATATTGTACCGCCTGTAGTAACAAATAAATACGGCCCATTAGGATGGGTCCCAACAATAACTTTAACAACACATATTCGACAGATCCCAACTACACAAAAACTCTTTGCAGATTTTAAAGCATCTGAAATTAACAAAGGTTATTTTGAACAAAATGGAAATATATGGGATTTAAATAAAAATTTAGTTGCTTCAAGCCGTCAACTAACTAGAATACTAAAATCAGAAGAGAAAATAGTAATCTAAACTTTTAATAAGGATATTAAATGCAATTTAAAGGTACAAAAAATTATATATCAACAGATGACTTAAGCATGGCAGTAAATGCTGCAATGTCATTAGAAAGACCTTTGTTGATTAAAGGAGAACCAGGAACAGGCAAAACACTTTTAGCCATTGAGGTTGCTGCAGCTTTAGATATGGAGCTTATAGAGTGGCATATAAAATCAACTACAAAAGCATCACAGGGTTTATATGAATACGATGCAGTTACCAGACTTAGAGATTCTCAGTTAGGTGACGAAAGAGTTAAAGATATTGCAAATTATATAAAGAAAGGTAAGTTATGGGAGGCTTTTACATCAGATAAACAGGTTGTTCTTTTAATTGATGAAATTGATAAAGCTGATATTGAATTTCCGAATGATTTACTTCAAGAGTTAGATCGCATGGAATTTTACTGTTATGAAACGGGTGAAACCATTAAGGCAAAACATAGACCTCTTATAATAATGACATCAAATAATGAAAAAGAATTGCCTGACGCCTTTTTGAGAAGATGTTTTTTTCATTATATTCAATTTCCAGACCGAGAAACAATGAATAAAATTGTTGCTGTGCATTATCCTAAAATTAAGAAAAAACTAGTTAATGAATCGCTCGAAATATTTTTTGATTTAAGAAAGATTCCAGGTCTCAAAAAGAAGCCTTCAACATCAGAATTAATAGATTGGTTAAAACTTTTATTATCAGATGATATGCCAGATGAAATTTTAAAGAATGCTGATACTTCAAAAGCTATTCCTCCTTTATATGGAGCATTACTCAAAAATGAACAAGATGTTCAGTTATTAGAACGCCTTGCATTCATGTCAAGAAGAGATACTTCTAGTAAATAGTGTTAATAAATCTTTTTCAAACTATTCGTTCTTCAGGTGTTCCTTGCACATTAAGAGAACTCTTAGACTTATTAGGTGCTCTTGAAAAAAATATGATTTACGCAAACATTGACGATTTTTATTTTCTCTCCAGAGCAATTCTAGTCAAAGATGAAAAACACTATGATAAGTTTGATAAAGCATTCGATATATATTTTAAAGGAATTGAAAAACTTGAAGATATATTTCAAGCACTTATTCCAGAGGATTGGTTAAGAAAAGCATTTGAAAAAGAATTAGATCCTGAAGAGTTGAAAAAAATCAAATCATTAGGAGGGTTAGAAAAATTATTAGATGAATTTAAAAAAAGATTAAATGAGCAAAAAGACCGTCATGAGGGTGGGAATAAATGGGTTGGAACAAACGGGACTTCACCTTTCGGTCATGGTGGTCAAAATCCTGAAGGTATTCGAGTTGGTGGACCAGGCGGACAAAAAAAAGCTGTAAAAATTTGGGAACAAAGACAATATTCAAATCTTGATGATTCAATAGTAATAGGAATAAGAGACATACAAATGGCATTAAGAAGATTAAGAAAATTTGCAAGACAAGGAGGGGATTTAGAGTTAGATATGGATAACACTATAAAGTCTACAGCTAAAAATGCAGGATATCTGGATATTCACATGATTCCAGAAAGATCAAACTCAGTTAAAGTTATTGTGTTGTTTGACGTTGGTGGATCGATGGATCCATACATACGATTATGTGAAGAGCTATTTTCTGCTATTAAAACAGAATTTAAATATTTAGAATATTTTTATTTTCATAATTGTATATATGAATCAATATGGAAAGATAATCGCAGAAGATCTCAAGAAAGATTTTTAGTTCATGATCTTATAAATAAATATACATCTGACTATAAAGTTATCATTGTTGGGGATGCTACTATGGCGCCATACGAAATTACAAATGCTGGCGGAAGCATTGAACACTGGAATGAGGAACCAGGTCATTTATGGATAAAAAGACTATCAGATCACTTCGAAAATATGGCTTGGTTAAATCCTGTTCCAGATGATCATTGGGATTACACCTCTTCAATATGTATACTTAGGGACTTATTAGAAAAAAGAATGTATCCACTTACACTTAAAGGGCTTGAAGAGGGTATGTCGGAGTTATCGAAATGAATACATCAATAACAAAAACAGGCATTAAATGGGGTTTATTTACTTTCAGAATACCATTTGTTCATTTTAAATTTAGAGCTGGTGAATTTTTACAGGGTTTAGTAATTTCTGGCTCAACCGCATTTGCAGCAGTTCCAATTGCTATGGGCTTGGGCTTAACCTTTGAAGAGGGCGTAGCATTAAGTTTAGTAGCAGGTTTCTTGATTGGAGCTGGACCAATTTTTTTTGGTGAGCCTATGGCACCTGGTTGGGTAACACCTGCAGTACCAATAGTAATTGCAGCTTTTGCTACAAAGGGCCAATTTGATGGTGTATATAGGATTGAAACGTTCCAGTTTATGGCGGCAATGTGTATAGAATTTACTATACTTTTATTTGTATTAGGTATTACAGGTTGGGGTAAAAAATTAGTAAATATAATTCCAAATGGTTTAAAATCTGGGATAATTTTAGGTGCTGCATTGGCGGCTTTCTATCAAGTTTTTGTAACAGATTTTGACAAATACCTTTTGCAACCAATTTCAATGACTGTTGCTATAGCATTATGTATTATTACAACATTTTCTGATCCTTTTAAAAATTTAACCACGAAATATAATTTCTTAAAAAAAATTAGTTCTTTAGGTTTATTACCAGGTTTTGTAATTGCTGGATTTATTGCTTTCATATTGAATGAAGTGACATTTGATATTGAATGGGGATTTAAAGTTCCTGACGTTGTCTCATTATTTAATCGAACTTCACCACTTGTAATTGGTCTACCAAGCTTGAGTTTGTTTTTAGAAGCCTTGCCACTTGTAATCATTGGTTATACTCTTTTGTTTGGAGACTTAATCACGGCTGCTGAAGTTTTAAAGGATGCACAAAAGAATCGATCAGACGAAATCCTTGATATTAACCAAACTAGATCACATTTATCGATTGCAATTAGAAATTTCTTAGCTCTTTTAATCAATCCTTTTTTTCCAACACAAGGAGCATTGTGGACTGGTGTTCATGTTGTGGTAGCAGAAAGATGGAAAAAAGGTAAAAGCGAAATGCCCTCTATTTTTGATGGCCTCGGATCATACTATTTAATGGGAATACCTTTTTTATATTTTGTACTGCCAGTCATAACCTTGATGAAACCATTAATGCAAATGGCTTTGTCGTTAACTTTAGTCCTTACTGGTTTTGCTTGTGCATACATAGCTATATCAATAGCCAAAAAAACAACCGAAATGGCGTCGGCGCTTTTAATAGCTTTATTCATAACTTTCTTTAGCGCATGGATAGGGTTATTAGTAGGCATAATTTTAAGTATCTTCGTCATTGGTTTAGATAAAAAAAATTAAATCATGGTAAACGCACTAGAGTTAACCAACTTAAAAAAAACATATCCAGGAGGAACAAAAGCTCTCAAAGGGATTGATCTCAAAGTTGAAGAAGGAGATTTCTATGCCTTACTTGGTCCTAATGGGGCTGGAAAATCTTCAACTATTGGCATTATAGGATCATTAGTAACAAAAACAGACGGTACCGTAAAAATTTTTGGAATCGATCCAGAAGACAATCAAGCATTAGCAAAAAAAATGCTTGGTGTTGTATCACAAGAAATAAACTTTTCTCAATTTGAGAAAGTAATTGACATTGTTATTACCCAAGCAGGGTTTTATGGAATACCAAGATATATTGCTGATCCAAAAACGGAATCAATTTTAAAAAGATTAGGACTATGGGACAAAAGAAATGATCAAGCAAGAACTTTATCGGGTGGCTACAAAAGAAGGTTAATGATAGCAAAAGCTTTAATTCATGAACCTAAGTTATTAATTTTAGATGAGCCGACAGCTGGTGTAGACATAGAGCTTCGCAGAGAGATGTGGTCGTTTCTTAAAGAAATAAATGCAAATGGAACAACTATAATTTTAACTACTCATTATTTAGAAGAGGCGGAACAACTTTGCAGAAATATCGGAATTATTGATCATGGTGAAATCGTTGAAAATACAACCATGAAGGATTTACTGGGTAGACTTAATGTTCAAGGGTTTGTTTTTGACCTAGAAGAGCCCTTGGATTCTATTCCTAAAATAGATGGATATCCTCTAAAGTTACTAGATAATTCAACACTTGTTGCTGCAATTGATAAAAGTAACTCTATAAATGACCTTTTTGATGAATTTACTAAGTTAAACATTAAAGTTAAATCTATGAGAAATGAAGCAAATCGTTTGGAAGAATTATTTATTAATATGGTTAAAAAATAAAATGAATAATGATTATAAAAATTCAGTTGCCTTATGGACACTTACTATAAAAGAAATAAGGCGATTCTTAAGAATTTGGATTCAAACCTTAGTTCCACCAGCCGTTACAATGTCGTTATATTTTGTAATATTTGGTTCTTTGATTGGCCCTAGAATCGGAACAATGGATGGTTTTGATTATGTACAATTTATGATCCCTGGTTTAATTATGATGTCAGTTATAACAAACTCTTACGCAAATGTCGTTTCATCTTTTTATTCAGTAAAGTTTCAGAGATCAATTGAGGAATTATTAATATCTCCAATGCCATCATGGACAATTCTACTGGGATTTATTTTAGGTGGAGTAACTAGAGGTTGTATTGTTGGTTTTATTGTATTTTTAGTTAGTTTAATTTTTTATCCAAGTTTTAATGTTTCTAATCCACTTTTAACCTTAATGGTTCTATTTCTTACATCTGTATTGTTTTCTTTAATGGGTTTTGTAAATGCAATATATGCTGATAGTTTTGATGATATATCAGTTATACCAACATTCGTATTAACTCCATTAATTTACTTAGGTGGTGTCTTTTATTCCATTAATATTCTTCCAGACTTTTGGAGATCAGTCTCAATGGCAAATCCAATGTTATACGTTGTAAATACATTTAGAGAGGGTATGCTTGGAGTCAGCGACGTTTCTATTTCCTTTTCTATTTTTATGATTTGTTTTTTTATAATTATACTAAGTGGCTTGTGTTTATATTTACTTAAAAAAGGAATAGGCATAAGAGAATGACAAGATTATATTTAGGCAAGAATACCTCAAAAAGCAATCGGAATAATAAAATAAAGCTTGATAGAATTGAAAGAAAAAAATCATCAATTAAATATGGCATAGACATCTGGAATTCTTATGAATTTTTTTATTTGAATGAAAAAGGTGAGCCAGAATCTAGCATTTTAGAAATAATAATACCTTGTTTGTCTGAAGCAACCGTTGAATCTAAATCTTTGAAATTATATTTAAATAGCTTTCATGATCAATCATTCAAAAGTAAAAAAGAAATCATTAAATGCCTTAAAACAAATCTTAATAATATTACTTGCTCAAAGGTAAAGATAAATTTTAAAGAAAGATTTAATAAACCACCGAAATCTATAGATATACAAAAATCTAGTATTAAGTATTCAAAATATAACAGCACTTTGTGTTTTAAATCTTTTAGATCAATCTGTCCTGTTACATCTCAGCCAGATTTTGCAACTGTATATGTTTATTCAAGTGCTCAAATAGATATTTCCTGGCTAAAAGATTACTTATCTTCTTACAAGGACAATGGTGAATTCCATGAAGAATGTATTGAAAACATCTTTAATGATATAAAAAATAAATACAATCCAAAAAAACTTCAAGTTTACGGGAGATTTCTTAGAAGAGGGGGTATAGACATAAATCCATTGAGATCCTCGCACAAAAAATTTATATTCAGTAATCATAGAGAATATAATCAATAATACTTATGGTATGCTGCAAAGTCTGTAAAAGCCGAAATACTAAGCATATAGGCTCTAAAAATAATTGTTTAATACATAGATGTCTTGATTGCTCTTTAGTATTTGTTGATCCTTTACCTTCAGATGAAGAATTAGATTTTTTCTATAATAATTATCATAAATCTGATCAATACAATAAAAAATTTAAATCAAAAATAAGAAAAACAAAATTTAGATTATTTTTTCTAAAGTTTTTCTTATCAGGTAGAGATTTTATTGATATTGGTTGTAATCAAGGCTATGCAGTTGAAGCAGCAAGACAAATGAAATTTAATGCTTGTGGCAGTGATGTTGATAATGAAGCAATAGATAAAGCTTCAAAAGACTTCCCTGATTGTACTTTTTTTCAAAATTCAATTGAAGAAATTGCAGATAAGGATAAAAAATATGATCTCATATATTGCAGTGAGGTTATTGAACACGTAAAAGACCCCGTCAGTTTCACAAAATCATTAAAAAAAATACTAAAACCTAAAGGTATTATTTTTCTTACGACTCCAGACATAGACCATAAAAGTCTACCAAAAGATAAGTCCTCTCTGTTTGAAACTAATTTTATAAGGCCACCTGAGCATCTATATTATTTTACAATTCAATCTATTGAACTTCTTTTTAGAAATAATAAATTAAGTAAAAATAGATTTTTAAAAACAGGCAGCCCTTCGATTAAACTAATTGCTCGCCATTAAAATATTTTTTGTATGTAATGATCAAATGTATATTTTGTTCTTAAGAAAGCATAAATAAAAATATCGAGTGGATTTTTAATTTTCCATGTTTTAAATCCTACTCTTGTTGACCTTAAAGTGGGGAACCTATACAACGGTCCAAAATACTCACTTAACTTTGCATCCCACCACTCTCTAGAATGAAGAGTACAATGTGCATTTGTTCCGTCTGCCAAGATTAATTCTGCTGGCGCGGTATCAATTATTATTATTGCATCATTTGCTACCTGAGACATTTCACTAAGTAAATCATGAAGCTCATTTTCTGGAACATGTTCTAAAACATCAATATTTATTAGTAAATCATATTTTTTAGTTGGTTTTACTTTAAATTCGTCAATAGCAGGATCATACTTAAAAGTATCTTTAAATTTAAAGTTTTTTGAGATTTCATCTAAAAGATTTCCTTTACCACAGCCAAAATCAATTACAGAATTAGGTTTTAAGATATGTATATTTGGTAACAATAATCGTAGGTTTTTAACAGATGTACTCCCATAACTTTTTTGAAGATGAGCTTTTTGGTACATTTTATTTAGTTCTTCACTCATTAGGATATTATCCCATATTTGAATATTAAAAATATATAATATTAGTATGGAAGGTTGGCAGAGCGGTAATGCAGCACCTTGGAAAGGTGTCGTCGGCAACGACGCGTGGGTTCGATTCCCTCACCTTCCGCCACTTATTCAAGCGTAAGAAATAACGTTTTTCTTGACTACTGTATAAATATACAGTAATATTTCGAAATGAATAACGTAATACAACTTAATATAACTAATTCTATAATAGAGTCTTTAGAGCAATCTGTTGATAAATCATCAACAAAAAAAACATTAGCCTTTAAATATTTTAATAACAGCATTGATGATCTTGATTCGTATTTGAAGAATCTTAATGTCTCAGATTTTGAATCAAATGTTTATCAAGAACCTGTCAAACAACTAGAATTTACCTTTTAAATTTATCTTTTAAAAGTTCTTTATTTCCAACCAAGTATGTATATAATTTAGTTGGGTGTCTCATTTATTAATTTTTTAAGGGGATTGATAAATGTTTTATTATTACCCTGTAAAAGGAGGTGGTCCTATTAGTATTAACATTAATTCAGGAAACGGAGGATATGCCTTTTGACACAAGGCAGATAGTAAGTTTTCGACTATTTAACGTCTTACTTATTAAGATTTTTAGATAGTTTTAAACCCCCATCTAGGGGGTTTTTTATTATGAAAATAAAGTACTGGATTCTATTAACTTTTCTTGGCGCTATATGGGGAAGTGCATTCATGTTCGTGAAAATTGCTACACCAGAATTTGGACCATTCTTAACAACAAATTTAAGGTTATTTTTTGCTAGTATTATTTTTTTACCCTTTTTACTCAAAAAAAAATATTTATCTCTTTTCAAAACGACATGGAAATATTCTCTCATATACGGATGTATACACAATGCAATACCTTTTACCCTTTTTTCTTATGCCAGTCTTGAATCAGATTCAAATATGCTCGCTATTCTTAATTCAACTACAGCATTTATTACTATGCTGATTGCTTATGTATGGTTAAAGGAAAAAATAAAATTAATTCAAATTTTTGGACTAATCATTGGCTTTTGTGGAGTTGTTGTTGTTGTTAATCCAGATAATTCAAATATATCCAATCAATCAATCTTAATGTGTTTGGTTGCTGCATCTTTATATGCTTTTTCTAATGTCTTCATTCAAAAAAGGTCAGCTAATGTAAATATATTTGTTATTGTTGGATGGTCAATAATATTTAGTACTTTAGTATTAGCACCTTTGTCATTTGTTACATTACCAACAACAATGCCAAGTTATAATGCTATCTTGTCAACTTTATGGCTTGGTTCAATTTCGACTGGTCTAGCGTTCTTTGGCTATATTTACTTAATAAATAATATTGGTGCAGTAAAAACTTCTACAGTTGCATATTTTTTACCTTTATTTGGAATATTATGGGGATATATATTTTTAAATGAAATTATCACTGTTTATGCTTTTTTAGGTTGTATCATGATTCTTTTTGGTATCTTTTTTGCAACCATGCATAAAGTTAAATCTTTAAAGGAGATTTAAAAATTTTGTCTATATTATCGTTTAATGATGCTAAGAAGATAATAGATTATGAAGAACATCTGATTGTTGATGTAAGAGAGGAGTCTGAGTTAATTGAGACAGGGATTATTAAAAATGCCATTCATATACCTTTATCAAGTATAGAAAATTTTTTTATTAATCTTCAAACATCTAACACTAATATTAATAGCGATACTTATATTTTAATTTATTGTGCAGTTGGCATTAGATCTGGAATTGCCGCTGAAAGACTAAAAATAAAAGGGTTTTCAAATGTTTTTAATATCGGTGGTTTCGATAATTGGATAAATGGTGGTGGAATCATAAAAAACTATAATAACTCTTTGATTAAGTAATTTTTTTTAGTGGTGCGCCCGGGAAGATTCGAACTCCCGACCCCTTGGTTCGAAGCCAAGTACTCTATCCAGCTGAGCTACAGGCGCAAAGTTTATTTTTATTTTAAACGATAATTAAAATTTCAAAGAATTTTTTAAATTAAAATGATAAAATAGAAATTGGGGAAACATAATGAAACTACTTTTAAAATCTTTTAAATATCTATTTTTTTTAGTTATAGTATTTTTCTTGGTTGTATTTCTTGCAGCTTATATGGATGTTTACAATAAAAGACCATTTGTGAATTTTATCAAAAATATTCAATGGGAATCATCACAAGAAATAATAGATTTTTCATTAAATAATAAACCAATAAATGATTCAAAGCCTCAACCTAATCCTAACAAAAATCCATATTTTGGTGACTTACATGTCCATACAAAATACTCTTTTGATGCTTATGTTTTTGGTGTAACTGCATCACCTGATGACGCATATAATTATGCAAAAGGCGAAGGTATATATCATCCTCTAGGGTATGAGATGAAATTAAAAGAACCACTTGATTTTTATTCGGTAACAGATCATGGTTTTTATATGGGAATGATTCAAGCGTATGCAGATACAACCACAGAGATTTCTCAAAATGATTTTGCAAAACCTTTCCATAATATAAACAGACCAGAGAATATAACAGTCGAATCTTTTGGTGAAAGAACAAATATATTTAGTTCAGTTCTTGGGGCATCGATTATTAATCCATATCCTTGGTGGCACCCCAAGGTCTTCAGAGCCTGGCTATCTTCAAATACCCAATTAGCCTTGCAATCTTTTGATTATGATATACATAAGTCAGCATGGGCAGATATAGCAAGATCAGCTGAGGAACATAATGATCCAGGAAATTTTACAACTTTCTTGGGTTATGAGTTCACAACTTCTACAGATACTGAAGGTGGAAATCTGCACAGAAATGTTATTTTTGAAGGATCAAAAGGACCATTGAGACCTTGGACAAGAATTGATTCCCTTAATCCAGAAGATCTTTGGGATTGGATGGATGATTTGAGAGATAAAGGAGTAGATTCTGTCTCAATTCCCCATAATGGCAATGGCTCAAATGGAAATATGTTTGAAATGGAAACGTTTGGGGGTAATGCAATTAATAGACAATATTCGCAACAACGTATGAGAAACGAACCTTTGGTCGAGGTAACTCAAGTAAAGGGTACTTCAGAAGCTCATCCCTTATTATCTCCTGATGATGAATGGGCAGATTTTGAAATTATGGATAAAAGAGTCGGTAGTAGACCACCAACATACAGTATTCCTCAGGGTGGATATGTTCGAGAAGCATATTTAAGAGGATTGTCATTAGAGTGGACCAACCAAGGCAATCCTTATAAGTTTGGTTTGATTGGTTCAACTGATACACATACTGGAGCTGGCGCATTTGATGAATCTAATTACTGGTCAAAAGTTGGTCTATTAGATGGCGCACCAGAAACAAGAGGTACCGTTCCTTTGTCTCAAAGTAATATTGAAATGATGGAAGGATTTGTGGAGGAGTTTAATCAACCTTTGCTTCTTCTTGAAAGGGAACAGGGCACTTACAGTGATGTTGGATTTGATCAATGGGGCGCATCTGGATTAGCTGCTGTTTGGGCTGAAGAAAATACTAGAGATTCAATATTTAAGGCATTTAAAAATAAAGAAACATTTGCAACATCTGGATCAAGAATTCTTGTAAGATTTTTTGGTGGTTTTAACTTAAGTGATATAGATTTAAATTCAAGTGAACTAATATCAAATGCTTATAAAAAAGCTGTACCAATGGGATCAGATTTAATGAATAGTAATGATAATTCACCTGACTTCCTTGTATGGGCACAGAGAGATAAAAATGGTGCGCCGCTTCAAAGAGTTCAGATTGTTAAGGGATGGATCGATATGAATAGTGCAACACCATATGAAAAAGTTTTTGATGTTGTTTGTTCGGATGGTTTAGATGTAGATCCTGTAACAAATCGTTGTCCTGACAATGGCGCTAGAGTTGATATAAACACATGTAAAATATCATCAGATGTCGGAGCTGCAGAACTCAAAACTATATGGAAAGATCCGGAATTTGATCCTGCTGCTAAATCTTTCTACTATGTTAGAGTGCTTGAAAATCCAACTTGTAGATGGTCAACATGGGATGCGATTAAGGCTGGCTATAAGCCCAGATCTGATTTGCATAAAACAATTCAAGAGAGAGCTTGGTCTTCTCCAATTTGGTATATACCTGGAGCTCAAGACTTGAATATCATTCCTTTAGGTGGATCAATATCCTTAAGATCTGATTAAAATAATAAAATGAAATCAAGAATTTCAATTTTCTTTTTAATCGGATTATTATTATTCGCTTTAGATTATATTTTTAATACCGATGACGATTCAAATGTTATTTATATAAGTGATCAAGAAGCTCTGAGTTTAATAAGTTCCTGGAAAAATCAAGTAGGAAGAGACCCTAGTGATGTTGAACTTGTAAAAATAATTAATAACTTCATTGATGAAGAAATTCTCTATAGAGAAGCAATTAAATTAAATTTAGACAAGGATGACAGAATTATCAAAAGAAGACTTGCTCAAAAAATTACATTTTTAAAAAAAGATTCTATTAAATATTCTGATCAAGATTTAGTAAATTTTTACAATGTTAACAAGAACGTCTATTACGTTAATGATTTGTACTCTTTTAAGCATTACTATTTTTCTGATAATAAAGATCCAATAAAAAGAGCTTTAGATGCAAAAGCTTCCTTAGAGTCTAAAAAAATAAATATTATTTCCGATCCTTATATTATTGGCAACGAATTTAGCTTTTCGAGTAAAGATGAAATAATCAAAAACTTTGGTACTGAATTTTTTGAATCATTTCTTTATTTATCTCTAAGGCAATGGTCAGAACCTATTAAATCAGAATTTGGATATCATCTGGTTTTTATCGAAAGTTATTCCAAAGGCTTTCAGCCAACATATGAACAAGTAAAAAATAAAGTTATAAACGACTATCTTATTAAAAAAAAGGATGAAGAGGTTAATAGGTACTTGTCAGATCTAAAAAAAGACTATGAAGTAATCATCAATCCCAACTTAAAATTCTAGAATGCTCAAAAAAATAATTATCACCTTATTTTTAAGCACAAATATTTTATCTCATGAATTTAACCCACCACAGTTACTAATAAATGAAGTAACAGATATACCTAATAGTTATGATGTCAAATGGGTAAATCCTTTAGGCTCAACGAGTATTCCAAAAATTATATTACCCACCGAATGCATTCAAAATGAGTTTAAAAATTATAATAATTTTAAAAACACAATTTCAGAATTTAGAATTAATTGTGAAAAATCTCTTAAGGGAGAATTTATAGAAATAAAGGATCTGGATATTCTCAGTGATGCCATTGTTTCTATTAAATTTCTTGATAACAGTATTTTTGAGTCATTTCTTAGCGTTAATAGAGCAAAAATTGAAATACCATATGATAAGCAAATATATCCTTTAGCATACTTATACTTAGGATTTGATCATTTATTAAATGGCCTAGATCACATTGTATTCTTAATATGTTTATTATTTATTGTATTTGGATGGTTTAATTTATTAAAAGTAATAACATCTTTTACTATAGCTCATAGTATTACACTGGCAATTTCAGTATTAGATATATTTACTATTAGTCAAAATTTAATTGAAGCTTTGATAGCTCTTACAATAATTTTTGTCTCTTTAGACGTTGTCTCAAAAAATAAAAAAACTTTTCCTTGGTATTATGCATTTGGATTTGGTCTTTTGCATGGATTTGGCTTTTCAGGTGCTTTATTAGATATAGGTATAAATAACAATAATTTAATAATGTCTCTGTTATTTTTTAATATTGGTATTGAAATTGGCCAACTAGCTATTATTTTAATACCTTTGCTGCTCATATACTTTCTTAAAAACAATAAATTTTTAAATAACCTTAAATTTTGTATTGGTTACACTGTAGGTGGAATTAGCTTCTATTGGTTTATCGAGAGGGTAATTGGTATTATTCATATTTGAAATTAAAAATGTAAATAGTAATATGCAAATTTTTTATAAAAAAAATGTTCTGCTTTGTGTTACAGGAGGTATTGCTGCTTATAAATCAGCAGAAATAACAAGATTATTCAAAAAAGAAGGTGCTGATGTAAGAATAATAATGACAGAATCTTCAAAAGAATTTATAACACCATTAACTTTACAAGCAGTTTCAGGTAATCAAATTCATGATTCACTGCTCGATGAAAAAGCTGAAGCAGGTATGGGACATATTGAGCTTGCAAAATGGGCTGATATCCTTCTTGTTGCTCCATGTACAGCAGAAACATTATCAAAAATAAACCAAGGTAGGGCAGATGACCTTCTTGGTACTGTAATTTTAGCTACAAAAGCAAATATTTTTATTGCTCCTGCAATGAATATGAATATGTGGTTAGACCCAACAACGCAATCAAATTATGAACAACTTCAATCAAAGAAAGTATTTTTTATTGGTCCTGACATAGGGGATCAGGCATGTGGAGATGTTGGTCCTGGAAGGCTTGTTGAGCCAGAAAAAATATTAAACGAGATAAGTAACTCTATTAATACAGGTGAATTATCAGGCAAAACAGTTAATATAACCGCTGGCCCCACTCGAGAAAAGCTTGATCCAGTAAGGTATATTTCAAATAATAGCTCTGGAAAAATGGGGTATGCACTTGCACAGGCTGCAATTGAAGCTGGAGCTAATGTAAACTTAATAAGTGGTCCTGTAACTTTAGAAGTAAATAAGAATATTAACCTTATAAAAATTAACACAGCAAAAGAAATGTTAGATCAAGTCCTTAAAGTAATGAAAGACGACGATCTTTTTATAGGATGTGCTGCAGTGTCTGACTATAGACCTAAAAATTATTCCGTAGAAAAATTGAAGAAAAATTCAAAAGAAATATTTAATTTAAAATTGGAAAAAAATGATGATATTCTTTCTAATGTTTCAAAAAATTATCCAAATTCTTTTGTGGTTGGCTTTGCAGCAGAAACTGAAAATATTGAAGAAAATTCTCGTAAAAAATTAACAGAAAAAAATTTAAATATGATTATAAGTAATGATGTTTCTAACAAATCAATTGGTTTTGATTCAGATGATAACGAAGTTACTATATATACTGAAAATGAGAAAATTTTAATTGAAAAAGATACTAAATTTAAAGTTGCCCAAAAAATAATAAATGAAATAGTAAATAAAATTAATATAAAAGATGTCATCTCAAACTAATAAAAAAAATATTACAATTTCAACTCTAAATGAGATGAAGAAAAATGGTCAAAAATTCACTTGTTTAACGTCATATGAGTCTACTTTAACAAATAGAATTTCCAAGGCAGGTGTAGACATAGTCTTAGTTGGTGATAGTTTAGGTATGGTAATTCAAGGCCATGACAGTACTCTACCGGTTACTATGGATCAATTAATATATCATCTTGAATGTGTTGTGAGAGGCAATATAAATTCTCACATCATGGCAGATATGCCATTTATGAGTTATTCAACTGATGATCTTGGTTTTGAAAATGCAACAAGACTTATGCAGGCAGGTGCCCATTCTATAAAAATTGAAGGTGGTGAGTGGATAACAAAAATGGCATCTATGCTATCTGATCGAGGAATACCAATATGCGCTCACATGGGTTTAACCCCTCAATCAATAAATCGTATTGGAGGATATTTTGTACAAGGAAGAGACACATCAGAACATGAAAAAATATTAAAAGAAGCTATTGAACTCGAGAAAGCTGGTGCAGCAATGCTCTTGCTAGAATGTGTACCAGATAATCTTGCTAATAAAATTACGAAGGAACTAAAAATACCTGTTATCGGAATTGGTGCTGGCTCAAAAACTGATGGTCAGGTAATGGTGGTTCATGACATGTTAGGAATATCATGTTTAGATGAAACACCAAAATTTGTAAAAAATTTTATGAAAGAAGCTCAATCTATTGATGAGGCTTTTGAATTATATGTATCGCAAGTTAAAAATGGTGAATTTCCTGCCAAAGAACATACTTTCTTTTAAAATTGCAAATTATCAAAGAAAAAGTCGAAATTTTAGATTATCTCAAAGATAATATTGATATTACTTATATCCCTACTATGGGTAATTTACACAAGGGTCATGTATCTCTTTTAAAAAAAGGACTAGAAATTGGTAAACCTATATTAGTATCTATATTTATAAACCCACTACAGTTTAATGATGCAAGTGATTATAAAAATTACCCTATAACGCTTGAGAAAGATATTGAAATATTAAAAGAAAGTAAATGTGATTGTTTATATATTCCAGATAAGTCAATATTAAATGATATTAAAGAAATTAAAGCGTCTAAAAAATCGCAATACTTATGCGGTCACCATAGGCCAGGACACTTTGATGGAGTTCTAACTATATTAAATAAATTTTTTATTTTGTTAAAACCTTCACATGTTATTTTTGGCCTTAAGGATTTTCAACAATATATGCTGGTAAAAGAATTCATTAAAACTACTAATAGTGCTATTGATATTATAGGTGTAGAAACTGAAAGGGATGAAAATGGCTTAGCGCTGTCATCAAGAAATGGACTACTATCACAGAAAGATTTAAATAAAGCATCATTAATATACAAAACTCTTTTGGATATAAAAAATAATTCTAATAATCTTTCATATGATTTCTTAAATTCAAAAAAAAATTTTTTAATACAGGAGGGTTTTGAAATTGATTACTTAGAATCATGCAATGAAAAAACTCTTCAGACATCTTACAGTGCAAATAATCATTCAATCATTGTTGCAATTGCTGCAAGAATTGGCGGAATAAGGTTAATTGACAATATTAGATTAAATTAACAATAATTTGATATTATTTGTTATTTATTTATACTTCTCAACATTATGAAAAAGACATTACTTGTATCTAAGCTTCATAGAATAAATGTAACTCAAGTTGAGCTAGATTATGAAGGCTCTTGTGCAGTTGATCAAAGTTTTCTTGAAGCAGCTGGTATGCAAGAATATCAGCAAGTAGAGGTTTATAATGTCACTAATGGAGAAAGGTTTTCAACGTACTTAATTTTAGCTGAGGCAGGATCTAAAACTCTTTCTGTTAATGGTGCTGCAGCGCATAAGGTTACATTAGGTGACGTGCTTATAATATGTACATATGGTCAATTTGATGAAGTAGAATCCAGTTCCCATAAACCTACGTTAGTATATTTTGATAAAGGTAATAATATAACTGGTATAAAAAATTCAATACCACAGCAAAAACTAAAATCAGTTTAAAAGTATACAACTCCAATCACATATCCCGAAAATATAAAACACATAGACCAAACAGGATATGTAGTGCAAAACTCATATAAGTTATTCATATAATTTTTCATACACATTAATATAGCAATTTACATGCCAAATTCTTAAAATGGCGCGCCCGGAGAGATTCGAACTCCCGACCCCTTGGTTCGTAGCCAAGTACTCTATCCAGCTGAGCTACGGGCGCCTTTTATTTAATTTTGCGGGCTTCATCGGGAAGCATGATTGGAATACCGTCTTTTATTGGGTAAGCTAGGCCTGCATCCTCAGATAATAGTTCATTAGTCTCTTTGTTATATGACAATGGCTTTTTTGATATTGGACATACCAAAACTTCTAGTAATTTATCATCTAATAATGTCATAATTCGAAAGTATACATTATTGAAATACCACATTAAATATATTTATAAAACAGTAAAATCTCTTATTCATGAATCAGATATACATCCAGGGTTTGAAAGATATCCCATTAGTTAAAAAAGGTGATGATCTTGGGGCACTAATTGAAGAATCTGTAATGCGAAACAATATTTGTATTGAAGATGGAGATGTAATATTGATTGCTCAAAAGATAGTCTCCAAATCCGAAAATAGATATGTAGATTTAAAAAATATAAATCCATCACAAAAAGCAACTAATATCGCTAAACAGCTTAAAAAAGATCCTAGGCTAGTTCAAACTATTCTTGATGAGTCAAAAAAAATTATAAGTATTGAAAAAGGAGTAATTATAGTTGAACATCAATTAGGCATCATAAATATTAATGCTGGCATTGATAAATCTAATATCTCTGAAAATGAAGATATTGTATTATTACTACCTAAAAATCCATCAAAAAGCTCTGAGTTAATACATAGTCATTTATCAAATGTATTTAACAAAAATATTTCTATTATAATTACTGATTCAATGACAAGGCCTTTTAGATACGGTATCACTAATTTTGCAATTGCAAGTACAAATATTCAAAGTATCATTGATATGACTGGTAACAGAGATATTTATAATAAACCTTTAAGTTGTACCGAAATTGCTATTGCAGATGAACTAGCCTGCGCCGCAGGGCTGATAATGGGTCAAACTAATGAACTAATGCCAGTTGTATTAATCAAAGGGTTTAATAAATCTGAATATGAAACCAATGACGCAATTAATTTAGTTGTTAATGAAAGGAATGATCTGTATAGATAATTTAATGCAATATAAATATTATGAATTTAAGTATTAATCTAAATAAAATAGCCTTATTGAGAAATGCTAGAGGCGAGAATGTTCCAAGTCTTGAAGAGTACGCATATAAAGCAATAAAATTAGGTGTTGATGGTTTAACATTGCACCCAAGGCCTGACCACAGGCATGCTACATGCAATGATGTTATTTCTCTATCAAAAATATGTAAAGAAAAAAAAGTCGAGTTTAATTTAGAAGGAAATCCATTTTCAAATAAAAAAAATGATTTTATTGGATTTATTGATTTAGTTGAGATTGTTTTGCCTGACCAGATAACTCTTGTACCTGACGAGCCTAATCAGGTTACATCGGACCATGGTTGGATCAAAGGAGAGCATGATATTGAATTAAAAAAAATAATTAAAATCATAAAAAAAGTTTCTCCAAAATCAAGAATAAGTTTATTTATTGATCTACTTAACAAAGACGAACCGAACTATCAATCTATAGATTACGCTATTGAAGTTGGAGCAGATACAATTGAGATTCATACCGGTCAATTTGCAATTAGTATTAAAAATAAAGATCACAGTATCCTTAAGCATTTAAAAGACTTTATTAATTACGCATCTAGAAAAAATTTAAATATTAATGCAGGACATGATTTAAATTTATTTAATCTATCAGAGTTAATAAGGATTGGTAATGTAGGAGAGGTTTCAATTGGCCACGCTATAATCACTGACTCCTTGAAATATGGCTTCGAAGATACTATAAATAGATATATAAACTTAATTAAGAAACTAAAACAACAAATTAAAGATAACGATATATTAATATACATGAAAGGTACTCCATATGAACCTAGATGTGGTTTTTCAGCTAGAACTGTTCAAGCATTAATTGAATGTGAAGCACAATTTTCATATGTTGATGTTTTGGAGAATGATGATATTAGATCGACCTTGCCCCAAGTTTCTGATTGGCCAACATTTCCTCAGGTCTTTGTCGAAGGAGATCTGATTGGCGGAGCTGATATAGTTACTCAGATGCATGAAAATGGAGAACTAAAAAAGCTTATTCAAAATATTTCATCGAAATAACTTATTGATATTTATTTATAATTTTACAAAATACTTTAGCAGTAACTTCTGAGTCATAAGCTGCTGAGTGAGCTTCTTTAGAGTCATAATCAATTCCCAAACTTTCACAAATTTTTGCTAAAACTGTTTGATTCGTCTCTAGTGCACCAAGTGAAACAGTATCAAATACTGAAAATGAGTGAAATGGCGATTTTTTTATATTATTTCTTTCAACAGCCTTTTTTAAAAAGCTATGATCAAAATGAGCATTGTGTCCAACTAATATAGCTCTGGAACATTCATATTTATTCTTTGTTTTATTAATTATTTTAAATAAATCTTGGATTGCTTCAGTTTCTGATACTGCATTTCGGAGAGGATGATCCAGATTAATTTTAGTAAATTCTAATGATTCTGCTTCAACAATAGATCCTTGAAAAGGTTCTATATGGTATCGATGTGTTTCACCAACACACAATTCACCGCAATCTTCGTTAATTAAGGTTATTGCAATTTCAAGAATTGCATTTATTTCTGGATCAAAACCACCTGTTTCAAGGTCCACAACAACTGGTAAATATTTTCTAAATCTATTTTTTAACACCAAGCTTTTCTTGTAATTTTGAATTGGAGGTAGTGTATCCAAATGGAACTCTCTCGCCGGGATAAATTCTTTTGTAAGCTTTTTGGACAGCTAGAGTGGTTTCATGAAAGCCAGACAATATTAAATCTAGTTTGCCTGGATAATCATTAATATCACCAACTGCAAAAATACCGTCTTTGTTTGTTTGAAAGTCTTCAGTATTAACCTTAATTTTTTTTTCATTTAAATCAATACCCCATTCAAGTATTGGACCTAGTTTTTTATTAAGTCCAAAAAGAAATAAAAGCTCATCTGCTTTATGAGACTCTATTTCATTTGTATCAAAATTTTTTAATGTGACTGAATTAACTTTTTCATTTCCTTCAATAGAATTTATTAAATAAGGTGTTAACAACTTAACTTTTTTCTTGCTTACAAGCTTTCGCATTTGCTCCTCAGTGTGTTGGGCTCCTCTAAATGCATCTCTTCTGTGAACTAATGAAATTGATTTAGCAATTTTAGACAATTCAACAGTCCAATCTAGTGCAGAGTCGCCACCACCAAATATGAATACATCTTTATTTTCATATTTTTCAACTGAGCGAACAGCGTATTCCACTCCTTTATTAACAAATTTATCAGGATTATCAATATTTGGAGGTCTACGTGGTTCAAATGAACCGGCTCCTGCAGCAATAAATATATTTTTTGATAACAACTTATTATCTTTCGTTGTTATAACTTCCCAATATTTATCATTATCAATATCTACTTCTCTAATCGAGTCAACTCGTTCTGAAAGATGAAGTATATAATCAAATGGTTTAATTTGTTCGAGAAGGGCATTTACATGATCTTGAGCAGTCTGAAAAGGTACTCCTGGAATATCATATATAGGTTTTTCAGGATAAAGTTCAGCACATTGACCTCCTGGTTTGTCTAGATTATCAATAAGAGTGCAGTTTAATCCAAGAAGTCCAGCTTCAAATACTGTAAATAATCCAACTGGGCCAGCACCTATAATTATGATGTCAGTTTTACTCATTATCTAACTTTCATTCCTGGCTCTGCACCTTTATCAGGAGATACTAAATATATATTGTTATCTTTACTTGATGCTAATACCATTCCCTCAGATACTCCAAATTTCATTTTACGAGGTTCTAAATTGTTAACTAGAACAACAAGTTTATTTGTTAATTGCTCAGGTTCATAAGCATTTTTTATACCTGCAAATACTTTTCTTGATCCTAATTCACCAACATCTAAATGCAGTTGAAGTAATTTATCAGCACCCTCAACATGTTCAGCTTTTATTATTTTAGCTACTCTTAAATCAACAGCAGCAAAATGATCAATATTTATTAAGTTTATATTATCCATATTTTCTTCCTCAGGAATTATTATGTGTTCAAGCCTATTTAGCAACGGTTTATAGTTATTTATATGGCCAGATAATCTTTCATCAATATCATTGAAAGATGATATTTTTGTATTTAAAAATTTAAATGCATCATTAGTTAGATTGGGTATTATAGGATGGAGATAAACAGATAATATTTTAAAAGCATTTAAAGATGTTGAACTTACTATAAGAGCATCCTTAAGATCCAATTTCCATGGTTTTTCGTCGTTTATATATTTATTTACATTATCAGCTAATTCCATAATTATTCTAACTAGTTTTGAATACTGTTTTGATTCATACAGATCTAAAATATCTTCTTTCATCAGCAATAAATTATCTATGATTTTTTGATTAATATTTTCAGAGACTACATTATCATTTTTCTTTATAAAAGAAGCTGACCGGGAAGCGATATTTAAATATTTACCAACTAGATCTGAATTTATTCTCTGAGTATAATCATCAAAATTTAGATCAATATCCTCAACTTTGTTATTTAACTTTGCCGCAAAATAGTATCTTAATGTTTCTGGATTTGTAATATTAGCAAAATCCTTTGCCAAAATACCTGTTCCTTTAGACTTGGACATTTTTTCACCATTAATGGTTAAAAAACCATGGACATTTATTCCATTAGGTAATTTATAACCTCCAGAACTTAACAAAGCAGGCCAAAAAAGACCATGAAAATAAGCAATATCTTTACCTATAAAATGATAAATCTCGTAATTTGATTTTTCAGACCATAAATCAACCATTTTTAAATTATTATTATCAGCCCAATTCAAAATGGATGCTAAATATCCAATTGGTGCATCAAGCCAAACATAAAAATATTTATCTATTTCATCTGGTATTTTAAAACCAAAATATGGCGCATCCCTTGATATATCCCATTTTTTTAAATCATCATCAAGCCACTCATTTAGCTTGTTTTTAATTGATGTTTGTAATTCAACATTTTTAATAAACTCTTTAAGCATTTCTTTTTTTTGAGGTAAATCAAAAAAAATATGATCACTTTTTTTTCTTACAGGAACAGAGTTTGAAATTATAGAAATTGGATTCTTCAAATCAAGAATGTCATATGAAGCTCCACAAACACCACAATTATCGCCATGTTGATCTTCAGCACCACATTTTGGACAAGTTCCCTTAATAAACCTATCAGAAAGAAACATTTCTTCTTTTTCATCAAAGTACTGTTCAACACTTGATTTAGATATTAAATTATTCTTTTTAGCGCTTTCATATATTTGTTCTGAAAATTGTTTATTTTCATCACTGTGAGTAGTGTAATAATTATTAAAATTTATACTATAAAGATCATAAGTGCTTTTATGATCTTCTAGGACATCAGCTATTAATTCTTCAGGTTTTATACCAAGTTCGTTTGCTTTTAGCATTACTGGAGTACCATGTGTATCATCAGCACAAAAAAAGTAGCATTTGTTACCGTTAAAGTTTTGAAATCTGGACCATATGTCTGTCTGAACAGCTTCCAACATATGTCCAAGATGCAAAGGCGCATTCGCATACGGTAGCGCTTGTGTAATTAAAATATTTCTAGATTTAACTGTAGGAGTGTTCATATATTATCTGTATTATATGTGAAAAATAAGAATATATATGAGCATAAAAAAAATAATAGCTATAGCTGCAACCAAAGGTGGTGTAGGTAAGAGTACATTTTCAGCTGGCTTAGCCCTCAATTTATTAAAGAAATATAAAGTCGGCATTTTAGATGCAGATATTTATGGACCAAATCAACATATTATTTTTAATACACTAAATAAAAAATTAGAATTTTCTAAGGATTCAAAAAAAATCTTACCAATAAATATTAATGGCCTATTAATAAATTCAATGGGATATATTGTTGATCAGGATATTGCAGCAACATGGCGCGGACCAATGTTAAGTTCTGCTATAAGAAAATTATTAACAGAGACAGATTGGGGAGATTTAGATTATTTAATTATTGATATGCCTCCTGGTACAGGAGATTCGTATCTGACAATAGCGAGTGAAATTGATCACTTGGAGACAATATTGATAACATCAAAAAATAAATTATCTTACTATGACTTAAAAAAAACTATCTCTATGCTGAAAAAGCTAAATACAAATATATTAGGATATGTTGAAAATAATATTTCTAATTATAAGGGTCCATTGAATGACGAAGAGTCTTTAGAATTTAAGAAATTAGGTCAGATAGACTTTAGTGATGATTTATATAATCTAAAAATAGAAAATGCTCTACATTTATTTGATGATGTAACAATGAAAATTATTGGATAGTATAATGAAAGTATGCGAATAATATTTTTATTATTTTTAATGTTTGGTGGAAATTTATTTTCTGATGATATTAACGATCCATTCGAAGAATTAAATAGAAAAAACGTTTGATTTTAATGAAAAACTTGATGATAAAATTGCAAAACCTTTGGCTGAAGTATATTCAAAAACACCAAAACCCATTAAAAAGGGTGTGACGAATTTTTTTAATAATCTCGAAGAAATAGACACCTCAATAAATCAATTACTACAAGGAAAAGTTAAATTTTTTTTTAACGACTTTTCTAGATTTATAATTAATTCAACTATTGGATTAGCTGGTTTTATTGATGTTGCAACCAAAATTGGACTTGATAGACATGATGAAGATTTTGGTCAAACATTGGCAGTCTGGGGTGTTGAATCGGGACCATATATAATGTTGCCTTTTTTTGGCCCATCAACATTACGAGACACTTTAACAAAACCAGTTTCTTCTATTTTATCAGTAACATTCCATATGACAGATACTGATGTGAACATTACTTTAAGAGGGATTGATGCAATAGAGACTAGAGAGCGTTTAATTGGCATTGAATCATTATTATCAGGTGACAAGTATAACTTTGTAAAAGATGCTTATGTTCAGTCTTTGTATTTTGAAATCAAGGATGGAGTTGATGTAGAAGATACATTTATTGATGATATGGATGATTTTTTAATTGACTAATAATTTTTGAAGTTCAGATCTGTTATTTTTTAAATCTTTATTTTGCATTATTTCAATAATTTTTAATCTATATAGTTTTGCGTTTTTATTACCCCTCGATAAACCAAATATATGTTTTAACATCCTTGATAATTCATGTCCTTCACTTTGTTTTTTTTCAACATAATCCATATATTTATTAAAAATATCAATTTTTGAAACAGTTTTTTTATGATCGCCATAAATATTTGAATCAATTTCGCTAAGCATAAAAGGGTTGTCATATGCTGCTCTACCGATCATTACTCCATCTACATTGCGAAGATGTTCTATCGTATTTTCAATGGTTTTGATACCTCCATTAATAATAATTTTAAGTTCTGGAAAATCTCTTTTTAACTTATAAACATAGTCATATTTAAGTGGTGGTATATTTCTATTTTGTCTTGGACTTAAACCCTTCAAAATTCCATTTCTTGCATGAATTATAAAAATCTTCACACCAGATTCTTTAACAATAGAAATAAAATTGTAAAGAAAATTATATGATTCATTTTTGTCTATACCTAATCTACATTTAATTGAAACAGGTATCTTTACTGCATTTTTCATATGACCTAAACAGTCTTTTACTAGTTCAGGCTCTAACATAAGACAGGCACCAAATTTACCTTTTTGTACTCTATCTGATGGACAACCTACGTTTAGATTTATTTCGTCATAACCATATTGCTCACATTTTTTAGAACACTCTACAAGATCATTTATATTAGAACCACCAAGTTGAACACCAACAGGATGTTCTTCATTATTAAATTCAAGCTGATCAAAGCACTTACCATAAATCAAAGAACCAGTTGCAATCATTTCTGTATAAAGAAACACTTTTTCTGATATTAGTCTTAATAAATATCTATCGTGCATATCTGTATATTGCATCATTGGAGCAATACATAATTTGTGGTTTAAGTCTCTGAGCATTAAAGAAGGGTATATATAGCTATATAACCAACAATAGATAGAATAATAGTATAAGGAAGTGCCATATATACCATTCTTAAATAAGATAAATTTATTAAAGGAGCAAGGGATGATGTTAAAAGAAATAAAAATGCAGCTTGTCCATTGGGGGTTGCAATGCTTGGTATATTTGTACCAACATTAATTGCTATAGCCAGATTATTAAATTGATCTGTACCAGCAGGAATTGTTAAAGCAACCTGTTTAATATAGATAGTCGCAACAAAAACATTATCACTTACAGCAGATAAGAAACCATTTGCAATATAAAATAAAGAAGGCTGAACAGAAGGATCTTGTAATAAAACATAGTTAATAACTGGATCGAAAAGTTTTTGATCATAAATCACACTTACGACTGCGAAGAAAACAGCTAATAAGGCTGTGAAGGGAAGTGCTTCATGAAATGCCTCACCTAAATCGTGTTCTTTTGTGACTCCTTTAAAAGCAGTTAATAAAACCATTACGGTTAAGCCTATTAAACCCACTGCAGCAATACTAAATGCTAGAGCAAGAACTAAAAAAATTAATACAATTGATTCAATAAGTAATACAGCTTTATCGTTTGTTGTTATATTTTCATTTCTATAATTAGAGTAATCATTAAATACTTCTCTAACATTTGATGGTAATTTATTACCAAAACCAGCAACAGAAAACTTTTCAAGCAATACACATGTAACTAATCCAGTAAACAAAATAGGCATTGTAATAGGAGCCATCTGAAGGAAAAATTCCATAAAATCCCAGCCAGCCTTACCTGCTATTACTAAATTTTGTGGTTCACCTACAGTCGTACATACGCCACCTAGAGCAGTTCCTACAGCACCATGCATAACAAGATCTCTAAGAAAACCTTTAAAGTCCTCAAGTTCACTTTCTTTTAGGGTGTCAATTTGAGAATTATCTTTAAAGTCATGATCCTGATTTCTAAAGTCATTACCTGAAATAACCGCATGATAAATTCTATAGAAACCTATCATAACTCCAATCAAAACAGCGGTTACTGTTAAGGCATCTAAAAACGCCGATAAAACAGCTGCTGAAGCACAAAAAAGAAGCGATAAAAAAGTTTTAGATCTTATACCTAAAAGTAACTTTGAGAATATAGTAAGCATTAAATTTTTCATGAAATATATTCCAGCTACCATAAAAATTAATAATAAAATTACTTTTAAATTTTCAGAAATCTCATAATAAATAGTTTCAGTAGATGTAAGACCTAAAATTACTGCTTCAATTGCTAGTAGGCCACCAGGCTGTAATGGATAGCATTTTAGAGCCATAGCCAACGTAAAAATAAATTGAAGAAGAATAATCCAACCAAGAATGAATCCAGAATTTCCAGGCATAAGATTGTTCAATATGATTAACAATATTGGGTTAAATATGAGGAACCCTATTATGGTAGACTTATACCAATCAGGAGCATCACCAAGAAAAAGTTTTTGAATTTCGCTTAACATTTTTATACAAATAGGATTATATGCATTTTAAAAGATTTTTGGACATTAAAGCTAGTAATAATAATATTTTGATTATCTTTAATAATAATAAAATTCTTTATGAACCCAATCTACAAACATTTTTATTACAAGAAAATCTTTTAAATATTGAGATTAAAGACCATTTGTACATAGGAATTGGTAATAATGGAAACGATATTTATGCGGTTGATATATCAAATACCAATATCGAAATAAACATAGGCTATGAGTCGATTGTAGAATATGATTTAAGACATCTATTAGTAATATCAAAGTCTGATGATATTTTGCTCATGGGTAGAGCAAATCAGTTATTACATTGGATAAGAAGTAATAAATATTCAGGTTACTCAGGTGAATTAAATAAATTTAATTCCAAAGAACAAGCTTTGTATTGTCCTCAAACATCATCAATGATATATCCATTAATATCGCCATGTGTTCTTGCTTTGGTTACAAAAGGTAATGAAATATTACTTGCTAGAAATAATTTATTCCCAGAAGGTTTGTTTAGTGTTCTAGCAGGATTTGTTGAAGTATCTGAATCTGCTGAAGAAACAGTTATGCGAGAAGTGATGGAAGAAGTTAGTATAAGAGTAAAAAATATACAATATATTGGAAGTCAACCCTGGCCATTTCCTTCACAGTTAATGCTTGGTTTTAAATGTGAATATGAATCAGGTGATCTTGTTATAGATGAGGAAGAAATTGCAGAAGCAAATTGGTATAACGTCGATCAACTACCATTAATTCCTCCAGAATCATCACTTTCTGGACAGATTATTCGTTCTTATATCGAGGGTCGTTAGAAGCTCTAGTAGGAATTTCTTTTATTTTTTTTGGTTCCTTCTTTACTTCCTGGATTACTAGTTTTTTTGGAGCTTTGTCTATAACTTTCTCATTCTTTTTAAAAGATTTATTTTTAGAATTAGGTTTATTTTTCTTATTGTGTGGGGTGCTCTTTTTAGGAACATTGTCATTTTTAACAGTTTTTTCTTGTCTATTTTTATTCTTGAAATTTTGTTTAGGCTTAGATTTACTTGAAGCATTTTTATTAAATGGTTTTTTAAAAGTACTTTTACGTCTTTGAGGTTTCTTCTTTATAGTTTTTTTATCCTGACTAACATGTTGTTCTAAGCCAGTAATATTTTTTATCCACCCAATTAGACCGTCTTTTTTCTTTTTTGGCATCTTTGGAGGACTAACTCCATCGACTAATGGTTTATTTGATTTATTTATATTCTTATCATCTCTCCATTCTGTTCCTGGCTCAGGACTTTGAGGACTAAGCTTATATGAATCTTGATTTTTCTTTTCAGTATCTTTAATTCTAACAACCTTGTAGTAAGGTCTTGATTTATATGGATCTGCAATAACTAAAACTCTTATGTTGTTAGTTTTCTCGATATTAATAATTTCATATCTTTTTTCATTTAATAAGTAGCTTGCAACATCAGATGGAACATAAACATGAATTTCAGATGTATTATCTTTAGCTGAGTCCTCGCCAATTATCCTTAAAATGGATTGGCCTAGTGATCTAGGACCCCTGACTAAAACATGTTCAATATCATAAGATTCATTTAAAGAAGGTCTTAATCTTTGTCTTGAAACTTCAAGTAAACCAAATTTAGAAATACTAGAAATTTGAACTCTTGCTCTATCAGAATATATTGCTTTTCTAAAGGCATTTTCTATTTTCTCTTGATTAGATTCATCAAGCATATCTATGAAATCAATAACCACAAGCCCACCAACATCTCTTAGTCGTAATTGTCTTGCTATCTCTTTAGCAGCTTCCAAGTTCGTCTTATAAGCAGTCTCTTCGATATCTTTTCCTTTAGTAGATCTTGCAGAATTGACATCAATCGCTGTCATTGCTTCGGTAGGATCAATTACAATCGACCCACCAGATGATAAATTTATTTCTCTTTGAAAAGCTAACTCTATTTGCGATTCTATTTGATATCTATTAAATAATGGTATTTCTTCATTATAATATTTTACTTTTTCAGAATGATCAGGAATAACAGCATTTATAAACTCTTTTGCTTCATTAAATGTATCAATATCATCTATTAAAATTTCTTCTATATCATCTTTGAAGTAATCCTTTGCTACTCTTACTATCAGTTTATCGTCTCGATATATTAATGATGGCGATATAGCATTTGGAAACATATTTTCAATTTCAGACCATAATGCTAGTAAGTAGGCTAAGTCTAAACTAAGCTCCTCAGAGGTTCTTCCAAGACCGTTAGTTCTTACTATAGCACTCATATTTTCTGGAATATTAAGTGTATTCAAAGATTCTTTTATTTGATCTCTTTCGTCGCCACTTATTCTTCTTGAAATACCGCCTGATCTTGATGAGTTAGGTATTAATACTAAAAATCTTCCAGCCAAACCTATTTGAGTTGTTAATGCTGCACCTTTGGTACCTCTTTCCTCTTTTGTAACTTGTACAATTATTTCCTGACCTTCCTTTAGAGTACACTCAAATTTACCTTTCGCATTCTTTTTATAATAATCCTTTGATAATTCTTTTAGAGGAAGAAATCCATGTCTTTCTGAGCCAAAATTTACAAAAGCAGCATCTAAACTTGTCTCTATTCTAGAAACTGTTGCTTTAAAAATACTTCCTTTAAGTAAAACTCTTTCAGGTGATTCCGTATCAAAGTCGTAAAGTTTTGCACCATCGACTAGTGCAACTCTTAATTCATCGCTATAAGATGAATTGATTAAAATTCTTTTCATTTTGTTCTCCCTATTTTATAGGAAGATAATTCAGCAGTATGCTATGAAAGCTTCTATCAGTAAGTCTTACATTATTTGCTTAATGATTAACCCAATTTATGGGTTGTAAAAAAAACTGTTGTATTTATCTTTCTTTATATTTTTACTAGTAATAACTAGTTATTTAGGAGTATATCCTATAGATTTGTGTGATGAGTGTCAAAAATATTGAAATTGATAAACATAATAACAACAGAAGATTAGATAATTATTTGATTTCAATCTTCAAAAATATTCCTAAATCAAAGATATACAAAATTATTCGCAAAGGCGAAGTAAGAATTAATTCAAAGAGAGCAAAAGCAAAAACAAAAATAAAAACTGGTGATCTAATTCGAATACCACCAATCACAGAGGACGATGTAAAACTTGACAAAAAAATTCCTACTCACTATATGGACTTGCTTGAGAAAAGGATAGTTTTTGAAAATAAAAATTATATTATTATTGACAAGCCAAGTGGCATAGCAGTTCACTCTGGTACAAAGAATTCAATTACCGTTATTGAAATCATGAGATCATTATTGAACAGTGAGCTTGATTTATGTCATAGAATTGATAAAGAAACTAGCGGTTGTTTAGTACTCTCAAAAAATAAATTAGCTAACAGATATTTCAATAAAATATCTATTGCAAATAAGATTGAAAAAAAATATCTAGCAATACTAAAAGGTCATTTAAAATCAAAAATTAAACTCAATAACTCAATTGAATCAAAATCAACTGGCAAAAAAAAATCATATATATCTGATGCTGGCAAAGATTCCATATCTTTTTTTAAACCTATTAAAAGATTGACTAAATCAACACTAGTAGAAATTGAGATATTTACAGGTAGAACTCATCAAATTCGTCTTCAGTCCAGCAATATAAACCATCCTGTGATTAATGATAATAAATATGGAGATCATAAATTTAACAAGTCAAATTTAATTAATAATATTAAAAGAATGGCGCTACATTCATATAAACTTAATTTTAAAGATGAAGATGACATTTTTATAGATATAAAAATTGAGCCTGATGATGACTTTATGAAATTAGTTGAAAGTTATTAATTATATAAATCTGTTAAATTTAGTATAATTTTGTTAGGATACGTTTTTTTTAAAGGTTAGAAAGATGGCAGTTCAAAAAAGTAAAGTTACAAGATCTAGAAAAGGGCAGAGACGCTCACATGATTCTTTAAAAGCATCTAAATTATCTATCGATCCTGTATCAGGAGAAAAACACCTTCGACATCAGATGACAAAAGATGGATTTTATAAGGGAAGACTTATTAAGGACCTACGTAAACCGATAAAAGAAGAAGCCGAAGAAACGTCAGCCTAATTATTATGGCAACACATATTTCCCTAGTCTTTCCCGGCCAAGGATCACAAAACTCTGAGATGCTAGACAGTTTTGATCAAGATACTATAAATTTAATATCAAGCATTTCTAATAATATATTACCTTTTGACTTAGTTGAGATTATAAAAAATGGATCTCCCGCAGAGTTGAATAAAACTTCTGTAACTCAACCAGCATTATTAATTACATCGTATTTTTTTTTTAAGAAATTGATTTGTGATCTTAAGATCAAAGTTGACATATGCGCTGGTCACTCATTAGGAGAATACTCCGCACTTGTGGCCTCAGACTCAATTGATATAGCAGATGCTCTAAATCTTGTTTATCAAAGAGGTTTATTGATGGAAAAGTCTGAAAAAGGAATAATGTGTGCAATATTAGGCTTAGATGAACAAATAATAAATAAGATATGTTCGACAATCTCTGATAAAGATAGTTGTTCTGTCTCGTCAGCAAATTTAAATGCACCTAAGCAGATAGTTATTGCAGGAAATGAAAAGGGAGTAATTGAAGCTATAAAACTATGCAAAGAGGCTGGTGCAAAAAGATGCATTGAACTAAAAGTTACAGTTCCATCTCATTGTAATTTAATGAAGGAAGCATCTGATAAATTTAGAGAAAAAATTAATGAGGTAAAGATTAATACACCAACTATTCCTTTGATACAAAACTATAATGCACAAATTTCATATGATCCAATAACCATTAAGGAAAATTTGATTAATCAATTAACTAATCCTGTTCAATGGTATAAAACTATGAATAGTATAAATAAATACAATGGTATTATTATTGAGTGTGGCCCTGGAAAAGTTCTATCTGGACTAGCAAAACTTAATGGTGCGAATAAAATTTTTTCAATGTCATCTTTAAATTTTGATGAGTTAAAGGAATTTATATGATTAAAAAGATAATTTTTATATCTGGAGCTTCAAGAGGAATAGGGTTATCAATAGCAAATTATTTTGCTGAAATTGGTCATACTGTAATTGGTACATCAAGGAGTGATTTTCAGTTTGAAAAGAAACTACCCAATCTCATGTCTTACAAGCTTGATATTAATTGCAGAGAATCTATTCAGAGTTGTATAAAATATTTAAAAAGAGAAGACATGTTACCCAACATATTAATTAATAATGCTGGCATAACTTCAGACCAAATTTTTTTAAGAATGAAAGACGAACAATGGGATGATGTGCTAGCAACAAACTTAACCGGCACATTTAATTTAACAAAAGCATTTACAAAGAATATGGTCAAAAATAAGTTCGGTAGAATAATTAATATTTCATCAGTAGCAGGGCTAATGGGTAATGCTGGTCAAGTAAATTATGCGTCAGCAAAAGCAGGCTTAGGTGGTTTTACAAAATCGCTTGCAAAAGAGTTAGGTTCAAGAGGCATTACAGTTAATTCAATTGCACCAGGGTTCATAGAAACAGATATGACTTCATTTTTAAATAATGATGCCAAAAATAATATTATGCAAACTATACCTTTAAAGAGATTTGGTATAGTTGATGATATAACAAATGCAGTGTCATTTTTAGCAAGTGATGAGGCACAATATATTACCGGACAAACAATATCTATTGATGGAGGTCTTTTCATGCATTAATGCAAATTATTTTTGCTAATTCGTGCATGTTACTTAGATTAGTTGTAAAATAAATTCAAATTTAGGTTAGGGAGCATTTATGAGTGTAGAAGATAGAGTAAAGAAAATTGTCAGTGATCAATTAGGTGTTTCTATGGATGAAGTTCAAAATGATTCTTCATTTGTGGATGATCTTGGAGCCGATTCTCTTGATACAGTCGAACTAGTAATGGCGTTAGAAGAAGAATTTGATCTAGAAATTGCTGATGAAGATGCAGAAAAAATTTCTACAGTTAATGAAGCTGTTGATTATATAAATTCTAATTCGTAAAAACTTTACAATATCTACACGCTATAATTTAACTAGTCTAAAAACGATTAGTTAGTTTATGTTGAAAAGAGCTTCCATATTATTTGTAATAATATCTATAATACTGATTGGACCATATTTTTCATTTATTCAATCTAAAAGCATTTCTAATTCAGATACGATTTTTATTGAGTATGGTACCTCACAAAATAAAATATTAAATTTAATAGCACCTTCAAACGTCTTAAATAAATTATTTCTTAAAATATATTTAAGATTAAATAAAATAGAAACATTGCAGGCTGGTGAATATAATATAAAAAATAAACCATTAGATATTATTATTAAAGATATAAGCAATGGAAATACAGTAACTCATAAATTTGTAATTAAAGAGGGATCAAATATCTATGATTTACAAAATAATATCAAAGACTCAACTTTGATTAATGATTGTAAATTTTTTAATTGTGTTAATAGTTTTTTTATTTTTAAAGAAGGAATTTTTCAACCTGATACATATTATTATAAATATAACTCGAACCTATCATCAATTTTAAAAAAAAGTAATAATGCATTGATATCATATTTGAATGAAATATGGAAAGACAAGCATCCAAACAATCCAATAAAAACTAAAGAGGAAGCGTTAATACTTGCATCGATTATTGAAAAAGAGGCAGGAAATAATAATGAGAAAGAACTAATAGCTTCAGTATTTTTAAAAAGATTAACTATACCCATGAGACTACAAGCAGATCCAACAATTATTTATGGTTTGTTACCAAATTTTGATGGAGATATTAAAAAATCTGATATTCTTGATAAAAATAATATTTACAATACATATATGATTAACGGATTACCACCAACCCCTATTTCTATGGTATCAAAATCATCTCTTAAAGCTGCAATAATCTCACAACCGGGTGAGTACCTTTTCTTTGTTGCTAATTCGCCTACATCTCATTACTTTTCCAAATCATATGAAGAACACCTAAACATGATAAAGGAACTTAAATTAGATAAATGAAAATTATTAGTTTTGAAGGCATCGAGGGCGTTGGTAAATCAACTCAAATAAATATGCTTTATGACCTATTAGTCAAAAAAAAGTTTAAGGTTTTAATTTTTAGAGAACCAGGGTCAACAGATACCGGTGAAAAAATAAGAAATATTTTATTGAATTTAGATGATTCTATTTCAGTTTTTTCAGAGTTATTTTTAATGTTTGCTTCAAGAGCACAACTTATTGAAGAAAAAATAAAAAATGCTGATTGTGATTTCATTCTTTTAGACAGATATTATGATGCATCTCTAGCGTATCAAGGATATGGAAGAGGCATTTCTATTAATTTAATAAATAAAATTATAAAAGAGCTAAAATGCCCTGAACCAGATTGCACTTTTTTATTGGATATAGATCCAAAAAAAGGTTTTGCTAGAAAAGCTAATGATAAAAAAGATAGAATTGAATCATCAGGACTTAGATTTTTTGAGAAAGTACGAAACGGATATATTGACATAGCAAAAATATCTAATAATAGAATTAAAATTATTAATGCAGAAAATTCAATAAATGAAATTCATATTACTATTTTAAATTATCTTAAATTAAAGCCATGAAAATAAGTAATTGTGATTGGTTAGAAAAAATCTATAAAAATATTAATATTAATAAACTTCCACAAAGCGTAATTATTAATGGTCAAAAGGGGGTTGGAAAAAAACTTTTATCAAAAAGAATTGCATTAGACTTACTAAATACAAAAAATGTAAATTCAAGTGAAGTAACTTTGAATTTATTTAAAAAAAACAATCATCCTGATTTTTATGTTTTAGATAAAGAAAAAATACTCATCAACGATATTAGTAGAAGGGAAGGGTCTTGGGACGAAGAAAAAGGCAAAAAAGATATCATTTCATTTATTTCTTTAACCCCATCACTTTCAAATCATAAGGTTGCGTTAATATTAAATGCTGAGAGCATGAATCAATCAGCACAAAATGCTCTTTTAAAAACTCTAGAAGAACCATCAAATAACTCATTTATAATAATGACAACAAATAGATCAAGATCATTAAATAAGACAATTTATAGCCGTTCACAGGTTATAAATATACAAGCACCTAGTGATGATATTGTTAATAAATGGCTAAATAACAATAATGTTAACGACTATTCATCAGTAGATTTCCCCAGTTTTTATGCACCATTTACCATCCTTGAATCAATTGAAAGTGGTAATCACGATGTATTCAAAGAATTTGTAGAAATTACTATTAATTTTATAATTAAAAATTACAATTTAAATATTGCAATAAAGCAAATATCTGAATTAGATTTGCCTTTCATTAATAAACTTAATTTTCTTATAGAGTTTTTAAAAATAATCTTATATTCCAAGACAACCAACCAAGCATTTAATGGAAAATATAAGATATTCAATAAACTAAGTTATAGCGCACTTAAATTATCAAATATTATCGAAGAAATTAATAATTTAAGAAATAATGTTTATGAAGTTGGATCTATCAATGAAGCTCATGCTCTAAATTATATTTATAGTGAAATTGGTTACTCATTTAAACAATTGTAGTACCGCCGTCAACAACGATTGTTTGTCCATTAATATACTCACCAGCTTTTGATGCCAGCATAACTGCTACACCTGCAATCTCATCTGGTTCTCCAATTCTTTGCATAGGAGTGTTACCTAATACTGATTTTAAAATATCAGGATTTTCCCACAATGCTTTTGCAAAATCTGTTTTGATAAGGCCTGGAGCTATTGAATTAGCTCTAATATTTTTGTTACCAAACTCAGCTGCAATATTTTTTACTATCATCACATCTGCTGCCTTACTTATGTTATACGCGCCTAAAATAGAACTTCCTTTAATTGCAGCAATACTTGAAATGATAATAATGGATCCATCTTCTCTTTTTACCATCTCTGGTAAAACTAAATTGCATAGAATTTGATTAGATTTAATATTGTTGTTCATTACTTTATCAAATTTATCTATAGGCATATCAAGCATTGATCCCATAAAAGGGTTTGTAGCAGCATTACATATCAATACATCAATTTTTTTTAATTTTTCCTTAGTCTTATCAACAAGATAATTAAGTTGTTCTGGCTCGCTTATGCTAGCAGCAATCGGATATGCTTTGTCTGAACCAACTAGAGAATTTATCTCTTCTGCAGTTTTCTCACACATATCTTTTTTTCTACTTGAAATAATAACTTTAGCTCCATGGATTGCACATTGTGTGGCTATAGATTTACCAATTCCTCTTGATGAGCCTGTAATTAGAACAGATTTATTTTTTAAACTAAATAATGACATTTTTGTTTATTAGTATATTGATTAATGTAGAATCTATTATAAGTTAAATCAATAGGTATTTTATTAATTCAAATCTACTAGCTTATGTTTAAAAAAGTTGAAATTTATTCAAAGTCTAATTGTTATTATTGTGAAATGGCAAAAAGATATTTTGATTTAAAAAACGTCGATTATGAGCTTTATAATACTGACGATCAAAATATTTTTGACGAATTAATGAAAAGAAATCCTGCTGCCAGAACTATGCCACAAATTTTTATAGAGAATAACCTTGTAGGTGGCTATACCGATTTAATTGAAAAATACGGAGATTAAAGTGAATCAATTTAATGATTTTTTAATACTACTTGATTCTAATCTTAGTGGTTCTTGGTGGTTTCCTGCTTTATTGATAGGCACAGGTATTTTTTTTACTATATATCTTCGTTTTCCTCAGTTTAGATATTTTAAAAGTGCAATTAAAATTGTTTCAGGTAAAAATAGAAATACTGACTCTGACGGTGAAACAAGTGGATTTCAGGCACTTACGACAGCAATGTCAGGAGCAATAGGTACTGGAAATATTGGTGGCGTGGCATTAGCAATTTGGACCGGAGGTCCAGCTGCAATATTTTGGATGTGGATTACTGCAATTTTTGGAATGACAACTAAGTACGTTGAAGTAACCTTAGGGCATAAATATAGAACAAAATTAAATGATGGTTCAATATCTGGTGGGCCTATGTACTATATTGAACAAGGACTCAAAATGAAATGGGTAGCTATTTTGTTTGCATTCTTAATGATGATAACTGCAATTGGATCAGGGAATATGCCCCAAATAAATAATATTGCTCTTGTTATGGATAGTGAATTTTCTGTACCTAAATTATTTACTGGCTTATTTTTAGGAGCTTTGCTTTGGATAATTATTATTGGTGGAATTAAAAGAATAGCGTCTGTTGCTAGCAAAATTATTCCAATAATGGGGTTAATTTATTTAGGTGGCGCTGTGATTATCTTGATAGAAAATTACCAAAATATTATTCCGTCATTCAATGCTATATTTGCTCAAGTATTTACTGGCTCTGCTGCGGTTGGTGGTTTCTTAGGAGCAAGCTTTGCTATGAGTCTAAAGTATGGTGTAGCAAGAGGCCTATATTCAAATGAGGCTGGACAAGGATCTTCACCTATCGCTCATGCATCATCAAAAAATAAATCAATTGATCAAGGTGTTGTTTCAATTTTAGAACCATTTATTGACACAATAGTTGTTTGTAGCGTTACAGCTCTTGTTATTCTATCAAGTGGTGTTTGGACTCAAAAATTCGAAACTACATTTTCTAATACCGATATGGTGATACTTGAGGGAGTCTATAGTGATCAAAAAAATCCTGATGGAAGTTATGTTTATCCAGATCATATTGTTGAATTAACAAAATATGTTCAATCTATGAATTCTGAAGTAAACGAATTTTCAGGTTCAATATCAATAGTCGATGGTAGATTAATATCTTCTAATATCACTGTTATAAATGCGAGGTCCATTGCGGAGAGTATCATTGTTACAACAAAAAATAATGATAATGATAAACCTAACAATCTTTATACAGGAAATATAAATGTAATTAATGGGAAAATTGTTGAGTCTTTAATTTTTAAAGGTAAATCTTTAGTAAGTTCTGCTGAATTAACGGCTAAGGCATTTTCGCAAGGTATTCTTGGCCAATTTGGTGGAAAATTAGTTGCAATTGCCTTATTACTTTTCGCTTTTTCAACTGCCATTACATGGTGTTATTACGGAGATAGATCAACTGCGTATATTTTTGGAGAAAAAGGTGTTTTCTGGTATCGAAATTTTTATGTAATATGTTTTGTACTAGCTGCTGTAATTGATACAACTGTTGTATGGAATATAGCTTATGTAGTGGTTGCACTTGTATCAATACCTAATCTGATTGCTTTATTTGTTCTTAGAAAAGAAATGAAAAATTTATCTGATTCATTTTTAAAGTAGCTATCAAGTAAAACATTATGATGCCAAAGTGTTTCGCTTATTTATTTACATTTATATTTGTATTTACATGCAGTGGTAGTAATAATAAAACAGAAGTTATTTTGACTGCTAATGAAATAATAAATTTATCAAATTCATATAGTTACACTCCTCCCATGTCAACATCTAAAGATAATTGTGTAAGTAGATCAAACGAAAGTTATGGTAGTTGGCATGAAAATTTTGATAGCACTCTTGATATAGCAAATTGGTCTTATGATGAGGGTTGTAATGATAACGGAGGAGGGTGCAACGGAAACAACGAAGCACAAAACTATACTGAAAATGATTCAGAAAATTTATTCATAGAAAATGGTTATTTAAAGATACAACCTATTTTTGAAGAAAATACTGGTTCTGATAATGTTATTCAACAATATACATCAGCAAAAATTATGACAAAAGATAAGAAAATTTTTTCTCACCCTTCAAAAATTACTGTTTGTTTTAAAGTACCAGAAGGAACTGGAATGTGGCCTGCAATATGGATGATGCCAAATTCAAATGTACCATGGCCAACTGGAGGAGAAATAGACTTAATGGAAGCCAGAGGTCGCATAACCGAGTCAAATATTATCGGTTCTGCAATTCATTTTGGTAACGAATGGCCAAATAATAAATATATTGCTCAGAATACAACTTCATCAATAGACAATGATTTTCAAAATTATTTTCATTCAATAACTTTTGTTTGGTTAGAAAATAAAATTGATATGTATCTAGACCAAGAAGAAATACCTTATTTTTCAATAAATCCGTATTCAGTTCCGCTAAATCAATATAGCTATCCTTTTAATAATCAATTTTATCTTATATTAAATGTTGCTGTTGGAGGTCATTTTGATAACTATGCGCTTGAAAGTGATCATTTTTGTATTGACGCGCAATGCTCAAATTACCCAGATAATCCAGATAAAAAGAGGTTATTAATTGATTGGATTGAGTATATTCCGCTTACTAATTAGAACTTCTTTTTATTAACTCATTCATCACATCTCTCATTTTAAATCCTGATGCATTTAAGAGTACCAATAAATGGAACACTAGATCAGCTGATTCATCAATCACTCTTCCATCATTTGATACAGCCGATATTGATGTTTCACCAGCTTCCTCTGTAACTTTTTTTGCTATTTCTTTAATACCTTTAGTAAACAAAGATGCAACATATGAATTATTTAATTGAGAGTTTTTTCTATCTTCAATTATTGATTCTAATTTTTCAAAAATATTTATATTTAGATTATCCTTAACTCTAAAGCATGATTCTGTTCCAAGATGACATGTTGGACCTTTGGGAGTTGCTTTAATAAGCAATGCGTCTTTATCACAATCTAATTCTATATTATCAATTATTAATTTATTTCCTGAGGTTTCTCCTTTTACCCATAATCTTTGCTTTGATCTACTGAAGAATGTTACTTCGTTTGTTTTTAATGATTGTTTAATTGATTCTTCACTCATATAACCTAACATAAGTATATTTAGAGTATGTGTATTTTGAATTATTGCTGGTATTAGATTTTGTTTATCCCATTTAATCTCGTTTGTATTCATTTTATAGCCTCACGTTAATAGATTTATCATTTAAATATCTTTTTAAATTGGTAACCGTCATTACATTTTTATGAAATACGCTTGCAGCAAGAGCTCCGCTTACGTTTGTTTTTTTTAAGACATCTTTAAAGTGTTCGTAATTTCCAGCACCTCCTGATGCAATTAATGGAACTCTTGCATTTTCTGAAAGTATATTTAGTTGTTCAATATCATAACCATCTCTAACCCCATCTTTATCCATACAATTTAAGACAATCTCACCTGCACCCAAATTTTGTACCTTTTTGAGCCAATCAGTAGTCTTTAGTTTTGTATTTGTTATTGTTTTTTGATCACCGGTTTTTGAAAAAACATAGTAATCGTTATTAATTTTTAATGAATCAATACCAATAACTACACATTGTGCCCCAAATTCATTTGCTAATTCTGTTATTAATAAAGGATTTTCGATAGCAGGAGTATTGATAGAAATTTTATCAGCTCCGTTGTTAAGAATATTACGAGCATCATTAACGCTTTTTATACCACCTGCCACACAAAAAGGTATATTGATAAGCTTAGCTATTTTTTTAACCCATTTTTTTGATACTGTCTTGTTTATTGTGCTTGCACCAATGTCATAGAAAACCAATTCATCAGCTCCCTCATTACAATACTTTTCTGCTAATGTTTCTATTGACCCAACAATCTCATGATTTTTAAATTTAATACCTTTAACAACTTTCTCATCTTTGACATCTAAACATGGAATGATTCTTTTAGTAAGCATTTCTAATATCCTCAATAGGGATGATATTTTCATATATTGCTTTACCGACTACACATTCTTGAATACCAATTTTTTTAAGATTATTAATATCAGAAACTGCAGATATTCCTCCTGATGCTATAACATTTGAACTTGATTTATTTAAAATTTTTTCATAAATTTTTATATTTGGGCCACTCAACATCCCATCAGATGATATGTCAGTAGCAAGTATGTTGAATATCCAGCTATTTTTTTCAATAAAATCAAAAAGCTTATATCTAGACTTTTCTAACCAACCATTTGTATATAAAACAGCTTCATTTTCAATAATTTTAAAATCTAACCCAAACACTATTTTTTTTACGTCAACTTCATTTTTAAGAGCGTTAAGAAAATTTTTATTTTTTATTGCTTCAGTTCCTACAATCAAACGATCAATACCAATATTTAAAAGGTCTTTTACCTTTTGAATGTCTCTAATTCCGCCACCAACTTGTATTTTTAAGTTTTTAATCTTGTTTATTGACTTAATAATATTTAGATTTTTATTATCTGCATTTTTTGCAGAATCAAGATCAACGATATGTAAATATCTAAAACCTTCTTTAAAAAAGTAGTTAGCTTGGTTAATTGGAGAGATATTATAAGATGTTACTTTTTTATAATCGCCTTGCAATAATCTTACGCATTGGCCGTCTAATAAATCAATTGCTGGAATTATCTTCATTATAAATCTAGAAACTCTTCAAGAAACCTCTCGCCAGCACTTGAAGATTTTTCAGGATGAAATTGACATCCTACAAAATTGTCCTTAATTATTATAGAAGAAAAGTCATCACCATAATTTGAAACACCTATTATGTTTTTTGTGCTATCCGAGTAATAACTATTTGCAAAATAATAATAATTATTTAGATATTTGTATTCTTCAATACATTTAACTTTATTCCAACCCATTTGAGGAACAGGCATTTTATTGTTTTTAAATTTTTTTATTTTTCCCTTGAAAATACCCAGGCATTCAGTTTTATCTTCATCAGAATATTCAAATAAAATTTGCATACCTATGCATATTCCAAGAGTTGGTTTATTAGTATTTGAAATAAAATCAATTAATTTATTTTTTCTTAATGATTTCATTATTATTCCTGCAGAACCCACGCCAGGTAATATCAACGAGTCAGCATTTGAAAGTTCAGACTTTATATTTGAAACAAAACTTTTTTTTCCTATTCTTTCAAGGGAATACTTAATTGAATTTAAATTTGCTCCTCCACAGTCAATAATTCCTATCATAAGAGTCCTTTTGTAGAGGATGACTCGTTTGTAACTTTAAGTGCTGTATTTAATGCCCTAGTAAAACTTTTAAAGGTTGCTTCAACAATATGATGGCTATTTTTACCACTTACATTTATGTGACAAGTGAAACCTAGAGTGTTTACGAAACTTATAAAAAAATGTTTAAACATCTCTGTTGGAAAGTCTCCAACAAACTCTCTTAATTGAGGAGTTTTCATTTTAAGATATGATCTGGATGTTAAATCAATACTTACTTGAGCCCTTGTTTCGTCCATTACTAAATCTTCACTAGAAGCGTATCTTTCTAAATTAAGCCTATCCCCAATAGCTTGTTTAAAACCTTCTCCTAATGTTATTGCAACATCCTCAATTGTATGGTGTTCATCAATGTATGTGTCGCCATCACAATTTAACGAAATATCAAATTTTCCATGCTTTGAAAATTGTTCGAGCATATGATCAAAGTAATTTAATCCTGTGTTGATATTATAATTACCTGTTCCATCAAGGTTTAAATTAAGTAAAACATTTGTTTCATTTGTATTTCTATTAATGAAAGCAATTCGATTCAATGATTCAACTTCTTTTAAAGCCAAATTCTCACGAATTGAAACAGCATTTTTATGAGCATCTAATTTTTCTGCTTCAGCCATTTTCTCAACAGTTGGAGCTAGATTTAAAAAACCTTCCGGTGATGCATATTGAAATGTTATGGTTTTACCAAAATCTTTTACAGAGAGCCCTGAATAAGTTTTTGCATTACCAGATGTTGGAAGTGTATGATTTGATCCAGAAGCATAATCTCCAAATGATTCAGGAGAAAAACTACCACAAAAAACTGATCCGGCATTTATAATTTTTGGCGTATTAATTAAAAAGTTGTCATCCATTAGTATCAAATGTTCTGGAGCATTTTCATTGATAAAGTTAATAAGTTGTTTGTCCGATGAAGCTTTAACAAAATAAGTATTTTTTGTACTAAGTTTTAATATATCTTTTCGTTTCAGATTATCTAACTGAATTTCTAATTCTTTTTTTATTATGTCTAAAAGTTTTTTATTTTTTGAAACCACTACTGCATGTGCATCTGTTCCATGCTCTAACTGTGATAATAAGTCAGCTGCAATAAATTTAGACTTTTTTTGATCATCCGAAACAACATAAACTTCACTTGGACCAGCTGGCATATCAATAGATGTGATATTAGATATAATTTTCTTAGCTTCTGTAACATATTTATTTCCAGGGCCAAAGATTTTAAGACATTTTGGAATTGTTTTTGTTCCATATGCCATAGCAAAGATGGCTTGTGCTCCTCCAACCTTATAAATATTTTTAATTTTTAAAAAATCTGCTACCCATAATATTATTGGATCTATATCGCCATTCTTATCTGGAGGAGTGCATACAGTTATATTTTCACATCCAGCAATAATAGCTGGTATTGCTTGCATTAAAAACGAACTGAATAGAGGAGCAGAGCCACCTGGTACATATAGTCCCACATTGTCAATTGGTCGAAATTCTGACCATAAATTTATACCTTTTGTTGTTTCAATAGGTTTTGATGATAGCTGTTTAAATTGTGAGTTATGATACTTATAAATGTTTGAATAGGCTTCTAAAATTGCATTTTTAAGACTCTCATCAATATTCTTTACTGATTTTTTAATTTCACTATTTTTTACTTTTAAATTTTTTAGTTTTTTTTCACCCAATATCTGTGATATTTCTGAAATACCTTGATCACCTTTTTCTAGAACAAGTTTATTAAACAAATCTATTTTCTTTAATTCATTTCTACTTAATTTAGTGCTTGAAAAGGGTAGAACTAAATTTTTATTGTTTAACGTTATACTTTTCATTCTAATTTAATATTTTTTCTACTGGCATAACCAAAATAGAAGACGCGCCTTTTGCCTTTAATTTTTCCATTGTTTCCCAAAATACAGGTTCTTTGCATAAAGCATGAATAGCAACCTTGTTTTTTTTCTCTAATGGAATTATTGTTGGAGACTCTGAACCAGGAAGTAGTTTACATATTGATTCAATATTATTTGAATCAGCATTTAACATGACATATTTGCTTTCAAATGCATTAATAACACCCTTCATTCGTGATATGACCATCTCAGCTATATTAAATTTATTTTTATCAAGTAATTTATTTTTAATTAAAACTGCTTGAGAATTAAGTATCACTTTAATTTCTTTTAAATTATTTTCTTCTAGTGTCGCACCAGATGAAACAAGATCACATATACAATCCGACATACCAATATACGGAGTAAGTTCTACTGAACCATGAATATTAATAACCGTAGCTTCTATACTATTATCTTTGAGGTATTTTTTTAATACATTAGGATAGGAAGTAGCAATTTTTTTGTTTCTTAAACTTTTAAATCTTGAATTTTCTGGAGCTGCAATAGATAGTCTGCACTTAGAAAATCCAAGATCTAGAGATTTTATAATATTCTTTTTCTTAAATAATGTTTTTTCAATTAAAACATTTTCACCAACTATAGCTAAATCAGCATCACCATTTGAAACTAGAGAGGGAATATCATCATCTCTTACAAAAAGTATATCTACAGGTAGATTGCTTGATTTTGCTAGAAGCTTATCAGCTTTAGAATTAAAACTAATTCCTGACTTATTAATTAAGTTCTTACTTTGTGCAGAGAGTCTTCCATTTTTTTGGATAGCTATTGTTAGTCTTTTATTCATTTGTTGATCCTTTTTAAAATCTTTTGGTAACCTTTGTAAGGTTCATTCGTTAAAAACCTTGCTACTCTGGTAACTGTGGTAGTGCTTGTTTTTAATTTTGATGCAATATCTCTATATGATAATTTGCTGTCATATAAAAATTGTGCAACAGCCCATCTTTCTTCTAATGCTTTTCTTTCAGCTGGTGTGCATAAATCACGTAAAAACTCATCAACTTCTTTTTTATTTTTTAATAAAAGTAAAGATTCATTTAACTTATATTTTTTCATAGCGTTGTAGTGTATTACTATGTTAACACATTGTAAAGTAAAAAAAGGCATATAAATAATATGCCTTTATAATTAATTATTTACTTGTATCAAACCATAGTTGACTAATTGCAATTAGAAAACCAGTTACGTAGAACATTCCACCGGCTGCCATTCGTAATGGATTTGATTCTGAGCTTTCAGCAATATATCTCATTGATCCCTCCGATAAGGTAGCATCACCATTATTCATATCAAGACTGGCTAGAGCATTTGCATGACCAATCCAAACAGCTTCAGTAGACATCATTAATGAAAAACCACCAAACATCACAGATGCTGCAAATAAAGTGAGAATAACTTTCCCAAACATGTTCACGCCTTTTTCGACTGCAACACTTGAAAATCTTGCAGCTACCCATACAGCTATTACACCAGCAATTGCAAATGTTAGATTTGCTGTTCGACCAGATTGAAATAATTCCCAAAGAGCTATCTCTGTAGTGGCACTTAGTATTTGTAATTCATCCATTTTCTCCTCCTATTAATTAAAAATATATTGTTACTTTACAAATTATAAATGTCAAAAAAAAGTTATTTTTGTTTCAATAATGAAACTATTTCAACATGAGATGTGTTTGGAAATTGATCAAATAACTCAATATCAATAATTTCAAATGCGCTTAATAATTTTATATCTCTAAGATAAGTATCAAAATTACATGATATATAAATTATATTTTTAAATTTCATTAATATAGATATTAAATTCTTTGAAAGGCCTGAACGGGGAGGATCAACTAATATATGAGAAAAATTGTATTCGTTAATTTGAATATTTTTCATTCTCTTGAATTTTCTTCCATTGAATAATTCACTTACCTCATCGTCAGAAATTCTAGCGTATGAAATGTTATCAATATTATTTTTTTTAATACCTTTTTCAAGACATATAATTGATTTACGATTATTTTCTGTTGCAAAAATTCTTTTGAATTGTTTTGAAAGCGGAATAGTAAATGTTCCAGAACCACAATAAAGCTCTATAAGATCATTCGGTTTTTTTATTAAAGATTTAACTTTCTTTATCATCTTTGGCAAAAGATAAAAATTAGGTTGATAAAAAGACTGATCAGTTTGATATAGAATAAATTGTTCATTTACATTTAAAACATCTTCTAAAAAACCAGTGCCGGTAGAGTAAAAAAATTTTTTACTTCTAAGTATAATTTCGCAATTTAATTTAATTGAAATTTGATTGATTAAATCAATTAATTTTTTTGATATTTCTTTATGATATATGAGACTTATCATTACATAACCTAAAGAATTACTTCTAAAATTTACTTGGAAAAGTTTATTTTGAATTTCATCATTAAATTTGATTTCTTCTAATAGTTTTGGCATTAAAGTTGATATTTCTTTTTTTGCTATATCAAAGGTTGTCAGAAATATTTTATTTTTATTGCCATACATCGTAAATACATTTTCAGTAAAACCAAACTCTACTCTTGATCTATATCCCTTATCAGGGCTCTTATGGATAATAATATTTTTTTTATAATGATCAGTTAAAAGTTTTTTGATTGCATTGAATTTATTCATTAATGAGGATGATTCTTGTTATAAAAAAAATTATCCCAATAAATGTTATATTAAGAAATAAAAAAAGAACGATTATTTTCTTTATTGTTATGTGTTTAAGATCATGCTCAAATTCAGATCTTTTTCTTATGCCCAGCATTGAGTTTAATAATCGCTTAAACCACATTTAATGATTGTATGTCAAAAATTATAGAAATTACAAAATCTGCTGAAGAGTACTTAGCAAAACTTGTAAAGGATAAAAATGAAGTTGGATTATCTATACGAATTTTTATTTCTGATCCAGGAACGCCTAAAGCTGAAACTTGTCTTGCTTTTTGTAAACAAGATGAATCCGAACCCGATGACTTATTATTAAATCTTAAATTAATTGATGTATATATCGAAAACAGATCAATCCCATTTTTAAAAGACTGTATTGTCAACTTCGATAACGATAATTTTGGTGGCCAGTTAACTATTAAAGCTCCTAATGCAAGACTACCTAATATATCTCCTGATAGTCCAGCAGAAGATAGAATTAATTATATTATTTATAACGAAATTAATCCCATGCTTGAATCTCATGGCGGTGAGGTTAGTCTTATAGAGTTTACACATTCTGGTAATGCTGTATTGCAGTTTGGCGGTGGTTGTCAAGGTTGTGGTATGGTTGATGTAACCCTTAAAGATGGTATTGAAAAAACTTTATTGGAGCAAATTCCTGAATTAAAGAAAGTTACTGATGTGACAGATCATAATAATGATGAAAATGCGTATTATAAGTCTTAAATTTTTGAAATTAATATAATTACACCAAAATATGGATGATCATAAAAGTGAATTTCTTCATCAAAAATTCTTCTTGATTCGTCAATAAATATATTAATATCCTCAATTTTTTTTGTAGTTTTATATTTATCTTCTTTGGTTATAATTTCTACGTAATCAATCTCTTTATTTAATTTAAGATTTATATCTATATTTTTTTTAACATCATTACTTATCTTATATATCTCTCTCTTTGATAACTCGACATAATCACTTGAAATATATTCTTCATCAATGGGGACATGACCAATATATGCCTTGAGGTCTGTATGCAGAAATCTGTTTTTATACAATCTTATGAAAAAACCAAAATTATTATTATCCTGATAATGTAAATATTTAGATTTACCCTCATCAAAAATAGGGTGTATCCATGAAAGAGTCTTCAAATGGATATATTTATTATTAGATTTAATTCTTTTGCTTAGTTTATCTAAGGTTGATGCACCTTCATTTTTTCTAAACCAAGTATTAGGATTAGTCACCGATTTTTTCGAAGAATCTTTTTTAACAGTATTATTTAGTTGCACCGAACTTAGAAGATCGTAAAATTCATTTTTGTTATTAAGATTAGTAAGCAAACTATTATTTAAGTAAAGTTTTGGCTCTAAATATGAAATAAAATCTTCTTGCGGAATAACTAATTTAGATGAAAATAACTCCTCAGTATCTATATCCTGGTTTAAAAAAATAATCATCTCAATTTTATAATCCTCGTTAATTACTTCATCTGTAGATAAATTAATACAAAGGATAAAAATTAATATTGTTTTAAGATAATTCATTGAGCATAGTACTAATGAATTTTTTTCTTTTAATAGAGTCATCTTCATTATATTTTATTACGAATTTATTTTGTTTTGTTATTGAATGTGTAGTTGGATTTTCTTTAATAACTTCAATAATTCTATTAAGATTTTTTCTTGGTATATTTTTTGATAGATTTAAAACCGTATTTTTTTTGTTTGAATTAATACTTGTGATACCAATTTTTTTTATTTTATTATTTAGCTCAGCATTTTGAATCAGGCTTAAAACCTCAAAAGGCAACTTTCCACACCTGTCTATAAGATCATGTTTAATCTTAGTTATTTTTTCAATAGTTTCAGCATCCATCAAATTTTTATAAATTTTTAACCTTTCTATTGGAGAAGGAAGATATTCATTACTTATGTAAGCTTCATCATAAAAGTTTACTTCTGTATCAATTACCATCTCTTCGTTTTTTGATTTTATTAAATTAATAGAATTTTTAAGCATTGATAAATATAGGCTCAAACCAACTGTATTTATATGACCACTTTGTTTATCACCAAGTATTTCGCCCGCGCCTCTAATTTCTAAGTCTTCCTGTGCAATAAAATAGCCAGAGCCAAGTTTTGAATGTCTGATTATTGAGTCTAATCTATTTTTTGATTTATTCTTTAGCTCATCTGTTGGAATAAATAAATAACAATATCCTTGTCTATTTGAACGACCTATTCTTCCTCTTAATTGATGAAGTTGCGAGAGACCCAGTTTGTGTGAGTCTATTATTAAAATTGTATTAGCATTAGGTATATCCAAGCCCATTTCAACAATTGTGGTGCAAATTAGTATATCTATATTTCCATTATTGAATTGTGTCATTGCATCAGTAATATCTTGTTTTTTGAGTTTCCCATGTGCAATTCTAACTCGTGAATCTGGTAATATTTTTTTTATATAAATAGAAAGTTTATCTATTTTTGAAATATCATTTTGAATAACAAATGTTTGGCCACCTCTTGAGATTTCTCTATTTATTGCTTCTTTAAATAACTGTTCTGAGTTAACTTTTAAAAAAGATTTAATTGATAACCTGTTTTGTGGTGGAGTTTGAAGAAATGAAAAATCTTTTAGGCCCGCGTAAATAAAATTCATCGTTCTTGGAATTGGTGTTGCTGACAAGTAGAGTATATGGATATTTTCTTGGTTACTTTTTATGATATTTTTCTGTCGTATTCCAAACTTGTGTTCCTCATCAATTACAACAAGTCCTGTATTTTTAAAATTAATGTCCTTATTAAAAATTGAATGAGTCCCAATAAGAATATCTATTTTATTGTTATTAAAATCATCTATTATTAGATTTTTATTTTTAGATGATGTATGTCTATTAAGTAGTTTGATATTTACAGGCACATTTTTGAATCTTTTAAGAAAGGATTCGTAATGCTGATCAGAAAGAACTGTACTTGGTGTTAGGATAACAACTTGTTTTTGAGAATAGCATGATACATATGAAGCTCTAACTGCTACCTCTGTTTTACCGAATCCTACATCACCACAAAGCAAACGATTCATTGGTTTTATAAGATTAATATCTTTTCGTATTGCATCAATTGCAATGGCTTGATCTGGAGTAAGTTCGTAGGGAAAGTCTTGATTAAATTCGTTAAAAATCTTATCGGGTATATTTAATTGATATGAAGAGGATTTAGACCTTTTTGATTCAACATTTAATATCTCTGCTGCATGATCTCTAGCTCTTAATAAGGCCTTTTGTTTGTTACTCTTCCATTTATTTGATGACAATGAATCATAAACGTAATTCTTTTCATGAGGTTTAATATGATATTTTGATAATAAATTTATATTTCTAATAGGTACGTACAATGATTCATTGTTTAAATAGGTAATTTTAAAATATTCATTTTTAGTATTGTTAGTTGAAATAATTTCTAATCCTTCATATTTACCAATACCATAATTTTCATGAACAACTAAATCTTCTGGCTTAAAAAAATTTATATTTACTTTTGATTGATTATTTATAGTTTGAGGCATTAATTTTGAATTACTTTTTGAAAAGTATTCTTTATGAATTATTAAAGTTTTATCTTTCAAGTTAAGCGGCCTAACAATTGGTGAAAGCATCAGATTTATTCCCTCTTTAATATTTTCAAAGGTATCAATTTCATTTATCAAGGGAGCAAATTTTTTTAGTATTGATTCATACTCTGATAATTGAGTAGTTAAAAGAAGAACCTTTTCATAGTCTATTTCTTTCTTCTCAATATCAGACAGTACATTTTCAAAATCCTTTTTTAATTCAACATATTTATCTTCAATATGTATTTCCTTTAAATTATTAACAGTTTTTTTTATTTTATTGATATTGACAAATGCATGATCTGGCATCAATAGACTGCGTGAATGATCAATATTCTCTTCATCAAACCTACTTATTATTTGTTCATAAAATTCGTTAATTGATACATCTAAGTCATTAATTCTAAGGAATTCTCTATCTTGAAATAGATCAAAAAAAGTTGACATTTCTTTGAAAAAAAATGGTAGATATATTTCTTCTCCTTCAATATGTTTGCCGTTATTGATTGACTGAAAAATCTTATTATTTCTTTCATCATAATCATTAAAATAATTACGCCATTGATCTTTAAAAAGCTTAATAGACCCTTCATTCAGAGAAATAATAGAACCTGTGGAAATTGAAAACTTAGATTCTCTTTTGATTGATGACTGGGTTGAGACGTCAAAGAACCTTATAGATTCAATTTTGTTATCAAAAAATTCTACTCTTAAAGGATGTTTGTAAATAGGCGTGTAAAAATCCACAATCCCACCTCTTAATGAATAGTCATTAATATTTTCTACATTTTCTTTTTTTGAATAATTTAAAGTTTCTAAAATTGCCACCAAATCTTTGATAGATAAAATTTGATTTATTTCAAAATTTTTAAATGATTTAAAATGGGAGATAGGTGGGTATCGCTCAAATAAATTCTTTACAGTTGTAATAACAATATTTCTTTGATTAAACTTATTTAAGATATGAAACCTTCTTTTTGTTATTGATTCAGGTACTGAAAAATGATCATATGGCAATATTTCATTTTCTGGAAAAAACTCAACACTGTCGTCGCCAATATGAAATGAGATTTCATTTTTTAATAATTGAGCATTCCTTACGTTATCAACAATAATACATAAAGATTTTTTAGTTTTTCTAAATTTATTGCATATTTCAAAAGCAACGCTTTGATCCTGTTTTTTCTTCATTTATGACTGTATAATGTTTGCTTATTTTATCAATCATTAAACAACAAAAGAAAAATTATGGATATAAATTTTAGTAAAGAAGATCTTTCATTTAGAGAAGAGGTAAGAGATTGGTTAGAAAATGATTACCCTAAACATGTAAAAGAAAAAACTGATCAAGATATTACAATAAGCAAACAAGACTTGATTGACTTTCACAAAGCTCTTTCAAAAAAGGGTTGGATGGGTTACAACTGGCCAAAAGAATATGGTGGAACTGGGTGGTCTGCTTCCAAATTGTATATTTTTAATAAAGAATTGGGTTTAGCGGGTTGTCCACCAATACTACCATTTGGTGTTGGAATGGTCGGACCAGTAATTTACACATTTGGTAATGATGAGCAAAAAGAAAGATTTCTTCCTGATATTCTTGATTTTAATACATGGTGGTGCCAAGGGTATTCAGAACCAGGATCAGGCTCAGATTTAGCCTCACTAAAAACTAAAGCTGTAAGAAGAAATGACCTTGATGAAGATTATTATGTTGTTAATGGTTCCAAGACATGGACCACATTAGCACAAAATGCAGATTGGATTTTTTGTTTAGTTCGAACTGATAATAGTGGAATAAAACAAGAGGGTATATCTTTTTTATTAATTGATATGAAATCACCAGGCATAGAGGTTAAACCTATAATAACAATTGACGGTGATCACGAGGTAAACTCAGTTTTTTTCACTGATGTAAAGGTGCCTGCTTGCAATCTAATTGGTGAAGAAGGCAAAGGATGGACATATGCAAAATTTTTACTGGCACATGAAAGATTTGGAATAGCTGCAGTCGGTTCATCCATGCGGCAATTAAAAAAATTAAGGTCAATAGTAGATGAAATTAACAATAAAGATCTCGAAAGGAAAGTTAATGAGCTTGAAGTTTCATTATCTGCACTTGAAATAACAGAATTAAGATTATTGTCTGAGCTAGAAAATGGTGGTCATCCTGGAGCTGAATCATCAATTCTTAAAATTAAAGGAACAGAAATGCAACAAAACATATCTCAACTATTTGTTGAAGCTGCTGGTGAATATGCATTAATGTATCCAGGTCCTAATGGGTTTGAAAGTAATGCAAAACCAGCTGGACCAGATTATGCTGCTCATGGTTTATCTGCGTTTTTAAACTTAAGAAAAACTTCAATATATGGTGGCAGTAATGAAATTCAAAAGAACATTCTATCTAAATTTGTTCTAGGCGTTTAATGAATCTTAATTATAACGAAGAACAAAATATGCTTCGTGAACAGATTCAAAAATTCTGCGAATCTGATTATGATTTTTATAAGCGTGAAGAAATTATCAAATCAAAGAATGATTTTGATGAAAATGTATGGAATTTATTTGCTGAACAAGGTTGGCTGTTAATGCCATTTTCTGAAGAAAGTGGTGGTTTAGGATTTGGTCCAATTGAGTTATCTATTTTATTTGAAGAATTTGGCAAAGCTCTTGTCATAGAACCATATTTACCAACAGTAGTTTTATCAGGTTTATTATTAGACAAATCTTCTTATCTTAAAAAAAACGATTTAATAGAAAAGATATGTTCTGGTCAAATGCATATATCTTTTGCATATGCCGAAGCTGGCAAAAGCTATGATTATTTATCTGCTGAAACCTCTCTTTCTTCTGATAATGTACTTAATGGAACAAAAACGCTTGTACTAAATGGAGCTTGTTCTGACAAGCTTTTAGTTACATGTTCATCAAATGATACTTTAAAAATAATAATTCTTGATTCTACTACCCAAGGCGTGTCAATTAATTCATTTTCAACGATAGATGGTCAATCTTGTGCAGAAATTTCCTTTGAAAACGTAAAACTTGATGATGATTGTCTTATTGCATCTGGTGGTGAGGCTGTCGAATTAATTAAAAGTACAATAAATCTTGCTACTCTTTGTATTTGCGCAGAAGCTGTAGGATGTATGCAATCGTGCTACTCAAAGACTCTTCAATATACTAAAGAAAGAGAACAGTTTGGCCAACCAATATCTAGCTTTCAGGTTCTGCAGCATAGAATGGTTGATATGTATATAGAATCTGAACTTGCCAAATCTTTATTGATTAAGGCTACTCTTGAAGTCAATAATAATTCAGATGATATGTATAAACATGTTTCAGCATTAAAATCTTATGTTGGTAAATCAGGAAAGTTTTCTGCACAAGAAGCAGTGCAACTCCACGGTGGAATGGGAGTTAGTGAGGAGATGATGATAGGACATTATTTAAAAAAAATGATTTCAATAGATGCACTATTTGGTAATTCTGATTACCATCTTAATACTTTTTCTGCGTAGTTTATTCAGGTATCGCAACAAACCATTTATAATTAGTTTATGAGCGATAAAAGAGATATCAATCTCCAATCTACTAAAAGACAAAACAGAATTTTACCTGCAGATTCATTTGGTGATTGGAAGTGGAGAGAAGGATTGGCTGAGTTGATGGTTCCCATTATTGGTAATTTGTACAGAGATGGTATAAATGTTCTGATCTATGGTAAATCACTTGTCAATGAGTCGCCCGTTGGAATCATGAGAGCGCATAGATTTGCTCGTCAAGTTGATGAAAATGAATTAAGTGAGCAAGAAACTTTTCCCATTTTGCAATATATTTCAACATTAAATATTGCCGACTGTGAGATAGATGTTGGTGAACTGGCCGTAAATTATCCTCAATTTGAAAAACTCAAGGATGACTCATCTGGTATCAAAAGTTATATTGATAAAGAATTAGAATCAGTTATTAATCATGAATCATCACGACCAGAAATACCTAAAGATATCGTTTTATATGGTTTTGGAAGAATTGGTAGATTAATCACAAGAATGATGGTTCAAAATACTGGTCCTGGAAACTATTACAGATTAAAAGCAATTGTTATCAGAGAAGCAAAAGGTGAGGATATATATAAAAGGGCAAGCTTGTTATCGAAAGATTCTGTTCATGGATCATTTGATGGCACAGTTAGAGTTGATGAAGAAAATTCGAATTTAGTAATAAATGGCAACCCTGTAAAAATAATATATGCAAATAACCCAGCTACTGTTGATTATAAAAAATACAAAATAAGCAATCCTATTGTTATAGATAATACTGGTGTATGGAGAGATGAAGAAGCTCTTTCAAAACACCTAAATAGTGGTGCTGACAAAGTAATACTAACAGCTCCTGCAAAAGGTGATATTAAGAACATAGTTTTTGGAGTTAATGATCATATTTACGATAATGATTCAATAATTTCAGCCGCATCATGTACTACTAATGCGATTGTCCCAGTATTAAAAATAATAAATGATGAATATAAAGTTATCAGTGGTCATATTGAAACTGTGCATTCTTATACAAATGACCAAAATTTAATTGATAATTTTCACAAAGGTGATAGGAGAGGAAGGGGTGCGCCGTTAAATATGGTTCTTACAAGTACAGGTGCTGTAAATGCTGTAGGTAAGGCAATTCCAGAGCTAGATGGAATATTAACAGGTAATGCTATAAGAGTGCCTACACCAAATGTTAGCTTGGCAATTTTATCACTTGAATTAGGTACTGAAATAACTACTGATAAAATAAATGATTATTTAAGGTCTATGGCATTTCATTCAAAATTTCGAGAAATTCTTGGATATGTCAATTCGTCAGAGATTGTTTCCACTGATTTTTATTCAAGTCCCTTTGCCAGCGTTATTGACTCAAAAGCTACGATAACAAAAGGTAATAAATTGACACTTTATTGCTGGTATGACAACGAATATGGTTATTCAAAGCAAGTTATCAATTTAACTAAAAAAATTGCTAATATATCGTTAGAAAGATTACCTAAGCCAATTGGTTGAAATTGTAGAATCAACCCCAATTTACCTTTATAATCACAACGTTTTTACTCATTTATTGCACTAAAATTTTGACTCAGAAACAAGTAACAATTATTAAAAAAGGATTAGACCTTCCTATCTCGGGTTCGCCTTCAAAGAAAATAACTGATATACCAATAATATCAACGGTAGCAATTCTATCTAATGATTTTGTTGGAATGAAACCAACCTTAATTAAAAGAGAGGGTGATGCTGTTAAGGCTGGTGAAATAATTTTTGAAGATAAAAAAAATCCTGGAGTTTTCTATACCTCTCCGGCTGGTGGAGTTATAGCTTCTGTTAACAGAGGAGATAAACGAAGATTTTTATCTGTTGAAATAGACATAAGTAAAAATGAAGAATTCGTAGAGTTTGAAGTTGATAATACAAACTTAAAAGAACTTTTAATAAAATCAGGATTATGGCCTGCCTTTAGAACAAGGCCATTTAATAGAACTCCAAGTATTGACTCGCAACCAAATGCAGTTTTTATAAACGCGTGTGATTCAAGCCCTTTGTCAATTGATCCATATGAAATAATTACTCATGATGAAGATAACTTTGAAAAAGGGCTAGAAACTATTAAAAAAATTTTTAATTGCGATATAAATTTAGTTTACCAAAATCACAACTTTAACACTTATTTAGATGGTATTAATTATCATCAGTTTATCGGACCTCATCCTGCAGGCTTAAGTGGAACTCATATTAGTCAAATTTATCCAGTAAGTATGGACAGAATTGCATGGACTATTAACTTTCAAGACCTAATTTCAATAGGTTATCTTATAAATAATAAGAAAATAAGAACAAATAAACTCATTGCATTAGCTGGCCCATCGGTTTATGAACCATCATTATTGAATACAAGAATGGGCGCTAATCTCGATGAATTAACTGCAGGAAAGATTAGTGATAAATGCAGAATTATTTCTGGTTCAGTTATTAATGGTCATGAATCTGAGGGTGTTATGAAATACTTAGGATTTTATGATTCTTTAGTTTCAGTAATACCTGATGAAGGAAATGATGTTTTCTTGAACTGGCTTATGCCAGGTACAAATCTTCATTCAAAGCTAAATGTATTTACATCATCAATGGTAAAACCAAGTAAATATAAATTTAATACTTCTATAAATGGGGGTGATAGAGCAATAGTTCCAGTACCTTCATATGAAGAAGTTATTCCACAAAACATACTTGTTACTCAATTATTAAAAGCTTTGGTTGTATCAGACATTGAGATGGCAGTTGATTTGGGTATGCTTGAATTAGTTGATGAAGATCTTGCGTTATGTTCCTATGTTTGTCCAAGTAAGTACGATTATTCTTCAATACTAATGGACAATCTCAACACTTTATATTCAGAACAATGAAATTTTTAAGAAAATATATAAATAATGTTAAACCCAATTTTATTAACGATGGGAAATATTCTAAGTGGTTTCCTTTATTTGATGCCTTTGAAAATTTTATATTTTCATCTACAGCAACAAAAAAAACTACAAACCCAGTTCATGTAAGAGACGCAGTTGATATTCAGAGAATTATGGTTACCGTATGGCTAGCTACTTTTCCTGCAATGTTTTATGGAATGTATAATTTAGGCTCTCATTCATTGGAATATTTAGAACTCATAGGTAAAACTAATACTGGTGACTGGCATCACTACATAGTTAATATTGTTGGCTATGATCAAAATAGTTTTTTTGCAAAGATTTGGTTTGGAGCATCATATTTTTTGCCAATTTACATTGTTATTTTTGTCGTAGGCATAGCATGGGAAACTTTATTTGCCGTAATAAGAAGACATGAAATTAATGAAGGAGCTTTTGTGTCTACAGTTTTATTTGCATTAACTTGTCCACCGGATATTCCTTTGTGGCAAGCAGCTATGGGTATAACATTTGGATTAGTAATTGGTAAAGAAATCTTTGGTGGTACTGGTAAAAATTTTTTAAATCCTGCACTTACAGGAAGAGCTTTTGTTTATTTTGCATATCCAGCGCAATTATCAGGCGATAAAGTTTGGGTCGCTGGATTATCAGATAATAACATTATTCCAGAGGGTTATAGTGGGGCTACTGCTTTAAGTGTAGCTGCAGAAGATGGACTACCAGGGTTGTATAATAATTTCTCATGGTTTGATGCTTTTATAGGTAATATTCCAGGTTCTGTCGGTGAAACCTCAATAATAGCAATACTTATTGGTTTAGCAATTTTGCTTTATACAAAAGTTGCATCTTATAGAATAATTTTAGGCACTTTAATTGGTATGATTTTAATGTCATCATTTTTAAATATAGTTGGCTCTGAAACTAATCCAATGTTTTATGTTCCGTGGTACTGGCATGCTGTAATTGGAAGTTTTGCATTTGGTTTAGTTTTTATGGCAACTGAACCAGTTTCAGGCTCTGGAACTAATACAGGTAGATGGATATATGGATTTGTTATTGGTGTTTTAGTAATATTAATAAGAGTAATTAATCCTGCATTTCCGGAAGGTATGATGCTAGCTATTTTGTTTGCAAATTTACTAGCTCCAGTCATAGATCATATGGTAGTTATGAGTAATATCAGGAAAAGAAGAGCTTTAACGTCATGAATGATTCAATTTTAAAAACATTAAGCGTAGCACTTGGTATTTGTTTAATTTGTTCATTAATTGTTTCTTTTTCAGCAGTTTCATTAAGAGATATGCAAAAAGAAAATAAACTCAATGATATGCGAATTAAAATTCTTCAAGCTGCTAATATTTATAAAGTAGATCAAGATGTTGCATCACAATTTTCACAGCTAGAAATGAAATTTATAGACTTTACATCTGGCAAGATCATTGAAGAATACAAGAATTTTGATATTGAAACCTATGATCAAATAGCTGTCACAAGAGATCCAAGTTTATCTACTCAAATTCCAGCATCAAAAGATATTGCAATTGTGAAAAATAGAGAAAATGTTGGAAAATTTTATATTGTCCGTAATGCTGACTCGTCTATTGATAAGCTTATATTACCAATTAGAGGTTATGGTTTATGGGGAACTCTTTATGGTTATATTTCAATTGAAGAAGACTTCAATACTGTTGCCGGATTAGAATTTTACGATCATAAAGAAACTCCCGGTCTTGGTGCTGAAGTAGATAATCCTAAATGGAAAGTATTATGGCCAGGAAAAAAAATATATAAGGATGATAAAGTTCAATTAGCAGTAATTAAAGGCAAAGTTCAAATGGATGACAATGATAGCGAATATAAAGTTGATGGATTATCAGGCGCAACATTAACTAGTAGAGGTGTAACCAATATGTTGTCATATTGGTTTAGTGACGAAGGGTACTCAAAATTATTTAGAGAATTGAATTATGAATCTTAAAGCATATAAACAAGTTTTGGTTAAGCCTCTAATTGATGAAAATCCAATTACATTACAAATTTTAGGCATTTGTTCAGCTTTAGCTGTTACTAGTAACTTATCTGTAACATTAGTAATGTGTGTGGCTCTAACAAGCGTAGTAGCATTTTCAAACTTGTTTATATCATTAATCAGAAACCATATACCAAGTAGTATCAGAATAATTGTACAAATGACGATTATTGCATCATTAGTCATTGTTGTTGATGAATTTTTGAAAGCTTACGATTATGAAACTAGTAAAAAGCTTTCAGTATTTGTTGGATTAATAATCACAAATTGCATTGTCATGGGTAGGGCTGAAGCATTTGCAATGAAAGAAAAACCACTATTAAGTTTTTTTGATGGATTAGGTAATGGACTTGGATATAGCATAATATTAATTGGTGTTGCTATTCTAAGAGAGCTTTTTGGAGCTGGAACATTAATGGGATATGAAATTCTTCCCCTTGTTTCAAATGGTGGATGGTATGTTGGTAATAATTTATTATTATTACCCCCAAGCTCATTTATTATAATTGGTTTATTTATTTGGGCTATTAGAGCTTACAGACCAGCTCAAGTTGAAGAGGATGACTATAAGTTATCTAATCATACAACAGCTCCAAATTTAACAAAAAAAGAATTAAATGTTTGAACATTATTTAAATATATTTATTACTACAGTATTTATAGAGAATATTGCGTTATCTGTATTTCTTGGAATGTGCACATTTATAGCTATATCTAAAAAAATTGATGCAGCATTTGGATTAGGAATAGCAGTGATAGTTGTATGTTTGTTAACTGTCCCCATAAATAATCTTATATATAACTATTTCCTAAGAGAAGATGCTTTAGTATGGATGGGAATAAGTGGCACAAATCTAGAATTTGTTGAATTAATAAGTTACATAGGAGTTATTGCAGCTGTAGTTCAGATTTTAGAAATGTTTCTGGATAAATACGTTCCTGCATTATATTCAGCATTAGGACAGTTTTTACCACTCATAACTGTTAATTGTGCAATATTAGGTGCATCGCTGTTTATGATAGAAAAAGATCTTTTGTTTGGTGAAAGTATTGTATATGGTTTTGGTGCTGGATTTGGATGGGCCTTAGCAATCGTTATTCTTGCTGGTATAAGAGAAAAACTAAAATATTCTGATATACCTGAAGGGCTAAAAGGTTTAGGTGCAACTTTTATAATAGTAGGATTAATGAGTTTTGGTTTTATGTCATTTGGAGGAATATCACTTTAATTATGAGTATTGATTTAATTTTTGGCGTGGGTTTATTTTGTGGAATTGTGTTGTTACTTGTTTTAATAATTATTGCAGCTAGATCAAAATTGGTTGCTACGGGCGACGTTTCTATAGAAATTAATGGAGATTCAGAAAATCCAATTACTGTACCAGCAGGGTCTAAACTATTACAAACACTATCGGAAAACAATATCTTCCTGGCTTCAGCATGCGGTGGGGGTGGTACATGCAGTCAATGCAAATGTCAGGTTTTAGAAGGCGGTGGATCAATTTTGGCAGCAGAAGAATCACATTTTAATTCAAAGGAAAAAAATGATGGGTGGCGTTTATCATGTCAGGTTCCAGTAAAAAATGATCTTAAAATTAAAGTACCAGAAGAAGTATTTGGTGTAAAAGAATGGAAATGCGAAGTTGTTTCTAATGAAAATGTAGCCACATTTATAAAAGAGTTAATTTTAAAATTACCTGAAGGTGAGAATGTTGATTTTAAAGCCGGTGGGTACGTTCAATTAGAAGCACCTGCTTATGAGTTAGAATACAAAGATTTTGATATTCAAGATGAATACAGAGAAGATTGGGATAAATTTAAAGTTTGGAATAATAAATCTGTTAGTAATGAACCGGTTATTAGAGCATATTCAATGGCAAATTATCCTGAAGAAAAAGGTGTAATAAAATTTAATATTAGAATTGCATCACCGCCACCTGGTCAAGATGTACCTCCAGGCGTTATGTCATCATGGACGTTTGGCTTAAAACCAGGAGATAAAGTAAAAGTCTTTGGACCATTTGGAGAATTTTTTGCGAAGGAAACTGATGCAGAAATGGTATTTGTTGGAGGTGGTGCAGGAATGGCTCCTATGAGATCTCATATATTTGATCAACTTTTAAGAATTAATACTGATAGAAAAATTACTTTTTGGTATGGCGCAAGAAGTCTCAAAGAGATGTTTTATGTGAATGAATTTAATGATCTTGCAGATAAATATGATAACTTTGAGTGGCATGTTGCATTATCAGATCCTCAACCAGATGATGATTGGGATGGTGAGACTGGTTTTATACATAATGTGCTGTATGAAAACTATCTAAAATCACATGAAGCTCCAGAGGATTGTGAGTATTACATGTGTGGTCCTCCAATGATGAATAAAGCAGTTATTGATATGTTGATTGACATGGGTGTAGAACCAGAGAATATTGCTTTAGACGATTTTGGTGGATAGATATTTATTCTCAAAATTTGTAGCTATATTTGCAGGCGTTCTATGCATTACTTTTGCCGTTTTATATAATTTTTCAAATTCATATATCATTTCTGGATCAATTTTCGGTACAACTTGGTCTATAAATGCTGAAAAGAGAATAAATAAAAGTGATGTCGAAAAAATATTAAGTGATATCGATATCATGGCATCTAATTATAAATATAATTCTGAAATTAACTTCTTAAATAGAGGCCTGATAAAAGATAATATTGTTTCAGATGATCTTCATGAAATATTAAAAATAGCTTACAAAATTCAAAATCAAAATGAAGCTTATAAAATTGGTTTTGGCCATTTATCTGCTTCAAATGGATTTGCTCCAGTTTTTGATGAAATGCCAAACCCAAATTTAGCTGATGGTAAATGGTCTATAAATAATGATAAGAGTATCAATGTTGGTAAAAACACTTGGCTGGATTTGTCCTCTATAGCTAAAGGCTACGCAGTTCAAAAAATTCATGAATATCTTTTAAGTAAAAATCATAAAAATTACTTGATAGATATTGGTGGTGAATTAATTGTAAACGGTAAGAATAATAAAAATACTTGGAAAATAGCTATTCAAGATCCTAACCAATTTCAAAATAGTGATATTTATATAATTGAGTCATCTAATTTTCTATCAATAGCAACTTCTGGCGAGTATAGAAATTTTTTGATAAATGAAGGTAAAAAAATTTCACACACTATTAAACAAAATTCAACTAATAATAATGATATTTCTGTTCTATCTGTGACTGTTATAAATAACTATAATGCTACTGAAGCGGATGCCTATGCTACAGCATTAAATGCACAGACTTATCCTGAGTCATTTATTTTTGCAGAGAAATATAATATTGCAGCAATGTTTATAATTAACGATTATGATGAGATTTCGATTATTAAAACAAAAAAATGGTATGATCTGGTTCCATGAATACTTTCTTAATAAGTTTTGTCGTCATTTTGATATCCTTTGGTGCTTTATCTATAGGTCTAATACTAAGGAATAAGCCTATTTCTGGATCGTGTGGAGGTATTATGAATTCAGATGATGGTAAATGTAACATATGTGGAAAGACTGAATTAGAGAGCTGTGCTAAAACTGATTCATAGTATTATCTTTACCTGATGCTTTTAATGCTGCATCACCTGCAAAATACTCTTTATGGTCATCACCCATGTCAGAACCTGCCATGTTTTGGTGTTTAACACATGCTATACCTTGACGAATTTCTTTTCTTTGAATATTTTTAACATATCCCAACATACCATCCTCTCCAAAATATCTTTTTGCAAGATTATCAGTAGATAGAGCAGCTGTATGATAAGTTGGTAACGTTATTAGATGGTGAAATATGCCTGCTTCTCTAGCAGCATCAGCTTGAAATGTTTTAATCTTTTCATCAGCTCTAATTGCAAGGTCAGTTTTATCATATTTTTCATCCATTAGTGAATCTCTATCATAACTTGAAACATCTTCATTAGACTCAAACATTGAATCATAAACCTGTTGCCTAAAATTTAGTGTCCAGTTAAATGATGGACTATTGTTATAAACTAACTTAGCATTTGGAACAACTTGTCTTATTCTAGACATCATTCCACTTATCTGACCAATATGCGGTTTTTCTGTTTCAATCCATATTAAGTCCGCACCGTTTTGTAAACTAGTTATAGAGTCCAAAACACATCTATCTTCACCAGTGTTCTCTTTAAACTTATATAAGTTACTAGGTAAACGTTTAGGTCTCAATAAATAACCATCTTTGTTAATCATCACATCTCCATGATTCATATCTTCTTGATTTACCTCTTCTAAATCTAAATATGAATTATATTGATCACCTAAGTCACCTTTTTCTTTAGTAATTGCAATCCTTGCAGTTAATCCAGCTCCAAGAGAATCTGTTCTGGCTACAATAATTCCATCATCAACACCTAGTTCAAGAAACGCATATCTAACAGCATTAATTTTTGCAAGAAATTCTGCATGTGGCACAGTAACTTTTCCATCTTGATGACCACATTGTTTCTCATCAGATACTTGGTTTTCTATTTGTATAGCACATGCTCCAGCTTCAATCATTTGTTTTGCCATATGGTATGTAGCTTCTTCATTTCCAAAACCAGCATCAATATCTGCAATAATAGGGACAATATGAGTTTGAAAGTTATCAATTTTGTTCTGTATTTCTTTTTTAGCATCTCCTTCAGATTCATCTAAATCTCTATATAATCCTCCAAGTTCTCTCGCATCTGCTTGTCTAAGAAATGTATATAATTCTTTTATTAATGATGCTACTGAAGTTTTTTCATGCATAGATTGGTCCGGTAATGGTCCAAATTCAGATCTAAGAGCAGCAATCATCCAGCCAGATAAATATAAATATTTTTTACTTGTATCATTAAAATGTTTTTTTATAGAAATTAGTTTTTGTTGTCCAATAAAACCATGCCAACAACCCAATGATTGTGTATATTTAGATGAGTCAGCATCATATTCTTCCATATCTTTTCGCATAATTGATGCATTATATTTGGCAATATCAATGCCTGTTTTAAATTGATTTTGCAGACGCATTCTTGCAACATATTCAGGTTTTATGGAACTCCATTTATCCGAATTCATAGATTCAATTTTTTTTATATCTTCTGACAGATCATTTAATTTAGACATATAATTTCCCTATTAATAAAATATGTAGTGCAGTAAATAATACTTGTACTCAAAAGTCAATATTGTATTGCATATAACGCTTTAAAAAAGAATATAAGCTTTATTTTATGTAGTTTTACTACTATTTTTGTTAGATTTAGTTTTTAGAAAGATAACTAGATAAACCAACATAAGAATGTGGTGTTAGATTTAGTAACTTTTGTTTTGAGGTTTTACTAATATTAAGTTTGGTAACAAAATTTATATAATCGTCTTTATTAATTGAAGCTCCTCGAGAAAGTTTTTTTATCTGTTCATATGCATCTGAAATACCTTCTAGCCTCATGATTGTTTGGATAGCTTCAGTTAGTACTTCCCAATTGTTATCTAATTCTTCAGTAATTATTTTCTTGTTGGGTATTATTTTTGATAATCCCTTTTGAGTTGAGAATATAGCAAGGCTTGCATAGCCAAAAGCTAAGCCAATATTTCTTAAAACAGTAGAATCTGAAAGATCTCTTTGTAATCTTGATTTAGATAGTTTGTTTGCAAAAAAATTAAATAAGGCATTTGACAAACCCAGATTTCCTTCAGCATTCTCAAAATCAATTGGATTAACCTTGTGCGGCATAGTAGAGGAACCTACCTCATCATTAATCATTTTGAGCGAAAATATGTCATTAGATATATAAATCCACATATCTTGAGAAAGATCTGTCAAAATGTTATTAATTCGAACAAACGAATGACTTATTTGAGATATCCAATCATGTGACTCAATTTGAGTTGTATATGGATTCTGATTAATTTTGTATTGATTAATAAATTTTTTAGTCGCATTTATCCAATTTGTTTTATTATCTACAAGTTCTAAAGTATGGAAGTTTCCTGTTGCACCACTAAACTTAGCCATTTCATTTATACTTTTAAGTATTTGTATCTCTAAATCTAGTCTTTTTTTAAATACTTTAAATTCTTTTCCTATGGTTGATGGAGATGCAGGTTGTCCATGTGTTCTAGATAAAAATGATATATTTGACCACTTAGATGCACATTTTTGGATAGACTTATTTAATTTAACCAGTTCAGTTATGTAAGCTTTTTTACCATCTCTAATTAAAATAGCATAACTTAATGAATTAATATCTTCGCTTGTTAATCCAAAATGAATAAGATGTATAAATTTTTGAAGTTGTTTATCTTTTTGAAAATGATCTCTTATAAAGTACTCAACAGCTTTTACATCATGATTAGTTGTTTTTTCAATTTTTTTTATTCTTTTGATACTTTGATCGTTAAAACTTTTCTTAAATTTTAATAGTTTATTTATATTTATTCGATTCATTGATACAAAAAGCTTAGGGTATTTTGTACAAATAAATATTAACCAATCTATCTCAATTTCAAATCTTACTTTTATTAAATTACCTTCATTAAAATTATCCCTAATGTTAGAAATTTTTGATGCATATCTACTATCTAAAGGTGATATATTCTGATGGCTATATTTCATATTGGTACATTATACAAATAATGGAGTTAAAAAGATTCATCTATTATTCCGCCTCCTAAACAAATATTATCTTTATAAAAAACTGCTGACTGTCCTGGAGTAATTGCACGAATTTGCTCACTAAAAGTTACTTTATACATATCCTTTTCTTTATTTAATCTGCATTGAACAGGTTTATGCTGATGTCTTACTTGAACAGAACATTCCAGAGGATATGTAATGGCTTTATCATTTATCCAACTTATATTATTAATTTTCAATCCATCTTGCATTAATTTCTTATTATTCAAACCCTGACAAACATATAAAATGTTTTTCTTTGTATCTTTGTCATAAACGTACCATGGAAGCTCTTCTTTATTTTTTAATCCTCCTATATTAAGTCTTTGTCTTTGACCAATTGTATAAAGTGGTACACCTTGATGCTTACCTATTAGATTATTTTTTTCATCTAGTATTTCACCTTTAGTAAATGACATAAATTTGCCTAAAAAATTTTTTAAGTTTCTTTCACCTATAAAACATATACCAACAGAATCTTTTTTGTTTGCTATTGGTAAATTTAATTTCTCAGCAATTTTTCTTACCTCACTTTTATTTAAATTTGAAAGTGGAAAAAGACATTTCTCGAAATCACTCTCCTTAACTTCATGTAAAAAATAAGTCTGATCTTTATCTTCATCTATTGCTCTTTTAAGATATGTTCTGTTATCTTCTTTAACTAAATCTGCATAATGTCCAGTCGCAATAAGATCTGCGCCTATCTTAAATGCATATTCTAGAAAAGCTTTAAACTTAATTTCTCTGTTACATAAAACATCTGGATTGGGTGTTCTACCTTTTTCATGTTCACTAATAAACTCTTTAAAAACTCTATCCCAATATTCATCTGAAAAGTTTGCCCTATGAAGTTTAATATCTAGAATGTCACAAACTTTTGCTGCGTCCTTAAAATCTATTTCTGATGTACAAACTTCACCTGGTTCACTTTGCCAATTCTGCATAAATAAACCAACTACTTCATAGCCTTGCTCCTTTAATATGTAAGCAGCTACAGATGAATCAACGCCCCCAGACATACCTACAACTACTTTTTTATCAATCATTAGCTTATTTTTATATGCGTTAACACATTCTTTATATTTTTAGGAGTATAATTATGAACGATTTTCATCATAAATACAGATAACAACAGGATATTTTTAGTATGAAATTTAATAAAATAAAAGTTCCAAAAAATGGCGAAAAAATCCAATATAGCGATGGAAAATTGGTCGTGCCTGATAATCCGATAATACCTTTCATAGAAGGAGATGGAATTGGTGTTGACATTACGCCCGCAATGAAAAATGTTGTAGATAATGCAGTAAAAATTGCCTATGACAATAAAAAGAAAATTGAATGGATGGAAGTATACTGTGGAGAGAAATCAACAAAAGTTTATACAAAAGATACTTGGCTACCAGATGAAACAATTGAAGCTCTTAAAGAATTTATTGTTAGCATAAAAGGTCCTTTAACAACACCAGTAGGTGGGGGTATTAGATCACTTAACGTTAGTTTAAGACAAATAATGGATCTATACGTATGCTTAAGACCAATTAGATATTTTAATGGCGTTCCTTCACCAGTTAAAAAACCTGAAAATGTTGATATGGTAATTTTCAGAGAAAATTCTGAAGACATTTATATTGGTATTGAGTTTAAGGCAAAATCGGCTGAATCAAAAAAAATTGTTAAAGTTTTAGAAAAAGATTTTGGTGTATATCAAATGCGTTATCCTGAAAATGTTGGAATTGGAGTAAAACCTATTTCATACGGTGGAACTAATCGCTTGGTAAAAAAAGCAATCGATTATGCAATAGATAACAATAAATCTTCTGTTACTTTGGTCCATAAAGGTAATATTATGAAATACACTGAAGGTGCTTTCAGAGACTGGGGTTATGAAGTAGCAAAAAGAGATTATGGTGCTGAAGATCTTGATGGAGGCCCTTGGCAAATTATTAAAAATCCTTCAACAGGAAAAGACATAGTTGTAAAAGACGTTATATGTGATGCTTTTTTGCAACAAATTCTTTTAAGACCCAAAGATTATGATGTTATAGCAACAATGAATCTAAATGGAGACTATATATCAGACGCATTGGCTGCATGTGTTGGCGGTATTGGTATTGCCCCTGGAGCAAATCTTTCAGACAATTATGCAGTTTTTGAAGCTACTCATGGAACTGCCCCTAAATATGCTGGGCAAAATCGTGTTAATCCTGGAAGCTTAATTCTTTCAGCAGAAATGATGCTTAGACATCTTGGTTGGACAGAAGCTGCTGATTTAATAATTAGCTCAATGGAAAAAACTATAGCTGCAAAAAAAGTTACATATGATTTTGAACGAATGATGAATGATGCAGACCTCGTTACATGTTCAGGTTTTGCCGATGAAATGATTAAAAGAATGTAATGATTAAATTATCAGATCAAAAAGATAATTCATCATCAAATACTGGTGCAGTCGTTTTAGAAAAAGAACCTGAAGTTAAGGAACCCCCTTTGTATCAAGTTGTTCTTTTAAACGATGATTATACGCCTATGGAGTTTGTAGTATTCGTTCTTCAAACAGTATTTGGACATCCTCATGAAAAAGCAACGCAAATAATGATGGCCGTTCATAACAAAGGTAAAGGAGTTTGTGGTATATTTTCAAAAGAAATAGCTGAAATGCTATCTTTAGAAGTTAACAGTATGGCTAATCATCATGAACATCCGCTTCTTAGTGAGATTGAGCCGTTATCAGATTAAATAAATTATGTTTAGTAAGGAATTAGAATTATCAATAGCAAGTCTTTTCGACAAGGCTCATGAAGCAAACATACAATATATAACTGTAGAACATTTATTGTTAATGATTTTGAATGACTATGATGTAAAAGATTGTTTAGAGACTAACAATATCCACATTGAAACACTTAAAAATAGTATTGAAGAACACCTTAAGAAAAATATAGTCACTAGGATTGATCAAAGCAAGTCTGTGCAACCAACTTTAGGCTTTCAAAGAGTTTTACAAAGAGCTGTATTTCATATTCAGTCAAGTGGAAAAGGGGTTGTAAAACCTATTAATATTCTTGTAGCTATTTTTTCTGAAAAAGAATCACATTCAGTTTTTTTATTAAATAAAAATAACCTCAATCGTCTTGCAGTTGTTTCCTATATCTCACATGGAGCAACCAAAAAGAAAGATGAAGCTCAGGTAGATGAGGATCAAGAAGTTAGCGAAACGTCCTCAAACACTAAAGAATCTAACTACTTAATTAATTTAAATAATTTAGTTGCAGAAAAAAAAATTGATACTCTTATTGGTAGAACAAAAGAAATAGAAAGACTGATCCAAATCTTATCTAGAAGAACAAAAAATAATCCATTACTAGTTGGTGAATCTGGAGTAGGTAAAACTGCAATTGCTGAGGGATTAGCAGAGCTTATAGTTAATAATAAAGTTCCAAGTATTCTTCATGAATCTGTTATTTATAGCTTGGATATAGCAGCACTAATAGCCGGTACCAAATATAGAGGCGATTTTGAAAAACGCCTAAAAGAAGTGCTTAATTTCTTAGATTCAGAAAATAAGCCTATCTTATTCATAGATGAAATTCATACTATCATTGGAGCTGGTTCAGCATCAGGTGGCTCTTTAGATGTATCAAATTTATTAAAACCAGCTTTAGCTAAAGGGCAAATAAGGTGTATAGGATCAACTACTTTTCAGGAATACAGAGGAATATTTGATCAAAATCAAGCACTTTCAAGAAGATTTCAAAAAATTGATGTTATTGAACCCAACTATGACGAATGTGTTGAAATACTAGACGGGATTAAGAATATCTATGAAGATTACCATAATGTAGATTACTCAAATGAAGCTATTAAAACATCTATAGAGCTTTCAGCAAAATATATAAATGATAGATTTTTGCCTGACAAGGCAATTGATGTTATAGATGAAACAGGCGCAATGTTAAACATAGAGAGAAAAAATAGTAAAAAAATTAAAGTAAATCAATCACATATTGAAAAAACAATATCAAAAATAACGAAAATTCCTGAACAAAGCATTTCTGCATCAGATAAAAAGAGTCTTAAAAATCTTGAAGATAATTTAAAAAGAGTTATTTTTGGACAAGATGATGCTGTTGAAACTCTTTCAAATGCAATAAAACTATCCAGAGTAGGTTTGAGAGATGAGAATAAAACTATAGGTTCATTTTTATTTACTGGCCCAACAGGTGTAGGTAAAACTGAAATCAGTAAACAACTTTCTGAAATTATGGGTGTTGATCTTGTTAGATTTGATATGAGTGAGTATATGGAACGTCATACCGTGTCTAGACTTATTGGAGCTCCACCAGGATATGTTGGTTTTGATCAAGGAGGACTTTTAACAGAAGCAGTGGTTAAATCTCCCCATTGTGTTTTGCTGTTAGATGAAATTGAAAAAGCACATCCTGATATATTCAACATATTACTTCAAGTTATGGATGCTGGTGTGCTAACAGACAACAATGGCAGAAAGTCTGACTTTAGAAATGTAGTTTTAATAATGACAACTAACATTGGCGCTGAACTTTTAGCAAAAAGAAATATTGGCTTTAATTCTTCATCTAACGAATCTGATGCAATGAATTCTTTAAATAAATTGTTTTCACCTGAATTTAGAAATAGGTTAGATGAAGTTATACAGTTTAATTATTTAGATAAATCCGTAATTCTTTCAATAGTTGATAAGTTCCTTACCAAACTTCAAGCTCAATTAGATAAACGAAATGTTGAAATTATAGTATCAAAGAATATTATCAATTGGATTGCTGAAAATGGTTATGATAAAGAAATGGGTGCTAGACCAATGGAACGATTCATATCAAAAAATATAAAAAAACCATTAGTAGATAAATTGCTATTTGGCAATTTAAAATCTGGTGGTCAAATTAAATTAGATATAAAAAAAGGTAAGCTTGTTTTTGTTGAAGTTGCAAAAAAAGTAAAAGTTTAGGCTATCTTCCTCGAAAAGTTATACGACCAATAGTAAGATCATAGGGCGTCATCTCAACTTTAACTTTATCACCAGTTAGGATACGAATATAATGTTTTCTCATCTTTCCTGAAATATGAGCAGTTATAATATGATCATTTTCAAGTTTAACTTTAAATTTAGTATTAGGAAGAGTCTCGATAACTTCTCCTTCAAATTCTAGATGATCTTCTTTTGCCATTAATTGTATTTTACACCAATAAACACTTATCTTTTGAATATTTTAGCTGTTAACATCTTTATAATAGATTAGTAGAACTTCCACCATCAATAGCAATGCTTTGACCAGTTATGTATGATGCTTGCTCTGAGCACAAAAAAGTACATATTCCTGAAAACTCATTTACAGTACCCATTCTCTTTGCAGGAATACCATCTTCTACTATTTTTAATGTCTCATCAAAGGACATGTTTGCAACTTTAGCTTGGTAGTTGATAATATTGATTTGTCTGTCTGTTGCAATTCGTTCAGGTAGTAAATTATTGATTGTAATATTATATTGGGATACCTCTCTAGATAATGCTTTTGATAAACCATGTAATCCCGATCTTGCTGATGTAGATAATCCCATCATTAAGTGAGGATTTTTAACCATTGCAGATGTAATATTAATTATTCTTCCAAATTTTCTTTCTTTCATACCAGGAATTACAGATTGCATTAAAAGTGCTGATTGTGTGAAATTTGATTTTATTGCATCAAGAAAGTTTTGTTCTTTCCATTCAAAAAAATTACCTGGCGGCGGTCCGCCGCTATTATTAATTAAGATGTCAGGCCTTGGACATTTTTCTAACAATTTTTCTTGTGTATCCTTCTCTTCAAGTAAACCTAAAACTGCCTGTACCTTATAATTTTTATCCTTGAATTCATTAAATGTATTATTTAAATTTTTTTTATTTGTGCCATTAATAGTTATTTCAACACCTTCTTTAGCTAATTCTTCTGCACACGCTTTACCTAACCCTCTGCTTGATGCACAAACTATTGCTTTTTTTCCATTTAGTTTTAATTCCATAATTACTTTTTTTTCTTAATAAGCATTTTTTTTAACTTGTCTGTATGGGGATTTATATTATCTGGAAATGCCTCTTTTAATAATTGATCATGATCCGAAAAATTAATAATTCCTTGTTTATAACTTTTTCTAGTTTTTAATTTTTCCCAAAAATATCCAACATTCTTAAGCTCATCCATTTCAAGAATCGAATCCATTCTTAAATCTACTAAACGATGTAAACAACACATTAAATTAATATCAGCATGTGAAAAATCGTTAAACAAAAACTCTTTATCATTTAAAGCAGTCTCTAATTCAAGAATTCCTTTTACAAAACCCTTATAAGCAATTGGACCAATTTTATTTTTTAAAGAAAAAAAATACATTAACAAAAAAGCTCTTTTTCTTTCTGGTCTTGGATGTTTTTTTAGAATTTTCCAAATTGCACTAAAGCTTAACTTTTTTATCATATTTTCAATTAAACCAGCTGAGAATAAAGGTATTGAAGTACCAATTGTTTTTCCCAGTGGAACACCTTCAGTAATAGTTGTATTATTTACCCAATTTCTTAATTTATTTCTTTCAGTTTTATCTTCAGGCCATAATTTAATTGATATATTTCCATCAATAGAGTCTATTCTTTCAATAATTACTGCACTATCTCTTACTAATTCATTATCTATTTTAAGAACAGGTACAACACCAGTTGGATTAACATTAGTTAAAAAATTATCACTTAAGTTATCAGCTTCTTCATAATGATCACATAATTTTATAATTTCACCGTCAAAATTTAAGCCTTTTTCATAAAGCGCAACCCTTACCATTTGACTGCAAAGTGACCACTTTGCGTGGTAAAGGTAAATATTTGGATGATTCATTAAGTTAAATCAATCTTTTTTTGGCATTTTGCTTTTAATAAATTCTGGTATAAATGAAGCATTTGAGTGATCTGCAATTCTTACACATTTATTTTCTAAAGTACCAATTCCTTCAATAGTAGTTTTTAGAATATCGCCATTTTTAAGAAGTTTGCCTTGTGTAGCTCCAACACCAGCTGGAGTTCCTGTAAATATTAAATCACCCGTATTTAGAGTTATAAATTCAGAAATGTAAGAAATAATATATGGAATATCAAAAATAAAATCACTAGTGTTGTCTTTTTGTCTTAATTCATCATTCACATAACATTCGAGATTTAGCGATTCTTTATTATCAAATGCATTTGGTGATACTAAGAAAGGACCAATAGGTCCAAATGTATCAAAAGATTTACCAAGATTAAATTGAGGTGGTATTGCATGAAATTGAACAGATCTATCAGATATATCCTGACCAACTGTTAATCCTGCAACATGATTCCATGCATTTTCTTTAGTTATATTTTTTCCAGACTTACCAATTACTGCTACTAATTCTGCTTCATAATCAACAATATCACTTCTCATTTCTATATCTTCAAATGGACCAGTTATACACGTTGTATGTTTTGTGAAGATCATTGGGAAGGGTGGTATTTCCATTCCACTTTCCTCAGCATGATTTTTATAATTTAAACCAACAGCAAAACAATTTCTTGAATTGGTTACAGGTGGACCTAATTGAATATTATCAATTGTTCCTTTGGATTTAAAATTAACTATATTATTCGATAAATCATTTAATATATCTATTGATTGTAACGATTCAGATGGGTCAGAACTTAATTTACCATTAGAAATTTCTTCAATGTCATAATATGATCCATCTTTAACTAGTGACGACCTACCATTAACATTTGCCAGTTTAAAAGCCATATATTTCTCCTTTATACATATTAGTTATCTAATAATTATTTATCAATATATAAAAACACCTGCATATGCAGGTGTTTTTATATTTATTTTTCAAATCTTATAGATTAACTCTCCAACTAGCACCAACTTGTCTACCAGGTTCAAGATAATGAACATGAGAACCAGAAATAAGAGGTAAATCAACACCAAAAGATCTTCCAGCTTCATCTGTGAGGTTTCTTATAAAAAATGTTAATAAATATTTTTCGTCAGAACTTTCAAGGCCTAATCTGAAATTAACTTTATTAGTTTCAGGTGATAGATTGTCTGGATCTAGATCATTTTGAGAATAATATTCAGCAGTCTTATTCATATCTAAACCTAAAATCATATTTATATCACTATTTATTGGTGTTATGTATTTAGCGTATAAAGATGATGATATATCAGGAGTATAGACACCAGTTTTACCTTTCATATCTTGTGTGCATTCACCAGCGCCGCCACTCGCCGCTAAAAAAGCAACTTCTTGAGCAACAGTACAACTACCTAAGAATACATCAAATGCAAAATCTAAGGTTGATACAGCACCACCGATATATAAACCATCGACAGGTGACCATTCAAAATCTAATTCTACACCTTCAATAGTTGATTCCCCTGCATTTGAGACTTGAAAACTAGCTCCAACAAATGCTGATACTTGCATGTTTATGTATTCTGTTGAAAAAGCTGCTACATTAGCTCTCAAATTTAAATTTGGAAAGTTCATTTTTGCACCAACTTCAGTTGTTGTTGCTTCTTCAGCTTCAAATCTCGCACCATCGCCTGGAGTTGTATAATTTACTGCTGGAACGTTATCAGTTCCATCAAAACCTGCTGCTTTATAACCTTCAGCCCAACTGAGATATAACCTAGTTGAATCTGAGTATTCATAATCTAATTTAAATGATGGTGTAACAGTATCTTCAGAAATTGTCTGAATAGGAAAATCATATGTAGCTCTTCCTAAAGCTCCCATGAAGAATGCTCCAACAAGTGGGTTTAAAGTCGCATTAGCAACTGGATCATGTCCACCTGTTACATCACTTGTATATACTTGTTTATCTTTAAGAGATTTTTCGTCTTCAGAATATCTTACTCCAACAGTAGTAGATAATTTATCTGATATGTCATATTTACCTTGAAAGAATACTGACTGACTTTCAGTTGTTAAATCATGAAAGTGATGAGTCTTTGCATTTCTAGCTGTGAGTCGCCCACCTGTCATTGCTATCATCAGTGATTGCGCATTAAGACCTAAAGCCTGTTGTGTAACGGCACCTAAAATCATTGGATTTCCAAGTGTACCATCAACATATGCTTCATTTTGAAAGGAGTACTCTGTATCTTCTAGAAAAAATCCTGCAATATAACTAAACCTATCATTTAGTTGAGATGAAATCACTAATTCATGAGTAGTAGCATCATTTTGTTCATTTCCACTTACGCCTATGAAACTTAAGGGTGTAAAGTCAGCATCAGCTCCTTCTGTAAAGTCATATTCTGATATAGATGTTGTCCAATTAATATCGATATTTCCTCTAGTTGTCGATAAATTTATTATCATATTCTCAGAATCAATTGTTCCGCCATTTGGATTTGTACCAAAAGTACCATCTTGGTAGGATGCAAAATCTTGTCCAGCAATAATATTAGGATAAGCAATACTGCCAACAGTAAATGCTGCAATTGCTGGAACTTTACCAGCAGCTTGAAGTATAGGAGGAGGAGCAGCTAATCCCCATTTAGTTAAACTTGAATGTTGACCAACTCTGTCATAGCTTGATTTAAATAACTTTATATTTGCTGCAAATTCATCGTTTTCAAAAAGAAAAGTTGTCCTAAAAGCTCGAGATTCAGTATTCGGTTCAGGATCGCCATTTTTGAATAAATTTTTAACCCATCCATCTGCTTCATTTGTCATTAAAGCAACTCTCATAGCCATATTTTCATTAAGTGGGATATTCGAAGCGGCTTGAATCTTTGTTGATCTCGTTTCATTTATAGTTTCCCATGAAACGCTTGCATCATATCCGCCACCTATTTCAGGGCTTTTGCTAACAGTGTTTATGACACCAGCGATAGTATTTTTACCAAACAAAACACCTTGCGTTCCTTTTAATACTTCAACTCTCTCAACATCTAGTAAAGGAACTGTATATTGCTGACTTCTTGTAACAGGCATATTATCTACGAATTGTGTTACGGACTGTTCAAAACCTTTATTTGTGCCAGAACCAACACCTCTCATATAAATAGATTGCTCTTGTACGCCTTTTGCAACTTGAAGGCCTGGTACATATGCTGCTAATTCTTCCCATGAAGTAGTTCCGATATCTTCAAGTCTTTCGCTTGACACAACTTGAATTGATATAGGTACTTCTGATAAACCTTCTTCAACCTTTTGAGCTGTAACAATTACTTCTTCAAGTCGCGAATCAGATTGTGAAAAAGTGTTAACTGACATAACTAATGCCAATATTACAAAAAATGTTTTATAAATAGCTAAGACTATATTTTGTTTAATAACAGATGTAGTATATAACATAAAATCCCCCTGATTTATTATCGTTAAAAATATTCTATCCAATTGGATAAAAATACACAACAAATAATGCTCATTTATATGTATATATAATATGAATACTTTAAATAAATAATTAATTTTTTAAGAACTAGTCAATTGACTAAAAATATTATATTATTTTGATATGTCAAATTTAACACTTTATGGATATGGTGAATCTGTTGCATCAAATATGGCTAGACTAGCTTTATCTGAAAAGAAAATAAAATTCAACTATAACTTAGTTTATCTTGAGTCAAAAGGCGATCATTTAAGAGATTCATATAAAAAACTTAATCCAAAAACATTAATTCCAACACTACTTGCAGATAACAAGCCAATACCAGACAGCATTGAAATCATGAAATACATTGATAAAGAGTTTCCAAATCAAGGTGAATCATTATTTCCTCCTGATGATAAAGAATTTAATAAATTATTAGATTATCTATTTTTAGATGACGAAAAAGAACTTGGTGAAACGTTTGGAACGACTGGAGGAGGTATCTCAATACCTGTATTAGCTAGATTATTATGCAAAAGATCCTTTTTTAGTGTTTTATGGGATTATTTAAAAAATCATGGTGTTAATAAAAGAAAACCAATATTTATTATGGTTAGATTGTTAGGAGGTCCACCACCAGGTGTTTATAAAAAAATGATGTCATTTCTAGCAAAGCATCTTATTTATACTGAGAATTATTTAAATCATGGTAAACAATTTATATATGGTGATTCATATTCAGCAGCTGATTGTTGTTTAACGGCCTTATTACATAGAGTTCAAGAAATGAGATTTTATGGAGTTTTTGATGGTAAAAAACTTCCAAATTTATCAAAATATTGGAATAATATTTCATCTAGACCTAGTTATACGGAAGCTATAATTAATTATGAAACAGGTGAATGGAAACCAGAATTGATAGGTTTGTACGGAGAGGGTCCAAATGATCATAATGATTTACTATGGACAGAAATTAATAAATTAATAGAGGAGAAATAATTATGACTAAACCAATATGCAAAGTAGCAGACATTATTTATGTAAGGTTTGAACTTACAGAATTTGAAGCTCAGAAAAAATATCTAAATCACTTCGGAATGATGCTTGCCCACGAGGATGAAAATAGTATTTTCTTTAGAGGCACTGGAACTTCACCGTATATTTATGTAGCGACTAAAGGCGAAGAAAATAAGTATATAGGATCGGCTTATAAAGCAAATAATTATTCTGACTTAGAAGCGCTTTCTAAAGAATTTAATGTACCTATTGTTGATAATATCGAACCTGGTGGTGGACATAAAGTAACTGTTATGGACCCTGATGGTATTGAAGTAGAAGTTTGTCATGGAATGAGTGAATCTGAACCAGTTGCGGTTGTATCTAAAGTTTTAAATACAGGTCAATCCAAACAAAGAGAAAATGTTCTTCAACGTTTTGGGAAAGCTGCAGATGAATGGCAAGTTCATGGAGATAAATGGGTTTATGAACTAACTTCAAAAGTAAAAAGATTAGGCCACACAGCAATCAATTGTAAAGATCCTCAAGCATCAGTTGAATGGTATTCAAATGTTTTAGGTTTTTTAGTTAGCAATAATTGTATAGGGCCTGATGGAAACTCAATGGGAGCTTTCATGAGATGTGATATGGGTGATAAACCAGTTGATCATCACACAATGAATAATATGGGCTTACCAGGTGGCCTAGGGGTACCTACATATGGCCATGCTGGATATGAGGTTACTGACTCTGTTGATGATTTGATGGCTGGTCATTACCATATGAAAACAGTTGATGAGTATTACCATGAATGGGGAATTGGTAGACATCTTTTAGGAAGTCAAATGTATGATTATTGGAGAGATCCACATGGTTTTACACATGAACATTGGACAGATGGAGATTTAATAAATTCTTCTGTTGAGCCAGAAAATTCTAACTTTAGAGATTTGGCAATGGCTCAATACGGTCCTGAAGTTCCAAGTACTTTTGGTATAACAATGCCTGTTGATCAGATTGATAAAGCAAGGGCTGAGAATCCAACAATTGCTACTACGATCAAGGAAATGGAAATTGCTGCTAAAAAAGAGGCATAATTTAAAGTGATTGAATTAACAGATGATCAAAAGAAGGCTGTAGCTGAGGCACAAGCTAAATTTACAAAATTAAAAGATAACGCAGAACATATAACTTCATCCCAACTTGATTTATTGTTTGGCGAAGCAAGAAGTATGAATGGCTGGCAGGATAAAGATATCGATGATTCATTAATACATAAAATTTATGAATTAACAAAAATGGGTCCAACGAGCACTAATTGTTGCCCAGCAAGATTTAAATTTATTAAATCCAATGAATCTAAAGAAAAACTTAAAGAAGCACTGTTACCTAATAATGTTCCAAAAGTTATGACAGCACCAGTAATCGCGATAATTGGATATGATTTAGACTTTGCTGACAATATGGGAAAACTTTTTCCTCATATGGATGTAGCGCCTATGTACAAAAATAATGATGATATGAATACATCGACAGCATTTAGAAATAGCTCACTTCAAGGAGCATATTTTATGATGGTATCAAGAGCTCTTGGTTTAGATTGTGGTCCCATGTCAGGTTTTAATAATCAATTAGTTGATGAAAAGTTTTTTGCTGGTACAAATATAAAATCAAATTTTTTATGTTGTATTGGTTATGGTGATCCGTCAAAAATATTTATGAGATTACCAAGATTAGATTTTGAAGATGTTTGTGAAATTATCTAACGATATTTTTTAAAAGATTACCAGTAAAAAAGTTATATAATCTAAAGATATTCACTATTATTTGCAATGGAAGACCTTCCTTAACCTCGTTTGAAAAATTTTTATTACATTTTAATTTTTTGTACCATTTATTCGTATTTGGATACTTATTTTTAAGATCAAAACCAGCTTTAACTATTCTATTAATGTTTATGAACCATGCTATATCTAGGACTGTGATCTGATTATTTAATATATAACTATTTTTAGTTAACTTTAGTTCAATTTTATTTACTGCTTCAGAAAATTTTTTAAAGGATTCATTAACTTGTTCATCAGTAATTCCAAACTTGTGATGATTCATCCAAAAATCGATTTCTTTGTTCTTCTTTATATCAATCTCACCTTTTATAGTTCCTTTATTATTTTTTTTATTTTTTAATTTTTTTAAATCTTTCTTACCTAGAAAATGAGGCACTATAAATCTAAAAGTTAATATTCTTAAATCTTGGTGTAAGCTATCCTCATACTCCAAACTTTCTTCGATCTCTTTAATATATTTAATGGGAATAAGATTAATATTTGAATTAATAGATTCTATAAAAAACATTATGTAGTTACTTTCAATATAAACATTTCCATCATAAACAAGGGTAGGGACCAAACCCCTCGGATTTATACCTAAAAACCAATCACCGAATTGTTCTTGTTTTTGAAGATTTATTTGATGCGATTTCCATTCAATTTTTTTAAGACTAAGAAAAATTCTTAATTTTTGGGAACATGCTGATCCATAGAAATGCAATAGATGATAGCCTTTCCAATTGAAAACTTCTTTGGTTTTAATGTCACTAGGATCTAGCTGCACTATACTTTCTTATAATTAATATTACTGATATTAATAATATAAATGCTCCTAAAACTTTATACTTATTTGCCAATATAAGTATCCAGATAAAAATTAGATTAGCCTTAAATGTAGGTGGAGGTGATTTAAGTTCATAATCACGCACTAACCAAGGCTCTCCAATAAATCTTTCATCATCTGTAAATCTATCACCCCAAAGGTACATCATCACAGGATCTATAATAGGTGGATTCATCCATAATGTTTGGTTGTCTATTGTTTCTTTCATTTCTAAAAAAATAGATTGGTGAATTTGTGATAAATCTTTTGTTTCAAATGGATCTTCGATGATGTTAAATAGTTCATATACTTTTGGGCCATTCGTTTGAACATTTTGTCTATAGTACAACTTCCACTTTCCATTAAATAATGCTCTCTCATCATTAATTATAATATTCCCAGTATGTACATTAACAGGATCTTTAATTTCGTTGTTTAAAATTTCATTCCAACGATTAATACCCGTGAATTTAGAATTATCAACATTGATTGAGGCTGCAGATAAAAGTGTTGGTAATATATCCTGTGCAAAGAAAAATTGTTCAGATTTTGATTTTTCTAATACGCCTTTCCAATAGAAAACGGCTGGCACTCTTATTCCACCTTCATAAGCACTCATCTTGCTACCTTTAAGTTTCCCTGAGCTGCCTCTAGCACTCATTAAATCTGGAGCAATTACGTTTGCAATTGGGTCGATATCAAAAACTGGTCCGTTGTCACTAAAAAAAAGGATAATAGTATCTTCAAGAATACCTTTATCTTCAACACTTTGTATTATTTTTCCAATCTCTCTATCAAGTGAATATATATTTGCTGCATATTTTCTTTCGTAAATATCCTCAATATCTTTAAACAATTCAATATCACTATTCTCAGCTTGTATAGGTGTATGCGGGGCATTAAATGCAACATATAAAAAAAGAGGTTTATCTTCATTAATATTTTCAATTATTCTTACTGCTTCATCAGCAATTAAAGTTGTAGAGTAACCATCTTCATATAAAGGTATACTATTTCTGTGCCAATCTAATCTTCCTGAAAATGCATGATCAAAGTAACCAATACCACCCATCAAATGACCATAAGTTGAATCAAAGCCACGATTTATTGGAAGAAAACCTTCTTCAGACATTCCAAGATGCCATTTACCAGATAGAGCAGTTTGATAGCCAGCTTCTTTGAAGTACTCAGGCATTATTTTATGTTCTAAAGGCATTCCATGTGATTCAACTCTTGGATTAGCGAAAGGACGAACTACTCCATTAGCAAAACTATTAATACCTGTTAGCATCGTAGCTCTTGTTGGACTGCATGATGGATCGCTATAAAATCTATTCATTTCAAGACCTTTTGATACTAATTCATCGATATTAGGTGTTGGTATTGACCCACCATGATATGAAACATCACCCCAACCTAAATCATCGGTAAGAATTATAATTATATTTGGTTTGCCATCCATTAAGAATGATATTAACAATGGTAGCAGTAAAATAGTTTTACTTCTTAAAAACATAATATTCCCCTAAATATATTATTTTTTAATTAATTCATTTATATATGCACTTCTTGATTTTAAGAAGTATGACATAAATACTTCTTTATCTTTTTTTTTCATATCCAAAACAACATCTATATATGAATCCATCATACTTAACCCATACTCCAGCACACATGCAATTGCTACAGCCGCTTTCATTTCACTTGATACTGCATTTTTTTTTGTTGCTACTCTTAACTGTTGAATTAATGCTCTGGGAATTGATAATCCTTCATCTATTTCAAGTGTAGCGAGCTGTAATTGGTCGTCAGCAACAGCTTTAATTATTGCTTTAAAGTATTCTGGATCAGTCTTAGCAACTGATTCATTACCTAAATTGTGAATATTAACCTTTCTTCGATCAAGTTTTTGAACATGTTCAAAAGCAAGTTGCTTATAGGTAGCTTCTAACAAACCTTTTTTCCCGCCAAAATAATGGTGTATTTGTCCATGATTTACGCCAGCATGGTCTGCAATATCTCTTATAGTAATTTTATTTGGTCCAAGATCACATATTAATTCACTAGCAGCCTGAATAAGTTTTTGTTCTACATCCTCTCTTTTTGAACTTTTTATTTTTGTCATTGAATTTCGCTAATTAATTTATTAGTCAACTGATCAATATCATTAATTATATTTGTATTATCTACACAACCGTATATGTGTTTATCTGGTCTTATTATTGCTGCAGAAATATTATTTACCTTAGACCATTTAAATATTTTTTTATCTTTATTGAACTCATTAGTTTCATCTATATGAAAAATATTCTTTCCAAATATAGAAGAAGAACTAAGTTTTTTAATTTCATTAACTATATTAATACTATTATCAAAGACAAGTAATCCAAAATTGTTACCGATATACTCATCAAACAACTTGTTATCTTTTTTTAATGCTAGGGAAGGGTGCGGTATGATTACTCCATTTGCTTTATTAGGAAATAAATCTGTATCGATATTACCTTTTTTTATTCGCCATGAATAAGCAATTCTTAAATTGTCTAAAAGCTTAGGAATATATTTTGAAATATTTAAATAAATATCTCTTATGTATGCTTTAAATCTATCTTGACTTCCAATTATGTCACCCTGTTTAATAGCATTTCTAATAGTAAAATCAACAACACCTTTTCGTTCAAGTGAATACATTTCTAGTATTTTAGTATTCATTACATTGTTTCTTACGCCGGTTAATCTCCAACATAGATTATAGGCATCTTTTATACCTTGGCATAAACCTTGACCCAAGAATGGAGGCATTTGATGAGCAGCATCACCAAGAAGAAAACAATTATTGTACTTAAAATTTTTTGCCAAAACACCATGATATGTATAAGCTTTAGATCTTAATAATTTACCGCTCGAAAGAGGTATATCTGGATTAATTCTCCACAAATGAGGCTTCATCATACTTCGAATATTATCCTCATTTTCAAGATGGTCTAAGTCGTCATCATGATTTATTTTAAATTCCCATCTCACATGTTGACCTACAACAGGGACAATAGTTGTAGGTCTTTTGTAATCACAAATTTGGTATCTATCAGAATTTACTTTATATTTTTTATCAACTAAGTAGTCAGCAACTATCCAATTTTCATCACATTTATAATCATGAGATTCTATATTTAAATATTTTCTTACAAAACTGTTTGCTCCATCACATCCCAATAAATACTCACATGATAATGAATCTGTTTCATTGGTATCAGTATTAATTATTTCTAGATTATTTTTATTTTCTTTTGATACAATTTTTGTGAGTTTGTTACCAAGCATAAAATCAATATTTGTATACTCAGAAGCACGATCTCTAAGAAGTTTTTCAAAGATTGGTTGATTGAAAAATACACTTTCATTATAACCATTTGGTGGTGCTTTATGTTCTGTTCCAAAATAAACAATTTCTTTACCTTTATTATTTAAAAATGTTATTCCTGTCATTGGATGAATTATTTTAGAAACTTCATCCATAATTCCCATAGACTGAAAAATTCTTTGAGTTTGACCATCAAAGTGAACGGCTCTAGGTATATCCCATATATCTAACTTTGGTTCAATTAGAGCGATGGTAAATCCTTGCTTTGCAAATAAGTTTGCGGTTACTGCACCTACAGGACCATAACCAATAATAGCTATATCGTAATGTTTCATTTTTATAAATTTATTGATTAATTTTAGTCAAGTGGATAGAGTAGTCAATGTAAATGTTAAAATATTAAAAAAAGGCATTAATAAATGTACAAAGTAGATAATTTTATAAATGGCGAATCTAGTTCTGATTCAACTGAATCTTCAAAAATATTAAATCCCTCATATGGAAAAGAAATTGGTGAGGTAGCTCATGCTTCAAGAGAATCAATAGATACAGCTATTGAATGTGCAGCTGATGCTTTTAATGAATGGTCAAAAACAGGTTTAGGCTATAGAGCTGAATTAATCCTTAAATTTAGACAGCTTGTAATTGAAAATACAAATAAAATTCTTGATATATGCATCTCTGAATGTGGAAAGACAAAGCCTGATGCAGCAGCTGAGCTTGATAGAGCAATTCAGGCATTAACACATATTTCTGGTGTTCAACATTACTATCCAACTCATTATAGTCAAAATGTCTCACGGGGAATTGATATTGCAGATTTAAGATATCCAATTGGTGTAGTTGCAGGAGTAGGACCTTTCAATTTTCCAATTTTAATACCTATCCTTCAAAGCGCAATGGCTTTGGCTACTGGAAATACTTCTATATGCAAACCTAGTGAAAAAGTACCATCTATTGCAAGATTATATGGAGATTTATATAAACAAGCAGGGTTGCCTGATGGTTGTTATAACGTCTTAAATGGAGGCAAAAATGTAGTAGAACAAATAGTTTGTCATAAAAAAGTTGATGGTCTTGCTTTTATTGGGAGTACAGGTGTAGCTAAAAGTTTAAAAATGCTTGGTATTGAAAATAATACTAAGGTACAAGCTCTTGGGGGTGGAAAAAATCATATGATAGTTCTTCCAGATGCAGATCTTGATATGGCAGCAGATGCAGCAGTGTCTGCGAGCTTTGGAGCAGCTGGTCAAAGATGCATGGCTGTGTCAGTGGTTGTAGCAGTTGGCAATATTGCAGATGATTTAGTTGCAAAAATAAAAGAGAGAATACCAAATTTGGTTATGGGTGTTACAGATGATGAATCTACTGAATTAGGTCCTGTAATAGGTTATGAAAATAAGAAAAGAATATATTCTTTTATTGAGTCTGCAGAACCTGATGGAGCAAAACTTGTAGTTGATGGTAGGATTCAATCAGATAAGTTAGAGGGTTGTTTTGTTGGGCCAACTTTAATAGACAATGTAAAGCCAGGAATGAGTGTTTATGATTATGAAATATTTGGTCCAGTGCTATCATTCGTAAGAGCTGATTCTTACGACCATGCAATGAAAATCGCACATATTCATAAATTAGGTAACGGAGCTGCTTTATTTACCAGAGATGGTGGTGTTGCAAAGAAGTGGTCAGAAGAAATTCAAGCTGGTTCAGTAGGAATAAATGTCCCCATTCCATTGCCAACATATGCGCATAGTTTTGGTGGTTGGAAAGATAGTGGTTTTTCTGAGACTAAAGCATTTGGTCCGTCATCAATAGATTTTTATACAAAAACAAAATCTCTTACAACGAGATGGCCCAATCCGTCAGATAGTAAAGTTGACTTAGGTTTTCCTAAAATAGACAAATAGATTGCTAGATAAACTTCTTCAGACAATAATTTATATAGCATTCATTTTTGTTGACCTATATATTTACTTGAGAATATTTTATAGAGAAAAATTATTTAATAAGTCTTTAATTAACAATATATCGTTCAATAAATATTATGTTTTACTTAATGATGAAAAGCACTCTGTAACAGAATTAGGTGATAAAAATGCTGATTCAAACAATACATTAATTCTCATAGGCGGTATACCTTCAGATCCAACTGAGTCAATGATGTGGCTCGCCAAGGAACTGTATTACTTAAACCCATCTTTGAGAATAATAATATTGCATATGCCATATTATGAAAATCATTTTAAAATATCACCCTCACATCTATATTCTAAAAATGATGGATTAAGTATTTTTCATAATTCAATAAATTTAAAATCAACTAAAATTGATCCTAGATTTAGTCATATCAATCAATCTAAGACTGTAGATTTAATCCTTGAAAAACTTAGCATTAATAAAGCACATTTAATTGGTCATGATAGAGGAGCAGTAATTTTAGAAAATCTTTGTATGTATAACCCCTCAAGAGTATTGAGTTATTCAAGAGCTGCACAATTATGGAATTATTTGGATCCTGAATGGGAAAAATTAGCACCAGCAATATGTGTTGGGCCACCACACTCAATGATGGCCATAAGACATCAATTTAGAGTGTTGTTTTTAATGATTATGTTTGGAAGCAAACCACTTCATTTACTCTCAGAAAGTTTTAAAAATAATGCAATCAAATCTAAAAAAGGATCAGATCTTTATGATCGTTACACACATCTAAAATACAAAACTCAGGTTGCGTATAAAAAATTTTATTATAAGTTTCAACAGTCAATACTCCAAGGTGGTGTTAAAAAAGAAGTTGATGCAAGAGTTGGTTTAATGAAATTATCAATTCCAATAATGCAGTTCCAAGGACAGGATGAATTTAAAAAAACTAAAAGTGGTGATTACATATCAGATCAGCCCTATTTTGGTGTTTATAATCTTTTTAGAAACGAAATAGAAGATATTTATCCAGGGTGTGTTTTTCAAGATGAGTCAGAATACAAAAGTGAATTTGTTACAAAAAAAGAACATTATAGTGAGGTTAAATTAAAGAAAGATGCGAGATTTAGCAGATTTTGTTTAATACCAGATTCAGCCCATTTTAACGTAATTGAAAATCCTGAATCATGTGCACATGCTATAAATGACTTTATAAATTCGATTAATAGTAATAATATTTAGCAAGTGATAAATAAAAAACCTAACTTAACAGAATTAGTTCTCAGAGATGGCCAGCAATCACTAATTGCTACTAGAATGTCAATAAAAGACATGATTCCTATTTTACCGAAACTTAATAAAGTTGGTTATGAATCTATCGAAGTTTGGGGTGGAGCAACTTATGATTGTTGTCTTAGATATCTAAATGAAGATCCATGGGTAAGATTATCTATATTTAAAAAATATTTCAAAAATACTAAATTACAGATGTTACTTAGAGGTCAAAATATAGTTGGATATAAAAGATATGATGATTCAGTATTAGAAATTTTTATAAATAATTCGGCAAAGAAAGGTATTGATATATTCAGATCTTTTGATTCTTTGAATGATATAAATAATATTAATAAATCTATAACTTATATCAACAAGACCGGCAAACATTCACAAGGAACCATGGCTTATACAACAAGCCCAATACATGATAATAAATATTGGCTAAAGTTTGCTAAAAAGATCGAAGATGTTGGAGCAAAATCTTTAGCTATAAAGGATATGGCTGGTCTTCTAAGACCGTATGCTGCATATGATTTAATTAAATTACTAAAGAAAAACATGAAAATTCCAATATTCCTTCATTCACATGCTACAACAGGATTATCAGATGCAACAAATATAAAAGCATATGAAGCTGGAGTAGATAATCTAGATGCATCAATTTCATCATTTAGTGGTACATATGGCCATACAGCTACTGAAAGTCTTATTTCTATGATCTATCAAAATGATGAAAATCCTTATGATATGAAATTACTAAATGAAATAAATGTATATTTTTCAAAACTTAGAGAAAAATATAAAAATTTTGAAGGAAGTTTGAAGGGTATCGATACAACAATGCTCTATAACCAAGTACCTGGAGGAATGCTTAGTAATTTAGAGAGACAATTAAAAGATTTAGATCAAGAAGATAAATTTAAACAACTTATAGATGAAATACCTAATATAAGAGCTGATTTGGGTTATGTACCATTGGTAACACCAACATCACAAATAGTTGGTACACAAGCTTTAATGAATATACTTGATGGAGAGAGATATAAGAATTTAACCAACGAAATGATTGATTTGGTGACAGGTAAATATGGAAAAATCCCAGGTAAGATTAGTAATAAATTATTAAAAATAGCTGAAAAAAAAGCTGGTAATCAAGATTGTGAAGCAGAAAAAACTATTGAAATTTACAAAAAAGACTTTAAGGACATTTGTATAAATAACGATTTAAGCAATTTATATAAAAATGAAACTGATCTATTAAATTATATTTTATTCCCAGATGTCGCTGTTAACTACTATATAAAAAGAAAGAATGCCTCTGATAATGAGGTATTTGATTTACAAGAAAGCTTAGGTTTTATAATACCAGATTAGTTTTTTAAATTAGATAGAAATTTTTTAATGCCTTCAGAAATTTCTTCTGGTGAATCTTCCTGGATAAAATGATTCCCTGAAACGGTTATTTCAGTAAGATTATTCCATGTTCTAACTTCATCTCTTTGAGTTCCAACAAGAAGAAAACCTGGTTCGGCGTTTATAAAAAGTTTTGGTATCAATGAATTTTTATGAAACTCTGCATTCAAATTAATTTCTTCGTATACATTACTGGGCTCTCCGTCAAAAGGAATATTCCTTGGCCATGAAAGAGTAGGGCGTCTATCTTCTCCTGAGTTTTTAAATGGTTTTCTATAGTTTTCTTTAACTTCATCATTCATAGGTTTTAAAGGGTCAGTTAATAAAATTCTTTCTACAAAAACATTTTTTTCTAAAACTAATTCTTCACCTGCATCTGATCTAAATAGTTTAAATATTTTTGTACCTATTTCAGGCCATTGATCCCATGAAAGTGGCACAGTTACACCCTCCATAAATGTAATAGATTTTATGAGATCATTGTTTAATCTTGCATATTTTAATCCTAGTCCGCAGCCCCAATCATGAATTATTAAATGAATGGGAGTAAGAATATTAAGCTCACTTAGAAGGGTACTTAAATATTTGTATTGTCCATGAAAATTGTAATCTGGATTATCAATCCCATCTAATTTATCAGAATCCCCCATGCCAATTAAATCAGGAACAATAACTCTATGAGTATTAATAAAGTCGGGTGATATATTTCTCCATAAATATGATGATGAAGGATTTCCATGAATAAATATCATAGTTTCACCATCACCCTCATCATAGTAAGCCATTTTTTTACCAAAAATAGTTAAATATTGTTTTTCCATAATTAGATTATATATGTAAATAGAATACACTTTAAAAAACAGTTATTATTGTCTAATGTATTATGTAGAAGCTTCAGCTAATTTTAATAAACCAAAACAAACAATTGAAGATGCAATTAAAAAACCAGGTTGTTTAGAGGATTTTCATCCATTTTGTGCTTCAAATAAAGCATTGTCATGGCCTGGTAATAATTCTATAGATGAATTAGTTTATTTAAATGGTGTTAGATATAAGCGAAGATTCTTTAATTGGTCTGAAAATGGTTATGATCTTGAAATAGGTGGATCAAAAAGAAAGTCAATTGTAAATTGGATTATTACTGGTAATGAAATTAATTCGTCATTACGAGTAAGAATCAATCCTGATATTCTTTATAGAAATTCATTTATTAAATGGGCAGCATGGAATTTATATATTAAGTTTATGATTCAATCATATATAAATCATGTTATTAAAGGATTTAAGTTTTATATAGAAACTGGTAAAAAGGTACAATCTAATCAATTTGGCAAACATCGTTGGTTTTCTTAAAGATTTAAATAATATGAATATACCTGATGACGTAATAGCAAGAAGAGACTTTGAGAGAAACAAGCTCTTTAATTTTGCCTTAACAGCTCAAGAAACCTATTCAAAATTAATCGTACTATTATTACTTTGGTCAATATGGGCACTAAATTTCTCAAATATAAATGATATATTAATTGGTAAGATTTTATTAACAGCAATATTTATTGCTCTTGGAGTTATTGCTCCTTTAATAGATTTAAATCAATCTCATGCAACTAATCCGCTTTGGACAGGGCATGCTAGATTTCATCTTGTTTGGCAAGTTATTGCATTTATATATACAGCAATTATTGGTATACCTATTTTATGGATTTACTCAAGTTATGAAGTTTTATTAATAATAATTTTGTATACATATATGTGGCTTGTTAGTTTTTTGATAGCTTCTATATCAATGGGTGTTTATAAAGGTAAATTAAATGATATCAATGGTGTGCCTGAACACATATTACAAATATTTGGTAAGGTAATAATAATAGACAGAAATATTTTAGGAATTATAGCTTTTACGATTGTTACATCTTTTGCAACTTATTTAATATTATTCTAATGAGGTATTTATGATAACAAATCCAGGTGAAATTAATTTAGATATAGCTCTTAAGATTTGCCAAGAAGCAATAAAAAAAGCAAGAATTGAAAACTTTACACCATTAACAGTAACTGTTGTAGATGTTGCAGGAGTTATTAGAGCTACATTAGCTGAGGATGGATCAGGACTTCATAGGGCTGATGTTGCTTATGCAAAAGCATGGACATGTATTGCATATGGTATTTCAACTACAATGGCAAGAACTATTCTTGAAGAACAACCAAGATTAGATAAAGCTTTTATAGGTATGCAAACTTTAAGTAATGGTAAGTTAATACCAACACCTGGTGGTTTATTAATACAAACTAGTAATAAAAATATTGGTGCTATTGGCATATCAGGAGATAGATCTGACGAAGATGAGATTTGTGCTGTTGCTGCAATTGAAGCATGTGGACTAATACCTGGTCATAAAGCGATATAGAATTAAACATAATATATATTATGCGAACTATTAATATTGTATACCATATATCCCTGCTCTATAATTTTATATTTAAATAATATACAAATGAATTATGAATAATAAAACCATACTAATACTTATATTTTCATTACACATTAGCTCTTCAACATTAATGGAGCCTACATCTTTGTCTAAAGATTTATATGATGGAATTATTTTAGATGGATCATATTCAAATCAGATTGATAAACCAATTAAATACTTAGGATTTGAAATTGGTGAACGTGCTGCATCCCCCTATCAAATATCAAGTGCAATTATTGAATGGGCAAAACAATCTGACAAAATGATAGTAAAAGAATATGCAAGATCACATGAAGACCGACCTTTATATGCCATATTTATTTCGTCACCTGAAAATTTAAATAATTTAGATCAAATTAAAGAAAATATTAATCTATTATCAGATGGTACAAATACTAAAGCAAATAAAGCTAGATCATTAATTGAGAAATTACCTGCAATTGCATGGATGGCTTATTCTATTCATGGCAATGAAACATCAGGAGCTGATGCAGCAATGGCAGCAATTTATCATTTAATAGCCAGTAATGATAAAGAAACTCTTGAGATGCTTGATAAAATGTTAATAATTATTGACCCATTAATGAATCCTGACGGTAGAGCAAGATTTATTAAATCCATAGAACAATATAGAGGCGCATCACCAAATTATGATGATCAATCATTGCTTCATACAGGTGATTGGCCATATGGTAGGACAAATCATTACTTTTTTGA